>JAHBVG010000038.1 GCA_019637695.1 Caldilineaceae bacterium | reverse complement strand
TCTCAGTAATTCACAATTTCATGCGCTCTGGGCCGGTCCGTGACCGGCCTTTCACCGGGTCACGGACCCGGCGAGAGCGTAAATCGTGAACGATCTAATCTCCTTTTCCGACCATTCACATCCACCCTCAGATCAAGGATCAAACGATGAAACTCGAACACGTCGCTATCAACGTTGAAGATGTCAAAGCCGCGGCCCAGTGGTGGGTCGAGCATCTGGGCATGAAGGTTATCCGCGCCGGGGAGACGCCGCCGTACATGACTTTCATCGGTGACGGTCAGGGCAGTATGCTTGAACTCTACAGCAACCAGGAGATTCCCCTGCCCGACTACCGGTCAATGCCCCCCGGCAACCTGCACTTCGCCTTCTACGTTGAGGGCAGCATCGAGGAAAAACGAGATGAATTGGTTGCCGCGGGCGCGACCCTCGTCGGCGATATCACCACCACCCCCGCCGGGGACAAATTGCTCTTCCTGCGCGACCCGTGGAATGTGCCGCTGCAACTGGTCAAGCGCCAGGTGCCGATGGCGTAAGAAACGTAATGCGTGATGCGTAATTCGTAATTCGTCGAGCAGCATCGTGTTCGTCCGAACTTGGTGATGTAGGCGAAATGAAGTTACGGATTACGCATTACCTAGAGGAGTCAGTCCATGAGGACACAGGCCATCTCGGCTTTAGAACGAGAACAACCAAATGAACCGCAGCGCCGTCTGATCACCGTGGATCAGTATCATCAGATGGGGGAGGTGGGGATTCTCCGCGCCGAAGATCGACTTGAACTGCTCGAAGGGGTGTTGTACGACATGGCAGCGATCAGCAGTCTCCACGCGGCTTGTGTCAACCGGTTGAACTCCTTCTTCGTGTACGGTGCGCCGGATGCCATCGTACACCCACAAAACCCCATCCAATTGGATGACTATTCAGAACCACAACCCGATTTGGCTGTACTCCGCTACCGTGAGGATTATTACGCCTCGGCGCATCCTACGCCCGCCGATGTATATCTACTGATCGAAGTAGCCTACACATCGCAAACCTATGATCGCGAGCGCAAGTTACCGCTCTATGCTCGTTTCGGTGTGCCCGAAGTTTGGATCGTTGATGTGGAAGCAGAACAGATCGACGCTTTTTCTGGGGCACATCCACAGGGATATCGTGAGGTCCGTCATTTCTGGCGCGGCGATACGCTCGCTCCAACTGCATTCCCAGATCTGGTGATCTCTGTCGATAAAATCTTGGGCAAACCCAAAGATGACGCAAATTGATCTCACCCTTCCACCCCAAACAAAGAGCTTTCTTTCCGCAGGATCTGAAAGTTTTGCGCCCGCCGCCTTCCATGTGATGATGAAGCCGCGCGGGGCGATCTGCAATCTGGACTGTGAGTATTGTTATTTCCTCTCGAAGGAGTTCATGTATCCCGGCAGCCGCTTTCGCATGGCGGACGATCTGTTGGAAGCATACACGAAGCAATACATTGAGGCGCAGCGCGTGCCCGAGGTGACCTTCGCCTGGCAGGGCGGCGAACCAACGTTGATGGGGCTAGACTTTTTCAAACGCGCCGTAGAATTGCAGCAGCAGTACCGCAAGCCGGGGATGACGATCCACAATGCGTTGCAGACCAATGGCACGCTGCTCGACGAAGATTGGTGTCGCTTCTTCCATGAACACAATTTTCTTATCGGCCTCAGCGTGGACGGTCCGCGCGAGTTGCACGACGCCTACCGCGTGGACAAGGGCGGCAAGCCCACCTTCGAGCGGGTGATGAAGGGGCTGCATCTGCTCCGTCGCCACAAAGTGGAATTCAACATCCTCACTACTGTCCATGCTGCCAACGCCGGGCATCCGCTGGAGGTCTATCGTTTTCTGCGCGACGAAGCGAAGACTCAGTTTATGCAGTTCATCCCCATTGTGGAACGGGACAACGAAACCGGCTATCAAGAGGGGAACACAGTCACGGATCGCTCCGTGATGGCGGAGCAATATGGCCGCTTTTTGATAGCGATCTTCGACGAGTGGGTGCGTCGCGACGTGGGGCGGATCTATGTACAGATCTTTGACGTGGCCCTTGCCGCGTGGACCGGCAACCGGCCCGGTCTCTGCATCTTCGAGGAGACCTGCGGCAATGCGCTGGCGATGGAACACAACGGCGATCTCTTTAGTTGCGATCACTTTGTGGAGCCTAACTATCGGCTGGGCAACATCACCGAAATTCCATTGATTGAAATGGTGGCGTCGGAGAAACAGCGCCAGTTCGGCCTGGATAAACGTGACACCTTGCCCCAATACTGCCGAGCGTGTGAGGTCCGCTTTGTCTGCAACGGCGGCTGCCCCAAGGATCGCATCCTCACCACCCCAGACGGCGAGCCAGGGCTGAATGCCCTCTGTGCCGGTTTTCGCCTCTTCTTCAACCATATTGACCGGCCTATGAAGATCATGGCTAACGAGCTACGCTACCAGCGCCCGCCCGCCAACATCATGCGCATCCTTGCTGACGAAGAGCTTGCCCGCCAGCGCCAATTCAGCGCCGCCGGGCGCAACGATCCCTGCCCCTGCGGCAGTGGACGCAAATTCAAGCAGTGCCACGGCGCGCGAAGATAAGACCCGCCAGGTTTTCTGCAACCTTGTATACACGGATTTGAAGAAAGACAGATAAGAAATCCGTGTTCATTTTGATCCGTGTATACAACGATCATTCCTTGTGGCGCGCCACGCGCATGAGGAACGAATCCCCAATCCTCGATCCCTTCCCCACATCGGGCTGATTCATTCAGCCTTACCTTGAGATCTCCTTTCGGGGTTTTAAGCAAAGTTTGACCAACTGCTCTTTTTAGTTGTATGCTGTTTTCTTAGAAAGTGACTCTATCTCAAATCTAGTCTATAATGGGCGCGTTGATGACAAAATATCCAACCGTGGCTATTATGGTACTCCTGGATGATCCCTTTCCTCGGTTTAGCCCTTTATCACCAAAAGTTGACGAGTTTCGAGCAATCCGCTTCTGCGCCTCAATTTCCTTTGCCCAGGACTATATAGCGTGAGGGCCATCATACTCTTGAATGATAATTTTGACTTTCCCACTGGTTTAGATCTGAGCGCATTGTCGTGCCCTCTATTCAGAACAGATCGGCTTCTAAGGGATCTGTAAGAGTGACAGGTGAAGAAAATGGAATCAAAGCAGCGCAGAGTAAATAGAGGAATCGCCGCCCAACCAGCACGCGGACCGAGTCGCCTTTCACGGCGTGAATTTTTGCACCTGGCGGGGGTCGGATTGGCGGGCGCAGCGTTGAGCGCCTGTGCGCCTGCTCCTGCGGCCTTTCCACCGGGCGATCCTCAGCCGTCCACAGAGATCATTCAACTCGTCTACCAGGATTGGCGCACCGATTGGTTCCCGCCGATGGTCCAAAGCGTCCTGGCCGATTTCAATGAGACTCATCCCAATATTCGCGTTTTTTATACGCCAGATCCAGAGAATGTAGCCCAGGTCATGCTCGAAGAGATGGCGCGTGGAACCGCGCCAGATGTCTTCCAGGGGTGTTGTGATTTCTTCCCGATATGGGCGCAACAGGGCGGCACGCTCGATCTGAGATCCTATGTGGAAAGTGATCTTGAACAGGCCACCATCAACGAGTGGTCACCCGCCCAATATCAGGCTTTCTTCCTGAGCGATGGTCATCAGTTTGGTCTACCTAAATATCATGGTGGGTTGGCGCTCTATTACAATCGCGATCTCTTTGATGCCTATGATGTGGATTACCCCACCGGCTCATGGAACCATGATGACTATCTGGACGCCATGATCCTTATGACCAGGGATCGAGACAGCGATGGACGCACCGATCTCTGGGGCAGTATGGTGGACATCGCCTGGGAGCGCATTCAGGTCCATGTCAATGGCTGGGGCGGGCATCTGATCGATCCACAGGATCCGACACTCTGCCGCATGAACGAGACAACGGCGCTGGCTGCGATGGAGTGGCTCCGCACCCGTATGTGGGATGACCGCGTCATGGCCTCTTTCTTGGATGTTCAGAATATGGAGACCCGGCAGGCTTTTATATCAGAGCGGATTGCTATGGTAGAAGATGGCTCTTGGGCGCTCAAGGATATCCTCACTAATGCGCCTTTCCGCATTGGCGTGGCGCCCTTTCCGGCGGGTCCGTCACGACGGGTGACGCTGGCCTCCACCGACGGCTTTGGGATTTATGCGCGCAGTCGCCATCCCGACGCGGCGTGGGAACTGCTGAAGTTCCTCTGTGGCGAAGAATACGGGCGCGCCATGGCCCAGACCAGTTTCTTGCAGCCGGCCCGCGCCTCGTTGGTAGAGGATTGGGTTGGCTTTATTCGGGCTGAATTCCCCGAAAAAGCAGCCGAGGTGGACATTGCCGCCTTTGCCGATGGTCACTTGAAAGGATATTCGGTGACCGCAGAAATTGCCGTCAACATGGCCGATGTAGTGCAACGGACCTCTGCTGCCTGGGCTCGCATCTTTACGCTGGGCGAAGCGCCGGTGGATGAGATGATCCAGATCTGTGAGCAGATGGAATTGGGTGTGTTCGAAATGAGTTGGTCGTCTGGGTAGGGGTTTGGGTGGACGGCTCACAAATATGCCATTGCTCGTCTGCCGTCCACCCCTACCCTTACGAATCATCAACCCATTCTGAATACACCCAATTGAAATGGGGGGATAGTGCGTACTCGCAAGAGAGGATGATCTTCTCTTGTGACCGTGTACGCATGACGGCTCCTTGCAGGGCGATAACGACATATGGCTGAATTAAAATTGAAGTTACCGGATCTACCATCAACCTTTACATCGAATTTTGCCCCATCCCTCAACCTGCGCGGATTGCGGGCGAAGATCATCGCCTGGGCCTTTGTGCCCACGGCGATCATTCTGCTTGCCGTAGCCATGGTGACCTATATGGCCTATCGTCAGGTGACTGAAGAACTGGTGATAGGTCGCGATCGGGAGTTGATCCGGCTTTCGGCGGATCAACTGATCTCGGAACTCACCGAGTACGGTAACCGACTTTCTAGCGAAGCGCGCACCGATGCAATGCGCGCCACCAATGATCCTGAGATGTTACAGCAGGCGTTGGTGGCCGCCCGCAACCGGCTTATTGTGTTCGATGGCGGGGTGATGATCTTTGATAACTTTGGCCGGGTGGTGGCGACGCAACCAGAGCGGGCCGATATTATGGGCCATAGCTGGCTGGATCGTCCTTATGTGCGCCAGATGTTGCTCTCACCGCGCACGCTCTACTCGGACATTGTGCCTGACGGCCCAAATGGAAGTAACGTACTCGTCGTCGCTGTGCCGATCATTGGCGCCCAACGTGAGTTTCGCGGCGCGCTGGCTGGGATGTTCCACGTCAAGCCGGATACGGTGAGCAGCTTCTACGCTGATATCCTCAAATTGCGCATGAACCAGAGCGGCAAGGCCTATTTGGTAGATGGCAGTGGACAGGTGATCTACCACTCGGATGCGAACCAGATCGGGGCAGATTTTTCCGCTTCTCCCATTGTACAAAAAGTGAAGCTCCGCCAGAATGATGCTATAAGGACACGCGATGCCCTTGATCAAGATATCCTGGCCGCCTATGCACCCGTGCCGAATACAAATTGGGGATTGGTGGCCGAAGAGAGTTGGGAGGTCTTGAATCAATCGAGTCAGGGCTATCGACGATTCCTCGCCCTGTTGTTGGTGTTGGGTTTTGTTGTGCCTTCGCTTTTCGTCGCTTTTGGCGTGCGGCGCATTACCCAGCCGATTCAGGAGTTGATCGATGCTGCCCAAAATGTAGCTGCAGGGAATTTCGACCAGCAGATCCGTGTGCGCACCGACGATGAGATCGCCGAACTGGCGCGCCAGTTCAACCACATGTCAGCCCAGTTGCAGGCATCTTACGCCGATATGGAACAGCGCGTACATGACCGCACCCGCGAACTTTCTACGCTTTACGGGATTGCCCAGGCGACCAGCCATTCGCTTGATTTGGATACTGTCTTGTCGATGAGTTTGGAGCGTGTGATCGATGTGATCGAGTTCGATCTGGGCGCCATCTATTTGCGCGATCCGCTTACCGGCGAGTTGTCGATGATCCACGAGCGGGGGATGTCAGAGCGTTTCCGTAAGGCCACAGGCCGGGGTATACTGTCGGTGCGGGTAGCCGAGACGGCGATCCCAATTATTATCGACAATTTGGACACCTACGAGAACCCGCCAGAGAACCTAACGCAAGAAGGATATCGCTCGGCGGCGATCATTCCACTTCTTTCGAAGCAGCAAGTACAGGGTGTATTGAGCGCAGCAAGTCGACAACCGCGCACCTTTAAGCCCCAAGATGTGGAACTGCTTACCTCGATTGGACGCCAGATCGGCATCGCCATCGAAAACGCGCGTCTCTACGAAACAGAGCAGCGCCGCGCCGAGCAGTTCCGCGTGATCGGTGAAATGGGCCGTAACATTACGTCGATCCTCAATGTGGATGATCTGCTAACGCAGATGACCCAGTTGATCCAATCAACTTTCAACTATTACCATGTGGGCATCGGCTTGGTGGTGGATCAGGATATCGTCTATCAAGTCGGCGCGGGGACACTCTGGCAGGAGAGCGGGCATCGCTTTTCACCAGGTCGCCTCAAGATCGGCAAGGAAGGGATTTCAGGGATGGTCGCTGCAACCGGCGAACTCTACCTGGCCCCTGATATCGATCAGGAACCAAGCTATATCCGCTTAGAAGGCAGCAGAGCGCGCTCAGAACTGGTGCTGCCCATCAAAGCCAAAGGGCAGGTCATTGGCGTACTCGACGTACAGGAAGATACCATCAACGCCTTCGACGATGTAGAGGTGACGGTGTTGCAGTCACTGGCCAATCAGGCCGGGGTTGCCATCGAGAATGCGCGCCTCTACGAACAGGCGCAACAGTTGGCCGTCCTTGAGGAACGGCAGAGGCTGGCGCGCGATCTCCACGATTCCGTAACCCAGGCGCTCTACGGCGCGACCCTCTATGCCGAAGCCGCCGCCCGTCTGCTCGATGCGGGCAATACCCAGGTGGCAGCGGAACATCTGCGCAACTTGCGCGACACAGCGCACGAGGCGTTGGGCGAGATGCGCCTGTTGATCTTTGAATTGCGCCCCTCTGTACTAGAGGCCGAAGGATTGGCGGCGGCGCTCCATGCCCGTCTTGAAGCCGTCGAAGGGCGGACGGGTCTGGGCACAGAGATCACAGTAGAGGGGATCGAAAAATTAGCGCCGGATATTGAAGAAGGGCTCTATTGGATCTGTCAAGAGGTCTTAAACAACACCCTCAAACATGCTAAGGCCAACCATGTTAAGTTAGCGCTCCATCTCCAGCCCGAAGAACGGGTGGTGCGACTTTGCATTGAGGACAACGGCATCGGGTTCGATCTGGAAACGGCGCGGCGTAGTGGCGGATGGGGTTTGCGCGGTATTGAAGAACGAGTAGAATTGATGACCGGCACACTCCTCATCGAGAGCGCTGTCAACGCTGGCACGAAGATCCACGTCAAAGTGCCAATTTAGAGGAGGCAGTGATTGGTGATAGGTAACTGGGGACAAGGCGTCCCATCTGTCCCAATCCCTAGTCACCTATCACCTGTCCCTACTTTTTTCTAACACAAGGGAGTTCGCGCAGCATGAGCAATCCAATTCGCATTCTGATTACAGATGACCATGTGGTGGTGCGTCGGGGTACGCAGGCGCTGTTGGCAACCGAGCCGGAAATTGAGGTAGTGGGCGAAGCCAAGAATGGGGAAGAAGCCGTCGCCAAGGCGTTGCAATTGCAACCCGATGTGATTTTGATGGATCTGGAGATGCCGATCATGGATGGGATCGAAGCGATCCGGCGCATTACCGCCAGCCGCCCCGAAGCGCGCGTCCTTGTCCTCACCAGCTTTGCCACCGATGATAAAGTCTTCCCGGCGATCAAGGCTGGCGCGCTGGGCTATCTGCTCAAAGATTCCAGCCCCGATGAACTGATCCGGGCCATCCGGCAGGTCCACCGGGGTGAATCCTCGCTGCACCCCACGATTGCCCGCAAACTCTTGCAAGAGATGTCGCGCCCCAGCCAAAAGCCGCCCACCGAAGATCCGCTCACCGATCGCGAGGTCGAAGTGCTGAAACTGGTGGCGCAGGGCCGCAGCAATCAAGAGATCGCAGATGAATTGGTGATCAGCGAGGCCACCGTCCGCACCCATGTTAGCAATATCCTGGGCAAGTTGCATCTGGCCAGCCGCACCCAGGCCGCTCTCTACGCCCTCAAAGAGGGGCTGGCCTCACTCGACGACTCGAACATCGCATATTGACAGCACCGGTATACAATACCCAATATCTAACATCTACTCTACCACCACGGCAGGATCAGTTCGCGCGCGGAGATAGCCATTGATGGCGCGCACAATGGGCAGCGGATTCCCCTGTTGGTCGAAGAGATCGCCGGTGGGGTAGAGCGGATCGCGCGTGCTGAACCAGACCCAGCGCTGTACAAGTCGATCATCGTCGGCAGCGTATCCCAACTCGGCGTCGCGCAGATCCCAAAAGAGATCATACGAGCCGACGAGGAAGTTGATCACCCGCGACGGTGGAAAGCCGTACTCCGGCGGCATTAGCACCCCATACTCTGTTACGTAGAGCTCCTTATCCCGCTGCCCGTGATCGGCCATCCACTGGCGCATGAGCCGCACCTGCCCTTCCACCAAGGCCAGGTCATCGTGCTGCTCAATCTCCCAAAGCGTGCCATGGGTCACTTCAGCAAAGCCGGGCGGAATGCCCACTCCCCAATTCCCCGCTTCCTCGCGCAGGACGAAGGCGTGCATATTCCAGATATCCACCGGCATTTCTACCCCATACCGCTCCTGATAGGTAGCCCAAATACGGTCGAGATAGGCGAGCCGCAACGGGGTGATCTGGCTGATGCCGCCAATCGCCACCCGCGCCGTAGGATCGACGGATTTAATCGCCGTGTGGGCAGCGTGATAGAGTTCGGCGTAGGTTTCGGGGGTTACATTGTCTTGCCAGCGTACATCCGGTTCGTTGCCGATCAGCCAGGTGCGCCCAGGGAAGCGCGCCGCCTGCACCCGCAGTTGGGACGGTGGAGGAACCAGCCGATCCGTGCGCACCCGCACCATGGGCGTAAATTCCATGCCCAATCCTTCCAGCGGATTCGCACTTGGAGAGCCGGGCGGCTCCAGCGTTTCGCTGGCATAGTAAAGGGTCATCCAGTTGAGGAACCAGCCAGGCCGATGCTCCGGCCATTGGAAGATCTGTGGATCTCGATCCGGTATGCCGATGCCCACCCGCCAGCGCAGGCTATACGGTTCGGGGATGGATTGAGGCGCGGCGTCAAAGTGATGATCGCGGCGCGGGCTATAGGCCAGTTGCCCTGCCGTCGGCGTGGGGACCAATGTTTCGTCGACGCGGGTAGGGGTGGGGATCAGCCACGGCTCCGCCGGCGCGAAACGATCCACAGTGAAGAAGATCGCCGCTACGATAAAAATGAGAATGCCAACGCCGAGCAGCGATCCCAAACGTGAGTTTCGGTTGTCCATCTCTTCCTGATCCTCGACGGGTGAGGGCGTCATTATGTTCGCGAGTCAAACAGTTGCCCCAGGCGGGCTAAACTTGATTCTAACGAGAGCATCGCCTGGGTAATCGGCGGTTGGTTGGGTATCGAGGAGGGCGCAGCGTCAAAGAGGAGAGCATCGCCATGACCAGATCGGATCTCATCTAGCTCCGCATCAACACGACCGCGACTGATCTGGATATCGTGGCGTTCCATGATTTCGCTGAAATAGTCATAATGGTCGGTCATGCGTACTGTCACCGACTCGAAGCCATGATTGGCAACGCGCAGGCGTGAACTGTAATCCATCAAATTATAGCCGAACATCTTTTGATCGTCGGGCTGTGGCTCAATGAGGATAAAATCAACGTCGGGGTATTGGCGGCGCAGGCTTTTAATATGATATCGCAGCCCAGAATGCATGAGGATACGCACCACCTGATTGATGACGGTGCGCATGCCCTCATCGCCAATATGTTCATCTTTCGGGTAAACATCCTGAGTGTTCAACGGCACCAGCGGATTGATACAGACGACAAGGTCTGCGCCGGCTTCGACGGCAAGATCAAGGCTGGCCGTGCCGCGCATACTGCCATCCACATATTCACGGCCAAAGATGCGCACCGGCTTGTAGACAATGGGGATGGCGCTGCTGGCTGCCACGGCCTTGCTGATCGGGACAATCCCCTTGCCGCCTTTGCCGAAGACGGCTCGCTCGCCCGTATCCAGATCCGTAGCGATGATGTAAAGTTCTTTTTGCAGGTGATCAAAGCGGTTGACACAACCGGGCCGGGTGAGTACTTCCTCAACGTAACGTTCCAGAGCGCCGCCGCTGTAAAGCCCAGAGGGCAAGAGATCGGCAAATTCCCAGAAGAGATCGGCCAGCGTGCGATCCCTAATTCCGCTGAACAGATTGCGCCCACCTCGCAGGAGCGCGCCGGGCAGGCGGGTGAAGCTATGGAAGAACTCAGTCAGGTTGGTCTGAAAGATCTCATTGGCGCGGATAGAGCGGATCTCTGGATGGCTGTTGTCGATGGATTGCATCATCTCTTCAGGCGTCATGCCATTGGCAAGCATGGATGTCACCAAACTGCCGGCGCTGGTGCCCACATAGATGTCAAAATCGTTGACGGTGCGATCCACGAGCATATCGTTGACCGCGCGCAGCGCTCCGATCTCATAGACAGCGCCCGTGATGCCCCCTCCCGCCAGCACCAGCGCTGTCTTGCCTCGTCTATTGCCAGGGATCTGACCATTGGGCTGGGCGTAAGGTGGATAAAGGCTTTCGTCGTTGAAATTCATGGATTCTGTCCATCACACTCAGATGAGATCAGGAAGAAGTAGAGGTGGTTGTATCTTCGTCTGCGGTTGATGGGGGAGGATCAGCCGCCAGATCATTCAACTGCGCATTGAGGATCGCCAGCTTCTCGCGCAGTTCATCCACATCGCGACCGGTGGGGATGTTAAATCGATGCAGCAGATGAGCGATATTTTCATCAATAGCTAGGGCGTCTCCGCCGGGCTGCAACGCCTTGAGTACCGAACGCGCCTGCTCCGCCGTTAACGTGCCAGCAGCCACCAATTTCGAGATCCGTTCCTCTAGCGGACTCGTGCCCAGGGGGAGCGAGCCCTGCAAAGAGCGCAGCAGATAGTCCAATGTTTCTCCGCCAGAACGGATCAGATCCGTCATCAGCGAGCGGGGCAGAAAACCCGACTGTCGCTTCTCCTGGTCGAGAATGACCTGGCTGAGCGTGAGTGTTGTCAGATCCTCGCCGCTTTCATGATCCGTAACCTGGACATCGTGCCCGGCCCGGATCATCTCGGCGATCTGTTCAAGGGTGATGTACTGCTTGGCTTCGGTGTCGTACAATTTGCGGTTGGGGTAACGTTTAATCAGCGGCATAGTATCCTGCCGTTTCTGGATTGGGTAGAGGCGTAGGGTCGTTGGCGTCGATCATATCATAGGACAACGCAGTGCGTCAAAGAGATCGAGGGATTGGGGATTGGGGACTGGGGACTGGGAATTGGGGATCGGGGACACAGTCCCCAGTCCCCAATCCCCAGTCACTACTCACAAATCTTCCCCAACAGATCCACTTGGTGAGCTATGTAGATGAGCTCGCCACGGTCGATCTGGTCGTGACGGTGACGCAGCCAGTTGGCGAATTCGTCGGGCGGCAGATCAGAATGATCGCGCAGTGAGCTTTCTACAAAGTGCAGAATGTGGCGCAAGAAGTATGCCTCGTCGCCCCGATAGCGCCCATCCACCGCATGGACGATCCAATCGGATCCGCCCACGGCAAGCAGATCCACCCTCAGGGTTCGTAAGAGAGCAAGCAGATGGCGCCCGGCGCGGTGATCCCCCGATGGTTTGCCGTCGATCAAGCGCTCGTCCATAGTACGGTGGTAGAGATGTTCAATGAGATCGTCGAGCGAGCGGTCGAGGATGGGCAAAAAGCTGGTGACTCCGTCAAAGTTGAGCGAGAAGTAGCAGAATCCGCCCGGCTTCAACACCCGCAAGAGGATTGGCAGCGCCGTGGGCAGATCGAGCAGATCGAGGACGGCGTGGGCAATGAGCAGATCGTAACGCCCGCGTATGAGCGGATGGCGGGCATAGTCCAGCGCATTGGCCACGACCATTGTCACCGCAAGACCCTCATCCGGCGCGGCGTCGGGCGGAAGTAGCTCTATGCCTTTGTGTACCTGCCGCCACGACCAACCGTGATCCTCAGCCCACTGCTTCAGCCGGTCGGGGATGGCGTTCAGCCCTTCGCCCCACACATCCACAGCGGTATAGTCGGCGCGGCGCAGATGTCCACGCTTCAGCAGCCGTTCGATCATCGCGCCGCTGCCCGCGCCGATCTCCAAAATCTTCAGCCGACCGCTGTGATCGGCCATCGTCCGCCCCAATGCATCCCAAACATAGGCGTTGAGCGAGCGGTCGTCCACGGCCTGTTTGGCCGCCAAATAGCGCAAAAAGGAAAGTTCTTCCACCATCCGTCAATCTCCGATCAAGGAAAGCAGAAAGTCGCGGCTGCGCCGTCCACTCTCTGCCCAGGTTGGGTGATGGTCAAAACGTCGCCGCGCCGCCCACCCCATTTGGGATCGCACAGCAGGATCGCGCGCCTGTTCGATCCGTGCAGCAACGGCGCGCGCATCGAGCGGATCGACCAGAAAGCCCGTTATCCCATCGTCGATCACTTCGGGCGCGGCCCCCACGTTGGCGGCGATGACGGGCAGACCAAAGCTCATGGCCTCCAAAAAGGCGATGCCGAAACCCTCGTACGAGAGGAGGATCAGGGCATGGCTGGCCTTGAGCGCAGCGGCGACCTCGTCATCGGTGAGCCGCCCGCGCAGATGTACTCGATCCCCCAGATTCAACTTGGCGATGGATCGGCGCAGATCAGCCACATACGCTGGTGCAACCTCAAGCGCACCCACCACCTCCAACTGCCAATCCCCGCCCAACAGTGCCAACGCCGGCAGCAGGTGATGAATCCCCTTGCGCGGGATGACAGTTCCCACCGAGATCAGCCGCAGCGGGGAGATCTCGCTCTGACGCTGCGCGAGGATCGCTTCGATCTGCTCCGAAGACGGCGGCTTGAGATGCTCCCCGGCGGGCAAGGCCACAACGCCGGGGAGCGTTCGCCCCAACAGCTTTGTCACCGCGCGGCGGGTGCTGTGGCTGTTGTAGATGGCCGCGTCCACACTTTGCAAATAGCGCCGCTCCACCCAGCGGTAGAACGGACGCAGCGAGCGCGGATGATCTTCGTCTGCGCGCAAATGGTGGATCACGCTGACAATGGGATAGTTTACCATCCGCCGCAGGGATTGGTTGAGCCAAAAGAGCGACGGATGGTTCAACTCGTCCTGGAGCAGCAGATCCACCGGCAGCGCGGCCAATTGTCGCAACAGATCCCCGTTGGCGTTATCCCCCAAATGGCGCGCATAGTTGCGCCACGGCAACGAGATGATCTCCACTCGATCTCCCTGGCCGCGTAAATAGGTCACCAATTGCCGATCATAAAGATAGCCGCCCGAAAGCGTCTCCAGGCTGCCGTAGATGAGGAGGGCAATGTGCATCGTGGCGATTGGTGATTGGTGATTGGGGATCGTGTACATAATCGCTAATCTCTACCCTGAAAAAGAGTTTGTATAGACGGATTTGAAGAAACACAGATTCAGTAGTTCACGATTCAGGCTGCCGCCGGGTCCGTGACCCGGTGGTGACACCGACCATTCGCGTTTTTCTCTCATTCGCGGTCATGATGAAAAACTATACCTCAGTTTCTGTTGCAGTTGATCTTGTAGAATGCCTATGATATATCTTGATCCCATTGGTGCTTACGCTGCAAAAACTGGGCCTCTACGGCACAGTACCGGGTTTGATCATGGTCCACTGCATCTTTGGCATTCCCATCACGGCGCTGCTCTTCCGCAGTTACTATGCAGGGATCCCCACCGAATTGTTGGATGCGGCTAAGATCGATGGCTGTGGCTTTTTCGGCATTTACCGCTACATTTTGCTACCCATCTCCATGCCCGCCTTCGCGGTGGTGCTTCTCTGGCAGTTCACTTCGATCTGGAATGACTACCTGATCGGACTGGTCGTCCTCAGTAATCCGAGCGTGGCCCCTGTCAACGTCGCCGTACAGAACATCGCAGGCAGTTGGTCGGTCGAATGGAACGTGCAGATGGCAGCCGCCCTGATTGCTGCAGCGCCGACTATCTTCGTTTACCTGGCGCTGGGCAAACTCTTCATGCGAGGGCTATTGGCTGGCTCATTGAAGGGCTAACCTATTCACACCCTGTTTGTTGTACGTTTTCTTCGGCGCAGCACATCTACCCCCATCGGCGCGCTGCCGGTGGGGGATTTGTTTTACAGAATCGTTGGGGTGAAAAGTCGGGCATGAAAGGCACAGTTGTCAAGTTCGATCTAGCACGGGGGTATGGATTTATCCGCTCCCCTGGTCTGGAGAAGGACATATTCGTCCACATCGGCGATGTCACCGCGCGGACGGCGTTGGTAGTTGGGTTTCCATCATCACCGCCGGTAAGTAGAGCCACTGGCTGGGTTGCGCAGCCGCTGGCTGAGGTTGATCCACCTCAACCTGTAGCGGTTCGCTGCGCTGCAACAGCGGCATATAGAGCAGATTTTCGGCAACGGGCAATGGCTCCTCTGTCGGCGTCGCTTCCCATGCTTCGCTCTCGGCGTCGCTGCGATTCTGGGCCGCGCCACAGGCTACCGAACCCAGATAGCGGACCTTAATGCGGTTCTGCCCAGGCAATGAATAGTCCAGAATGCGGACCGTGGCAAAGGAGGCCACACGGTATTGGGCATTGTTGCCCCCACCGCTGGCGCTATCCCACACGGGAACCACAATATCCATCGTCTTGAGCCGATCCAGCGCATCGCGCGCACCTTTGGCATTGGAGACGCCTGGACTGCCCCGCACCCAATCACCCACCGAGACCACATTGTCTGCCGAGTTATTGGGATTGATGTAGGTATCGCTGCCGCCAGGTGGCGTCAGGTTGTTGATCAGTGTGGGCACGTTGGGATTGCCCGTCCACGAGAGCCAGCCAAAGTTGCCTGAACCGCTGCCGTTGAAGATATCCGCCAGAATCGCGCCGGGTGTCGCGCCCGCCACGACGGCTGTGTGCAGCGCAATCGGGTAGAGTTCGCAGTAGACCACCGGCGGCATCACCACACGCACAATGACGGTAGCCGTAGCGCTGAATTCACCATCGCTGATGGTGTAGGTGAAATGGTCTGTGCCTTTGAAACCAGCCGTCGGTGTATAGGTGACCCTGCCATCGGCGCGCAGTGTAGCGGTGCCTGTTACCGGCTGACGAATGCTGACTATCCTGAGAGCGCTGTCCTCCACATCGTAGTCGTTCGCCAGCACGGTGATGGTCACTGGCTGCCCCAGCCCAATCTCCACCTCATCGTCCATGGCGATTGGCGCATCGTTGACGGGGTTGACGGTCACCCTCACCGTGGCCGTAACGCTCAACGCGCCATCGCTGATGGTGTAGGTGAAGGTGTCAGCGCCGTGGAAGTTGAGGGTGGGCGTGTAGATGACGGCGGACGACGGACCGCTGACCGCGGCCAGACCGTAGGTCGGCGCGCTTAGGGCGGTGAGGCTGAGGCTGCCGCCGTCGGGATCGCTGTCGTTGGTCAGCACAGCGATGATAACGGGCGCATCCTCGTCGGTGATGGCATTGTCGTCGGCAGCGACCGGTGCGTGGTTGACATTGTTGACAGTAAGCGTGAAGCTGTCTGTGTCGATCAGGTGGCCGTCGCTGGCGGTGACGGTGATCTCGGCGTAGACTCCGGCATGGTCATAGCCTGGCGCAAAGGACAATGTCCCTGTGCCGTCGCCGTTGTCAACGAAGCTGGCGAAGCCGGGCAGATTGCCCACAATCAGCGTCAGCGCGTCGCCGTCACGATCAGTCGCTATGATCATCACCGTCAGCGTTGCGCCCTCGTCCATCATCACGTCATCCACATCATCCAGCGTCGGCGCGTCGTTGATCGCGTTCACCGTCACCGTGACCGTGGCCGTGGCGCTGCCGCCGTCCTTGTCCGAGACGGTATAGGTGAAGACATCGCTGCCGCTGAAGTTGAGCGTGGGCGTGTAGATGACCGCGGACGGCTGACCGCTGACCGCAGCCGTGCCGTGACTCGGCATTCCCAGCGCTGTGATAGTGAGCGTGTCGGCGGGGACGTCGCTGTCGTTGGCAAGAACGGCAATGGCCACAGCCGTCTTCTCGTTGACGCTGGCGCTATCGTCCACCGCGATTGGATTAAGATTCAAGACGGTGAGGCCGAAGCTGACCTCTGCGCTGCCGCCGTTGCCATCGTCGGCGCTAATGGTAATCGGCTGGCTTTCGCCCGGCCCGTCGCTCGTGACAAAGGACCACGTCCAACTGCCATCCGCATTGCCGATCACGTTGCCCACCGAAGCGGTGAGGGTGATGGCGTCGCCGTCCATATCGTCAAAGATGCCGTCCACGGTTGCCGTTTCGCCCTCGTTCACCTCCAGCGCGCTGCGCGGCGTTTGCAACGTGGGCGCGTCGTTGACCGGGTTGATGGTGATGCTGACCGTGGCTATGTTGCTGTCGATACTCCCGTCGCTGGCCATGAAGGTGAAGCTCTCCTCACCGTGATAGTTCGGCGCGGGCGTGTAGGTCAGATCCGGCGCGCTGCCGCTGAGCGTACCGTGCGTGGGCGTGTTCACCACGCTGAAGGTGAGGGCGTCGCCGTCAGCGTCTGTGGCCGTCAGCGTGATGGGTAGAGACGAGTCCTCATCGGTGATCAGCGTCTGATCCACTGCCACGGGTGCGCGGTTGACGTTGTTGACGGTCAGGGTAAAGCTATTGCTGGCACTGAGTTCGCCGTCGCTCACCGTCACGCCGATGTTGTCATAGACACCAGAATCAACATAGCCCGGCGCAAAGCTGATCGAGCCTGTGCCGTCGCCGTTGTCGATGAAGCTGGCAAAGCTGGGTAGATTGCCAGCAGTGAGTGTCAGCGCGTCGCCATCAGGATCACCCGCTGTGACCGTCACTGTCAGCGTTGCCCCCTCATCCATCATTTCATCATCCACATCATCCAGAGTCGGCGCGTCGTTGACCGCATTCACTGTCACCGTGACCGTGGCCGTAGCGTTAAGGCTACCGTCGCTGACGGTGTAGGTGAAGGTATCCGTGCCGTGGAAGTCCAGCGCGGGCGTGTAGACGGCGGCAGACAGCAGATCGCTGACCGCCACCGTGCCGTAGACAGGGGTACCCAGGGCGCTGAGGCTGAGCGCGTCCCCATCGGGATCGCTGTCGTTGGCAAGGAGATCAACCGTCACCGGTGTCTCTTCGTCGGTGGTGGCGCTGTCATGGTTGGCAACTGGCCCTCGGTTGACGTTGTTGACGGTGAGCAAGAAGGTATCGCTGTCGCTCAGTTCGCCGTCGCTCACGGTGAGGGTGATACTGGCGTAGATGCCTGCATCGTCATATCCCGGTGTGAAATTGAAGCTGCCCGTGCCGTCGCCGTTGTCGGTGAAGCTGGCGAAACTGGGCAGACTGCCAGCTGTCAGCGTCAGCGCGTCCCCATCGGGATCGCCCGCTGTGGCGGTCACGGTGAGCGTCGCGCCCTCATCTATCATCGTATCATCTACATCATCCAGGGTCGGTGGCTCGTTGGTCGAGACGACACTGATCGACACCGTGGCAGGCAGCGAGACATTGCTGCCGTCGCTCGCCGTGAAGGTGAAGCTGTCGTCGCCCACGAATCCAGGATCCGGCGTGTAGATCAGAGCCGGCGCGCTGCCGCTCAATGCGCCGTGGGCGGGCGTTGTCGCCACGCTGAAGGTGAGTGTGTCCCCGTTGGGATCGACCGCCGTGAGCGTGATCGACAGAGGCGTGTTTTTGTCCGTCGTCAGCGTTTGGCTCTCCGCCACAGGGCGTACGGCCCCTGTGAGCGTGAGGTTGCCCGAAGCAAAACTGGATTGCAGATCGGGCTGCGGATCGGGGCGATCCACGCCTGAGTAGATGGCGCGCAGATCCTGGCTGCCCAGCCGCGTCCACGTTGCGCCCGGCGTCCACAGGATTTCGTAGACGCCGTCGCCATCACTATCAGCGTCGCTGCCCACGGCAATACCTGCCACCAGGAAGTTGACCACGCCGCTGTCTGGCCCAGTCACGCGCAGGTTGCCCACAGTGTCGGTAACGGTCGCCGCCAACCGGACTGGGTAATCGACCGGGCTGCTGGCACCGTTGCCCGCGGTGATCTGGGTGAGGGTGGGCCGTCCGCCCGTAGGCAGGGCAGATGTGCTGACGCTGACCGAGGCGGCGCGTGTCACCGCTCTATTTTTGCGTGAAGTAGCGGTGATGCTGTAAAGCGTGACCAGATTTTGCGGCTGGTTGGCCGGGGCAGTGATGACGAGATCGACGGTCGTATTCTCGCCCACGGCCAGGCTTACCAGGTTGGCGCTGACCGCGGCGTCCCAGCCGGGCAGCCCACCGCTGATCGCCAGATCGTAGGTATCGTCCTCGGCACCGGTGTTGACCAGCGTGAGGTTGAAGGTGACGATCTGAGCCGCCGCCACATCCGGGCTGATGGTCTGTGCCGCAGGCGTCACGCTGAAGTCGAGACCCAGCTCGCCGAAGCAGCCCAGTGCGATCACGGCCCACATGGTGCTGACAAAGGGCGCGGCGGCGTCGGTGTATTGGAGCAGCCACGGCCCATCTTGCAGGTAGCGCTGTACCAGGGTGTCGCTGTTGTGGCGCGTCTGCGTGTGTCTCAGCCAGTCGATGCCCTTGACCACCTGTGGATCAAAGCGGCTGACCCCGGCCCGGCACAGGGCATAGAGCGATTGGCCGGTGGAGAAGACGCTGCTCCACGCTTTGCTGCTGTTCTCGCGCCAGCCACCGTCGGCGAGTTGATCGGCCAGGATCTGGGTGCGCAGAGCCACCACATCGGCGTCGTTGCGGGACATGCCCCCTTCCAGCAAGCCCAGGAGCTTCATGCTCTTGTCCTGGCTATAGATGGAGAGCGCCGCGCTGCGCAGCCACGTCACCGCTTTGTCCAGCGCCGTTTGATAGCGGGCAGCGGTGGCGGCGTCCACGCGTGTTTTGGCCTGTTGCAAGGCGAAGATCATGTGCGTCGTGGGCAGGATATCGCCCTGATTGGTGGGGGCCATGGTGTGATCGGTGGCCCAGCGTCCGTTGCTCTGCTGGCGGGGCAACATGCCCTCCACCCCGCGGATCAGATTGTCGGTCTTGTTCGTGCTGATATAGCGGTCATACATGGCCATGCCAAAGAGCGAATGGCTGCTGTTCATGGTCAGGAAGCTGTTCCCCTGGCCCACTTTTTCATACGGCCACAGGCCATCTGTATCCCGTTGATAGGCGGGATCGGTCATAAAGTTGACCAGCGCCACCAGATCGCTGTTTGCCGATGTATCCACCTGATAGCCGGTGGAGGTACTCACAGCCAGACCGTGCAGCGAGTCTCCGGCGACGTGGCAGGCTACACATTTGAGGACACTGCCCGTTTTGTTCCAGGCCGCTGTGGATAGCCAGTCGATGCCCGCCTGTCCGGCTTCGTAGCGATCCAGCTTGGGTGTCTTGTCGATGGCGGCATAGCGTTGATCGGGTGCCCCCAGGTTGCGGGCTACATCGGTAGCGCGTCCCCAGATGGGGTTGCTGCCTGCTGTACCAAAGAGGAAGGGACCCGTGTAGGTACTCCAGTTCGTGCCGTTGGTGCTGGTTTCGATCTTGGCCACGCCAGAGCCACCAGGGTTGTCCACGGCGATCAGCGTCGCCAGCACATCGGTGTCGTACCAGCCATCCGCCTCGGCGGGTACACTGGCGCGCACCTGAAGCGTGCCCAGGCGCACACAGCAACTGCTGCCGCGGTTGTTGAGGGCGATCACTTTCACATAGCGTGCATTCACTTCAGGGAAGAAGAAGTCCTGCTGGGCGCTGGTGGTACTCATCGTGCCGGTGAAGATCCGTGTGAAGGCGGCATCGTCGTCTGTCGTGGTGGATACCCAGATCTCGAAGTCGCGCACAGCCTCCCCATGATTGGGCGTCACCAGCGAGACACCGTGGATGGGCCAGGTCTGCCCGTCCGCCAACAGGATCTTCACCCAGCCGCTGCTCTGCCCGTTGGCCGTGCGCCAGATCGAGTCAGGGTTGTCGTCCAGCAGCAGGGCAGGAGCGCTGGTGGCGTCGAACTGGCTGGAAGCCGCCACCGCGCCGCCCACGCCCAGCGCATCCACGCTGACGACATGGAAGCTGCTGGTGGAGATACAACAGGCGTTGGCACCGCGGGCATTCAGCGCCACATATTTGACGAAGCGTGCCGCCACCGGACCGCCAGGCAGGATGAACTCTTGCAGGTTGCCGTTGTCCGCGGCTGTGGCGCTGAGGACGCGGGTAAAGCTGGCGTCGTTGGCATCTGTGGCCGAGACCCAGACCTCGAAATCTTTGACCCGCTGATCAGGACAGCAGTCGCCGCGCGGCTGGATTTGAATCCTGTCCATGGTGTGCGGTCCATCCCCGGCCAGCCGAATAATCGCCCACTGGTTGGTGGTCTTGCCGCTCTGTGTGGCCCAGGGGGTGGAACCTGTGTTGAAGTCCAGCAGATTCTCCACACGGTGATTGTTGTCATACTGGCTGGAGAAGGAGTGGACGCTGGCCCCCAGCGAGAGTAACGATGGCAGGTTGAGCGTCTGGGGTAGGGCCACGTTGCGGCTGCCGGTGATGAGTACCGAGGTGGTAGGCGCGACCGCGTCGTCGTAGACAGTCACCTGCAGGGTATCGGTGGCCGTGGCTCCCTGCGGATCGGTGAGGGTGAGGCGCACGGTGTAGACGCCTGGCGTGGCGTAGCTGTAATCCACGGTCTGCGAGGTGAAGGTGCGCCCGTCGCCCGTGTCCCACAGGAATTGCATAGCGGCGCGGTCCACCGAGCTGGCATCGTTCCAGTTGCGGAAAGTCTCGTCGCCGGGGATGCGCAGCCGCTCACCTGTGCGGCGGATGACGGCATCGGGGCCGATGTCCACCGTGGGCGGGACGTTGTTCACCGAGATGGTCTTGGTAACCACCGTCGTCAGCAACTGGCTGTCGGTGACGGTGAGTACCACAGGATGATCGCCATTGTCGGGGAAATTGGCCGTGGTGTTCTGCGTCGTCGGCTGCGACGTGGTGTAGTGGAACTTCCACAGCCAGCCGATCACGCTGCCGTCGGCATCGGTAGAGGTGTCGGCCAGGCTGACGTTCTGCCCTTCGTTGGGCGTGGCCGGCGTCCACGCGAAATCCCCTGCCGGGCGCTGCAACACCGTGTAGGGCTGGATCACAGTGTCGGTGACGCCATCGCTGTTGGTGACGGTGAGGGTGACGCTATAGGTCCCTGGCGCATTGAAGGTGTGGATGGGATGACGTTCGCTGCTGCTGTTGCCGTCGCCAAAGTCCCAATCCCAGGCCACAATGGGACCAAACGGGTTGGTGGAGTGGTCGTCAAAGGGCACGCTCTCCCCGCCCACTTGCGTCGAGTAGACCTGGAAATCGTAGACACGGATGTTGATGTGCCCATAGTTGTTGAGAATGTAGAAGCGCACAAACCTGGCGGCGACGGGCGCAAAATTGTACCAGTGATAGCCGCCATCGTTGGGCAACTGTCCGCTGAAGACCGTGGTGAAGTCGGCGTCGGCTATGCCTGTGGTAGAGACCTGGATCAGGAAATCTTTGGGCGAGGCCGAACCGCCGAAGCCGCGGATGCGCACCCGATCTACCAGATAGGGCGCGCCGGGGATCAAGCGCACGCTGATCCATTGGTTGCTGTTCTGACCGTTGCCGCTGTCCCAGTCGGTATTGGCATCAAAATCAATCGCCTCCCCGGGCTGATATTGGGCTTGTGGATCCCACACGCTGGAGAAGCTGGCAATCGAGCCACCCACGCCGCCAAGCCGCGCCACATTGTGGCCGTCCAGGGTGATCACCTGGAAGGTGGCGGTGGAGATACAGCAGGTGGAACCGCGGTTGTTGAGCGCCACGTACTTGACGTAGCGGGCATGGGTCGCGCCGCCTGGGAAGACGAATTCCTGCAGGGTGCCGTTGTCGGCGGCAGTGGCGGCCAACACCTGTGTATAGTTGATATTGTCTGCCGAGACCCAGATTTCAAAGTCTTTGACCCGCTGATCGAAACAGCAGTCGAAGCGAGGCTGCACACGCACGCGGTCGATGGCATAACTCTTTCCGCCCGCCAGTTGCACCACGAGCGATTGGTTGGTGCGCTGGCCGTTGCCGCTGGCCCAGCGCGAAACTGCATCATCGTCCAATGCCAGTTCGGCGCGGTGACCATTGTCGTATTGGCTGGTGAAGCTCTCCAATGTGGGCCGGGGACCGTCGATCAGCGAGACGATGCCGCCGTCGCGGTTGCGGTTGCGGGCCTCAAACCCAAAGACCTGGGTATAGCTGCCAAAGCCCCAGTTATTGACGGCAACGAGCTGCACGTAGCGGGCCTGCACCGGCGCGAAGGTGTAGGTGAAGGAATTGTTCTCGCGCGGCACACTGCCTGCGAAGACGGTGGTAAAGTCGCCGTCGGCAACGCCAGTGGTGGAGACGCGAATCTGGAAATCCTTGAGGGTGGCGGTGCTGGTATTGCTGCGGATCACCACGCGGTCGATCACATGGAGCGTGTTGCCTGCCAGCGCCACCTTGATCCACCCATTGTTGGGCTGGCCGTTGGCCGTGTGCCAGGCGCTGCTCGCGTTGTTGTCGATGGCGTTTTCGGCACGGTGGCTGCTTGATGTGCTGAAAACGCTGGAGAAAGCGGCAATGCCGGCCCCGTCTTCCCACTGGGCGGCGTTGAGTTCTTTGCCCGTGGAGAAGGACGCACGAGGCATGGGGGCCACGTCGTTGACCGTGAGCGTGAAAGTGGTGCTGGCGCTCAGGCTGCCGTCGCTGGCGGTGACGGTGATGTTGGGGTAGGTCCCCGCCTGTGTAAAGTCAGGCGCAAAACGCAGCGTGGCCGTGCCGTTGCTCTGGCTAAAGCTGGCAAAGGAGGGCAGATTGGCCGCGCTCAGCGTGGGCACTGTGCCGTCGGGATCGCTGGCAGGGATGGTGATGTTGAGGATCTGTCCCTCGTCCATGCTTGGGTTGGCGACCCCGGCGATCTGCGGCGCATCGGGGATGGAGCGCACGGTGATGGAAACGGTGGCAACATTGGAATCGAAACGGCCATCGTTGACCTTGAAGGTGAAACTGTCCGTGCCGTTGAAGTTGGGCGCGGGATCGTAGATCAACCCTGGCGGCGCGCCGTTGAGCGAGCCGTGCGCTGGATTGGTAAGTACTGTAAACGTGAGCGGATCGCCGTTGGGATCGCTGGCCTGGAGGGTGATCACCACGCCCATATCCTCGTCGGTGACGATGCTCCCGTTCTGCGCCGTCGGCTCGTCGGGCACCGGGGTGATGGTGATGCTCACCGTAGCGATGTTGGAATCCTGGCTGCCGTCGCTGACCTTGAAGGTAAAGCTATCTGTGCCGTTGTAGTCCAGATGGGGCGTGTAGAGCAGATTGGGCGCTGTGCCGCTGAGCGCGCCGTGGGTGGGCGCAGCCACAATGGTATAGGTCAGTGTATCGTTGTTGGCGTCAAAGGCGCTCAGGACAATGGCAACCGCGGTGTCCTCTGCCGTCGTCACACTGGCGTTGTTCGCCACAGGCGCAACCGGTGGCGGCGTGGCCGTCAGGTCCAGCGCTGTCACCGCGCCGGAGTGCCAGATCCCGCTCTGGTCGGCGGCGTAGCCATCCACCTGAAAGCTGATCGTCGCGCCCTCGGTGGAGCTATCCACGCCGGGCACGTCGATGACATAGCTCGACACGCCATCCACCGTGCGTGAGGGCGCTTCGGCCACCTTCACCCCGCCGATCCACACCGAAATCCGTGTGCCGTCGGGGACGTTGGCCCCGTTCAATGTGGCTGTGCCGTAAAAAGAGGAAGGCAAGGGAGGCGGTGCCGCCAGCGACACAGCCACGGTTGTCATCACCAACAAGATCGCCAGGAGCGAAGCAAAGATTCGGCGTTGCATAAGTCCTCCAGAATGCGAATTGCGTGTTGCGTGTTGCGAGTGGGGAAGGGTAAGAGGCGATTGTTTTTCCCCTCTCACCCTTGTCACCTTGTCATCGCCGACCGCGCGGTCGGACGTCATCTCAACTATTCGGCAGCGGACACTTGCCCCCCGCTGGCTGCAAGGGCGGTCGCCCGGTGGTCAGCTCGGGGATGGTGTGGCCCAACAGGGCGATCAGGTTGGTATAGGCCATATAAAGACCGATGATCTGCAAGGCCGGGCGCAAGGCTGTGCCGGTGGCCCGCCCGTTGACCAGTTGCAATTCATAGGTATGGAAGATGTAGTCGTTGTAGCCGCAGTTCAGGTAGAAACCGGGTACGTCGGCGTTGACCTTCGGATCGGGGTTGTGGACATCGGGCAGGGCGAGCAGCACCTGGCCGTTGGAGAGGCTCCAGATGAAGACCACGATCTTGCCCTGATTGCCGCCTACCAGCTCATTGACAATGCTGTAGGCTTCGGAGACCGCGCCCTTGCCCAGCAGTTCGCCGATGTTCAGCTTGCCGTTGGGTCCAAGATTCTGAACCTGGTTCACCAACGCCTGCACGAACTTAGGCGCGGTCATCTCCTTGTTCAGTTGCAAGCCAGGGATGGTGTTGAAGAGTTTGTCCAGTTTGTCGTAGACATCCTTGATCTCTTTGTAGAGGTTGTAAGCCAGGATACCCACGCTGATCCCGGCCAGGATGCTGCCGATGGCCGTGGCGACGCTGAAGCTGGCCAGCCCGGCAAATTCACCGGTGGGATCGACCTTGTTCACCGGATCGTTGTGGGCGTAGCTGTATTTGTGCAGGCTGAGCGGATCATAGAGGTTGCCCAGGATGGGATCGATGCTGGTGAAGCGCCCCACGCGTGGGTCCATGTAGCGGGCGCGCAGGTAGTAGAAACCCAGGTTGGGATCAAGCTGTTCGCCGGCGAAGCCGTAGACGTTTGGCACTGTGCCCACGGCGGCAAGCAAATTGCCAAAGGCGTCGTAGCTGTAGCTGTTGACCACAGCGCCGCTGCTGTCTGTGAGCAGGCGCACGCTGTTCAGCCCATCGGCGTGGTAGATGTAGCTCGCGCCGCCCTGCGCCACGCCGATGAGGTCGTCGCCGCGGGTGTAGCGGGCCAGCAACGTCCCCGCGCCGTCGGTCTCGGCCAGGGTCTGGGCTACGCCGCTGTTGTCCAGCGGATCGACCACGAAGCGGGTGATGGCACCGCCGGCGTTGCGCTCGCTGCGGTTGCCAAAGGGATCGTAGCGGAATGTGGTGATGGTCGAGGCGTTCTGCTGGATCAGCCGGTTCTCAGCGTCGTAGATGTATTGCACCGTGCCGCTGACATCGGTGTGGCTGATCAGGTTGCCGTTGGCGTCGTAGCCGAAGCTCTCACTCCCCGCCGTCAACAGGCGGTCGTTGGCGTCGTAGGTGTAGCCCGTGAGCGCGCCGCCGCGGTCCATACTCGTGCGGTTGCCCACGCCATCGTAACTGTAGAGTGTAACACCGTTGACGCTGTCCGCCTCGCCCGTCAGCCGGTAGAGGCTGTCGTAGCTGTAGTCCACTGTGCGCCCGCCCGATTCGACCAGGCGGGTGCGATTGCCTGCCGGTCCCAGAGTGTAATCATAGCGGACCAACTGCACGCCGCCCGGTCCCCGGTGTTGAATGGCGATCAGCCGGTCACGGCTGTCGTAGCCATAAAGCGTGGACGCGCCATTGGGGAAGCTGGCGCTGGCGCGGTTGCCGTTGGCGTCGTAGGTATAGCTCGTCACCCCACCCGCTGGATCGGTGACGGTGATCAGCCGGTTGGCGGCGTCGTAGGCGTAGCTGGTGATGCCGCCCGGCCCGCTTACTGCGGTGCGGTTGCCGTTGGCATCGTAGGTGTAGGTCAACGCTGTGCCGTCGGCATACTCAATCTCGGTCACGCGGTCGCGGCTGTCATAGCTCAGGGAAATCGTCTGGCCGCCGCGAGTGACAGTGGCGATCTGATCGGCAGCAGTGTAGGTATAATCCATCGTGTCGCCGCCTGGCAAAGTCTTGCGCACCAGCCGGTTGAGGCAATCATACTGGTATTGAATCACCTCCCCGGCGAAGGTGGTGTGGCGAGTGCGATTGCCATTGGCGTCGTACTCGAAGTATTCGCTGTCGCCGCCGGGGAGTGTGCGCGAGAGTAGCCGCCTGCCCAGGTCATAGGTAAAGGTAGTCACCCGCCCGTTGGCGTCAGTCTGGCTAATGCGGTTGCCGATCTCGTCGTAGGCATATTCCACCGCGCCGCCCAGGGCGTCGGTAACGCGGCTCAGGTTGCCGGCGGCGTCGTAGTCGTAGCCGGTGATGTTGCCCGCCTCGTCGATCTGCTGGTCAATGCGCCCGCTCTCGGCGTAGGTCAGCCGCGTGCTGCTGCCGTCGGCATAGACCGTACGCGTGCGCCGCGGGGCGCCAAAGTTGCTCGTGTCATACTCAAAGCGGATCTCTCTTCCCAAGGGTGTGGTGGTGGAGATCACCGCGCCATAGGGGGCGTAGCCGTAGCGGATCGTGTTGCCCAGCGCGTCGGTGAAGGCAGTGCGCCGGTTGTTGGCGTCGTAGGTAAAGGCAGTGGTGCTGCTGCGAGCATCGACCACACTGAGCAGGTTGCCCACAGCGTCGTAGCTGCTGGCGACAACAGCGCCATCGGGGTAGATGGCGCGGGTCAGGTTGCCGCTCTCGTCGTATTCATAGAAGACCGTGCGCCCGGCGCGATCTGTCCGTGCGGTGAGCCGCCCCTCGCGGTCGTAGCCCATTACCTCAAAGCTGCTGTCGCAGAAATTGGTGCGGATGGGGTTACCGCGCCTGTCGTAGACAAAACCGGTGGTGTTGCCCCGAGCATCGGTCTGCGCCGTCACCCGGCTGTAGCCGTCGTAGGCGCGGGTGACAGTGTTGCTGGCGGCGTCGGTCTGGGTGAGGAGGTTGCCGCGGCCATCGTAGGTGAAGCTCATGGTTTCGGAGACCTGGCTGCCGTTCACCGTGCGCACAATAGAGGCCGAGGTGGGCCGCCCGGCGGCGTCGTAGGTGAAGCTGCGGCGCAGATCGCCGGGGCCGGTCTGCTGGGTCAGATTGCCAAAGGCGTCATAGGTGAGGGCCGTTGTGCCGCCCAACGTGGAAAGCTGGGTCAGATTGCCGCGACTGTCCCAGGCGAAGGACTGGGTGACGTTGCCATCCGCGTCTCGCACTTCTTGCGGTTTGCCATCGGCGTCGTAGCTGAAGCTGGTGGTGATACCACCTGTTGCCACGATCTGGGTGGGCCGCCCGGCGGCATCGTAGCTGTAGTCAATGCGGTTGCCTTCGCCATCGGTCTCCGAGGTGAGGTTGTTATTGGCGTCGTAGGTGAAGAGGCGCGTGTGGCCGTTGGCGTCGGTGAAGCTCGTGCGGTTGCCGCGACTATCGTAGGTGTAGGCGCTGCTGCCGCCGGGTTTGGCCACACCGGTGATCAGCCCGCTGATGTTGTAGGTCAGCACCACGGGCGCACCCTCGCGGTCGGTAACGGTGGTGGTGTTGTCGGCCACCGTGGTGGTGATGGCGGTGCGGTTGCCGTCGGCGTCGACCTGACCGATCAGCCGCCCGCTCTCGTCGTATTCGTTGCGCAGCGGCGTGTTGCCCAGCGGATCGCGGATCTCGCTGAGGTAGTGGCCGCTGTCGTAGACAAAGGTACTGGTCTGGTTGTCGCGATCGGCCACGCTGACAAGATCCCCGGCGGCGTCGTAACTGTAGCGGATGCTGCGCCCTAGCGGATCGCGCACGCTGGTAATGCGGTTCTGGCCGTCGCGCACAAAGCTCACCGAACGCCCAGAGCTATGCACCACGCCGTTGTTGTTGATGAAGAGGGCGTTGCCGCTGGGATCCTCCATACGGTATAGCCCCGTAGTCAGGTTGAGATCGAACTCACTGCCGCCCAACGTGATCAGCCGCACATTGCCCGGCTGGTAGATCTGAAACGTGTCGAAATCTACCACGTAGTTGGTGCCGTTCTGGTAGAGCAGGTCGGGCACACCGCCGATAACGAGCAACTGCGCGCCGGGTACACCGCCGATCTGTTCAAAGTAGCCAGAGGCCAGACAGCCGCCCTGGATGGCGCTGGACTGGGGCAGGGTAAGCTTGAAGGCGAAGCGGTAAAATTCCGTATCCGAGAAGCGGATCTCGGTGATGTGTGTGGCGGTTTCGTTGACCGCGCGGCAGGGCAGCGGCAAGATGCCCCCGCTGGACGAGACCACCCAGCCATCGCCGGGTCTGCGATTGTTGGTATATTTGCCAGCCGTCACCACCTCCACGCGCCAGCCGTAGCCAAAGTCCTGGCGCTGGCCGCGGCTGCGGCTGTCGTAGGTACGTTTGACAGTAATGGGAATGCCAGAGAGCGGCACTTCCAGATCGGTGAAGGTGAGGCTGAAGTTGCCCGGTTTGTTCTCGCCGCCCACCAGTACCGTGCGCGTAATGGCCTGGCCGTTACCCTGCTGATCAAAAGCGGTGATGCGCACCTGGGTCAGCCCGTTGGCGAGCAGCGTGGTGTCCAGCGTGCCCAGCGCGCCGTTGCTGACATTGGCCTGGCCGCGGGCCACTTCCACAAAGTCGTTCGAGCCGACAGGGGCAGTTTCGATGGTGTAGTAACTCAGGTTTGCATCGTTGATCGAGCCGATCAGCGGCGTGGGCGCAGTCAACTCGGCGTCGGCAGCCGGGCTGTTCAGCGTGATTGTGGGCGGCGTGTCGTCGGATTCAACCAAGAAGTTCGTATCCCCAGTCGCCAATACCCAATACCCCTCTCCGGCGCGCAGGGTCAGCAGGTCGGGAACCCAATCGGGCACGTCCACATCTTCCAGCGCCCACGGATCGGCCACATTGATGGGATCATAGGCGAAGACGCGAGTATAGCGCCCGTCAATAGGGGCGAGGGCATTGGCGACCGCCAGCGTTTTGTTCAATGGATAACCGATCAGGTTCCAGCCGGTGCAAAGAGGAATAGTCGTGCTGGCGGGCACACTGCCGGATACCGGCAGGCTGGCCGCCTGGGTCATCTCGATCCAGAAGCCAATGCGGGGATCGATGGCAGTCAGATCGCTGTTCACCGGGTCCGCCGGATCGTACTCTTTCCACGGGTCGGCGCCGTCGCAGCCGTCATAGGCCACCACGCTGGTATACTTGTCGGCGATGGCGGCCAGCACCGCTGCCGGGTCCGTGTCCGCGGGGATGCGCGGCAAGGAGATCAGGTTCCAGCCCTGGCGGAGAGCAAGGCTGGCCGTCTGCGCCGAGACGGTCGCCGGCGGCGCAGCGGATTGGGTCGGCGCGGGGCCAGCATAGGTTGGGGTGGATTGGATCAACATCCCCAGGCAGACAAGAAAGACGACGAACGGATAGATCGTTGGGATCGGGCGACGATGGTACATCCTATCCTCCCTATTCAATTCTGCGTTGTATGGTGGAACGTGAGTGAAAACATTCAGAATGAACAAGAGACGCCGGAAGTGGCGTCTCCTTGTAGAGAGGATAACTGCGCCCGGTATTCACAAGCCAGATCAAATTCTGCTCACTATTTGTTCATTTCCCATCGAATTTGCTTCTTTGAAAATTTGCCCGACTCGCAGTAACATAGCATGACAACCACATCCCCCCGCCATACCCTCCCAGCAGAAGGACGATCCATGCTTGCCAAGATCCAGAGTTGCGCGGTCGTCGGCCTCGACGCCGAACCGGTTCAAGTTGAAGTAGACATTACCAGCGGGTTGGAAAAACTGACGGTGGTGGGGCTGCCCGATGCGGCTGTGCGTGAAAGCGGGGAACGGGTTCGCTCGGCTATCACCAACAGCGGCTACGTCTTCCCGCAACACCGGCTTACCGTCAACCTGGCCCCGGCGGACGTACGCAAGGAAGGCCCGGCCTACGATCTGCCCATTGCCCTGGGCGTGATGGCCGCCACGCGTCAGGTCCTCGCCGAGATGGACGATGCGCTGGTGGTGGGCGAACTGGGGCTGGATGGCACGGTGCGCCACATCAACGGTGTGCTGCCCATGGCGGCCATGGCAGCAGCGCAGGGCTACAAACGGCTCTTCGTCCCTGCGGTGGACGCGCCCGAGGCCGCCCTCATCGAGGATCTGGAGATCTACCCGGTGGCGACCATTACCGAGATCGTCAACCATCTCAATTTGCGCAAGGCGATCCCCCGCTATCACAGCAACCTCAGCTTTGACGACGGCGAAAGCGTACTCTATCCTGTCGATTTTAGCGACGTGAAGGGACAAGAACATACCAAACGGGCCTTGGAGATCGCCTGTGCAGGATCGCACAATGCCCTCCTCAAAGGACCGCCCGGCTCTGGCAAGACATTGTTGGCGCGGGCGTTACCATCGATCCTGCCCCGTCTGACATTGGCTGAGGCATTGGAGATCACCCGTATTTATTCGGTGGCCGGAGAGTTGGGGGACAGCACGCCATTGGTGCGTACTCGCCCTTTCCGCGCCCCGCACCATACCATCAGCCATGCCGGTCTTGTCGGCGGCGGACGCTGGCCGCGACCAGGCGAGGTGAGTATGGCGCATAGAGGGGTACTCTTTCTGGACGAATTGCCCGAGTTTGGGACCAAAAACTTGGAAACCCTGCGCCAGCCTCTGGAAGATAAAGTCGTCACCATCAGCCGCGCTTCGGGGACGTTGAGCTTCCCGGCCGGGTTCATCTTTGTGGCCGCCATGAATCCTTGTCCGTGCGGGTATTACGGCGACGAACGCAAGGAATGTACGTGCAGCATGGGGTTGGTGCAACGTTATCAGGGACGCATCAGCGGACCGCTCATGGACCGCATCGACATCCATGTGGACGTGCGCCGTGTCCCCTTTGAGAAGCTGGCGGGGTTGGAGGGCGGTGAAACGTCGGCGGCGATTCGGGCGCGGGTGGAACGGGCGCGCAAGGTGCAGGAAGCGCGCTTCAAAGTATGGGGCAAGTCGCACGTCCTCGTCAACGGCGACATGGGACCGGCAGAGGTACAGCACTTTTGTCAACTCGACGACGCCGGCAAGAACCTCATGCGCGCTGCCGTCAAGCAGATGGATCTCAGCGCACGCGCCTATCATCGGGTGCTCAAACTGGGACGCACGATTGCCGATCTCGCCGAGACGGAGAAGATCGAAGTCGCGCATTTGGCCGAGGCGATCCAATACCGTCCGCGCGGGATCTTGTGAGGGGTGGTGTAGTTTGGTTTCTACGCAATTTTGCTGATCTTTTCTCGAAACGCTTGCCTTCCTGTCGCTTTTGTGCTATTTTTCACAAATAGGTGAGAATCTCATCACTACCGCGCTTCGCTGCCTCTTCCCACTCCTGCCGGTTTCGGTCGTGCGATACTTCTATCGAACGCTTCGACCAGATTATTCACCCGTTCTATTCATCGAAATGCTCTTCATTGAATGGATCTGCCTTCTGGTCGTGGCCGGTTGTGGTATCGGATTGACTTCACCCTAGACAAAGGAGAGGATTGTGAATCACACTCGTGTGATTGGCGTCGTTGTGATCTTTTTAATCTGCGTGATTGCAGGGTGGCTGCTATCAGCCCAGAGCGCACTGGCGCAGGAAGAGGAGAATCCCATTGCCGAATATGCCAACGGGATGCAGATTGAGTATGCGGAAGCGGAACACCGCCTGCGGTTACAAGCCGAGATGAGTCTTGTGGAGCAGAGAATCGCCGAGGATGATGCCTATTTCGCCTCGTGGACGCAACACGAGCCGACCTTTGGATTGGTCGTCTCCTTCGCCGCGCCTGATGGGGAGGAGCGGATCCAGAAGTACCTGGAAGGGGTAGAGTGGGCCGACCTGGTGATGGTGCAGGAGTCTGACATTACGCGGGAGGAACTCCTGCGCCTGCGCGAGCAGATAGTTGCCGAGGCAGAAAAGACGGAGATCATCTTTGGCTCCGGAGTAAACTACATGACCGGCAAGGTGACACTATACGCCGAAGCAGTCGAAGAACTACGTGAACATCTTGAGGGCAGCGCCGAGACAGCGCCCATGCTGGACAGAGTCGAGTTCATTGAAGAGCCTGGTGCCGCGCCTGCAGATTATGACTATCCCTATCTTCTGGGTGGACATGGGCTTGCGACGAATCTATTGTTGTTCGCATGCACCTCCGGATTTCCTGTCTATCGGGCCAGCGACAGCGTGCGCTTCATCAGCACGGCTGGCCACTGCGACAACACAATCAGTGTGAAGTATGGCGGTGTAGATGCTGTCTACATGGGTAATGTCGTCTGGGAAAACGATCCAGTGAGTAATGTCGGCCCATTTGGCGACGATTTGGATTTTCAAGTCCACGATGCCGCAGGCGCACGCTCCTTCGATTTGACCAACCGCATCAAAACTGGGAATACCACCACGCAGAGCGTCATCGGGACGGAAACTCGCATCAGCACTCTGAATGACTGGGTGTGCAAGCATGGAAGCGTAACCGGCGAAACCTGTGGATTTGTTGACAATATAGACTTTAACCCACCTCATCATGCTTACGGAACCAGCGACAACTATGTACGCGTGGTTCGGGCCTCGTGGTACCCGCCGATAAATATAGTATGCGAGGGAGACAGTGGGAGTCCTGTGTACAAGTACTGGGGCGCTGGCGTATACGCATTGGGGGTACTATCAGGTGGTGTAAATATAGGTTGTACAGGGCCAACCATAGGTAACGCCTGGTATTTCTTCTACTCGCCCATTGATTACATCAACTGGTCGCCATACCGCATTCTGACGCAGCACTACCCACAGTGGCACCACCAGCACGTCTTCTATGCGGGTGGCATCTGTACGGAATACATCACACCGGTGGATGCCCAGGGCGTGCCCAACTTTGGTGCCCTGACCTCGCGGGCGTGCCACACCTCTGCACCTGGCAGCGGCACGGTTCAATCGTATGCGGCTGTTGTCACGGGCCACCAATTGATCGAGTCGATCTGGGAAGGATCCAGTTCCTCGGCCCAGGGCGGGCTTCGCAGCGTGCCGCTGCACGCCAACGGCACGGTCAACTGGACGGCAGCGCCAGGATGGTATTCGCTGGGCACAACCACCCCACCCCGCGCACAGGACATGTATGTGGTGGGCAACTTCCTCTACCAGCACGTGTTCTGGTCCGAGACGAACTGCGAGGCATTCCGCGCCCCACTGACCAACACCGGTCAGCCAGATTGGGGGGCACAGATTTCCCTGGGCGCCTGCCAGACCTCTGCCCCTGGCAGCGGGACCATTCAGTCCTACGGTGTTACGGTGTCTGGAGAGTACCTGCGGGAAGCGATCTGGCGGAACGGGGTGAGCTACACACGCGATGTGCCCTTGAATGCAACCAACACAGCGCCGCTGTGGAGTTCCGCCCCCGCCTGGAGCAATTGGGGTGCGGGCACAGTTCCTCTGGATCAAGGAATCTACCTCTTATCCTACCAGTAGGGGGCGAAATTGGGCTTAGGCTTGCTGCAATTGTCTGGCCGTTTCTGCACAGAGGATACCCGTTGATTGTCCGTTTCTGAAGTATGTAGACCGGTGCAAGCGGTGCAATCGGAGCAGAAAGGAAGTGAAGATGGTAAGCAAGATGCAACCTAATGAAGGGCATGCACATAACAGGAGGGGACCATGGTAAAGATAGGTCCGATTCTACTGCTTGCGGTCTGGCTGGCTGCCTGTGTTGTCCCCGGGACTCCGCTCGGAGGCCCACCGCCTGTCAGCCCATTGATCCCAAACCAGGTGCCGGTCCTGTTGGAGAATCAATGGCGCCTGACCGAGGTCATTCACAACGGGACACGCCATGACTTTGATGCCATTGAGCCTGTCCTGGCCACGTTTCATCCAGGCGCTATGGCATTGCAGGCCTGCAATAGCTTTTCGATCTTTTTCGACACCACGAACGTCGAAAACCCCAACGAATATCGGTTCCTTGATGCTGTAGGCACTGCAAGAGGATGTGTATTACATGATGGGACTAATCCAGAAGGAAATCTCATACGGGCATTACGTGCCACACACCGGTATGAGATTGAGGGCGATACGCTGATTTTCTCTGGGGAACATGCACAGGTCACCTTTGTGATCGACAACGAAGCGACCAAACCGCCGGACTGGATGTAAGCCTTACCTCAGCCCGAAGGGGTGAAACTGTCGTCAAAGGTGGCGCGGTTTCATCCCTTTTTTCGTTTCATCTCTTCGTTTTTAGTGGAGGCGCATCGAGTGCGCTTCCCGTAGATTGCTCACCTGATTCTTTCGAAGCCCGTTATCTGCATCATCAAGACCACCAGATCAAGTGCAAGTGTCTGGCCCACTTGACTTTTGCAGTTCGTTTCTCGACGAATTCCCGAGTTTGGGACCAAAAACCTGGAAACCCTACGCCAACCGCTGGAGGACAAAGTCGTCACCATCAGCCGCGCCTCGGGGACGTTGAGCTTCCCCGCCGGTTTTATCTTTGTGGCGGCGATGAATCCCTGTCCGTGCGGGTATTACGGCGACGAACGCAAGGAATGTACGTGCAGCATGGGGTTGGTGCAACGCTATCAGGGACGCATCAGCGGACCGCTCATGGACCGCATCGACATCCATGTGGACGTGCGCCGTGTCCCCTTTGAGAAGCTGGCCGGGTTGGAGGGTGGTGAAACGTCGGCAGCGATTCGGGCGCGGGTGGAACGGGCGCGCAAGGTGCAGGAAGCGCGCTTCAAAACGTGGGGCAAGTCGCACGTCCTCGTCAACGGCGACATGGGACCGGCAGAGGTACAGCACTTTTGTCAACTCGACGACGCCGGCAAAAACCTCATGCGCGCCGCCGTCAAGCAGATGGACCTGAGCGCACGCGCCTATCATCGGGTGCTCAAACTGGGACGCACGATTGCCGATCTCGCCGAGACGGAGAAGATCGAAGTCGCACATTTGGCCGAGGCGATCCAATACCGTCCGCGCGGGATTGTGTAGCGGGGGGCCGGGATATCTGATTACTCGATGCAGCGCAAACGACCCATTTGATGGCGCTGACATTGAACTCACGATGGGCGATAACCGGTCGCAAGTATAATTCCCTCGCAAAAATAGAAGTCGGGATGGTTCACCAGAGAGTCAACAGAATCGCGAGATGAGAGTTTTTCCCAGATGGCGATCTCTTCACGGGCAAGATCGGTTTGCAGGGCATACTTGGCAGACCAGGCCAGAATGCCGCTGATGTAGAGGTGTTCCACTGGCAGCAATGGCGCCCAGCGCTCGATCAGGGTCGTCTGCTGCCGAACCGATCCAAACCCCGCCCGTTCTAGCCATCGCTTGAGGTTCTGTGACCGCAGCGCACCGTGAATCTGCACCGAAATTTCCTGGGTGGCTTCCAAAAAGTGCCAAAAAAAACCAGTGGGCGCCGGATTCACGCGTGTCACGGCCAGATCCACCTCCTTGATGGCAACCAGCCCGCCTGGCTTGACCACGCGTCGAAACTCGGCAATTGCTTTCTCCAACTCGGCGTCAGAAAGATAGAGGGTCACGTTGGCGCACCAGAGTGCATCGAAGGTCTGATCGTCGAAAGGCAGCGCCGTCACCGAGCCTGTGTGCGTCTCAAGCGGCATTGGAAAGCCCCACTGCTCGACGCGCTCACGCACGGTGGCGACGTTTTCCGGCGCAAGATCCAGTGCTGTCAATCGCCCCGTACTCCCCACCAGCTCGGCCAACTCCGGCAGAAAGCTGCCGCTGCCACAGCCAGCGTCGAGTACATGCCAGCCCCGCTGAAAGTCGGCCGCACGGGCAACGGCCAGGTACTCAGGCTCCGCCATCTGGAATTTTGTGTCGAACCATCCAACGTCCGAACCATGATCTCCTTGTGCGGGTATTGCATTGTCCTGGCTCTCGGTCATCGCTGTTTCCTTTCATCTTCGCCCTGTTTTCGTCCCCACTATACAATTATGCGGCCAGGTGATAAAGAAGGTCTACTCGGCGATGGCTTGCGCCGCGCCGTTTGGAATTTCAGTAGTTCACAATTTACGCTCTCACCGAGTCCGTAACCCGGTGAAGGCCGGTCACGGACCGGCCCAGAGCGCATGGAATCGTGAATTACTGAATTTAACCGCGCGAGATCGCCAGGTGAACGGGTTTGCCTTCGTTGAGGATATTTTCGGTGCGCTCCCGCAACGCATCGGCGATGCCTGGTATCTGCGTAGGATACCAAAAGGGATACAGCGTCAAATCACGCTGCCGTCGGCTTAATATTGACGTTCATCTGGAAGAAATTGGACGGGTCGTATTTGGTTTTGACAGCGACCAACCGCTCGTAGTTGTCACCGTAGGCTGCGCGCGCCTGGGCCTCACCCGCTTCGACGGAACCAGGGAAATTCACATACGCGCCACCTTCGTCCTGGCGCAGTGTTGCACAGGCGTTGCGTGACCAGGCGATGTTCGCTTCGGCGTGCTGCGGATCTTGCCAGACGGCATCGAAGCTCACCATGAAGGCCGCCTGCCGGTGCCAAAAGGCAGTTGCCGTTGCCGGAACGCGACGGATCCCCTCTCCCAGGGCAATCGCGAGCTTCGTGATAGCAACGGATAAATCCGGCTTCTGACAGTGAAAAGTGCCCTCAGGCACTGAAAATCAAGTCGCTGAGGCGACTTTTCAGTGTCAGTCGCGGGTTTTAACCCTGCTTTAGTCAAGTTCGCGATTGCCCTCGCGTAAAGCCGTGGCGCTGCTGGCCTTCTTGGCGGTGAGCGGACAGGCGCAGAGCCGCGATACCATTGCTACGCTCTTCTGGCCCGACTACGACCAGCAGCAGGCGCGGGCCGCCTTGCGCCGTGATCTGGCCGCCCTCAACCAATGTCTGCCTGGCGCATGGATGGAGAGCAACCGGGAACTCATCAGGCTAAAGCCAGAGGTGGCGGGCAGCCCCGACGCGAAACAAGCGTGGAACGGCACGCTTTGGCTGGATGTTGATCAATTTCGTCAGGCGTTGGCCCGTTGCCAGGCGCACGGTCACGGCGTAGGTGAGGTTTGCCCGGCTTGTCTGGTCTCCCTGACAGAGGCAGCGAAGCTCTATCAAGGAGACTTTCTGGCCGGTTTCAGCCTGCGCGATAGTCCGGCTTTCGATGATTGGCGGTTGTTCCAGAGCGAGAGTCTGCGCCGTGACCTGGCGGGCGCCCTGGAACGGCTGACGCGGGGCTATGGCAATCAAGGCCAGCTCGAATCTGCCATCGCCTATGCCCGTCAATGGCTGGCGCTCGATCCGTTGGACGAAGCGGCCCACCGCCGTTTGATGCACCTCTATCTTTATGCCGACCAACCGGCCGCTGCGCTGCGCCAATATGACGAATGTACGCGCTTGCTTGATGTGGAGTTGGGAACGCTGCCCACGACCGAGACAGAAAGTCTTTATCAGGCCATCAAAGCGCGCCAGGTCCCAACCCGTGTGCCCTTCGAGCGGACAGCATTGGACGCGCCATTGCCGCCCTTTCTGCAAGAGCCCGCCCTCATCGAAGCGCACCCCCGGCTGTTTGTGGCGCGTGAAGGCGAATTGGCGCAACTCGACCGGCGACTCGCCCTGGCGTATGGCGGACAGGGCCGGGTGATCTTTGTGAGCGGCGAGGCCGGCAGTGGCAAAACGGCGCTGGTGCAAGAATTCGCCCGGCGCGCCCAGCTCGAACACCCTGACCTGGTTGTTGCCACAGGCAACTGCCAGGCCTTTGCTGGCATCGGCGATCCCTGTCTGCCTTTTCGTGAACTGCTTGCGCTGCTGACCGGCGACGTGGAAGCCCGCTGGGCTGCCGGCGCCATCAGCCGCACCCAGGCCCTCCGGCTTTGGTCGTTGCTCCCCCTCACGATCCAGATCATTCTGTCGGACAGCGCCAATCTCGTCAATACTTTGCTTCCTGGCGCAGCCCTCCTGCAGCGGGCGCAAGCGGCGGCGCCCGCCGATACCGAACGGTTGCAACAACTCGCAGCCCTGGTTGGGGCGCAGACGCCTGCGGCGACGCCGTTGCAGCAGCATGATCTCTTTGCCCAGACCACCCGCCTACTGTTGGCGTTGGCCCGCCAGCGGCCCCTCCTTCTGATATTGGATGACCTGCACTGGGCCGATGTCGGTTCGCTCAACCTGCTCTTTCATCTGGGCCGCCAGTTGGCCGGCAGCCGCATCCTGGTGATTGGCCTTTACCGTCCCGCCGATGTCGCGGTTGGGCGACCGTTGCCTATGGATGCGCCGTCGTCAACAGCCGCCGTCGAACGTCACCCGTTGGCGACAGTGATCGCCGAGTTGCAACGTACCTACGGCGAGATCGTAATTGACTTAGAGCAAGCTGATGGGCGCCTGTTTGTGCAGGCCCTATTGGATCGGACACAGCATCGCTTTGGCGCTGCCTTTCAAGCCATGCTCTACCGGCATACGGCCGGCCATGCGCTCTTCACAGTCGAAGTCCTGCGCGCCATGCAAAGCCGCGGCGATCTGGTGCAGGATGCAGAGGGCGTCTGGCGCGAAGGACCCACGCTCGATTGGGAGACCCTGCCGCCGCAGGTGGAAGGCGTGATTGGGGAACGGATCGGGCGCTTGCCCCTGCCCCTGCAAACCGTGTTGACCATCGGCGCCGTCGAGGGTGAAACCTTTACCGCCGAAACGATTGCCCAGGTTCAGGGGATAGCAGGAAGGAGCATTATTCACCAATTGAGCAGCCTGCTGGACAAGCAGCACGGGCTGGTGCGCGTGCAGGATATCCAGCACTTGCCCAATGGCCGGCTCTCCCGCTACCGGTTTCGTCACCACCTCTTTCAGAAATATCTCTATCAACAGCTGGATGTGGCTGAGCGTGCGAGCTATCACGAGGCGGTGGGCCAGGCATTGGCGCAGCTTTATGGCGAGCAAGCAGTCGAGATTGCGCCCCAATTGGCCCGCCACTTTGAACTGGCGGGGCTGCCGGCGATGGCCATCATCTATTTGCGCCAGGCCGGGGATACGGCGGCCCGTCTCTATGCCAACCATGATGCTGGCGCTTACTATCGCCGCGCGCTGGCATTGGTAACGCCGACCACCCCCAGAGCCGACCTGGCCCACCTGTACACCCAGTTGGGGCGCGTTCTGGAACTCGACTCGCACTTCGATGAAGCGTTGGCAACCTATACAGCATTGGAAGAGCGCGCCCGGCAAGCGGGCGACCAGGCGATGGAACTGGCGGTGCTGATCGCAAAACTGCCACTCTATGCCACACCCACCCCGTTTTTCGATCCTGCATTGGGCCATACCCTGGGCGAGCAAGCTCTGCGTTTGGCCCGCGTGCTACAGGATCAGGCCGCGGAAGCCAAGATTCTATGGACATTGGCGTGGATTGCCATGCTCCGCCTGCAAATGTCCCAATCCATTAGGTATGGGGAGCAGTCACTCGCATTGGCGCGCGCACTCCAGTTGCCGGAGCAAATGGCCCTGACGCTGACCGACCTGGCGCTCTGCTATGGCACCGATGGGCAAATGGACAAAGCAAAGCGCGCCCTCTATGAAGCTGATACCCTTTGGCAGAAGCTCAACAACCTGCCCATGCGCGCCAACAATCTCTCGATGCTGGCGCAGAGCTGTGCGTGGTGGGGTGAGTATGCCGAGGCCATTGCTGTTGCACGCGAAGCGCAGGCCATCACCCAACAGTTGCACAATCTCTGGGGTGAGTCCTACAGTCAATACAAGGTGGGTTTTGCGTATTGGGAGCAGGGGGATGCAGATGGCGCCATCGGAGCGATGCAGCGCTCGATCGATCTAGCCGAACAAGCAGGGTTTGTTTCTCCCCAGATCGAAACACGCTCCGATCTGGCCCTGGCGTACAGCGAACTCGGCGCCCATGAGCGCAGCGCAGAACTCATCGATGCTGCCCTCAGGGCGGCTGATACATACCCGCAGACGCCTCATCCCGTCTATGTCCTAGCTGTCATGGCACGCCTGCATCTACGCCAACGTCAGTGGGATACTGCGGCAGTCGCCATTGCCATGGCGAATCGTCATCCTGTCCGAAACGGTATGCCTGGTTATTTCGTCGGGGCAGCTGTGGCGTTTGTCGATGCTGAACTCGCCCTGCACCAACATGATTATCGCCGCGCCCTTACCTTGATCCAAGAATGGCTCACCGATCTGCACCGATATGGATTGCGAAAGCATATTCCCTATGCCCTGCATATGCAGGGGAAAATCCACCTGGCGTTGGGCGACCGGGCCGCGGCGCACGCTTCCTGGCAAGCCGCCCGTAGCGAGGCCGAAGCGCTGGGATCGCGCTGGGCCTTGTGGCAAATTCTGGCCTCTTTGGCGCAGATCGAGGCGGATGCCGACGGGGCAGCGCAGTTACGCCAGGATGCGCAGGCCATTATCACGTACATCGCCGACCATATCAGCGATGATGAGTTGCGGAACTCATTCCTTCGTTTGCCAGCCGTCCGCGTTGCTTATGGTTAAGCTGCTGCCGGCGTTGGCAAGGCCCATACCCTGCTGTCCAACCTCTGTGGATGGTTCACCGAGGGTTTCGACACACCGGATTGGATCGAGGCTCAAGCCCTGCTCGAATGGTCACGTAGCTGATGCAACATATTCTGCGATTGCTTTCTCCAATTCAACGTCAGAAAGATTCGTAAAGGTTTGGTTGGACGGCAGATGAGCAATGGCTTATGCTGACGATTTTTGTGAGCCGTCCACCTAAACCCCTACCCAGACGGCCAACTCGTTTTGAACACACCCATTACATTTCGCCAAGTTTTTTCAGATATCCCTGCCAGCCGCGCTCAAACTCCTCGGCGGAAACGGCGAAGACGGCGGGGATCAGCGTGTTCCACGTGTCATAGCGCCGGAAGCCCTCAACCAGTGCAAATAAGGCGTCATCTCCATAGGTAGCGACCACATAGTCGAGTACGGTCTCGAAGGCGAGCAGATCGATCCAGGACGGGTCTGTGACTGTGAGATCGAAGTCAGGCATGAACAAATGGTCCAAGCGGTCTGGCGCATGATGGTTGGCGAGATAGCGCAAATCCCACATGGGGGGAGCGACACACAGATCGGTGGGGGCGGCGTTGGCGATAACGGACTGGTACGCCGCGATCTGGTGGGCCGCGCACAAATGGGCTAACTCCTGGGCCAGCATCTCTGCGTCCGGCTGCGGCGCCCGCGCTTCAATGCTGTAGAGCCAGCGCGTCAGTGTTGTTTGCCACGCGGAGAGGAGGTTACTATGCCGACGCATCTGCACGCGGGGTAACACATAGACAGTATGCCGCCAGCCAACCTTGAATGGAGAGTGGAATGGTTCGCGCTGTGAGGTTGCCTCGACGGCCGCCCGGCTTACGCTATACGCAAGCGCGTTGACGAACCAGAGTTCTAGGGCTTCGGTTTCGGAAAGTTCAACCGGGAGTGAGGCCAACGCCGGCGATTGCAGGCATAGGTGATTGCGCAGGCGACAAGTCGATTCACGGTACGGCTCGGCGGTAACTTCCACGACCACGCGCTCGACGGCAGGCGGTAAACCATAATCTCTGCGCAGATCGGCGTACACCCTGTCCGCTTCGGCGGCAGCAGCGGCCACAGCCGTACTGTCGATCTGATAGTAGGCAAAGGAGAAGTACGCAGTCTGGCGGCGTTGGCGCTCGCCAAGAAGAGCGCTGTTCGGCCGCACGCGTATCCAACCAGTTTGCGAGGGCTGGTAGAAGTGGCGCTGCCGCATGCTGTACCTCTGCCCACCCGGCTCGGTTACTGTGGTCTCTGTGTGGACGCTGGCGACCTTGCCGTGGAAGGTGAATCCTTGTACCTGTACTGTGGCTGCCGCCGCCGGCGCGCCAGCATCAGCCTGGCGGCTGGGTGGAGGCAATCGCCGCCCCGCATCGGCAATGACGGTCGTGCGCAATTCGGACTCCACGATCTGGGCGCCGGCCTCCGCCAACCGCCACAGGTAAAACAATGTACCTGCCGCTACGATCAGCAGCAGGCCGACAAACAGTTGTACGGCGCGCCCACGACGAACGGAATGGGCAGGATCGGAGCCGGTTGGCGCAGCGCTCTGGTCGTTCTGGGGCTTCTCTTCGTCCAAAATCTGCCAGTCCAGAACTGTGGATCGGGCCAGTTTCACATGAATGTTATCCTTCGAAACTATCGCGCTATTTGCACCGCTATGGACTAGCAAGTACTCCTGCGTTACGGCCTTCATCCTCGACATTATTCTCAGAATCATCGTTCTTAGCATAGCGATCTCCCTTCTGGCTCTTTGCCAATTTAGGGGTGATGAGCCGTGAAACGTGAACATGATAGAGGAATATCACCGATCACGCCTCACCTTTCAGGCAATCCCCCATGAAACCCGAAAGATGCAGGTTTCCTTGCCAAGCAACTGTCTCTATGGTGTACAATGGATAATCTCTACTTCATCACAGTGTGCGCGCTGGCGTAATGCCTTTTTGGATACCAAAAGGGATACAATCATGGCTCCTTCGCCCCATCCGCAACACCGTCATCACCGGCATCCCCATCAACCGGAAGAACTACTCTCCTTTGGCGCATGGCTGCGGCAACGGCGGCGCGCCCTGGATTTGACCCAGGAAGAATTGGCCCAGCGGGTCGGTTGTGCGCGCATCACTGTTCGGCGCATTGAAGCAGACGAACTGAAGCCTTCCCAGCAATTAGCCGAACTGCTCGCCAGCCATTTAGGGGTGACCACAGCACAACGCCATGCCTGGCTGAGTCTGGCGCGTGGGCTAGAGCCGCTGCCACAATCGCCTCCAATCGATTTGCCTGCGATGACGCCAGCTACCCCGAAAGGGCCGCCGACAAATTTGCCTGCTCCGCTCACCAGCTTTCTTGGCCGTGACCACGAGATTGTGGACGGCTATCGCCTGCTTACCACCAGCCGTCTGCTGACCCTGACGGGTGTCGGCGGCGCTGGCAAAACACGGCTGGCGCTGGAAATGGCGCGGGCGATTTTAGATTTTAGATTTTGGATTTTGGATTCGGGGGTCACAGACAATCCAAAATCGACAATCCAAAATCCAAAATTCCCCGACGGGATCTGGTGGGTGGAGCTGGCGCCGTTGACCGATGCGGGGTTGATTCCTGAAGCGGTGGCGAAGGTAGTGGGCCTACGGGAACAACCAGGCCAACCGTTGGACCGGCTGTTGCTCGAAATGATCAAAAGCAGGCGCCTGCTCTTGTTGCTGGATAACTGTGAACATCTGGCGGCGGGGTGTGCGGCGTGGGTCCACCAATGGCTGCGCGCCAGTCCGCATCTGCACATCCTGGCTACGAGTCGTGAACCGTTGCAATTGTTGGGGGAGCAACGCTTCCCTGTCGCGCCCCTGGCCGCGGCAGCAGCGAGTGATCTCTTTGTCCAGCGCGCCCAGTTGGTGGATCCGGCGTTCATGCGCACCGATGCCAATGGCGCGGCGATTGATCAACTCTGTCAACAGGTGGATTACCTGCCGCTGGCGATTGAGTTGTTGGCCGCGCACAGTGACCACTTTTCGCCACAAGCGCTGGTCGAAGGGCTGCAAGCGCGCCCGCTTGATCTGCTCAGCGCAGAGATGCGTGATTTACCTGCCCGCCAACGCACCTTGCGCCAGACCATCCAGCATAGCTATGACCTATTGACGGAAGGAGAGCAGAGGCTCTTTCGCACACTGGGGGTCTTTGTTGGCGGGTTTGATGGCGCGGCGGTGATGCATTTGGGTTTTGCAGAAGAATTGTTGTACGCACTGTTGAACAAAGGTCTTGTGCAGGCAACGGCGCAAGCGGATGGGGAACGCCGGTTTACGGTATTGGAGACGCTCCGCGCCTATGCCAATGAACAACTGAACAACTCGCAGGAAGAGCAGTTGGTTCGAGAGCGTCATGCCCACTATTTCCTGGAAATGGCTGAGCATGCGTATCGCCAGTTGGGCTATGCAGCAGAGACAACTTGCTATGATCAGTTGGAGCGTGAGCATGACAACCTGCGGGCAGCGCTGGGCTGGGCGCTGACAGCCAATCCACCCGTTGCCTTGCAGATGGCAGGCGCCTTGCGCGAGTTTTGGTGCATCCGTGGCTACTATACGGAAGGACGCCAGTGGTCGACACAGGCATTAGAGCAAAATCCGCCGTCACCCTCATCTGCCAGAGGCAGAGCGTTACTGGCTGCCGGAAAAAGCGCCAATCTCCAAGGTGACTTGGTAGATGCCACAACGTTCTTAGAAGAAGCCTTGCGCGTCTATTCCCAGGTGGGTGACCAGTCAGGAATGGCGTATTCACTTTATTTTCTGGGAAACTTGGCCCGCCAGCAGGACGACTTGCTTCGGTCAAAATCGTTGCTAGAGCAAAGCCTGGCGCTGCAGCGCGCCCTTGGCGACAGTCATGGCAGTTCGAGCGCGCTTTGTGACCTGGGCATGATTGCGATGAACCAGGGTGATCCTCATGGAGGCAGAGCGCTCTTGGAAGAAGGTCTGGCCATTGCGCGTGCTGCCAACAATGAGAATCGCGTTGCCATGCTCCACGCCCGCTTTGCCAATTTCGAACTGCATCAACGCGCACCGCACGCCGCCAGGTCACACTTTCGTGAAAGCATCCAACTGGCGTTACGGTATGGTCATCTAGTGATGATTGCTTATTGTTTATCGGGTTTGGCAAAAATCAGTGGCACCTATAGCGAGGAGGGGGAAGCCAAACAGAAGGCCGTACGCTTATTAAGCGCATCTGATGCTTTGGGAAAGACAATAAGCCACCCATTCGCTCATGTGCGCCATCCAGATTATCAACGCTCTCTCGATTCGGTTCGTCTCGCCCTGGATGAGGCAACCTTTGCACAGGCCTGGGATGAAGGTCAGACAATGACGCTGGAGGAAGCAGTCGCTTACGCGCTGGCACTGTAGTGTCCAGGCGCGCACCGGTTGGCACCCTGCACACAACGAGGCAGGAGTCTCCCAATCTCTTAATCTCCTAATCTCGTCTAAATCACTGACTTATTTAATCTTAATTAATTCGATCTGGCTAACTGGAGGATTTAAATGGCCCGCAATCAACCTGTGCTACGAAAATCCGCCTTTTTGTCATTGCTGCTAGTCGTGTTGCTCCTCGTGGTAGCTTGTGGTGATGGCCTGCCCCAAAGCGCGGCACCTGAGTCACCCGCTGATGACTATCAGGCACAACGGGAAGCCTGCACCGTCGAAAGTCCCTGTTGGCCCATTGTCGTTGATACTATTCCTTCTTCATTTAGTGAAGCTCCCCTGCTTGCAGAGAAAGTTGCCGCCGGTGACCTCCCACCCGTGGAAGAACGGCTCCCTGCCAATCCCTTGGTGATTCAACCTGCTGAGATGATCGGTACATATGGCGGCATTCTGCGGGGCGCTTTCACCGGCCCTGGTGACCGCCAGAACTATGAACGCTGGATCAACGACTACACCATCTTTTGGGATGCAGGCGCAACAGAAATGCGCCCACGCCTTGCCTGGAAGTGGGAGTCCAATGAAGACACCACCCAATGGACAATCTATTTGCGCGAAGGGTTGAAGTGGTCGGATGGCGAACCCTTTACTGCCGATGACTATATCTTCTGGCGCGATTATATCGTTGCCAATGATGAACTCGTGCCGACCAAGCCGTGGTGGATGATGTGGGGCGGCGAACTTGCCACCATTGAGAAAATTGACGACTCTACCTTCACCATCACCTTTGCCCAATCCTTCCCGACATGGCCCGTTGTTCTCTCCACTCTAAACGTAGCGGGCTACTTGCAAGGTGGACGCATCGGCTACGGTTTTTACGCTCCCAAGCATTATCTGGAGCAATTCCATCCTGATATCATCGGGCAAGAAGAAGTGGATGCCATGGCCCAAGAAGCAGGTTTCAATGCATGGAATCTCTTCTTCCTGGCGAAGGCTGATGCGGTGATGAACCCGGATTCCCCGGTCATGGGCCCCTGGAAGCCGACGACCCTGCTCTCATCAAATGAGCTGAACTTTGAGCGCAATCCCTATTTCTGGGCAGTGGACACCCATGGGCAACAATTGCCCTACTTCGACGGCATCTCGTTGGAGTTGGTAGAAGAGCTAGAGGTGCTGAACCTGCGCGCCATCGCCGGCAACTACACCATTCAAGGTCGCCACATTGATTTTGCCAAGTTACCTGTGCTTCGCCAGAATCAAGAGCAGGGTGATTACTTTGTAGACTTCTGGACGAGCAGCACACGCAATCCTATTGCCGTCTACATCAACATGGATTGGAACGCCGATCCGGACATTGCCGCCTATACGGTGGGCAGTCTGGACTTCCGCAAAGCGCTCTCGCTTGCCATCGAACGCAGCGAGATCAACGAAACCTACTTCCTGGGCGTGGGCAAGGAAGCGTCGCTTTGCCCGGCCAACTCGTCACCCTACTTTACCAGCGACCGCTGGGACCTGGAATTTGGACGCTTCGACCCGGAAGAAGCCAATGCCATCCTCGATTCAATCGGTCTAGAGCAGAAGGATAGTGAGGGCTATCGCCTGCTGCCGAGTGGCGAACGTCTTGTTCTGCGCATTGATGCCGTCAGCGGAGCCTTCCTGCCCTACCCGGATATCGGCGAGACCATTGCCCAAATGTGGCAAGACATTGGTATTCAATTGATCGTCAATCCTGTCGAGCGCAGCTTGTGGGTAAGACGCATAATGGCCAACGAACCGATGATGAATCTCTTTGAGACCGGCGAATGGAATCCTGAGACAATATCATACTTGATTCCATGGTATAGTTCGGGGCCAATTGCCTACGTATGGGGCAGTACCCCGAATCCCGATCCGGCAGAATACGATGGCCCACAATGGCTAAAGGATCAAATCTTGAAACATTGGGAAGCCGTCCAGACTCTGGATCCGGATGAGCGCCGGCAACGCTACATCGAAGGCATGGAGATTTTGTGTGACAACCTGCCTCTGATCGGTATGGTCGTTGATGTGCCTGTTTACACAACCGTGATCAAAAACAATGTCCGTAATGTACCCAAGCCCATTGAATGGGTTTTCTATGCCCAAACGCCAGGGCACGGCTTGCCCGAACAGATGTTTATGATTCAGGAATAACGCATAAGGGAGTCAGGTCGATGCCAAAGACGCAGTGATCGCTGCCGGTTTGCGCAGGTACAGCAGCAGAACCATGGCGACAAGCGGCAAAGATGCGCCCAGCAACAAGGTGGGGTTGAGGCCGATGGTCTGCATCAGATAGCCGGCGCTGCTCAAGCCCAGGATGCCGGCGGCCATGGACGTTGTATTGGAGATCGATATGGCGCGGCCGAGCGCGGCGGGCGGCGCCATATCCGCCACGAAAGCCTGCACGACGCCCCTGCTGGCGTCGACAATCGCCAGCAGGGAGGCCGATAGCCAGAAGTGCCAGAGCCACTGTGCTAGGATGAGCAGCAGCACACCCAGCACACAGCAACCATAGGCCGCAAGGACAAACGGCTTGCGACCGGCCCGGTCGGATAACCAACCCAAGAGCAACGGGAGGGGCAGGGCGATGGCGGCGCTCACGGCAATCGTGCTGGAGACCGCGGTCGCCGTGAACCCTAACTGCGTCATGATCAGCGGGCTGCCCAAGCCTCCAATAAATACCCCCAGCCGGACCAACAGGTGGGTCAAGAGCAATAACTTCAACATGGCGCCAATGCTGGGTGGTTCTGCCGCCGGCGTACTCTCTTGCCGTAACCGTTGGGCTTTTTCCGGCAGTGTGGGCTTGTCCTGAATAAACAGGGCAAGCAAGAGCATGACGGCTGTGACAGCCGCCATGACGAGGAACAGTACAGGAAAGCCCCAGCGTTCCGCAATTGGCCCGCCGACCAGTCCGGCCAGCAACGAACCCACACCCGTGCCGAGGCCAAGTAACCCAAAGACCTTGCCCCGTTCCCCTGCCGTTGCGGATAAGGCCACGATAATGCTCAAGATAGAGATGGCAATGCCCCCCGGAAACCACAGCACGCCGATCAGCACGATCAAACGCAGAATCGTGTTCGCTTGGGTGAGCAAGAGCGCCGCCAGAATCCAAACGGCGTAACTGAGCAAGAGGATCTCTTTGCGTCGGCCAAAGCGGTCGGATAGCCAGCCGCCTGTGATGTTGCCCAACGCAACAGCCAGAAAGGCAAAGGCCACAAAGAGCCCCGTCGTCGTTGGGTCAGCGCCCAAGCGCACGGCATAGACGGGTAGCAATCGAATGGTAAGGGCGGCTTCAAATGGAAGCAATCCCAAACAGAGCCACAGTATCAGCAATTGGCGTTTGTTCATGGTGAATGTAGAAGACATGATCATGACTCCTGCTTATACCTACGGCTTCGATCTCGTTGTTTTATCCAAGTGGTGTATCATAGACAGATTCTATTTCAACACATTCAGTGCGCTGATGTAATGCCTTTTTGGATACAAAAATGCATACAACTGTGCCGGGAAGTCACCGTCATCCCATACCTTGGAGAAAGAGAAGATGACTCAAAAGTGGACACAAAAAGAGATGCCCAACCTGTCGGGCAGAGTGGTCGTCATTACCGGCGCCAACAGCGGACTCGGTTTTGAATGTGCGAAGACGCTGGCTGCCAAAGGCGCAACTGTGGTGATGACAGCCCGTAACCTTCAGAAGGGCGAAGCTGCCCGCCAGGGGATTCTGCAAGAACAGCCGAGCGCTGCATTGGATCTTATGGCGCTCGACGTGGGCGATCTGAGTTCCATCCGTGCATTTGCCGCCGCGTTTAAGGAGAAATATGATCGGCTGGACATTTTGCTCAACAACGCAGGCGTGATGGCTATCCCGCGCCAGGAGACGCCCGACGGATTCGAGATGCAACTTGGCGTCAATCATCTGGGCCATTTCGCCCTGACTGGGCTACTGCTAGACGTGATCACCCAGACGCCGAACGCGCGCATCCACAACGTCAGCAGCAGCGCAAACTATACGGGATCGATCAACTTTGAGGATCTCATGGGCAGGCAGAATTACAGCCGCTGGGCCGCCTATGGACAGAGTAAGCTTGCCAATATCTTTTTCACCTTCGAGTTGCAGAAACGCCTGACCGCAGCAGGCCATGACACCATCGCCAATGTCTCGCACCCTGGCATTGTCATCGGGAACTTACAGGCCAACAGCGTCCAACAGTCGGGGACAGGATTCGAGGGGATTCTCTACCGCGTGATCGAGCCGATCCTTGCCCAGGATATTACGATGGGCGTGCTGCCCATGCTCTACGGCATGACAGCAGAGGACGCCAAAGGCGGCGTCTTCTATGGTCCGCGCACCTTCAATATACGCGGCTATCCGGCGGAGAAGCAAGCGAACAAAGCAGCGTATAATGCCGAGGCTCTCAAGCGCTTCTGGGAGGTTTCCGAGCAGCTCACTGGGGTCAAGTTCAATTTTTAGTGGACCACACAAGGAGTATCGCCATGAGCAGAACGTTCAACTATGGTGTGTACGGCGTTGGCCGCATTGGCAAGGTCCACGCTGCCATTGTTCGCGAACAGGGACATCGGATTGTCGCTATCGGCGATGATGCCCATGACGCCGTCGTAGTTGCCCAGGAAGAGCTCAATGCCAGGGATGTGAGAACGTTCAATGATCCTACGGAGATGGCGCGCGCCCTGGTCGGGGAGATCGACGCCATGATCATCGCCTCCCACACCAGGGATCACGCCCGTCACACCTTGCCGTTTGTCAAGGCGCAGATTCCCGTTTATCTGGAAAAGCCGCTCACCGATGACCTGCGTGAGGCGTTTGAATTCGTCGAGACGATTGGCCGTGATCCGCATCAGCTTCAAATTGGTCTACAACGTCGCTATGATCCGGCGCTGCTCTACACGAAAACCCTGCTCGAGTCCGGCGTCATCGGCGAGATCCGCGAGATCCGCTCTGTGCTGCGCGATCAGTTTCCTCCACCGCCGACCTACCGCAGCCGTGGCTTGATCATCGATATGGGCATCCACGTGGCCGATGAAGCGATCTTCTTCCTCGGTGAGTTTCCCAATCAAGTCTGGGCCAGTGTCCACCAGACCAAAGGGTACAACAGCCCGATTGATGAGGGCGGCGACACCGCGTTTGTCAGCTTCACCACGCCATCCAATGTGGTGGGGCGGCTGGACCTGAGCCGCACCCATTCCTCCGGCTACAACAACGAGACGTACATCATCGGCACGCGGGGCACGATCCACACGGGGCGCTTTGCCGGGTATCCTGGGCCGATTCATGTAGAGATCTGGCAAGCGGATGGGACGAAACATCCTGCTTCCAAAACCTTTGAGATGAGCTACTTACAGGGCAGCTATCCCGAATTCTTGCCCCGCTTCAACATTGCCTATCGCCGCGCCCATCAACAATTCCGCGAGGATGTGGAAAGCGGCGCTCCCTTTGCCGTGACCCAGAACGAGGTCCTGGATGCACAGGTCTTCGTGGAAGCGGCCTACCGTTCCGCCCAACAAAACGGCGCACGCTACCATCTGCAACGGTTCGATGATCTACAGGAGTACAAGGCCGCCTGTATTGCCAATGGTCTATTGTCTGCGACATCAACGAAATGAAGTTTGCAGGTTTCAGGTGACAATCGTCACACACTACTCTCTACGCACTACGTTTCACATCCCTCACCCCCTCGTACTTTTCTGCGGTACATTTCAGATTAGGGGCGCTCCGGTTGGGCGCGTGACCCGACCGCCGCCGGTTCGTGACCGGCGCAGAGCGTTCTTGCCCTCAATCTGAAATAGACCTCACTTCTGAAGCGGTTTTGCCACTGATCCCAAAGTCGGGTATACTGGAGTCAATTCACAGCATGCTGGCGGTCATCTATCATGTTTGTTGAGAAATCCTCTACGGTTCAATCCGAGTAAAGATAGGTAGCCCGGAATCCGGGCTTTTTTTGTTCCATAGCCAAGCCCAGCGTTGGCAGGGATGCAGATCCCCTGCGGTGATCCGGCTGAGGATCTTGACGAGGCAAATCATGCAACATCGAGGACTCCAATTTCTACTGCCCTACATGCGCCCCTATTATGGGAAGTTAGCGCTGGGCACCCTCTATGCCCTGATCGGCGCAGGATCGAGCGCGGTTAGCCCCACCCTGCTGGGCTGGGCCATCGACGATCTCACCAGCGGCATTGCTCTGCGCAGCCTGGCAGCCTATGCCTTGGGATTGGTGGGGCTGGCGATTTTGCTTGCCATCTTCCGTTATTTGCTGCGTATGCTCACCGGCGAGATCGCGGCCGGCATCTCGTACCGCATGAGCAACGATCTCTTCCACCGGCTGCTGCTCTTCGATCAGGAGACGCGGCAGCAATATGGCACAGGCGATCTGCTCTCGCGCGCCACCAGCGACTTCATCTACATCTGGCGTTTTTACAGCGCCGGCTTTCAGATGGCGATCCACGCGCTCTTTCTCTTGCTCATCGGCTGCGCGCTGATGGCGATGACCAACTGGCCGCTGGCATTGATGGTCGTCGTCCTGTTGTTGATCAGCATTGCCGCCCAGTTGCGCTTTGGACCGGTGTTGGAGAGCGCCTTTACACGGGTGCAGCAAGAGATGGCTCATCTTTCTACCTTTGCCCAGGAACATCTCAACGCGGCGCGCATGTTGGTGGCCTATGCCCAGCAACCCAACGTGGGCAAAGCCTTTGCCCACGCCAATGAGAGCTACGTGGAGACAAACTTAACGTTCGTCTGGCGATCGGGGCTGATCTCACCCATACCCAGCCTGATGGTGCGCACATCAGCCACCCTGGTGGTTCTCATCGGCGGCTTGCTCATCATCGAAGGCCAGTTGACCATCGGCGAATATGTACAATTTATCGTCTATTTGGGATTGCTCAACAGCGGCGCGCAGAATATCACCAGTGCCTTCGAGCGTCTGCAACAGGGAAGCGCCGCCGCCGGTCGTATTGGCGAGGTGCTGCACCGCTGGCCCAAGATCGTGGATGCGCCCGACGCTGTAGATCCGCCGCTGCAAGGGCACATCCGCCTTCAGAATGTGGGCGTCTATGCCGAGGATCAGGGGCGGTGGGTTCTGCGCAATATCAACCTGGACGTGCCAGCGGGGACGACGCTGGGCATTGTCGGGCCGACCGGTTCGGGCAAGAGCATGTTGATCAGCCTGCTGGGGCGCATCCATGACCCGGACGAGGGCGGCGTACTCATCGACGGCTACGATCTGCGCCGTCTCAAACTATCCACGTTGCGCCACACGGTGATCTACGTGCCGCAAGAAACGCTCCTCTTTAGTATGCCGCTGCGCGAGAACATCGCCCTGGGCCTGCCCAACCCACCCGATCCGCAGATCAACCGCGCCCTGCAACAGTCGCGGCTGGCTAACGATCTGCCCCAACTGCCCAAAGGATTGGACAGTCCTGTGGGCGAACGCGGCACTACCCTCTCTGGCGGACAGCGACAGCGCACGGCCATCGCCCGCGCCCTGGTGCGCGAACCGAGGATTCTACTACTCGATGACGCCCTCTCCAGCGTAGACATGAAGACCTCTGCCGAGATCATCCGCGAGTTGCGCCATGCCCGCACCCAGCGCACCTGTCTCATCGTCAGCCAGCGCATCGCCGCCGTACAGGACGCCGACCAGATCATCGTCCTTGAGGAAGGGCGGGTCGTCGAGCGGGGTAGCCACGAGTCGCTGCTGAAGCGCAACGGGCAGTACGCCGAAATGTACCACCGCGAGATCGAACTAGCCGAGGAAGAGAGCTATGTGGCGTAGACGTGCAAAACCTTCCACAGAAGAGGCCAGCCAGGATCTAGCCCTCTTCAAACTGCTGGCAATCTCGCTCGGCCCCTACCGTTGGTGGTTGGCGCTGGCGATGATCCTGATGGTTGGGGTAGCGACGCTCAATGTGGTGCCGCCTTATCTGCTGCAACAGGCCATCGACGGTCCGATCCCAGAGGGGAACAGCGCTGTACTCTGGCGGCTGGCTGCGCTCTACGGCGCCACCGCCATCACCCTCTTTGTGCTGACCCTCTTCTACACCTATTCGTTGCAAAAGGCAGGGCAAAAGGCGCTGGCGGATCTGCGCTCGCGGCTCTTCAACCACATCTTCAAACAGGATCACGCCTTTATTACCAACACCCCCACCGGCGATCTCGTCTCGCGGCTGACCAGCGACATCGACAGCGTCAACGCCGTGCTATCGAGCAGCATTGTCGTGATTTTGGTGGAAGGGGTGACGTTGATCGCCATCGTCTCGGTGATGCTGGCGACGAACTGGCAACTGGCCCTGATCTCGCTTTCGGTGCTGCCGCTGGTGGCGATCACGACGATCTACTTTCGCAGCCGCATTCGTGCGTCGTCGGGTGGGGAACGCTCGGCCATGGCGCGTATCAGCGCTTTCCTCAACGAACACATCCACGGCATGACGGTGGTGCAGCTCTTTGGCCGCGAACAGGAGAGCGAGCAGGAGTTCGATATTTACAACAGTCGCTACCGCCAGGCGCTGATCGATCTGCGCCGTCATAGCGCCGTCTTTTTGGCGGTGTTGGAGATTCTCTCGGCGGTGAGCATGGGACTGATCCTCTACGCCGGCGGCCGCGGGGTGCTGGCGCAATGGGCGACGTTGGGCGTGCTGGTGGCCTTTGTCCAATACACCGAGCGCGCTTTTCAGCCGATCCTGCGCCTTTCGCAAGAGTACAACACTATCCAGATTGCCCTGGGCGCGGCGGAGCGGATCTACAAGATGATGCAGACCGATCCGGCGATCCAGAACCCGACCAATCCGCAGCCGCTGCCGTCGCCCCTGCGCGGGGAGATTGAGTTTCGTGATGTGCGCTTCTCTTACGTGCCGGATGAACCGGTGCTGCGCGGCGTCTCGTTGACCATCCCCGCCGGGCAGTCGGTGGCGATTGTGGGCGCAACCGGCGCAGGCAAATCAAGCATGGTCAGCCTGCTGGCTCGTCACTACGATCCCACCGACGGCAAAATTTTGCTCGACGGTGTGGACATCCGCCGCGTGGATCTGCTGGAATTGCGCAAAGCCGTCGCCGTCGTCCCGCAAGATCCCGTCTGCCTGGAGGGGAGTATCGCCCACAACATCCGCCTTTACGACGAAAGTGTGACCGATGAGGAGATCCGCCGCGCCTCCGAATTCACCAACGCCGCCCGTTTCATCGAACAATTGCCGGGCGAGTATGAATTCCATGTGCTGCCGGGCGGGGCCAATCTTTCGCAAGGACAGCGCCAGTTGTTGGCCCTGACCCGCGCTCTGGTCCTCTGCCCCAATGGCATCCTCGTGTTAGATGAAGCGACCAGCAGCATCGACACTGCCACCGAGGCCATCATCCAGGAAGGGTTGGAACGCATCCTCAAGTCGCGCACCAGCGTCGTGATCGCCCATCGCCTCAGCACTGTGCGCGGCGCGGACCGCATTATCGTGATGGATCGGGGGCAGATTGTGGAAGAAGGCACCCATGTGGAGCTGCTCCACGCTGATGGTTACTACGCCCGGCTGCACGAGCATCAACTCATGCACGCCGAGGGTGTTTCCGCTGATGAGGCCGATAGCGCCGCGATGATCGATCAGAAAGTGACCTGAGCCAATGGCCGAGATCCAACTGGTAAATGTGCGGCGACGCTTCACTGCGCCCCCATCCGGGGGATCGCCCTTCGCCCGCGCCAACCAGAGTTTCACCGGCCCGGTTGCCGCGCTGGATGGCGTCACCCTTACCATCCCCAACGGCAAGACCTGCGCGGTGATCGGTCCTTCGGGCTGCGGCAAGAGTACGCTGCTGCGCGTCATCGCCGGCCTCGACGCCGACTACGAAGGCGATGTCCGCTACACCGGCGAGGATGTGCGCCATCTCGCGCCGGGGGATCGCAACATTGGCATGGTCTTCCAGAATTATGCGCTCTATCCCCACTTCCACGGGGAGAACAACCTGCGCTTCTTTTTTCGTGTGCGCAAAGCGCCCGACGCCGAAGCCGAGGAACGCATCCGCATCACCGCCGAGATCATGGGCGTCGGCTTCAACGAACTGCTCCAACACAAGCCGGGCATCCTATCGGGCGGGCAGCAACAGCGGTTGGCGATTGGCCGCGCCCTGGTGCGCAGCCCGCAGCTTTTCCTTTTCGACGAGCCGCTCTCGAACCTCGACGCCAAACTGCGCACCCAGACCCGCATTGAGATCAAACGGCTGCTCAACCGCTTCGCCATCACCGCCGTCTACGTTACCCACGATCAAGAGGAGGCGATGGCGCTGGGGGATCAGATTGCGGTTATGCGCGCCGGGCGCATTGAGCAGGTGGGGAACTACGCGGATCTGCGCGCCGCGCCGGCCAATGCCTTTGTCGCCGGTTTCCTGGGCCGCTTCCCTATGAATTTGTTGGAACGGGTGGACGCGTCGGGCGCTTTGCGCACGTTGCCTGCAACGCTGCCGATCCCCCGTGACCGTCCGCTCATCGTCGGCGTCTGGCCGGAAGATCTGGCCCTCAATACAGGATCGTCCCCCGGCGTCCACCTGGCGGGGATCGTCGATCATCTCGAAGTGGACTATTCCCGGCGCATCCAATACGTGCGCGTGCGCACCGACGCCGGTCCCCTCACCGTGGCCGACGCCGCCAACCTGCGCCTGGCCGAAGGCGAGCGGGTCACGGTGGAATTGCCGGGGAATCGGCTCTTCTTTTTTGACGCGGAGAGTGAGGAGTGTGTAGGGCGTAGTGCATAGCGCGTGGACAAACATAGGCTGTCACCTGCAAACCTGCACCCTGCACCATTTTTGGTTTTTGCCTTTTGCCTTTCTCCGCTATCTGCTATCTGCTA
>JAHBVG010000037.1 GCA_019637695.1 Caldilineaceae bacterium | reverse complement strand
ACTAAGAGATTTTGGATACTCGACTCGAGCCCCAGTCACCAATCCCCAATCACAATCTCTAACCATGACCAACCTTCTCGCCCAATTCGACCTTTCGCCCAACCAGATCCGCCATTTGCCGGCGACGCTGCGCAATCGGCTGCTCGACTTCCTCGAACGCTGGGAAGCCCACGCGGAAGTACTCGCCTGCCTGGAGCATCTCCACGTAGCGCGCTTTGTCTCGTTTCAGGATGCGCAGGCGCAGGCGTTGGTGGGGCTGGGACGCGCCGACGAAGCGGTGACGATCATGGAAAACCGGCTGGCGCAGAAGGATTCGGCAACGGCGCGCATTTTGCTCAGCCGCGCCTATCTCGCCGCCGGTCGCCATCTGGACGCGCTGGCCGCGCTCGCCGAAAACAGCGAGTATGGACCCACCTGGAGTCTGCGCGGACAGATCCACCTGGCGCAGGGAAGGGTTGACGAAGCGGAACGCGCCTTTTTGCGCCACCGCGAACTGGCGCCGAGCAGCCGGTTGCCCCTCTTTGGGATGGCCCATCTCTACCTCCGCCGCGGGGATGGCGTCACCGCCGCGGCCTATGCGGTGCAGGCGTACACGGTGAACGACGGGGAGCGCCCCCTCAGCGTGGGGGAAGTGCGCGAGGCGCGCGATCTCTTCCGCCAACTGGCCGACGCCAACCGACGCAACGAGGCGGAGCAAAGCCTGGCCCAGCAATTGGAGAGCGAGATCAGCCACTTCCGCGCCTTGCTCAGTGCAGACGGCAGCGGGCAAGCGCCATCCACTGCGCCCGTAGTCGAGCCGGGGGCTGCGCCCGAACCGCGCACGCCGCCCATGTCCGATCTGGCCACCATCCCCGTCAGCGAGGATGAAGCGCGGACATTGACCGAGGCGGCGCGCCACTTTTTCGGCTTCCCGGCGCTGCGGTCCGGCCAGGCGCAGGTGATGGCCGCTGCCCGCCGCGGCGAGGATGTGCTGGCGATCCTGCCCACGGGCGCGGGCAAATCGCTCTGCTACCAATTGCCCATCCTCCTCGACGGCGGAATGACGCTGGTCATCTCGCCCCTCATCGCGCTGATGAAAGATCAGGTGGACAATCTGCCGCCCGCCTTGCGCGCCCAATCGGTTGCTATCAACAGCAGCATGGAAGGCGACGCCCTGACCGAAGCGATCCGTGATCTGGCGGCGGGGCGCTACCGGCTCGTCTACGCTGCTCCCGAACGGCTGCGCCAACTGCCCTTTCTCCACGCCCTGCGCCGCGCTGGCCTCTCCCGATTGGTCATCGACGAGGCGCACTGTGTCTCGGCCTGGGGGCACGACTTCCGCCCGGACTATCTTTACATTGCCGAGGCCCACCGCCGTTTGGGATCGCCGCCCATCCTGGCGCTGACGGCGACCGCGCCCACGCAGGTGCGCCGCGACATCGAGCGCCAGCTTTTCGGCATCGACGAAGGGTCGCAGCGACGGCTGCAAATTGTGGCATTGGATAGCTTCCGCCCCAACCTGCGGCTGGCGACGATCAACGTGGGCGACAAAGATGGCAAGTACGGGCGGCTGCTCGACCTTTGCCAGAGTTTGGACGGGAGCGGCATTGTCTACGCTCGCACCCGCCGCGACTGCGAGGAAGTGGCCACGATCTTGATCAGCCAGGGCGTTGACGCCGTCCACTACCACGCCGGTATCCCCGACCGCGCCGGCGTGCAGGATCGCTTTATGCGGGGCGATGTGCGTGTGATCGTCGCCACCATCGCCTTTGGTATGGGCATCGACAAAGCCGACATCCGTTTCATCATCCACTTTGGCCTGCCCGATTCGCTGGAAGCCTACTATCAAGAGGCAGGCCGCGCCGGGCGCGATGGCGATCCGGCCCATTGTGTACTCATGTACAGCAGCAGCGACAAAGGACGGCTGACGCGCAACGCCAACCGGGATGCGCTCACCATCGACTTTCTGCGCGAGCTTTACGGCGCTGTCAAAAAGGGGCGACGGCTGGGGAGCTTTGTGATGATGCCGCTCGACGATCTGGCGCGCCCGTACGATGGGGGCGACACGCGGGTGCGCGTGGGGTTGAGCTTTTTGGAGCAGACAGCGCTCCTGCGCCGTTATGTGGACGCGCCGCGCGCCGTCACCCTGCGGCTGATCGCTGCGGGCAAGGATGCGCAGGCAGATCGCTTTGTCGCCGCGGCGCGGTTGCGTCCACAACAGCCGGTGGATCGGAGCTACGCCGAACTTTGCGCCCAGGTCGCCATTGCGCCGGATCGGTTGGAGGCGGAGCTATTGGCGTGGCAAGAAGCGGGCATCCTCGATGTCAACGCGTCGGGGCGCGACTTGCTCATCGAACTGCTGCCGCCGCCGGTCGACGGCACTGAGCGCATCAACGCTCTGCTCGACCGCTACGCCGCTATCGGCGCAGGGCGGATCGACGAGATCGTGGCCTACGCGCGCAGCCCTCGCTGCCTGCACGGCCACATCGCCAACTACCTGGGCGGCGCAGGACGCAGCCGCTGCACTGTCTGCAACCGCTGCATGGGGGATGGATTGCTGCCCTCGCCCGGCGCAGGGCTGCCCAGTGAAAGCGAGCAGTTGCGCATGATCCTCTGGGTGCTCTCCAATCAAAGTTGGGGTCGGCGTGGTCTCATCTATCTGCTGCGTGGGGATGAGAAAGCGGGCGAGCGGGGCCAACGATCCAAAGCCTTCGGGCGTATGAACTTCCGCAGCGAATCGGTGCTGGATCGGATGATCGACGGCCTGATCGCCGACGGAGCCATTGTGGAGTCAACCCTGTCCCACGGCGGCATCGTCCTCTCGATTACTGAGCAGGGGCGGGCGATGTTGGCTAATCCGAAATGATGGGAAGCTATGTTAGAATACGACAAAATAGCTGTCAATCGCCCTGAAGCATCGGTGATGATTGATGACAAACCCAGAAATATCAGTGGATGAGTTGACTCAAATCCGTAATGCCATCCAACAGGTACGGTCGAAAATTGAATGGAAAGCAGGTAAGGATCTCTCTCATCTACGGACACGCATCAACTATGGTCATCTGCCTGCATCTGCAACTATCTCAGCCTATGAAGCTATCATTCAGTTTTTGATTGCTGACCCATCATCAGATGTGTACGTTTACAGGTGGCAACATGCACTCTATCCAACAGTCGTTGGAAAGTATCAAGAGGCTCTCTGGCTGGTTATGTTCGGACTGAGTGGGCTTATGGAAACTGCCTTTCCACCCTCAGATCCAGAAAGGTATCTGGCCGATCCACGTTTTGAGTATGTTGGCGTGCTGCAGGAGATATTAACATGAACAATGTCGCCCACTACAAAGTTGCAGTTCAGCATCCAGATGTCAGCGGTTTTGAGATGCTAGATATGCTCATGATCCGGGATCAACTGGAAGCACGATGGAATAGATTAACGCTACAGGAGCAGAACGAGGTTATGGCGGCAGATAGGCAGTTGCTATCACATGCTGACCAATTCTTTGCAGTGCTTTCACAGATTACTAGCTTTGATTATGAACGCCAGCAGCGCCAACCTGGCCCCGAACGGTGGTGGTGGTATCTAGATGTGCTGGTACAGTTGCCACAATCGTTCCGCTTTGACTCACAGCCAACCACAGCATGATTTCAGCCTATGTTCGCCCTGTCTATTCCGTGGGTTATATTTATACAACTGACGGCATAGAGTGACTGCCGTATTCGGCTGAGAGGAGACCAGCGGTGCAATCTCCATTTCCCGGTATGGACCCTTATCTTGAACAGTCTGCCTTGTGGGGCGGATTCCACAACACATTAGCCGCGGTGATTCAGGCCCAGTTGAACCCATACCTGCGGCCGCGGTATTTTGCGCGTTCGGTCCCGCATGTCACCTATGAATCACTGGAGATTAGCCTGCGAGAAGAGAACCGCAGTCGGGTACAAACGTATCCAGATGTAGCGGTTGTGTATAAACAACATACAGCACCGTCGAGGCAAACCCAGTCAGGGGTTACGATTACACCTGCGCCGGTAGAAAGCGAAATCATCGTCGATCCGCTCTATCTGTACAGCGTAGAGATCTATGCTGCTGCCACCGAGCAATTGGTAACAGCCATTGAGATCCTCTCACCTGTCAACAAACGACCAGGGGCCGAAGCGCAAGAACGATACCTGCGCAAACGACAGCGCATCTTCAGCGCTGATACTGTCCATCTGATCGAAATCGACCTGCTGCGCGGGGGGAGTCGTCCCCCATTGGCGCAACCTGTGCCCGATGCTCCCTACTATGTCGTACTCGCCCACGCAGCCCAACGCCCCAAAGTGCAAGTCTGGCCCATTCAACTGACAGACCTACTTCCTGTGCTGCCCGTACCGCTATTGCCAACCGATGCAGATGTACCGTTGGATCTTCAACATGCGGTTGAAACTGTCTATGAGCAGGGAGCGTTTGATCTTCAGATCGACTACACGCAGACGCCGCCGCCGCCCCCCCTTTCTACAGTTGAACAGGGATGGGCCAGGGATTTACTTTCGCCACACTAATGCAACTGACCATCCGTAGCCTGCTGCTGCTCAGTGTCACGGCGCTGCCCATTGCCGCGGCCATGATCGCCCCATCTTTTCTCTGGATCGCGCTGATCTGGCTGATCCTCGCAGTCGCCGTGCTGCTGGCCGACTGGGGATTGACGCCATCCCCTGCTGCGTGGGAAGCCACCCGCCGCCACGATGACCGCCTCTCGCTGGCCGTGTGGAACCCGGTAGAGATCGAGTTGCGGCTGCACCGCTCGATCCGCCCGTTGCGGATCTGGCTGCGCGATGATCCCCCGGCCACCTTCCACATCGCCGAAACGGATCGCGTTTTGGAAAGCTGCGTGACGCCGAACGCGCCCACAATCCTGCGCTATTCGATCTATCCTCCGCGGCGAGGAGATTACCGGTTCGGTGATCTCTACCTGCGCTGGGAATCGCCGCTGGGCTTGCTGCGACGGCAGGCGACCCTCCCCGCGGCGGAGGCGATCAAGGTCTACCCCAATCTCGTGGACGTGAAAAAGTACGATCTGCTGCTGCGCAAAAACAAGCTGTGGGAATTGGGTGTGCGCAATGTGCGATTACGCGGCGCGGGGACAGAGTTCGAGCGGCTGCGCGACTATCAGCCCGACGACGAATACCGGCGCATTAACTGGAAGGCGACGGCGCGGCGCGGGCAGCCCATCACCATGGAGTACCAGACCGAGCGCAGCCAGAATCTCATCGCCCTGCTCGACGTGGGGCGGTTGATGCGCTCCCCGGTGGGCGACGTGGCGAAGATGGACTACGCCATCAACGCGGTGTTGCTGCTGACCTACGTGGCCGGCCAGAAGGGGGATCGCATCGGGGTGATGACCTTTGCTGACGAAGTACAAAGCTGGCTGGCCCCGCGCACAGGCAAGGCGCAGTTCCACCGCATGTTGGAGTTGCTCTACAAGGTAGAAGGTCAACCAGTGGAATCAGATTACAACCGCGCCTTTGCCTATTTATCCGCCAGACAGCATCGCCGCTCGCTGGTCCTTGTCTTCACCGATCTCACGGGCAGCGTTGCGCACGAAACGCTGGTAGCGCAGATGGTACGCCTGCGCCGCACCCATTTACCGCTGCTCGTCACCATGCGCGACCCCACGGTGGAAGCGCTGACCCGTCAGTCCGTAGAGGACAGCGTTACTCTCTACCGGCGTACCGTGGCCGAGACGCTGCTACGTGAGCGCGAACTCGTCCTCGAACAGTTGCGCCATAGCGGCGTCCTCACCCTCGACGTCCCCGCGGATGAGTTAAGCTTGTCGTTGATCAATCGCTATTTGGAGATCAAGGCAAGAGAGCTCATCTGAGGAAACGTTGATGCGTGTTGCGTGTTCAGAATTGCGAGGGACGAATTGCGAATTGCGCGCAGAATTGTCTTCTGGCGCCTGCGAACCTGCAACTTGCCACCTGCAACCCGATCACTGCTTCAACCAGTACCAATAGAGCGCCACACCTGTCCCTGTGCCAACCAGCAGTTTGAGAACCCACGGTAGACCGCTGGGGCTGATGAAGCCTTCGATGATCCCGGCGAGGATGAGCAGCGGCACGCAGCCGAGGATCACGGCGACGGCGAGACGGGCGCGCACGACGAGCGCATCCTTACGGCTGAGGAGGCCAGGGCGGATCAGCGCTTCGCCCACATAGAGTCCACACCCGCCCGCCAGGAAGATGACGCTCAATTCGATGAAGCCGTGGGCGATGACGAACTCGGCAAGCCCACCGCTGAGGCTATGCGCCTGGAGCAGACCAAAGACCGCGCCAATGTTGACCCCATTGAGCAACAAAATAAAGAGGGTGAAGATCCCCGCCGTGGCCGACCCGGCAAAAGCCATGAACATGACGCCAATGTTATTGGTGAGGATCATTGCCGACGCCGCCGAACGCACACTGGGCGCGATATCGGTCCACAGCTTGCCCTCCTCCACGCTGCGCACTAATTCCCGAGTACCCGGAGTGGCGCCCAGAAAGGTGTAGATCGTATCGGGGTCCGCCCAAACCACGCCAAACGCAACCAGCGCTGGGATCAAAAAGATGAGGAAAGCTGCTGCCGTATAGGGCCATAACTGCCGAAAGTAAAGAGGAAAGCGTTCACGATAAAACTGTTTGAACTGTTGCCAGCGCAGCGGCTCCTCGCGGTAAAGCAGGGCATAAGTGCGCGCCACCAACTGGTTGAGGTAGATTGTCACCTGAGCGCTGGGGAAGTCGCGCTGGGCCAATGCCAGATCCGAGGTGGCGCTACGGTAAAGCCGTCCCAGCTCGTACAGATCCCCCGCCGAGAGCGATTCCGCGCTGCTTTTTGCCGTTTTCACCAATGTCTCCAACCGACGCCAATCGGCCTGCCGCCGCCCGACGAACGTATCCATGCGCATAAGTCAACCACCCGTTTGCGTAATCCCCCCATTTGGGGTAAACGTAGTCTTCAAAACAGAGACAGGCGCTATGCAGTTGAGCCAGACCCGCCAGATTTCAGAAAACCTGGCCGGTCTCCCGAATGTCTACAGCACCTATTCTATCCATTTTCAGAGTGGACGCCAACGCCCGTGAATCAATCGCCCAATTTTCTCGATCAAGAATACGCCATCGACACCCCCGAAAATGTAACCTTTGCCCACGAGGTGGCTGGCATTGGCAATCGTTTTATTGCGGCGCTGACCGATTCGGTCATTATCCTGGGGGCGCTCCTTTTGCTCAACCTGATCCTTGCCGTGGGGTTGAGTGTTTTGGACAACATGAATCCAGTCCCTGAGGTCGAAAATATGCCGATAGATTGGATCGAAGGATTGATCATCGCCGCTTATGCGCTGCTCAACTTTCTAATCTTTTGGGGCTATTACGTACTCTTTGAATACCTGTGGAACGGACAGACGCCGGGCAAACGATTGGTCAACATCCGCGTCGTACGCATGGACGGCAACCCCGCAGGCATCACCGAAGTGATGGTGCGCAACCTGGTGCGTATCGTCGACTTTCTGCCATCGGGCTATGGATTGGGGCTGTTGACCATGTTCTTCAATCGGCAGGCGCGGCGATTGGGCGACTTTGCCGCCGGTACACTTGTGATCAAAGAACGTGCGGATGTGCATCTACACTCTTTGTTGCCAGCGGATAATTCCGACCAACCCACCGCCCACAACGAAGATATTCCTGTGGATGAAGCACTCCTGCTTCGCTATGTAAATATTCGGCGGCTGACCAGCCAGGATTATGAACTCATCCGCGAAACGCTCCACCGAGAACAACGAGGCGCTCTCTCTAAAGACCTCATCCTTCGCCTGGCGTTGACAATTTCCGCCAAATTGGAGGTGGAACCGCCCTTGCCAGCAGCGTCCGCGCACTTTTTAGGCGAGGTGCTACGGGCTTATCGGCAGATCCGCCGATAAGCTGGGCGTTGCCTAAGATCAGTTTGCAGACATCCTTCTCGCTGGGTATACTACGCAGACATCCCCCGCAGTGAACATCCCACCACCCAAGGAGTAATCCCGTGTCCAACGATTATTTGGATGATTTTGACGACGCGCCACCGGCCAATGGCAACAGTGAGAGAGCTTATAGCCCCACCATCAAGGAATTGCCCGAAACCTTGCGTCCCCGCGAACGGTTGCAGTATGCCGGGGCCAACGCCCTGAGCAGCGCCGAACTCCTCGCCATTATCTTGCGCACCGGCGGCAAAGGGGAAAATGTGATCCGCATGGCCGAACGGTTACTGATCGACTTCAACGGCCTCGCCGGGCTTTCCCAGGCCAGCTTTGAGGAACTCTGCAACGCCCACAGCATGGGACCGGCCAAGGTGACGCAGATCAAAGCCGCCCTTGAACTGGGGCGACGACTACTCCTCGCCGGTCCGCAAGAGCGAATGCAGATCCGCAGCCCCGCCGATGTTGCCAATCTGCTCATGTTGGAGATGGGGTTGTTGGAGCGGGAACATCTGCGCACGGTACTGCTCGACACCAAGAATCGAGTGCAGCGCATCATCACCGTCTACGCGGGCAGCCTAAACACCGCCGTCATCCGCATTGGGGAAGTCTTTCAAGAAGCAATCCGGGCCAACAGCGCGGCCATCATCGTCGTCCACAACCACCCCAGTGGCGATCCTACGCCTAGCCCTGAAGATGTGCGCGTCACCCAGAGGATCGTCCAGGCGGGCGAACTGCTCAACATCGACGTACTCGATCACCTTGTGATCGGGCGCAACCGCTATGTGAGCATGAAGGAGCGAGGTCTGGGGTTTTGAAGAGAAGAAGAGAAGAAGAGAAGGGAGGGGAAGATGGCGAAGATTGGAAGTTATCGGGCGTTGCGGGTTTATCAGGCAGCGATGGATGCGGCGATGCGTATCTTTGAATTGACGAAGGGATTCCCGATTGAGGAACGTTACTCAATGGTTGATCAGATCCGTCGCTCTTCTCGTTCGGTTTGCGCAAATCTGGCAGAGGGGTGGCGCAAGCGGCGCTACCCTAACCATTTCGCCAACAAGATCCCTGACAGCGCCAGTGAAGCTGAGGAAACGCGCGTCTGGTTGGAGCTTGCGAGCCGCTGCGGCTACATTTCACAGAGTGACTTCGACCAACTCGACCGAACTTACGACATCATCGTCGCCCAACTCGTCAACATCGAATCACACCCCACCAATGGACATTCCAATAACTCTCTTCTTCCCTTCTTCCCTTCTTCCCTTCTTCCTCACTCCGTACTCTCTACTGTGGCAAAAACACCCTTTTCCTTAAGGAAGTCTGTAACAGCGCGCAGTTGTTGCCCATTTAGCGAGCGCCCTCTGCTTTCGCGGATGACTTTCTTGACATCGCCCGATTGGACCACCGGCACCGAGGGGTTGGTGGCTGTGAGCTGGACGGCAGGGTTGATGAAGACAACGGCGCCCTGCACGGGCACATCGGCGGCATCCATCCCCAATTGGCCGCTGGCTTCGCCCTGTTGTAGCAATTCGCGCACCCGCTCCTGATCTTCCGCTAATTCGCGTGAAGGATTGCCCAATCCCTCGCGGGTGAAACTGGTGAAGATCCGCCCGATGCTGAACTTCTCGCGCCAGCGATCCCCTTCAACGGTGACTGTCCCCTTGTCGCCCTTGACCATAAAGACGAAGATCCCCGGCGGGCCAACCAACAGATAGTTGCTCTGCGGCAAGCTCCACAAAAAGAGGCTATATTTGTTATCGAAACCTTTCAAACTGCGTTCGAGCAATTCATCAGGGCGAGCGATCTGCTTTGTCCCTGGCCAGCGGCGTGCGGCAAAACGGTTAATGTAGTAGCTGCCAATATTGGATGCAATAAAGCCAAGCGCCAGGGCCCCAAAACTAATAAAGGCCCAATTTGCCTGCAAGAAGCCAATAAAGGCATTGGGGACAGGTTGATTTTGCGGATACCAGTTGGGGATGAAGCTGGAAAGTAACCCCAAGAAGAGAATGCCCAGTCCCGTCAGGGTGATCTGACGACCGCGCTTTTCTTTGCTGCGAATCACCGAGAGATTTCGATAGACTTTCATGCGTTTGTTCTTTCATCCTTGGTTGGAGCGGTAGATAACGCGGAAATATCCTGTTACCCGATCTCCTGGAGTAATAATGTATCGGAACCAGATGCGGCGATCTCATGAATCCCACCCTGGACCTCTTCCACCATTTTTGATTCAATCGACTGTTTCGCCACGCGGATGGCATGGCGGATGGCGTTGGCATTGCTTTTGCCATGCCCTACCACCAAGACATTCGAGAGTCCCATCAGGACAGCGCCGCCAAATTCGCTATCGTCTAGCCGGCGCGCCATACGCGAGAAGGCAGGCTTTGAAAGCATTGCGCCGATGCTGGTGAGTGGCGACGCTTTCAACTCTTCCATCAGCACCGAGCGAAAAAGTTTGACCATCCCCTCGGCAGTTTTGATCAACACGTTCCCTGTGAAGCCATCGGTAATCACCACATCGGCAAGACCTGCGATCACGTCGCGACCCTCAATGTTCCCCTGAAAGCTGACGCCAGGCGTCTGGGCCAGCAGTTGCGCTGCGTCCAGCACCAACTGATTGCCTTTACCCTGTTCCTCGCCGTTGCTGAGGATGCGCACCGTTGGATTGGTGATATTCATAATCCGCCGGGCGTAGATAGTACCCATCACCGCAAATTGTTGCAGATGTTCCGGCTTCACATCGGCGTTAGCGCCCACATCAAGCAGGGTGCAAAAGCCATGCTGTGTGGGGAAAGGCGTGATCAACGCTGGGCGCTGGATGCCCTTCATGCGGCCAATGTGGAGGATGCCTGCGGTAAGTGCGCCGCCAGTATTGCCCGCGGTCACAAATGCCTGCGCCTCGCCCGATTTGACCAGACGGCAGGCCACCACCATCGAGCTATCCTTTTTATTACGCACGGCCGTGGCTGGTTTGTCATGCATTTCAATCACTTCGGAGGCGGCCACAATTGGCAATTTCAGCCCGGCAGTGTCATGTTTTATTAGTTCTTGCTCGATACTTTCGGGCTTGCCTACCAGCGAAATCGTGATACCATATTCACGTGCGGCCAAAATTGCACCGCCAACAATCTCGTGAGGTGCATAGTCACCCCCCATTACGTCGAGCGCAATATTCATCCCAAATTATTCCTCTCCACCTAGATAAAATCCTTGGATAGTCTACTATAAACCCCAGGGAAAAGCGAAGTCTTTCACCTGGAAAAGTCTATGAATGAGCGAGTTTATGAACCTGGCGACAAATCTATCGATAAAAGACCCTGACAGTTCGGACGCGCGCAAGGTGGCCGTCCGGCTTCGAGAGAACGGGATCATTCCCATTGTCCGTGGCGATTTTTCGGCGCAAAAGGTGTTGGAGATCGGCGATGCGCTGCTGGCGTCACCGATTCTGGCAATGGAGGTAACGATGAACACGCCAGGGGCGCTCGAACTGATCGAGATGCTCAGGGCGCGCTTTGGGGAGAATATGTTAATCGGCGCGGGGACGGTACGCACCGTTGCCCAATTTGAAGATGCTGTGGCTGCCGGCGCTCAGTTCACGCTGGCACCCGGCTTTAACCCAGGGATTGTACAGCGGGCGCAGGTGAGCGACATCCTTCACATCCCTGGCGTTTTTACCCCGAGCGAAATCGAGGAAGCCTGGGCGCTGGGCTCTCCTCTGCTAAAGCTTTTCCCTGCGGATTTTGGCGGACCCGCCTATCTCAAGGCTGTGCGTGCGCCGCTGAACGATGTAGCGCTTGTGCCCACAGGCGGGGTCTCGGCGGAGAATGCGGGGGCTTATCGAAGAATGGGCGCGGCGGCGCTCGGTGTGGGCAGTACGTTGATTACCGGCCCTGAACAGTCCATGGCGGATCTTATTACCCGAGCGCGCGCGCTACGCAGAGCTTGGGAGGGAACCCTTCCCTAACCCTCCCCGTCAAAAGACACGGGGAGGGGAGTGTTTGGCGGTGGAGGGGAGGGTTCGCCTCAGCTTGAAGCAATTGGGACGGAAGCAACTGGAGTTCCACAGTTGGCGCAGAATTTGTGATTGGACGAGATCGGTTCGCCGCAGGTGGTGCAGAATCGGGGTGAAGAAGCTGTCGGAGCAGCCACAGCCACTTTGGGCGTCTCGACCCTGGCAGGGGCAGCAGCAGTTTTGCCGTTGGCGGTGCGCCGTTGGCGTGAGATCTCGGCTTCGAGGGCGTCTTCCAAACCAGTCGCTTCTGGCGCAATTTTTTCAATCTGCTGCATATAGACAATGGCCTGTCGGCGCAGGCGGGCGTCGAAGCGCTGATAATCTTCTTCGCTGACTTTGCCAACCAGGTGGTCAAACTCCAAATCTTTGATCGCAGCCATGATCCCTTCCTTGCGGACGAGGAGTTCTGACAGCTCGTCGTTTTCCGTATGGTAGGGTTTCACTTTGGCGTTAAACAGCGGCCAGAGTACAAAGGCCAGGGCTGCCAGTGAGAGCAAAAGGGCAATCGTAATTGTGAGCCAAATCATAGTTCGTCCTCGAGCAGAATTCAATAGTTATGCTCTGGCGTAGGCAGGGAGTTCCACACTGGCCTCGCTACGCCGAGCCGAAGGATGGGGCCAAACAGCCACCAACGTCCCTAAGACGAGGACCATTCCCCCAATCCAGAGCCAGATTGTTAATGGATTGACATACATCGAGAAGGTAGCCGAAGAGCCTCGATCCTCCCAACCGTTTAGTACAACATAGACATCCTCGGTTAAGGTCATGCGCAGACCAACCTCGCTGGTCGGCATTTCAGGGTTCTTATCGTAGATATTGCGGCTGGGCGTAATCGTACCGAGCATCCGACCGTTATTCAGATCATAGACGTCGATATTGGCGTAGATTTCGGTCACGTTCGATTGGCGATTAGTGCCCAAACCCGTATAAATCAGCTCATAGTGGGCAAGTTGCACCCGTTCATCCTGAGCCAGGGTAACGTTCGTCGTTTGCAAGTAAAATTCATTGCCGATGATGGCAACGCCCATCATCACGATCCCCAGGTGGACGATATAACCGCCATAGCGTCTGCCATTGCGCCGCATGATCGATCCTGTGGCAAACAGGAAATTCTCGTTGGTGGCGCTGCGGCGGGCGATGATCCCCCGGACGAATTCTTGGCCAATAGTCCCCGTAACGAAAGCGCAGACAGCCAGACCGAGAATGGGGAAAATGTTTGTCGTCGTCAGCGCAGCCAGCCCACCCCCAATCAGACCGATCAGCAAAGGCCAGGTGAATTGTTTGCGCAGGGCTGCACCGCTCGTACGCCGCCATCCCAACAGCGGACCAACACCCATCAAGATAAAGAGCAGCAAGAAGAGCGGGCCGTTGACCTGGTTGAAGAAGGGCGCTGCCACGCTGATGCGATCCCCTACCAGCATTTCGCTGAACATGGGGAAGAAGGTCCCCCAGATGGTGGTGAAGGCAATGCCAGCAAAGAGCCAGTTGTTTCCCAGGAAAGCGGCTTCACGGCTAGAGTATGAGTCAATTGGCTGTTCATCCTTCAGCAGTGAGATGCGGCTGAAGAGCAACCAGATGAAGCCGAAGAGGAGGATAATCAAATAGGCAAGGAAGTAAGGACCAACACTGCTGCGCGCAAAGCTGTGGACACTCTCAATGATGCCGCTACGCGTGATGAAAGTTCCCAGGATCACCAGGAAGTAGCTGGCGAAGATCAGCACAATGTTCCAGATCTTGAGGATGCCGCGCTGCTCTTGAATGATGATACTGTGCAGAAAGGCAGTCGCCGTCAGCCAGGGGATAAAACTGGCATTTTCCACTGGATCCCAGGCCCAGTAGCCGCCCCACCCCAGTTCCATGTACGCCCACTGGCTGCCCATCAAAATCCCAGCCGAAAGGAACATCCACGGGATCAAGGTCCACCGTCGGGCAATGCGCACCCACTCATTGCCAAGTTTTCCGCTGAACAAAGCGCCAATGGCAAAGGCAAAGGGGACGGCCAATCCAATCCAGCCGACATAGAGCATCACCGGGTGGATGACCATCCAGTAATTTTGCAAGAGGGGGTTCAGCCCCTGACCATCCGCCGGGAAGACGGTGTTGAGGCGAAACGGATTGGCGGCAAAGATGAGCAGAATCAGAAAGAACAGCGAACTGCTAAGCATGGTGGCATTGACATAGGGCATTAGCGTCTGCTGTTTACGGCGATGCACCAAGGCAACGGCGACGCTAAAGCCAGAGAGGATCATCGTCCAGAAAAGCAGACTACCCGCCTGTCCACCCCAGAGGGCGGAAATCTTATAGAAAGTGGGCAGCGCTCTCTCTGAATGGTTCCAGACAAAAGTAACCTGGAATTGATCGGTCAGGAGCGCGTACCAGAGAATCAGCGTCGCCGACAGGACCAGTGCGCCTACGGCATAGACGGCGTTGAAACTAGCATAGGCAAAGCGAGCCAGGCGCTTCTGTCCTCCCCAGAAACCGGCAAAAATACCAAATGCCGCCAGCAGGGCAGCCGTGATCAAGAGCAAATAGGCAACATTGTAGATCATAGCAACAGCCTCTCCTTCAAAAAACACTCACGATGTTACTGGTATGATACAGGGCGAATCTTGGCGAGTAATTGATCCAGTTGGCGTTGATTGACAATGGGGCCGATCACCGTGTCGGTGATTTTCCCGTCTGGGTCAATGAAAAATGTCTCGGGGACTCCTTTGATCCCATAGCGCCGCGCTACTTGACTGCGTAGATCCGGGCCGTTGGGATAGGTGACGTTAAATTCAGCCAGGTATGCCTTGGCCGCAGGCTCTTGATCCAGGTAATCAAGGCCGAGGAAGATGATGCCGTTGGCCTCTTCACGTCGCCAGTTCTGTTCAAGAAGATCTGCCTCTTCTCGACACGGATCGCACCAACTGGCCCAGAAATTGAGTACAACACCTTTCCCACGCAGATCAGACAGGCGGATTGTCTCACCCTCAAAGGTGGTAAATTCGAGTTCAGGCGCAGTTCCATCGGCGCGATGCTCAGATGTATTGGTCTGGATCAGACGCCATGCCAGCAGACCAACAAAGATCAAAGCGACGGCGATAATCACTATGCGCCAGATCATGACGGCGCGCTGCTGTTTTGGATCGACCGCCATACTTTCAACCGTCAACGGCTGACCATTCTGATTGGTAAGCTCAGCCATAGCGTTTTAACTCCTCGTCCAACTTACGTTCATACTCGCTCTTCTCGGCAACGGCCCTGGGGGTGGATTCGACAGGAAGCGCTGCCGCTGGGCGCATCCAGTGTTTGGAACGCAACCAGAGGAAGACGCCGCCGCCGATCATGACAGCAAAGGGGAGGATCCACGCCAGCCAGTTGAAGCCTTCCAGCGGGGGAGCGCCCAATACTTGTGGACCATACTGATCGACAAAGTAACTCTTGATAGACGCTGTATCCTCGCCTTCGGAGAGTTTGATGGCGATGATCTCTTTCATCTGATCACACGCTTTCAACTCACAGCCATCCAGACGGACGCCGCTACAGAGAGGACACCATAGTTCACGCGCCACTTGATTGACTTCATCGGCGGTGACGTCGGTCTCGCCTACTGTGGGGGAAATCCCCTGAGCAGAAGCCGTTGCTGAAATGAACCAGAAGGAGATCCCCACCAGGGCGAGCAAACCGGTCAGCCAGAGTGCCCAGGTGAGAGGACTACGGGTGGAATCAATTTTTACCATGGACTTTTCCCATCGTTCAATCGTCAAACGCTGCAAGAACACAAGGGATTACAGCAAAAACACGCGGAGTTCGGCGCTTATTATAGCATATACTCACTGTTTGACGGAGATTCTCTCCCGATGATTCTTGTGTTCACATTATTGTGTAGCAGACGCCTCAAGATTCTATCCACCAAGTGACGAGCCGGGCACCTGTACAGATGCCCGGCTCGTGTACTGTCTATAGAGACTGGTTCAGTTGCCGTCACCAGCCTTTAGGACGTGCAATCACGTGCGATCTCGCTCAGGGGCGAACCATGCCAGAGACATCCACGCCGAGATCCTCAAGGGAGTCGTACAACACCTGGATGATGTACTGGCCGTTGTGGGTGTAGGCGCCTGGATCTTTCTGGACGTACTGATAGTTGTAGGCAGCCTTGAGCAGGCGCGGTGTCCATGCCGTGTAGCGGCCTTCATCCTCAGTACGCACACCGTCATCATTGACATCCTCGAAGAAGTAAGGATGGCTGTGCGAATCGTAGACAATCGGCGTGGCGGCTTCAGCCGCGTATGCGCGGATCGCCTCATAGAGCATCTCTTCCATGGTTGCGATCTCACCGGCGATGCCTTCTGCCGTATCGCCGTCGCCATCGAAGTCATCCTCATACTCGCGGATGTTGACTAGATCTTCGGGGCCTGCAACGCCGTTGTGACAATCTGCACAATCCTGCCAATCCACCGTCAATTGATGGGCATTGTGGCATTCGGTGCAGCTATCAAAGCGGCGAACGTGCGAGAAGTAACCGAAGTATTCTTTGTCCGCATACTGGTAGGCGCCATTCGCTTCGGAACCGTAGCGGGTGGCGGCTGCCGCGAAGTAGTGCGGATTGACAAAGCTCAGGCTTGCAGCAACTTCATCCAACGGCAGGTTACCGACACGGGTCTCGATCTGCTTGCCAGAAGCGCGGCCAGAGTGGCAGTTCATGCACAGGTTGTCGCCTACGCCATCACTGGTCAGGACGGCGCCGCTGGGGAATTCAACAGCCTCGTCGACGCGGAGATCCCAGGTGGTAAGGTCGCTGTGACAGGTGCTGCACTCCAGGCCATTGGACGGCGCGCCTTGAATGCTGACGCTCTGGCCCAAGAAGAAGGGCAGGCCATCAGCCGTATGGCACTTGGCGCAGGTGCCAGGAACAGCGCCCGAACCATCCCAGTAGCGGAAGGCTTGTTGTGAGCCATCGAAATGGCCTGCGTCGGTCCGATGCATTGCGGCGATATCAACCTGCTCAGGCAGAGCGGCGTTGATGTCGGCAATTGAATCGTAGAGCAGTTGCACAATGTACTTGCCGCCGTGGGCGAAGGTGCCAGGATCTTTCTTCGAGACCTGATAGTTGAAGGCAGCTTGCAACAGGCGCGGTGTCCACGAGGCATAGCGGTTATCGCCTACTGCTTCATCTTCAGTGATCTCGCCATCTTCATTCGTGTCATTGAAGAAGTATGGATGAGCTTCTGAGGTGTAGCCGACGGGCATACCCACAACGTCGGCGGCATAACTCTGGATGGAGGCAAAGAGTACTTCTTGCATCCCCTTGAGTTCGTAGTACATGCCTTCTTCGATGTCGCCGTCGCCGTCGTAATCCATCATCGATCCCTGCATACGGATGTCATGCAGATCGTCGACGCTTTCCACCCCTTGGTGGCAGGTGGCGCAGAGTTGCAGGTTAAGCTCCGTGGTGTGCGGATTGTGGCAATCTGTACAGGCGCTCACACCAGGAGCGTGCAGGAAGAACGCATCGTACATCTGGCCGGGGTATTCAAACCCACCCTTGGCCCATGTACCATACTTGGTCGCTGCGGCTGCATAGTAGTGAATGTTGATGAAAGTCAGGTCGGCGTTGACAGCATCCGGATCATCAGCGCCCACGCGCTCGATGGCTGCCAGCACCTGTGTCTGCGAGGCGCGGCCCTGATGACATTCCATACAGACGGCCTCGTGGCCCAGGTTGCTGATGGTCAGGCCAGAGGGCATTGTCACCGTATCCAACGAGACAGCAACATCGTTATGGCAGGCCATACACTCGACGACCGAACCCACCGGGACGGGCTGATTCACCACATAGGGTTCAGAGCCATCTGCGCCCAGGTAATCGATCATACCAGGGGTGCTGTGGCACTTGGCACAGGTGACGGGCACTTCCGCCGGATCTGTATTATCCCAGCGGCGGAATGAAGTTGATTCCGCATTGGCATGAGGTGAATTCATCCACGCCGAGAGGAAAGGAATCTCAACAGACGGGTGCGCCATCGCTTCGGCCTCTTCGGCCTCTTCTTCCGCTGCTGGCGTAGGTGTGGCGTCCTGTGCAGAAACACTTGCCACTTCGACCACCTGTTGGCGCCCGAAAGCATACTGCACTGTGAACAGGCTCATCAGCACAGCAATTACTACGAGTAAGGTGATCTTTTTCATAGAGTACCTCCTCTAGGGAAGGTCATGGGAAGTTTGATTTGAAAGCAAAGTGCGGCACGTAACAACAGTTTCGAATCACAAATGGGATTGGGTAAATTGGTCAAGTTTATGTCGATAAAAACCTCCTTTTGGCTAAAACTTCGCAAAGTATCGATTGAGCCAATCCGGTTGAGCGGCGCAATTGACCGGGCTTTAGGATTGCAAGTCATAACGCCGCTGGTTGGGATAGCCTGGCTCATTATAGGAAGAAAGCAACGGGGCAGCGGCTTTTTCTCTTCTATGCCACCGCTGCTTTAGACCATCAAGGGCGAACCTCCGGCACTTCGGATGCAGGCACGAAGACTTCGATTGATTGTCGGGGTATCGTGGTGATGGCAGTCTGCTCAAAGGTGACAAAAAAGTAGAGGCCGGTGAGCAACACCACCGATATCACCACCGCCACCGGCGCAAAGATGAGGCGCCGCCGCCGCACTGAAACCGGATCCAGCGGACGATCGGCGATCCCCTGCTCGATCTCTTCCAACTCCAGCGGATGCTCCTCTTCCATTTCGTGGCGGCTGATGCGGCCAGTGAACATGCTGCGGTTGAAACTCTTCACATGGACGTGGTACATGTGCCAGACCACAATCGAGAGGACAGCCAACAGTCCTTCGCCGCCATGCGCAACTTTGGCAACCGGGATAAATTCACCGGGCAAAAAGCGAGCAGTGGCAATCGGATTCCAGAGCATAAAGCCAGTGATGATCATCACGACCGTCCCCCAGATCACGGCCCAATACTCGGCTTTTTCGCCAAAGGTGTACCGTCCCATACGCGGGGGGTTCTTGCTAATGCCCAAATTATACGAAAGCGATTGCAAGGCATCGGTTACATCCTTCCAACCGGGCATCATCGTCAGGCGGACCCGTTCCACAAAGATGCGATAGGTGACAATGCCGCCGTGATAAATCGTCCCCAGCATGAGGAAGATTGCAGCCACACGGTGGACAATGCGGACGAATTCGATCCCGCCCATCCACCCGATCAAGGTGGGTCCCCACACAGAGGTAGCGAATAATTGTGGAATACCGGTGAGACCAAGCACCGTGAAGCTAGTCATTAGTACCAGATGCTCCAATCGTTGCCATCGGTTGAAGCGGACGTAATATTGCGGTTCGGCGTGCTGTACCTTCACATCACTCATGAGCGGGTTTCCTTCGGTCCTGCCAACGGATAATCTGGCGGCGGTATACATCAGCGAGAACAAAGACCAAAAAGCCGCCAATCACCAACGGGATCAAAATATCATAGAAAAGTTTTACCAAATAGACGAACGGGTAATGCTCCAACGAAGGCCGGAAGTGGCTCATCCACGAATTAGGGAAGTTCTCTGTTGCATCAGGATGGCACTGCTGGCAGGTCGTCAACAGATTGGCCCTGAGGATCGATGAATTTTCATCGGTGGCCGGCAGAATATCATGCACGCCATGACAATCTGTACAGACAGCCGCGTTCGGCGCCTGATGGGGTGCAGTCTGCTCAAAGATCGTTACCGTGGTGCCGTGGAAATCGGCCACATAGGTATCGAAGACATCCGTAGAAATGTTATATTGCGCCATCAACGACTCGTCGGCGTGGCATTGGGCGCAGATCTGCGGCGACCGTAGCCGGAAAAGCGCTGTACGTGGATCCTCGATTCCGTGGACGCCGTGACAATCGGTGCAGGTTGGCACATTCAGATCCCCATCGGTCAGCGCCGCGCCGTGGACACTCTGAAGGTAGACCTCATTAATAGCGGCGTGACACTGGCCGCAGGTCTGCGAAATGCGCTGGCGAGGCTCATCGGGTGGTTGAATGTCATGGGCGCCGTGACAATCGACGCAGGTCGCCGCATTCAGATTCCCGGCCATCAACAAGTGACCGTGGATGCCGTCCATCTGATCGGCGTAAATTTCAACATGGCACTTCTGGCAGGCGTCACCGCGCTCGATGGTGTAAACTCGCGAATCTGCCGGAATTTCCACAGCATGGGGGAAGAACTGATAGCCCTGCTGCTCGTGACAATCCACACAGAGCAGCGCACGATACCCTGGCCTATTCTCCAGTTGCTGCCCGTGGACCGAATCCCAGAGTTGCCCCGCCGTCACATGGAGGGGGATTGTGTCGCCCGAAGCCAGGATCTCCTCCCCTTCTAAGAGGGTGTGACAAGTAACACACTGCTGCGCCGACGAGAACGCCGGCGCATTGACCGAGGTCACCACATTATCCGTGTGGCAGGTCTGGCAACTCTGCCCCTCGCCTAAGTTGGCGATAACCTGCTCGTGGAGCGCCGCCGATTGTGGATCTCGGAATTCCTGATGGCAACTCAGGCAGAAGCCAATCGGATCGGCGGCGAATTGCGCGGTCGGCCCGACATTATGCCCTCCATGACAATTGCTGCAAGTGGGCAGGTTTGGGTTCGTGCCATAGATCTGTGGGATCAAGTGGCCTGGGTTGTGCTGAGTCAGATCCATATGACAGCGTTGACAATTTTCTGATGTCAGCGCGGCGTAGTCGGCCAGATTGTCAACAGGCAGAGGCCGGTGCGGATAGACATAATCCGCCGGACTATGGCAATCGGTGCAAAAGATAGCCGTTTGAGCGGAAAGGTCCTGGTGAAAGTTATGGACCGAGTTGACTAATATTTCGATATCGACATTCACCGAAAGCGTTTCGCCCGATGGCAGTTGGACGATCCCTTCGCCGCCAACATGACAGCCAATACAAGGCGCATCCGGTGGGACCATTTGAGCATGAGCAGAAGCTGAAAAAATAAAAAGAGCGCTCAGGGTAAAGATAAAACCGAGAATAAAGCGTAACCAACGATATGAGAATTTCATTGATAGGGTATGCCAGCGTTGATCCATTGAACGATCCAATCCAATTCACGGGGTGCTAAACTATTGGGATGACCGCTGCGCTGAAGTTTCACCAACATACTCTCCTCAGCGTTGCCCGAAACCACCGCTGGCCCCAGGTTACTACCAGCTATCAAACCATCATAGGAATCTAAGTAAAGCCCGGCAGTACCTCCGTGGCAGGGCGCACACCGCGCCGCCAAGATAGGTTCAACCAGATCAACCCAAGTCAGGTCGCTTTGCGGGTAGGTAGGCAGCGACTCGGGCAGCACATTGGTCAAACGGGTGATACCGGGTGCATTCAATTGGGCAAATTGCCAATCGTTGCCGTGACAGGCGCCGTTGCTGCAAAAACTGCTATTGCTTGTACCGCCAGGATCAGCAATATCGTGACAGCCTTCGCAGGTAGAATCAAACTCGAAGCGATGTCGCGAGAGCCAGTTGCTATCCTCATGGGATTGTGGCTGAAAGTGATTCTCGATGGAGATCGCCGGGATCGTGCCATCGGGCCGATTGGTCACCGGGATTGTATGGCAGAGGTTACATTCAATGCGAATACTTTCGCCCCCTTCGTTTAGATGGTTGCCATCGTGGCAGCGGAAGCAGCCGGGCGTATCTCGATGGCCCAGGTTATTGGGATGCGTATCCCAACTCACCTCCATATTGGGGAAGACCATCGTCTGGTAGCTCTGCATAACGGTATTCACAGCGGCTTCGACGGTGGTCCGATGTTGAGCATAATAGTCGGGCCAGTTTTCAGCATAATAGGCATTGAGGCCGGAGATCGCCGTCAGCGCGTCTTGCATGGTGGGGTACTGCCGCTCCATCACAGCCAGGGCGTTGCGCTTAAAGTAGGGGATCTGTGGTGAAATGAGCCCGCGAGACATGGCATCGTCGATCGCGTCGGATGGCTGACGGAAGAGATGTGAGACACGGTTATGGCAGGTCATACAGTCCATGGTGCGGATATTGTCGCGATTCTGTTCCACAAAGTCTGCGGGCAGATCCACATCGCTATCGATAAAGGTCTCGACCTGATTCGTACCCGCATAGGTCACCTGCACCCAAGGGATCTCCTGCTCAAGATGGGGTTCATCGGTGGCGATGTATTGCACAGTATTCTCTACATGCCAGTGGATGCCCCGACCCCGCCCTTCGCGGATAGTGCCGCCGCCGGTCTTGAAGACCATGTGCAGACTCGTCAACGCATTGTTCTGTTCGGCGTCGTACCGTTTGAACTCGCGCAGACTGTCGGCGGAAAACTTGCCCGGGTAGTGGCAGAGTTCACAGACTTCGGACGCCGGCCGTAGTTTTTTGGCGTAGATCGGCACTTCATATTCCACCACGCCAATATAGCGGACGATGTGCGAGATGTCCTGCGCCTTGCGCGTGAATTGGGTGGCAATGTAATCGCGCCCAATGTGACATTCCACACAATCGACCCTGGCATGGGGCGAGAGCAGATATGCTTCGTACTCAGGCGGCATGGTATGGCAGGCAGTGCCACAAAATTGCGAGCTATTGGTGTATTCCCAGCCGGCGCCGGCGACGATGAAGGCGGTAAGACCGGCGAAGATGAGAAGTCCATAGGGCGCAAGACGCTTCGCCCAAGATGCGCTCCGTTCCGGTGTGATAAAGTCGCTGAATCGCTTAAACATTGGCCGGCTCCCTGGATCGCATGATACGGATAAAGGCGTAAAGGATACCCAGCAACGAGAGGGCGAGTACAGCCAGGAACGCGTACCGCGCCCATGTGTCCGCAGGTACTTGACTCTGCATGGGCGGCTGACCCACGGCAGGGATAGGCGTTGGCGGCGGCGGTGGCGTCGGCGTCGGACCTGGCCCGAAGATCGCTGCCGGTATCGGCGTTGTAACAGCCGCCACATAGGCGAGCGTATCCGACGCCCTCTCTGCGCTCATGTTCGTGTGACAAAGACTACAGGCGTTAGGCATTGCCTCAAGACCATAGGACAGGCTCGCCGCGACGTCAGGATGATGGAACGTATGGCTGCGGATATCAAACGCGACAGCGCTCGTCGCCATCTTCGGCATATGGCAATCGGCGCAGGTGAAGTCGAACCGCTCGCTGGCAATCCGGTGAAAAGGTGTGTGTAGGACCAGTGCTTGTTTATCCCCGTGGCAGTTGACACAGAGCGTATTCAGGGGTTCGCGCAACTGCCCTTGTGCTTTGCCCGCATCGTGTACGGCATGACAGGTAACACAGTTGACCTGTTGCGAAGCCTGCATGGCATTGCCGCGCCGCCAATCCACATATTGCATGGCGTTTACTTTGGCGCTGCCATTGGGCCAGAAGAAGGCTTCATCCTCGGTAAAGCGGAAATAATCGCTCAGCCGATCCCCCGGTTGATAGCCAGTCGGGAAGGGATGCCCATCCGGCGAATGGCCCTGACCATGACACGAGCCGCAGACTTGATCGTCTACGGCTGAGAACATTTCCACTTGTTCGGGGTTGGCAGCATGGGCCTGCCCCGGCCCATGACACCGTTCACAGCCGATGCCGAACTCTTCAAAGGTCCATGTTTCAATATCCAACCCGGTTACATGACAAGAACTGCATTCTTGAAGCCACTCGGTCTGCTCCGCTTCGACAGCGTACGAATCCCACTCGCCGGTTGCGATAATCCATTTGGCGGGCAGGATCGAGAATGCGCCACGCTCTTCATCCACAGCAAGGTAGAGCTGTTTCCAGCGCTGGCCCAGTGTATAATCCACAGCGTCTAGCTCGAAAGGCCGCGCCGGATGCTCCCGGCTAAAGTCGCCCAGTACAGCATTCGGGGCGAGGCGCGCATCGTGGATCGTGTTGGCGTGGAGTGTCTCTCGCCAGTGGCTGTAGAGATCCTCATGGCAGCCCAGACAACGGTCGCTGCCGATGTATCCCTCTGCGCCTTCACCGAAGCCTGGGCGTGGTCCGATCAACGAAGCCGCCCATTCAACGGGGCGATCCGTGTGACAGCGCACACAGTTGGCGGGCATCACTAACCCAATCTGTTCGGCAGGCGCAATATCATGGCCTCCATGACAATCTACACAGGAGGGCATCATCGCCCGCGAGCCATCCACCGGATGCAGTGGGCTGTGTGGATAGTGGCAGTTGTCACAACTCTGTGAGACCCATTGCGTATATTCGCGGTGGGTCTCTGCCGGGATAATGGGATGTGGATAGCTATAATCCTTGTTCGTATGGCAGCCCGTGCAATAGACGGGAGGTTCGCCCAAATAGCTATGGGGTGAGCGATTCAGCGCTGGGATCGAAATCTCCAACGAGATCGCCTGCCCCGAAGGCAGGATCAGGTCCTCATTCAGGTCAGTATGGCATCTACGGCAGGGCAGATCGGGCAGTGGCGACTGCGCCTGTGATTCCTCAAAGCTGAAAAGCCCAACCCCAATCACCAGCAAGATAATTGCCAGGATTTTCACTATGATCACGGCTGTCTTACGCTGGATCATCTTTGCATACCCCATCTGATCCTGCTGATTGGATTACGATCCCAGTGAGGATTTGCCCACCCCAAAGTGACGCGCGATTCGGCCTCACTTTGGGGTGATTCAAGGCTAGCGACTGCGGCGAATCGTATTCGCCAACGCTCGATCATGATACCCAACTGCCATCTCGACCAATGCTTCATCTGAGAGCGGCGATGCAAAGCCCTCCTCGGAATGGCAGCCACGACAGGAAAAATTCAAACTTAAGTAAGGCTGCGTAAAAGCGCCAGCCGGGGTGAACTGTTCGATCTGATGGGGGTTGATCGACATTAGATGCGAACGAATATCGCCTGTGTATTGCTCTGGATTGCTAAGCGCGGAGGTGATCATCCTCGGCATGTGGCAGTCTGTACAACTGGCATGGCGGAAGTTGGCAAATTTCTGATAGAGCCTCTTGTCAAAGTGGCAACTTTCGCAGTCTGTCTTCACGGCAGCGCCGGTTGCATGTACCGTCGTCTGATGCGGATCATGACAAGTCACACAGTCCATAATCCGATGTTTGGCAGCTTCGGGAGATTGGTACGCGATCTGGTGGTCGATCAGCGCGCCCTCCACGCGGATGGTAGAAGTCTCTACGCGCACATGACAATTCAGGCAGAGGCGCGAATCCTGATTGACCTCAAGCGATACCAGATAAGGATCGTTCACATGGTTGCCGCCTGGCCCGTGGCAGGCTTCACAACCAACGCCATCCTCGGCCCAGGATCCTACGATCCCCGGCAGGTTATGCTGGTTGCCTTCAGGCACATAGCCAGTCGTATGGCAAGATCCGCAGGTGTATTCAGCCCGTTCCGCTGGTTGATACGCAGCCCAGGTATCCCCCATGCGCAGCCAGCGATTGGGCAAGTTATACTGAGCCTCTTCCCCTGTGATGAGATAGCCTTCTTGATCGATGAAATGAGCCTTCCAATTGTAGCCGCCCACGACATAACGGATCTCTTCCCAGGTATGGCCGGACGGTGGTTGAGCTACCTGGGTAAAAGGACGGCCGACAGGCTGCCCGTCCACAACAGGCGTCAGGATATTGGCGTGCCCAGTCTGTGTATAAGAGTTGTAGTACTCCTCATGGCAGCGACCACAGGTTTGGGATCCAACATAGACGGGCGGCGTATAACTGACACCATCTCGACCCGGCGCGCCCGCTGGACCAGGCGCGCCAATTTCCCCAGGGGGCCCGGGCGGCCCTGGTGGGCCAGCGATGCCTGGTTCTCCTGCGGGACCAATCGTTCCGGTTTGAGCGCAGCCGCCGATGAGTGCAAAAGCCAGGAAGATAGTTAAAACAAGCAGTAATCGTCTCATTTGCCGTCCCTTTGAGGATGGGATGTCTGGCGATTCTTGGATAGGAAAGGGAACTTTGCAAATCTCTAGTGAACAGATTCACAAAACGGTGGGGGAAAAACCCTATAGGTAGTTTAGGGTCTTTCCCCCATTAGATCACTAGCCAAATGGTGAGGGTAAGAGCTAGTCATAGGAAGCATCAGCCGCCGACTAACGGGTAGATTGAACAAAGATCTCTTCGGGTTCTTCTTCATAGCGGCTGGGGCATTTTAAGAGCAGCGTATCCGCTTGGAAGGAGCCATCGGCCAGCAGTTCGCCTTCGACAATGGCCGACGCGGCGCGCTGGAAGTTATCTGGGCGAGGACCGTAAAAGACGATGGGCAACTGCGCGCCATGCTCATCATCAATGGAAAAGCGCAGTGTAACTTCGCGAGGAGCCCACTGTTCACTGCCGTCCACCACAGCGCCGCTGACGCGGACGCGCTGCCCCTGAAGTGTAGCAGCTTTTTCGTTAAGTTCGCTCACCGTCATGTAGTAGGCCGCTGTCGAGAATGTCGAGTATACAATCAGGGCGGCGACCACGGTTAAGAGCAAGATCCCAGCCACTAAGAATTTATAGTTCTTCTTGGTGGATCGAACATCAGCCAGTTCGGCGGGGATAATTGAGGAAGAATCAGCTAATTGGGCCATAGAGATGTTCTCCGATCTATAGGAGTGAACACTCTGAAGAGTGTGATTGAGATTACAAGAATAGTATATAACAGCGCTGAAGAAGCGTCAACGCAAGACAAAATCACAGTGCATTTCACGCTAGGGGCGAAAGTGCTGGGGACTTGATAAAGGACGCAGCGATAAGTCCCCGGTACTTGGCCTGCCCCCTATATTGAACTGCACCCCAAAAAAACACTGTGAAATATGAAACATTGTCGATTTGAGTCAGTGCGTCATTATGATATCATTGACGAAGGTGTTTCTTTGCACACGGGTCAAATGGCTAGTCTGCTGTTGTCCAGTGTATCAGAGTGGTCGCTCTATCAATTCGCCGTCCCCTGGCAATCGGTTATGCGCCCCCTTTTCATGCATCCTCGCATTGATGGTCTTTATGCTTTCTACCCTGTTCTATTCTGCTCGCCATTTATATTCTGTTCGACGCTCAATTGTCACTGCCGTCGCGCTGATCGCAGGTCTACTTTCCTTTGCCTTGACCTTTGCCCAAGAGATCACACCGATCACGGCCATTCAGAGTCAGCTTGCGGATGATGACAATTCGGCCTATGTCGGCAGGACCGTCACTGTCGAAGGGATTGTGACCGGCGTCTACGGCGATCTCTTCTTCATCCAAGAGGCAAGCGGCGGCGCATGGAGCGGCATCGCCATCTATCGTCCTGGTCATGATGTGGTAACCCGAGATCACGTGCGCGTCACCGGCAAAGTCTCCGAGTATTATGACTTGACCCAAATCACGCCGACAAAATTAGAGATTCTTTCCCGAAATCATCCTCTGCCCCCACCCGTACCCGTGACACTCAAAGCCAGCGCCAACGAAAAGTGGGAAGGTGTACTCGTAGAAGTGGAAAACATTCTCGTCATCACCTCGCCCAATCAGTACGGCGAATGGCGCGCCGGCGATGAAAGCGGCGAAACGTTAGTGGATGATAGGGGCGTCTTCTATACTGCACAGCCGGGGCAGACAATTTCAAAACTGACAGCCATTGTCGATCATGCCTTCGGCAGCTACCGGCTGATCCCGCGCAGCCTGGAGGATATTCAGGCTGCAACCGCAGAAACCCTGCCAACGGATCTGACGCCCATTTATGAGATCCAAGGGGCGGAATCCACAACATCGCTGGCCGGTGAGCGGGTGAATGCCGTGGGCGTAGTGACAGGCGTTGGGCCGGAGGGTTTCTTCCTTCAGGATGCCACCGGCGACGATGATCCGCTGACCAGCGATGGCATCTATATCTACACGGCTCGACCTCCCCAGATCAGCGTCGGGCAATGTATCCTCGTGCGTCGGGCGGAAGTCTCGGAATTTTACGGAAAGACCGAACTCAGTCGAGCGCAGGCTGTTCAACCGGTCGATCTCTGCCCAGACGAACCGCTGGCACCCGTGGCGATCCCTGCGCCGTTGCTCAACAGCGACCCCGCAACGCTGTTCGAGCGCTTTGAGGGAATGCTCGTAGCCATTGAGGAATTTAGCGGTATTGTGCAAGGGCCAACCAAACATTTCCGCGATGGCAGCGCTGAGATCGCCATTATCCCGGATGCCTTTGTGCCTTACCTGCCTGGTGGGCGCGTCTTTCAGGACAATTCAGGGGACATGTCATCGCTGATCTTCCTCACCAACCTCATCGGCATGGATCTGCCCTCAGCAGCCTGGGGAGATTCCATTCGTTTGGAAGCAGCCTCCGCAGATGAGCCAGTGCTGGCTATCCTCGACTACAACTTTGGCAAATATCAATTGGCGCTGCTCCCCGGCCAAACGGTGACCGTCACACCCAATGTAGCTGTGCGCGACCGCGTTGAAAAGCCAGCCACGGACGAATTCACTGTCTGCATTTTCAATCTTTACGGGATGGGCCGCGGCAGTGATCAGTATCCAGATCCGGCGGTCTATGCCGTCCAACTGCGCAAACGGGCGGCGCTGATTGCCGATCCACTACAGGGATGTACGATCCTGGGCCTTCAAGAGGCCGGCGCCCCTGAGGACATAGAAAATCTGGCGGCGCTGCTCAGATCCGAATTTGATCTGGCGTATGAGGCCGTCGCCGTGGCCGGTCCTAACAGCAAGAGCGCCGAGTTCCCGCTGACGCTTGGCCTGCTGGCGCGCGCGGATCAAGTTGAGATCGTCCATTTTGAGGCGGTGCAAACCTGCTCGCCCAAAAACTACGATGTGCCCGAAGAAACCCATATCTGCGCGGACGGGGAGTATGCCCTTTTCAACCGTCCGCCGCTGGTGGTAGATCTGCTGGTGGGGGGCGAGTGGGATGGTCCTTACCCGCTCACCGTCATCGTCAACCATTGGAAGAGCAAAGCTGGCGATGAATCGATGAATGTGGTGCGGCGGACGCGCCAGGCGCAACACGTCACTGCGCTGGCGCAGGCCAGGTTAGACGAAGATCCGGCGGCCCATGTGGTCGTACTCGGCGACCTCAACGACTATTACCAAAGCGGACCCGTAGAGACGTTGCGGCAAGGGACAACGCCCAGGCTGATCCATCCTTATGATATGATGCCGCCGCTGGATCGCTACACGTACATTTTCAACGGCGCCAGCCAGGTACTCGATCACATTTTGTTTACAGCAGGGATGCGCGCTGCGTTCGCGGGGATCGATCCACTTCACATCAACGCCGACTTCCCCTCACTTGACGAAGCGGATGCCGGAACCCTCAACCATACCAGCGATCACGATCCCATCCAGCTTACAATCCGCCCCGCCGGCGCAGGCTGGATTGGCGGACGGGTTGGCCTGCCGGGTGTAATCGTCTCGCTGCGCAATGAAGAAGGGAATGGCGTTGGCGTTACGCTGACCGATCGAAGTGGGGAATTCCGCTTCTGGGGATTGGCGCCAGGCCGCTATCGTATCGATTTTAAAACACCTGCCGGCCTTACCGTCCAGACGCCAGAATCATTGCTGCAGGTGAGGGTCGGGGCCGGGCTCTATCTACAACCTCCCTTGCGCCTGGACCAAAGTGAATTTGGCGTGGGTTCCATCCTGCTCGGTGTGGGGATGGGTAGATCCCAGGCAGAATAGGGCATGTTCAAAGTGGGTTGAAGCGGAGTAGGCACGCCCACGTGCCGTCCTGGTCGTACGAAGGCGTACTCATTCCGCGTCCCAACCGAGTTTGAATACACCCGGCAGAATAGAACGCTGCTTGAGCGGGACTATGGTATCATTATGAATTCGCAGCCTGGCTCTTTCTGCGGATAGCGATAAGGAAATTCTATGCAAAAAATCTACCTCACCTGGCACGACGTGGAAGAATTGATCAGCAAAGTGGTCATGAAACTGAATCCACCCTACGACGCCTTATTATTGGTGACGCGCGGCGGCATCATCCCTGGCGGCATGATAGCCGAAGCATTGCGCATGAAAGACATCCTCACGGCTTCAGTCCTCTTTCCACAGGATCCAGGCGTGCGCGCCGAAATGAGCTGGCCCCGTTTTCTCCAATTCCCTGCCGATCATGTACTTGAAGGCAAGAAGATTTTGATCGTCGATAACCTATGGGATCGGGGGCGCACCATCGTCACTGTAAAGAGCCGGGTTGAATCGGGGGGAGGACGTGCCGAAACTGCCGTCCTGCACTGGAAGCAGAGCAGGAACATCTTCCAGGATGAACGGCCCGACTACTTTGGCGCGCTCACCGAGGATTGGATCTATTACCCCTGGCAGCGGATCGACGATTCGGGCGACATGGTGGCGGCGCGTCCTGTGCCGCAGCTTTCTTAAGTTTGAGGTGGAGATCATGAGCCAGGAATTGAGTGCAGCCAGCCCCGCGACCGAACGCATCGGCGCGATTGTCGAACGATTGTGGGCAGCACACCCGGACGCCGAGTGCGCGCTCGTCCACCAGGACGCCTATCAACTGCTGGTGGCGACGATCCTTTCGGCCCAGTGTACCGATGAGCGGGTCAACCTGGTTACACCTGGCCTGTTTGCGGCCTATCCTTCCCCGGCGGAGATGGCCGCGGCCAACCGCGAGGAAGTAGAGGAGATCATCCGCCCGACTGGTTTCTTCCGCCAGAAGGCCCGCTTTATTCAAGAAGCGTGTCACGCCATTGTGCATGACTTCGGCGGGCAGATTCCCGACGAGATGGAGGATCTGCTCAAGCTGACCGGTGTAGCGCGCAAGACCGCGGGCGTGGTCCTCGGCGTCTGGTATGGCAAGCCCGAGGGCGTGGTGGTGGATACGCATGTCAAGCGGTTGTCCGCTCGATTGGGGTTGAGCGAAGCGACCACCCCCGAAAAGATCGAACTCGATCTCATGGCGTTGACGCCGCGCCAGCATTGGATCGACCTCTCTCACCTCTTGATCTTTCACGGGCGTCGCGTCTGCGCCGCGCGCAAACCAGACTGTCCTCGCTGTGTACTGGCCGATCTCTGCCCGTCGGCGCAGATTTGATGAATGAAGAATAAAGAAAGGGTCGTGCGATAACTCGCACGACCCTTTCTTTATTCTTCATTCATCCCTTTATTCGCGCGTTTTGACCCTTTCCAAAACTGCACGCCCTACACACTCGCCCTGAGTCAACCCATTTTCAATCGCCATTGGGTAGTGGATGCCGCCATAGAGCCGGGAGATGGCTGCTTCTTGGGCCGCTTCGGCAAAGGACACATAGTTGCGTGGAGGCATTCCTCGTGCGCTATGGGTGGCGTCAGTGAAGGAGATATCGCCCAGACGGCTGGTGAGGATGGCCGCAGCCGCAGCCGAGGCCACCGAATGGCCCGATGTGTATTCGGGGAAGGGCGGCGTAGCGATCAACGGCTGCCACCCTTCATCGATATGCGCGCGGATGTAGGTTACCGGACGCATAAGCAGTGCATTGTACTTTTCTTCCCAGCACGAGATGAATGAATCAGCCAGCGTGATGCCAATCAGCGCGTGCAATTCAGCGGTCTGCCCCAGATCGAGATGTTGCGCTTCGGCTAATTGGTTGACAATCGAAATCCAATGGCCGGGCGGCGTCCCTGTTTCGCCGGGGGTATCGGCCCAAAAGAGAGCGATCGCCCGTTCTTCCTCGCCCAGCGCGCGGTCGGCGTCGTAGACAGCCTTGGCCTCGGCATAGAAGAGTGAATCCGGCTCGGTGGAGAAAGGTTTGTGCGCTGGCGGCGCGCACGCATCGGCGGTGGTGAGCGCAAAGGGACGCAGTTCGGCCCAATACGGTTCTAATGGTTGACCGTTGTTGGCGCTGCTTGTTGCCCGCCAATAACCCGCGCCCTCGGGCAGAGAATAGCTCCTATCGCGGGTCTGCCAATAGCCGTCGGTCCATGCCCAGCCCAGGATCACCCGCCCCAACCGCTCGCCGTGCAGTCGTGAGCGCTCCAGTACAGCCGGGGCGATCCCGGCGGCGGCCAGTGCTGCCAGTTTTTCCGCGCGCAGGCTTTCCACCGCTGCGCGCGATTCTGCTGTTTCAAAGAGTCCGGTGGCAACGGTGGCAACGGCGCTAGCGGCAACCGTCGCCCAATTATAAGGACCATGTCCTGGCTGCGGCAGCGCGGGCATATCGTTCAACTGGCCCTGGAGTGTGCGATAGCCAGGCATACCGGGCAGCACAGCTTCATATAAAGTGACGCCCGTGTACGCAAAGATACGGGCTGCCGCAGGCGGCGAGAGGCGATCCGCCTGAATGCGGTTGTAGAAAAGCTGCATCCAATCCTGGGCCAACTCGCTGCCATATTCGGCCACGGATGAGTAGCTTGCCGCCGCTGCGACCGGCGTTGAGGGCATCGCCGGTTGTGGCGCAGGGTCGGGAACACGGATCGGCGCCGGGAGGCCATCCGCCGGGAGCCGCAAGATCTGATTGGCTTCCACATTCTCGTAGACAAGTTGCTCACCGCTGGGGAGATCAATCTTGAGCCGGGCTACTTCTGTCGCTTCGCCCAACCCCAGGTGAAAGCGGGTCTCTTCAGAGGCCAGGTAACTGCTGCCGCTATGGATCTCGCGCACCAGCGTCTGTCCGTTAGGCAGGGTGGCCTGCAATCGAGCGCCGGGCGAAAAGTAGGGCAGATCCACCAGCAGCCAATTGCCATCCACACCAGTGGCTTTTAGCAGCACCAGCGGCCCGCCAATGGTGGCAATCGCCAGATCAAGGACGCCGTCATTGTCGTAGTCAGCAACGGCCATACCGCGCGCCAACAGCGGACCGATCTCCTGTTGGCCGACCATACGGCTGGCGTCAAGGAAGGTGCCATCCCCACGGTTGCGGTAGAAACGGATGAACTCGCGGTCGCTCTCCGCGCCGGTGACGGGCACTTTGCCCTGGGCTGTAAAGAGATCGAGGTGACCGTCCAAATTGAGATCAAGCCAGGCAACGCCCCACCCGGTCTGCTCACGCCCAAAGCCAGCAAGGCCCATGCGGAAGGTGGCATACTCGAAGACAGGGACGCCTTCCTTGACGCCGTCGTTGCGGTAGAGCGAATTGTATTCCATGCCGAAATTGGTAATCACCAGATCGGGCATGCCGTCGCCAGTGTAGTCGCCAGCGCTGACGCCCATGCCGCTGTTGCGGTCGCCCACACCGGCTGTCGCAGTGACATCCTCAAAACGCGGACGCCCCGGAGCGCCGCCAATGTTGTGGTAAAGGCGGTTAGGTTCACCATCGTTGGCCACAAAGAGATCAAGACGCCCGTCGCCATCCACATCGGTGAAGATCGCGCCCAGTGTGCGTTCTTCGTGGGTGATGCCCGCTGCCACTGTCACTTCCTCGAAGGTTCCATCCCCCCCGTTGAGGTAGAGGCGATTGGGCAGGCCCAGAAAATCCTGGGGGAAGATGCCAATTGGGTTGGGGACGGTCTTTTCCAGGTCGATGTACGCGCCGACGAAGATATCGATCAGGCCATCGTTGTCAACATCGGCGAGGGCGGCGGCTGTACTCCATTCGGGCGCGTCCACCCCGGCGTCATGGGCGACATCCACAAATGTGCCATCGCCCTGATTGAGGAGCAACGCATTGGGGCCATCGGCGGTGACGTAGAGATCGGGATAACCGTTGCCGTTAATGTCACCGGCGACACAGCCATTGCCGCGCATGATCAGGTCGGCGCCGCTGCCTGCGCTCACATCCTCAAAGGCGCCGTCCCCGCGGTTGCGGAAGAGCGCGTTGCGGGGCAGGCCGCCCTCCTGTTGCCACAGATCGACTTCGTGGAGAGCGTGGCTGTTGACGACATAGAGATCGAGCCATCCATCCTGATCGAAATCGAGCCAGCAGAGACCGCCGCCCATCATTGCCACGGGATCTTCGGCCACCGATTCGCGAAAAGCGCCGTGGATGAAGTGCAGGCGCGCAGCATCTGCCGCATCGTACAGACGGAGATTTTGACTTGGGGAAGGGGTGGGCGTGTTCTGTATGGCAGGGACAACGGTTGCAGCCTGGGCCGGCTCTCGACCCGGAGGACTGCCATTGGCTGTAAATGCAGCCATCACCGCCATTGAGATCAACAGCAAAGAGGCGGGAATTCCGATCTTCCAGTTCATGGCTCTTCATCCTCCTCAGCGGGTAGGTTAAGGGTCTCGGCGCGCGTCAGGTGCTGCCTATCATATCGATCTAGCACCTGACGCGCAACCCCTGTAAATCCCCGAAGAACCATCCGAACGGCCATCAGCAGCCAGGCGGCGGATCTTTACTCTCGAAAAGGACGAATGCCCAGGTAGACTTCACGCCCGCCCAGTGTGCGTAGGATCGTCTCTGGCGAACGCCAGGGCATGAGCTGGTTCAATTCATTGGGGCTCAGCGGTGTGTTGTCGTTCGCCAGGAAGATGCGGAAACAGGCTGACGCCAGCGGTAGATGCTCGTTGATGTAATCGGGATCGTTGGCGCAACGGGTGCGCAGACATTCCCACAGCGCATCCGTGCGGTGGACCTCGCCCGTTTCAGGATCAACCCAGTCTACATCCTCGGTGTTGCGGTGGTCCATAAAGCGATCCCGGCATTCGGCGCAAAGCTGATCGCGGAGATAAAGCCGGAAATCTCGACCGCTCCCCTCCCACCAGCTATAATCAATGTGGAACTTAGTATCGACAGTTGGGCGATACCAGGTGATTGTTGATCTCGGGTTAGCGGTCATCCATGTTGCTCCTGTCTTTCATGTGCGGACTCGTACCGCTGTCATCTCTTTTGCCATATCAGGGTGTTCTATGCCAGCGAGAAGAAGCCGCCGCCGGTATCCTGGAAAGCCCGATTGCTGATCAGCGAATAGAAGACTGGCCCAGGCGGGCAGCGATAGATCATATTGACAGCGCTGTAGACTGTCTTGGCGTGGGCGCTACCCTGTGGGCTAAGTTTGGTCAACTCAGGGACAACCATTTCCACGATCTGATCGAGGTCGATATTACGCTTCTCGACCTCTGCCTGGATCTGATCAAGTGATGCCGGATCCTCTGCCGAGACGACGAGATAATCATCGTATTCACACGAAATCTGAATCTTGTTCATCTCGAACGTGATCGTCTTGGCGGCAAGATTGGCGCTGGCAAAACGTGACCATTCGCGTTTCATACGGCGCGGACGGTAATCGATGACGACTTCGCCCGGTTTGCTGGCGCGCTCCAATGTGATCTGCGCGCCCACGGGAATGTCATGATCGTCCATCCACTTACGCAAGCCGGAGACGTAGCGTCCTTCGTGGACGACCCAGACCTGATAGCGATTGCCCCAACGACCATCGATCACCGTAGCCAGTGAACGTCCCTGAGAGCCGGCTGGGAAGAAACCGCGCGTGCGGCTACTCAGGGGGATGGTTCCATAGCGTTGGTGCGGGTAGATCAGCGTGAAGCTAGTGCTGGGTACCACTGACGGGATGTCGCTGCCCACGCCGCTTTCGCCCCATTCATCGTCCAGTTCCCATTCGATCTGGAGAAGTTCCACGCTGAGCAGGGCGCGATTGTAACGCGGGGTATGGGGGCGGAGCAGGGCGGGCACACGGTGCGCTTCTTCTGGTTCTAGGCGGCGCAGATACCAGAAATGGTCGTTGCCGCTGCGCACCTTATCGAAACGCTCATCGCTGCCAAGGGCATGGTTGAGGCTGACAAGCTGCATGGAATCGGAGATATCTCCGTCCAGCTCGATCTCGCTGAGGATCTCGTTGGGCGCAAGGGGACGAGCTTGCATTTCGATCAGCGCTTCGGCGATGTTGAGGTGACCAATGTGGATCTCGGCCAGTTGATCCGAGATCAGCCAGCGATCATCGACTTGCACGAACTCACTGGCGCGCTCACCTTCCTCCAGGGCATAGAGGATGCTTTCCTCGATCTCATCCTGGTAGAGATTGTAGATCTCATCGGTTGAGAGCAAGGCGCCTTCCTCGGTAATGCCCTTGCCGTTTGGCTGGTTTAAGCGGTGGGGCGTCTGAAGCCGCGAGACAAACTCACGGATCTTGTCGTTCTCTTCAAACTTGACCTGCAACACGTCGAAATCTCCGTGTTCAGGGTTTTGGCCACGACGCTTGTCAACGATCTCACCCACAACAAAATCCATAGCTGGGAAGACGAGGGTCTGCCCGACTTCATAGGTTTCGCCCGGTTGGTAAATTCGCCCTTTGGAAAGTTCGGATTCCATGCGGCTGGTTTCGCGGCGCTGGTAATCCTGAATTATGAGCATGGCGAGTTGTTTGGTGGTGAGGGGAGTTTCCGCATCGAGGATTTGATCATGAAAAAAATCGAGGTCTTCCTCGCTGATCTCGAACTGATCGCGCCAGAAAGCAGCCGTCTGAGTTTTTCGTTGCAGCACGCTTTCCTCCTAATGGTTAGGGTGCAACTTCACAATTACACTGATTTGTACATCTATCGAATAAAATCCACTCTAAATTTGACAGCTTGCTATTATAACAGTTGTAAAAGGGAAATTCAAAAAGTCTAATACTTGTCAGGTGTAAGATTTGGTCAGAGGATCAGAGATCCCTCTTCCCCTGGTTGAACTTCTCCCCTTTTTGCGCTAGGATGATAGCACTACTTGACGATCTGTTGGCAATGAAAACATCCAAGAAAAGAGAAGCGCGATGACCACAATTGCAATGATTTTAGCAGGTGGTGAAGGCACCCGGCTCACTGTCCTCTCGGAAAAGCGAGCGAAACCGGCCGTTCCTTTTGCTGGTAAGTTCCGCATCATCGACTTCACCCTGAGCAACTGTGTAAATAGTGGGATCTTCACCGTTGCTGTGCTGACCCAGTACCGTCCGCATAGCCTAAACGAACATATCGGCATCGGCAAGCCCTGGGATCTTGACAGGGCGCGCGGCGGCGTGCGCATCCTTCAGCCTTTTCAGGGGCGCGGCGGCCAGATCTGGTACGGAGGCACTGCCGACGCCATTTATCAAAATCTAAATTATATCCGCGAACAGCGAGCGGACACCGTTGTGATCCTATCAGGTGATCACATTTATAAAATGGACTATCGCCCGATGCTCCAGTTTCACCATGAACGGGGGGCAGATCTGACAATTGCGCTCATGCCCGTTCCTCTGGAAGAGACCCATCGTTTTGGTATTATGGCAGTGGATGAAGAGGATCGGATTACAGCTTTTTACGAAAAGCCCAAGAACCGAGATAAGGGCAATCTGGCCTCAATGGGCATCTACGTCTTCAACGCCGACACCCTCGAACGCCGATTGAGCGAAGGTAACGAACAATCTCCTCGCACCGATTTTGGCAACCACGTGATCCCTGCCATGCTCGCAGCAGGGGACAATATTGTGGCTTATCGCTTTAACGATTATTGGGTGGATGTGGGAACCGTCGATTCCTATTGGGCGACCAATTTGGAACTCGTTCAAACCAAACCGGAATTGGATCTCTACAGCGAAAAATGGCCCATTCACACCCGCTCCGAGGAGCGCCCGCCCGTCAAAAGCGGACCGCAAGCGCAGATCAGCCAGAGTATGGTCTCGAACGGCTGCGTCGTCCGCGGCAAGGTGATCAACAGCGTACTCAGCCCAGGCGTCTACGTCAGCCCAGGCGCAGTGGTGGAAGAGAGCATTATTATGAACGACACGTGGATCGGCCCCGGCGCACGCGTCCAAAAGGCTGTAGTGGATAAAGGCGTTGTCATCGGCGACGGCGCCCAAATCGGCATTGGCGATCCTGCCGTACCCAACGAACGGATGCCGGACAAACTGTTTGCCGGCATTACCGTGATCGGCAAGAACACCACCATCCCCGATGGCGCCAGGATCGGCTGCAACGTGCTGATCAACAGCGACCGCGGCAACGGGGACTTCCCCGCCGACGGGCAGGTGAAGGACGGCATGACCATTTAGAAACGCGGAAGGGGGAATGCGGAGTGCGGAATGGCAGAGGTTGCAGGTTTGCAAGTTTGCAGGTGGCAAGCACATCGTTTACGCAACACGCCCATCGCAATTCGCCCATCGCAATTCGCAACACTCATTACTCATTACTCATTACTTCTCAGGAGCATCTCATGGCTCAAGCATTTGCAATGATCATGGCGGGCGGCGACAACCCGGCGTTGAGCATCCTCACCGAAATTCGGGCCGAACCGGCGGTTCCCTTTGGCGGTAAATTCCGGCTGATCGATTTCTCGCTGAGCAATTGTGTCAACAGTGGGATCTACAACATTGCCGTACTCACCCAATATCGGCCACGAAGCCTCAACGAGCATATTGGCATCGGCAAACCCTGGGATCTGGATCGAGCCAGCGGAGGACTGCGGCTGCTGCAACCTTACACCGGCGGCAAATATGGCGACTGGCAGCGCGGCTCCGCCGATGCCGTGCGGCGCAACCTCGATTTTGTGCGCGACCAACCCGAGGATCTTGTCATGATCCTATCGGGCAAGCATATCTACCGCATGGATTATCGCCCCTTCATTGAGCAGCATCTCCGCTCAGAAGCGGACATCACCGTGGCAGTGCGGCGGGTGGCCTTCCACGAAACCCATCGTTTTGGCATTGTCTCGGTGGGCAATGATGGCCGCATTGTCGATTTCCAAGAGAAACCACGGCGCAGCCCGAAGAACCTCGCCTCAATGGGCGTCTATATCTTCAACAAAGATTATCTAATCGCCCAGCTAGAGGGCAGCGACTACGATGATTTTGGGCGCGATCTTCTGCCGAACGTGATCGGCGACCCTGCCCATCACATCCAATCCTTTGTATACCAGAGCTATTGGGTGGACGCCAGCACAGTCCAGGCCTATTGGGAAGCCAACATGAATCTGCTGGCCGAAGATCCGGCGATGGATATCTACGATCCCGACTGGGTGATCCACACGCGCAGCGAGGAACGGGCGCCCGTAAAGTTGGGCGCAAAGGCGGATGTAGATGGGACGCTGCTCTCCAACGGCTGCCGCATTGATGGCACGGTTGAAGGTAGCATCATTTCCCCTGGCGTCTATGTAGCAGAGGGCGCTGTCGTCAAGGATAGCGTTATCCTCAACAACACTGTCATCGAAAGCGGCGCTGTGGTGGAGCGCTGTATTGTGGACAAAGAAGTGATCATCGGCGGCGGCGCCAAAGTGGGTCACGGTGACGATAACAAACCCAACGAAAAATCACCCGAACGGCTGAACACGGGCATCACCCTGCTGGGCAAAGGCAGCCACATCCCCAGCGGCATTACCATCGGACGCAACGTCGTCGTCCATCCTTTCAGCTTGGAACAAGCCTTCGGCAAAAGCAAGAAAATCGCCAGCGGCAGCAACATCGGCGAAGACCTGAGATAAAAAAATGAATAAAGAATAAGGAATGGGTAGATGCAACGTTCTCTCAACACATTCTTTATTCTTTATTCATTCTCTTTTCATCCGCCGGCCTTTTTGGCTTTGTAGCCCAACTCGACCAGCAATTCGACAAGACGGTCGCGCTGATCCCCCTGGATCTCTATGATTTCTCCTTGTGTGGTTCCGCCTGCGCCTAGTTTATTTTTGAGATGCTTGAGCAGCGCTTCTTTCCCTGCGGCAGGGCTGAGGATGCCTTCGATGATCGAGACGCTCTTGCCGCCGCGTCCTTTGCGCTCCAGGCGGACGCGCACAGGTTGGTTGCCCTGAACGGCGAATGGCGCCGCCGGGTTCTTAGGCAGGTTTACCGGCGGCTTAATCGGCTCCGGCTCAGGATCAGTCGAGTAGACGAGGCGACTTTTTTTATCCGGCATGAACGGTTTCTCCTAATTATTCATCATCCATAAGGAAGCAGTGATGGAATTCAAAATCTCTGGCGAAATTGCCCAATTCGTACGCTTAGCGTTTACCCCTGGCGACTTCGTCTGGGCCAGCAAGGGATCGCTCATGGCCTATTCGCACGGGATCCAATGGAGCTTGCGCCTACCCGGTGGATTGGGTGGAGCGTTGCGCCGGTCGCTCTCTGGCGAAGGTGTGGCGCTGACCTATATCGAGACGACCGAAGCGGATCAGTATGCGCTGCTGGCTGCCAATGCCCCCGGCCATCTCGAACTCTGGGATCTGCAAACCGATGGCCCTGTCACCACAACGCGGGGATCGTTCCTGGCGGCGTGGGGCAGCGACCTCGACATTACAGTGACCGTCGCCCGTCGCGCTGGCGCGGCTATCTTCGGCGGCGCAGGGCTTTTTTTGCAGCAGATCTCAGGCACAGGCAAAGTCCTTGTTCACGCCAGCGGAGATTTCTATGAGCGCCGGCTCGCCGACGGTGAAGAGATCCTCGTGAGTACCGGCAACCTGGCCGCTTTCTCTTCGCAAGTGGATTACGACATTCAGGGCGTGGGCGGCTGCCGTAAAATGCTCTTCAGCGGCGAAGGCTTTTTCATGACCCGACTCAACGGCCCAGGACGGGTACTGTTGCAAACGCTCAAGCGAAATTATGCGAGCAGTACGGCGTCGAGTGGGGGATAAGTGATTGGGGACTGGTGACAGGTGACTGGGAAAGAGATTCTGCTCCCAGTCACCTGTCACCTATCCCCAATCACTTCTTATGGCCTTGCTGGCGCGGCGTTAAAAATCCGGTTGAGGATCTCGCGACGTTCTTCGGGTGTGGCCCAGCGAGGCTGGGCGTAATCTTCGAGTACCGTGGTGAGGATCTCGGTGCTAAGCAATTCCCCGTTGTAGATGGTGTGGCGCGCCATCAAACCGGTGCGCGTCTCCCAACTCCACATTTGATCGAAGAAGAGATTGCCCAGCCCGTAGTTGATAACGCTGCCCGGACGATCTGCTGTGGCTTCGTAGGGTTCCGCAGCCTGGGGAACATGGCTTTGCACCCCGGTGACAATGTCCACGCCCAGGTCGCGTAACTCGCGAAAATCGCTGATCTGAGCGGCAAAGGGCCTTGCATCATAGATTTCCGTGTGCTGCAACTCCACGGCGATGACGTCCACCTGATCACGCAATTCGACGATTTTATCCAGGATGCGCTGTTTGTTGGTGAAGTAATAGCAGGCGCCGGGCAGATCCGCCGTGGCCCAGGCAAACTCAGGATAGAAGGCCAGCGCTGCGAAAAAGGCGAAGGTATTGCCGTTGTGTTCCCAGAGCAGCGGCTCACACGCTTCATCCACATTCATGCCGCTGCCGTAGATGGGGATGTTGTTCTCGCGGTACCAGGTGAGCGAACGCCGCGCCCCCTCGCGGCCAAAGTCGTTGACGTGGTTGCCGCTTAGGCCCACAATCGTCGTGCCAATGGCTTCGAGTGTGGCCCAGTAATTGGTATGGCTACAGAGGACGAGATTGTTCACCGACGCATCGACCACACAATTATCGAGGAAGGGGACTTCGTTGCTGATGTGTGTGATGTCGGCAGCCGAGAGCGTATCCGAGATGATCAGCGCCGGATAGGTGTATCCTCTTTGTTCCATGCGCAGCGCCGTTACCCGCGACATGGCGGTGACGCCGGTCATGATCAGCGTGGTCAATCGATCCGCCTGCCGATTGGTTGGTTCGCTAAGGCCATTCGTCAATAGAGGAGTCAACGCTGCGGCTTCGTTGCCCTCTACAGTCAGCGCCAACGCCAACGGATAGGCCGCAGCGTCGAGTTGATTGCTGAGGACGTTGAAGCCATCCACCGTCAATACTTTGTAGCGCGGATGCAGATGATCAAAAGGTAAAAAGCCAATACTGCCGGGGTTGGCCTCCAACATTGGCAGCAACTCATCCATGCGGACCCACACAAGATTCGGGCCAGGGTTGGGTCCAAAGAACGCAGTCATCTCGGCGCGTAATTCCATCGGCGCGATCAGCACACCCGCCGACTCCCCACGCCAGATCCCAGCCAATTCCTGCATACTCGTTTCATCTCTGACAGTAGCGAACGGAACGACCGGTGCGTAGAATCGCTCCAAAAGATGGATGCCCTCCCCGCCAGCCAAAGGGGTCAGGGTGACGATGAGATTGGCATTGTCGGGGCGATCCAATAGTTGGAGAGGACGGACGCCATCCGCCGTCTCCAGGCTTTCGATACCCGTGAGCAACAGCATTAGCCATCCTCTGTACTGTTCAGAGATCAGCGGCGAAATGGCTACGGTAATAGGTGGCGCAACTGTGGGTGTAGGCTCCACAGACTCAACTGTCGCTGGTTCGGTATCCGCGGGGGCGGTGGATTCCTCAGCCTGGGGCGTCGGCGTAAACGTCGGCATAGGGACCGGCGTTGCTGCAGATGGTTGAAGCACAATGGGCTGTGTACAGGCCGTTAGCATGAAGAGCAACATCACAATGGACAGGGCTTTTAGCCAAGAACTCTGTCTTCTTCGGGGGCATGGGATGAAAGGCACGAATTGTCTCCTTTAACTCACACAAAGGGGGAATGGTCTACTCCTAACCAGTAAAGACATTAGACCATTCTACCGTTTACCCACGATGGCTGCAATTTATCGAAATTCGTTGACATCTCCTTTGGGCTGTGCCACAATTCGTCGTGAGTTTCATACCAGCGATCATCAAACAGAGTTGGAGTACATTTTCATGTCGATTCGCACCCCCGATTGGGTAAAGGATGCCGTTTTTTATCAGATCTTCCCGGATCGCTTTGCACGCAGCCCGCGTACAGAGCAGATCCCCGGAATTCAGTTCAAGCACTGGGGAACGCCTCCAGAGGAACAGGGATTTCAGGGCGGCGATCTGCGCGGCATTGTCGATAAACTGGGCTACCTTAAGGATCTGGGCATTACGGCTCTCTACTTGAACCCCATCTTTGCTTCTGCCTCAAACCATCGCTATCACACCTACGATTACATGCAGGTGGATCCGCTCTTGGGCGGCGATGGGGCCTTCCGCGAATTGCTCGACGCCGCCCACGCCGAAGGGATCCGCGTCGTGATTGATGGCGTCTTCAACCATGCCAGCCGCGGCTTCTGGGCCTTCCACCACATTCTGGAGGAAGGCGGCAACTCGCCCTATCTCGACTGGTTTACTGTCCACGGTTGGCCGCTGCGCCCCTATGAACACAGCAAGGAAAATCCGCACAATTACGCCGCCTGGTGGGGACTCCCCGCCTTGCCGAAATTCAACGTTGCCAACCCTGGCGCACGCCAATATCTGTTGGATGTAGCTCGCCATTGGATCGAATTCGGCGCGGACGGCTGGCGATTGGATGTGCCCGAAGAGATCGATGATGCTGACTTTTGGCGCACCTTCCGCAAGATAGTCAAAGAGGTCAATCCCGATGCCTACATCACCGGCGAGATCTGGCATCAAGCCCAGGAATGGCTCAAGGGCGACAGATTCGATTCGGTGATGAATTATCTCTTCAGCCGCGCCGCCATCAACTACTTTGGGGCCAAGACTTTAGATGAAAATTACAAGCCCGGCGGCTATGCGCTAAACCCACTCAATACAAGACAGTTCAACACCGCCGTCAAAGAGATGTTGTCGATCTACGATTGGGAGATCAATCTAGCCCAGCTCAACCTCATCGACAGCCACGACACGGCGCGCACCCTATGGATGGTGGGCGGGGACGAAAGCGCGCTGCGCCTCTGCACACTCTTCCAAATGACAATGCCCGGCGCGCCCTGCATCTACTATGGAGATGAGATCGGCATGACCGGCGGCCATGAACCGGGGAGCCGAGGCGCCTTCCCCTGGCACGATGAGCAAAGTTGGAATTATGATCTACACGATTTCTATAAACGGGTGATTGCCATGCGCCATCAACACCCGGCCCTCCGCACCGGCGGCTTTGAAAACCTACACGCTCGTGGCAACATCTACGCCTTTGCACGCACACTGGGGGATGAAGAGATGATCGTGGTCTTTAACATTGGCGTCAGAACATCCACCGTTGATCTAAAAATACCCGACACCACAGCATCGGCGAGTACATTCGATGCTGTCTGGGGTCAGGGCAGCTATGGCACAGAGCAGGGGAATCTAATGGAGGTATCCGTACCGGGCCGGTCGGCACTGGTCCTCAAACGTAGAGAGGAAAACTGAGTGGAAAAGATTTTCGTGGTGCTGAATCCAACGTCAGGGCGTGGTAGTGGTGGTCGCGCAGTGGAGGCGATCCGGCGCGCTATGCGCGGCGCTTCGCTGCCTTTCGATCTCTTTGAAACAACCCGCCGCGGCGAAGCCACTGAGGTTGCGTCTGAAGCGCGGCGTAGCGGCTATGGCATTGTGGCCGCCGCCGGTGGAGATGGCACCATCAACGAGGTCGTCAATGGGCTGGCGCAGGCGGCAGAGCACGGGCAACCTGTCGGCCCACTGGCTATCCTCCCCGTAGGGACAGGCAATGACTTTGCCAGCATGGTGGGCACGCCGCCCAGACTTGACAGTGCAGTGCAAGCCATCAGCAGGGGACGCACACGCGGCATCGATCTGGGCCATGTGCGTATCCGCACCGATGAAGGTCTGCTGGCGCGCTATTTCGACAACAACCTGGGGATCGGTTTCGAGGCGCAAGTAACGGTGGAAAGTTACAAAATCACCCAGATTCGCGGCTTTGCCGTCTATCTGTTGGCCGTTTTGAAGGCGCTACGGAGTTATCAACATCCCCATCTCCAGATCCGCTGGTCTACGCCTCAAGGCCAAACCCGCTGCGTGGATCAGGAATCACTGATGGTCAGCATCGGCAATAGCCGACGAACAGGCGGCGGTTTCTACGTCACCCCCGACGCAGTCATAGACGATGGTCAGTTGGATCTGGTCATCGCCCGTGGTCTCAACAGCCTTCAGATCCTATCGTTGTTGCCGCGGGTGATGTTCGGCGCTCACCGCAACCACCCCGCCGTGAGGATGGACAGGTGTACATCGCTGTCGATTGTGAGCAATCGGCCCCTGCCCATGCACACCGATGGCGAAGTACTCACCAAGAGCGCCCGCGCCCTTTCGATCACAATGGAACCACAGCGGTTGCAAGTAATTGTCTAGAAGGTTTCACCTCAGCTTTGACCTCTGGTATAATTTGGACAGGGTGAAAACCCATACAGCCATAAAATCGCTGTGTGGGTTTCTCATTTTTTCAAGGATCCAAACTCAATAGCGGCGAACAATAGTGACCAGACAATCGCATCTTCCTCAACCGGTGGCGGAGATCCCGACGCTGGAGGACAAACCAAAGGCAGGGTGGCGTGGCGTAATGAGGCCAGCTACCCAGCAGAAAGCATGGGCAGCAACCAGCAGCGCGGTCTTGGACGCTCGCATCTGGCTGGAACGCTCCCCCTGGCGCGTGGCTGGGGGATGGTCGATGCTGGCCGGGCTGCTCTCTGCGGGAATCGTCAGCCAGATCCAGGGCATCGATATGACGCGGTTGTTGCTCCTCTTCTTGCTGGTCGATCTCCTATGGGGAAGCATCTGGGGCGCCATGACTTTGCCCAACAGCCTGCCCAATCTCGAACAGGCCAGACCTCAAACTCGTGTCTGGCTGCCCTATTTACGAGCCAATTCACCGGCATCCCATCTGTTCGGCTATGATCGCCCTGGCATTTTACCCTTGTTGGTCCGGGTCGCCTTGCCCGGCATTGCTCTGGCCCTGTTGGTAGCGGCGGCGATTGATCCAATGCTGCTCTGGTTGACGCTGGCCGTGGTGATATTGAGCGTGAGCGGCTGGCTCCACCGTCAAGTGGAATTGGTGCCGCTTGGCCTGTTGCATACATTGGTGAGCGTCAGCCTGCCCTGGTGGGCAGCGTTGCAATTTGTCAGCGAATCCGTTGTCGATTGGCGTTTCCCAATCGCGAATGCCGCCCTGTGGACGATCCACATGTGGGGGGCCAATCGCAGCGTGGAGCAGCCCGGTGATCGCTTGGGACTGACGGCGGTGGGATTGGCGCAGATCGGCGTGAGCCTCCTTGTCATCCTGGCGGAAGCGCCCTTCTGGCTGGCCTTGCTCACAGTACTATGGCTGCCAACCTGGCTCTCCGTTTATCGTCGGCAATCTCTCCGCCGCGTGGAATGGTGGTGGCTGCTGGCGATGTTGATCAGCAGTCTGGCTATGGGGCAACGGATCATTCAATAAACAAAACTTCAAAACTAGAGGCATTATTATGGCAGAAGAGTTGATCCCCGCCAACCTGGCAATGTTGGCAGAGATAGCCGAGCCGGTGACCATCGACAAAGTGCGCAGCGATCCTGAGGTGATCGCGTTTGTGCGCCAGTCCAACGAGAGTCTGCGTGCGCTCGGATACACCGAACATGGACAACGCCACGCCGGGTTGGTGGGCCACATTGCCGAGAATATCCTGGGGCGATTGGGCTACGATGAACGCTTTTGTCAGTTGGCGCACATTGCAGGTTACATCCACGACATTGGCAATCTGATCCATAGGGAACACCACGCGCAAAGCGGCGCGCTGATGGCGTGGCCGATCCTGGCGCGGCTGGGTATGCCTTATAGTGAGATCGCGCTGGTGATGAACGCCATCGGCAACCACGAAGAGGAACGGGGCACCGCCACCAATCCGATTGCGGCCGCTGTCATCATCGCCGACAAAGCGGATGTCCACCGCAGCCGTGTCCAAAACCCAGACAAAAGTCAATTTGATATCCACGACCGCGTGAACTATGCGGCAACGCGCAGTTTTGTGCGTGTCCAGGCGGAGGATAAGGTCATTGCGCTTGAACTGGAGATCGACACCAATTTCGCCCAGGTCATCGAATATTTTGAAATCTTTCTTAGCCGCATGACAATGGTACGGCAAGCCGTTGGCTTTTTGGAGTGCGAGTTCCGATTGATCATCAACGAAGTGCGATTCTCATAAGAATTGGTGATTGGTGAATGGGGGTTAGGATGCCAGGCAGTATGCTCCTATCCCCATTCACCACTCCCTAATCACCGATCACCAACCATCTCAAAAGGCGGAACTTTTCATGCTTATTGTGCGTTTCGTAACGAACATAGACGCGAGTAGAGTACAGCCAACCTGGGGTTTGCTGCTCGAAAAGTATGTTTATCCTTTACAGCGGGCGCCCTACGAGAGTCCACGGCTGGCGCGCGACTTTGCCCCAGAAATCGCCGGCGCGCCGCTGTTGTTAGAGGATGTCAAGTTGCTGCCGCCCTGCGATCCGCGCAAGATCATCTGTGTGGGGCGCAATTACGCCGAACATGCAGCCGAGTTCGGCAACGAAGTGCCTGAGGAGCCAGCGATCTTCCTCAAGGCCAGCACCACGTTGATCGGTCCTGACGAACCGGTGGTGTTGCCCTCCATCAGCCAGCGCGTGGATCATGAGGCTGAATTGGCACTCGTCATCGGCAAACGAGCGCGCTACCTGAATGCACAGGATGCCCATAACATTATTTTGGGCTATACCTGCGCCAACGATATCACCGCTCGCGATCTGCAAAGGCAGGATGTACAGTGGACTCGGGGCAAGAACTTCGACACCTTTTGCCCCGTCGGCCCGTGGCTCGACACCAGCTTCGCCCCAGAGAACAAGACCATCCGTTGTCTTGTCAATGGCGAAGTGAGGCAGCAGAGCAACACAGCCAAGTTCGTCCACTCGATCGGGACGATCCTGGCGTATGTCTCGCAGTTTATGACGCTGGAACCCGGCGATCTTGTGTTGACCGGCACGCCCGAAGGCGTCAGCCCCCTGCACCCAGGGGAGACGGTGACGGTAGAGATCGAAGGACTGGCGACGCTCTCGAACCCGCTGATCGCAGGAGTTTAATTCAGGCGGCATTCATTGACCATACGCACCCACCCATGCATTACGCGAGGATGAATCTGTGTCTGCGATTCCTGCATTAAAACATTTTACCGACTTGAACGAGATCTCCCCGGATCAATTTTGGGGCCTTTTGCGTCTGGCCAAACGGCTAAAGGAAGAACGCAAGACGCAGGGGCAAAATGAGCCTATCCTTGCCAATAAGTCGCTGGCGATGATCTTCCAAAAGCCCTCGCTTCGCACACGCGTCAGCTTTGAGATGGGAATGCAGCACCTGGGCGGTTACGCCTTCTACCTCAGCCCGCAAGAAGTCGGGCTGGGCAGCCGTGAGAGTGCGCCAGATGTGGCGCGCGTTCTCAGCGGCTATGTGGATGGCATTATGGCGCGCGTCTTCGCCCATCAGCATGTCCTCGAATTGGCCGAATGGGGCAGCGTCCCCGTGATCAATGGGTTGAGCGATTTTAGCCACCCCTGTCAGGCGCTGACGGATATCTTCACTGCGTGGGAATGTCTGGGTGATCTAGAGGATCGCACCATAGTTTATGTGGGGGACGGCGCCAACAATGTCGCCACCAGCCTGATGATGGCCGCCGGCAAAGTTGGTATGAATGTGCGCATCATCTCGCCGCCTGGCTATATACCCGACAACGCCATTTTGGAAGCGTGCGACGGTGAGGTTGTGGTCACCGATGATTTGGATGGCGTGATCGGCGCCGATATCCTTTACACAGATGTATGGACCAGCATGGGCCAGGAAGAGGAACGCGAAAAGCGGCTGGCGATCTTCCCGTCTTATCAGTTGAATCGACAATTGGTCGAACGCACCGAAAACCAGAACGTGCTGATCATGCATTGTCTGCCTGCCCACCGCGGGGAAGAGATCACCGATGACGTGGCGGATGGCAGTAGCAGCGTTCTCTTTCCCCAGGCGCACAATCGGCTCCATGCACAGAAGGCTGTGTTGGCTCACCTGTTAGGGAATGTGCCGCTCTAGTGTCTCGTCAAGGATGATTTGAGGGGTACGGGCGCAGCAAGCAGCGCCCGTACCATGTCTCAATCATTTCATTGTTGACACAACGCTAGTCTCTTGTCACATGTAAAATGAATGACATCGTTGCAGTACTCGGTCGGTTATACAACTGGCAGAGCATAATCGACCTGAGCCTTGTCGCTCTCTTCTTTTACATCCTGCTGCGTCTTTTCCGAGGTACGCAGGCTGTACAACTTCTGCGCGGCATCCTGGTGATTGGCCTGGTGATCGCCGTTGTCACCCGCACGGTAGAATTGACGGCGTTTAGCTGGTTGCTACGCAGCAGTTCGCTGGCCGTATTGGTCGCGATCCCAGTCATCTTTCAGCCTGAGCTGCGGCGCGCATTGGAACGGGTCGGGCGCGGGATGCCCTTCCTCAACCGGCGCGTTGAAGGGGCCACCACACAGCAGATGATCAACGAGATCGTCAAGGCTTGTGAGCAACTCTCAGACAACCGGTATGGCGCGTTGATCGTTCTGGAGGGCGCGACCGGCCTGGGTGAGTACATCGACCGCGGCACTATGATCAGCGGTGAAGTGAGCGCTGAATTGCTCACGACCATCTTTTTCCCAAAAACAGCCCTACATGACGGCGCTGTACTGATCCGCGATGGACGTGTCGCCGCGGCGGGCTGTGTCCTTCCGCTCACCCACCGCGAATTGCTAGATCCGCAACTGGGAACTCGTCACCGGGCTGCGATTGGCATCACCGAACAATCGGATGCGCTCGCCGTCGCCGTATCGGAAGAGACCGGCGCGATCTCAGTAGCCCGCAATGGACGCATTATCCGCAGGCTTGACAACAACCGGTTACGCCGCATCCTGACCGAGTTCTACGATCCGCGGACGACGAATGCTGATTCCGAACAAGAAGAAGTAAATGCAGAACAGAGTGTTCAAACTCAATAACAGTATGCGAGAACATTTTAGTACGCTCATCATGTCAATCCTCCTGGCGCTGATTGTCTGGTTTTTTGCCATCGACCAGGAAAACCCACTAGAGCGGCTCAACTTTGATCAACCGATTCCCATTCAGGTACAGGGGCTGGCTGATGGAAATCAGACGCTGCAAGATCTGACGCGACGTACGGTCTTTTTGACCCTGCGAGCGCCCAAGCGCACGCTTGAAACTGTCTCGGTCAACGATTTCAACGCCTACATCAACCTCAACAATCTATCGCCTGGCCCCCACGAAGTATCTATTATTGTCGAGTCGGTGAACCCCGACATCGACGTGATCGATCAACAACCGCGCCAATTGCGGGTGCAGATCGAGCCAATCGCCACCAAAGTTGTTCCTGTGCAGGCAGAACTAATGGATAGCCCTGCCTTTAGCTACGAGGCGCAACCAGCGCTCACCGAGCCAGAGACAGTGACGATTAGCGGGCCACGTACACAGGTGGAACAAGTGACCGTCGCCGTTGCCGAGATCTTTCTGCGTGGGGCCAAGAGTCAGGTCGAGCGGACACAGGCGCTCTCTCCACGCAACGCGCAAAATCTGGTTGTGGATCGCGTCACCGTTGAATCACAGAGCGCACGCGTCATTATCCCCATTGTGCAGCGCCCAGGGCGTAAAGAGGTCGCCGTCGTCGTCACAGTGGAAGGCCAACCAGCGCCCGGTTATCGCCTCACGAGCATCTCTTCTGAACCGGGGACGGTGATCTTGCGCGGCAGCCCCGAAGCGCTGTTGGATGTGGGCGGCTTTGTCGAAACCCCAGTACTCAACATCGAGAATGCCACCGCCACCGTGCGCGAACGGCTTCCTCTGCTCTTGCCAGAAAATGTGTCGACGTTGGGTGAAACCAGCATCACAGCCATCGTCACAATTTCGCCGATTGAAAGTAGCATCCCTGTCAGCCGCGAGCCGATTATTCAGGGGCTGGATAGCAATCTGCGCGCCATCGTATCGCTCACGCGCATAGATGTGATTGTCAGCGGGCCGCTGCCACGCCTCGACGCGCTCCGCCCTGAGGATGTACGGGTTACCTTAAATCTGGCCGATCTACTGCCCGGCAGCCACACGGTTGTGCCGACGGTAGTGCCGCCCGAAGGCATTACGGTGGACGGATTGATTCCGCAGACCGTCGAGGTAACGATTGAGGCAATCCCGCCCCCGGCTACAACGCCGGGCGTCGAGCCTACCCCGTCCCCAACCCCATAATGCATTGAACGTCTTCTCTGCTGGTAAGACGTCAATTAGACTGCCCGCAACCCTGCGCGGTACAATGAAACGTGGCTCACTGCTATGCGGTTCGATCCCAGGCTAGGATGGAGGACGCGGCAGCAGAAGCGGCGCGCATTTTGATGACGATGCAACGGCATTGGAGATGAGATAGAAAATATGACGCAACGGAAACCTGTGATTGCCCTGGTTGGGCGGCCTAATGTGGGCAAATCCACCCTGTTTAACCGGTTGACCGGGACGCGCAAGGCCATTGTCGAGGATCTACCCGGCACGACGCGCGACCGTCTTTACGGGGAAAGCGATTGGAACGGGGTTGGCTTTATTGTAATCGACACCGGCGGGCTGGAGGCGCAATCTACCGCCGAATATCGCGCTCAGATCCCTGGCGCAGCGCCGCTCGCCAAAGATTCGGCCCACTTTGTGACCGAGGTGCAGAACCAGGCCCAGGTCGCCATGGAAGAGGCCGATGTCATTATCTTTGTGGTCGATGGCAAAGAAGGGATGACCGCAGCCGATCAAGAATTGGCTGAGTCGCTGCGCCAGACCCCCAAGCCGCTCTTTTTGGCAGTGAACAAGACCGAAAGCAAGGAACGCCAACTGGATGCTGCCGAATTCTGGGCATTGGGGCTGGGTGAGCCATTCCCCATCAGCGCGTTCCACAGCATGGGTGTGGCCGATATGCTCGACGAGGTGGTAAAGGTTCTGCCTGCGTACCCCGCCGATGAGGACGAAGAAGAGACCATCGGCATCTCGATTGTAGGGCGCCCTAACGTAGGCAAGAGCAGCTTGCTCAACGCCATCCTCGGCCAGGAGCGCGCTATCGTCAGCGAGATCGCAGGGACGACGCGCGATTTCATCGATACGCAATTGACCTATGAAGGCCAACGCATCACGTTGATCGATACGGCTGGCGTGCGCCGCCGCGGCAAGGTAGAACCGGGCATCGAGAAGTACAGTGTGCTGCGCAGTATGCAAGGCATCGACCGTGCGGATGTGGCGTTGTTGCTGATCGACGGCGTTGACGGCGTCACTGCGCAGGATGCACATGTGGCCGGGTATGTACTCGAAAAGCACAAGGGCGTCGTCGTCATCGTCAACAAGTGGGATGCTGTGGAAAAAGATACGCACACCATGGTGGAATATACGCGCAAAGTGCGCCAGGAATTGAAATTCCTCGATTATGTGCCCGTACTCTTTATCAGCGCGCTGACCAAACAGCGTGTCCACACGGTGCTGCCGACGGCGCTAGCCGTGGCCGCCGAACGGCATCATCGCCTGAGTACCAGCGAGGTCAACCGCATTATTCAAGAAGCATATGATCGCACACCAGCGCCTACCAGCGGCGGCAGGCGATTGCGCATCTATTATGCGACCCAGGCCGATGTGGCGCCCCCCACTTTCGTCCTCTTCGTCAACGATCCGGATCTGGCCCACTTCAGTTACCACCGCTATATAGAAAACCAGATCCGAGAATACCATCCTTATCTCGGTACGCCCATTCGGATCTTCATGCGACCGCGCAACAAAGGTGATGACTAATGGTCGCATAAATATGGTTACAGAGTGCGCGGTGCGTGGACAAGTTTACGCACTACGCACTATCCAAGAACCATCAAGGTATTTGCGTCGCTGAGAAAGTCACCCGCTACTTTTTCGCAAAGGCTGTTCTCTTGTTCTCTTTGAGACCCCCAAGATGAAGTTTTTACAATCGATTCGACTTTACGCTGCCGAGATTTCTCTGATCGCTGCGCTGGTAGCGGCGATTAGTTTCTTCGGCTATCTGGGTTATGGATTGGTAGATCCAGCCACCAATAACCCTTCTTTTTCGGGCGAGCAGGCGCTGCTCTACGTGGCCCGGCAGGTGGAATATGGTCCCCGCATTACCGGCAGCCAGAGCAGTGTCGCCATGTCCGACTGGTTAATCGAGGAACTGGGCAAACTGGGCTGGGCAGTATACATACAGCCTTTCCGTGTGACTGACGCCGATCTATCGGCGCGTAACATCATTGCCGTGCGCGGTGAAGGACCCACTGCACTCCTGGCGACGAGCTACGACACGCGGATCTTTGCGGACCAGGATCGCAATCCAGATCGCGCATCGCAACCCGTCCCCGGCGCGAATGACGGCGCATCGGGCACAGCTGTCTTGCTGGAATTGGCGCGCACCCTCAACGTGGAAGAGAGCGGACACGAGGTCTGTCTGGTCTTCTTCGACGCAGGGCGCAATGCTCAGATCCCCGAATGGGATCACGATCTGGGCAAGCGGTATTTTGTTGAGCAGATCGATGCGCTCCCCCGCTGTGGGGATCCGCAATTCGCCATTGTGATCGATGGCGTCGGTGACACGGATCAGCGTATTTTCCGCCCGCAACCGGGTGACGCAGCCCTGACCAGTGCGCTGTGGGGGGTAGCTGCTGAACTTGGTTATGATCGCTGGATCGTCAACCGCCTGCCCGAGACGAGCGAAAACACGCCAAACCCTATCCTGGAGGCAGGGATGCGGTCAATCGAGATCTTTGACGTCAACTATCCCCATCGCCACACAACGGCGGACACGCTAGACAAGGTCAGCGCCCAGAGCCTGCATCGGATCGGGCGGATGCTCGAAGTCTGGCTGGAGGCGGGCGCTCGCTACTGATCGGTTGATCCGCCGCTGCTTGGTGTTTTCCCGAAGTTGCGGCTATACTGAGGACTTATCATTTACGCTCAATGGGGGCGATAACATATCGTCTAGGGGGAGAAGTTCCGAATGAATCCTGTTATCCTCGATCTGGGGCCATTTGCCTTACAGTGGTATGGCATCTTAATTGTGGGCGGCGCGGTGATCGCGGCCTGGCTTTCAGCCCGCAACGCAGAACGGGCAGGCGAAAACCCTGACCATGTTTGGAATTTACTGGCGTGGACGCTGATTTTGGGCATTATCGGGGCGCGCCTCTACCATGTCGTCAGTTCACCGGCGGATGCAGAGGGATGGTCCTATTACCGGCGGAACCCCATCGAGATCATCAATTTTTGGAATGGCGGGTTTCGTGGCCTGGGGATCTATGGCGGCCTCATTGGCGGTGTCATCGCCGTCGTCGTCTACGCCTGGGTCAACAAGCTGAACATTTTAAAGTATCTTGATTTCATTGGCCCTAACGTGTTAGTGGCGCAGGCAGTTGGGCGGATGGGCAACTACATTAACCAGGAACTCTACGGTCCTCGTACGGATCTCCCCTGGGCCTTTCACATTAACCCGATCTATCCTTGCCAGCCGCCGCCCAATTTACCGCCCGGCATTGGCATATGTGGCACAGGCAATCTAACGCCAGCCACATTGGAATGGTATGCCAGTAACGGATTCCACCCCACCTTTTTCTATGAAGCGCTTTGGAATCTGGCGGCGTTTGCCGTACTCTTCCTGATTATCCGGCGATTCGGACACAAAATGCGCTTGGGCGATGCCACATTACTCTATTTTATCGCCTATCCGCTAGGACGGTTCTGGGTAGAGATGTTCCGCCCCGACGCGTGGACCATGGGCGCGCTGGCGACAGCACAGTGGATCGCCATTATCAGCGTAGTCGTCAGTGTGACGCTGCTGATTCTGCGTCACCGGAATTGGTCGGCAGAGGAACACCCAGAGGAGAGCCTGCGCGCGTTAAGCAATGCAGGCCCGCCACTCCCTGCGGCCAAAGTGGGAAAGACCGCCCGTCAGCGGGGGTAGCCCATCGCCCATCGGCGGGGGTAGACATCAACATCAACCGCCGGTTAAAACCGGCGGCTAACAGAGAAACCTGCCAAAGCAGGTTCGAGAGAGTAAACGCCGAGTGAATTCGGTGGATCAAAATGGCCCAGAGCGTACGCTCTGGGCCATTTTGCTGGTGGTCAATCGATCATCTCGATAAAGTAATCGAGCAATTCGGCGTCAATGCGCCAATTTTCTACTTTGTTGGCGACCAGTTGCAGTTGACGGTGCGCCAATGCGCCGTTCTGGCTCACACAGACGACCTGAAGGACGGCGCGCGTCAGCGTGTCCTGCGCTTCGGCTTCGCAGACAGAGACGTTGAACTCACGCCGGATGCGCGCGATCAACGGCTTGAGGATGCTGCGCTTCTCCTTCAAGCTGTCCGTCACGGGGAGATAGAGTTCGAGTGTAAGGAGTCCGATAGCCATAAGAGAGCAGGTAGCAGGTAACGGTTAGGGCAGAAAGAATCAAAAGGACAAAGTAACTGTACAGGTCACGGAGGGGCATGCGTGGGGCGGAAGTACCTATCGCTTTATTTGCGAGCGCTCATTGCGCCCCACGCATGACCTGTATAGTTACAAGGCAAAAACCAAAAGGCAAAAGTGGTCGAGCCTTTGGCAAGTGGCAGGTTGCAAGTTGCAGGTGGCAGCCTACGCCTCTTTACCCAACACGTAACACGTCTCACGCATCATCCCCTCATCTCTGCCCCATTCACCAATCCCCAGTCACCAATCCCTTTCTCACCGATGATACGTCCACTCAAGGTTGGCGTACCGGGTGCGGATCAGTTCGGCGGCGCAACGGGTTTCGGCGGCAGTGAGCTGGCCGGGGATCAAATCCAGATTGAGCGTTGCGGCGAAACCCTCAGCCATTGCTGCGGCGACGCGATGAAATTCCAACAAGGGCGAGTCATCGGGCAGACCGATGGCCGCGGCCAGGGTTGAGGCGCGTTCTCCCAGTTGACGACGCAATTGGGCCGCTTCACCCGCGGGCAGCGATAGCACGTCGACAAGGCGGGTAATGTCCCCAGTCAGCGGCAGGCTGCCGTGTTGAAGGACATGCCCCTGGCGGCGGCTTTGGGCGCTGCCCATCAATTTGCGCCCGCCCGCGGTGATCTCATAGGCGCTGGGAACTTCAAAACAGGCGGCGGATACATCGGGGCCGGCGCGCACATTGCCCGCCGCCTTCTCGGCCATCAGACCCAACGCCTGTAGCCCGGCCAGCAACCCATTGCTCAAACGCAGATAGGCGTCCATGACGCCGCCGGCCATGCGCGGCTCGTCAGCGGCGGCGACGGCGGAATAGGTCAGCTCATCCGTGTGGAGGATGGCGCGCCCGCCGGTGGTCCGCCGTACAAGATCGTAGCCCAATATCTTAATTCGCTCCAAATCTACATCCACAACTTTTTGGTGGCGTCCTAAACTCACCGCAGGCGGCGACCAACGATAGAAGCGCAACGTTGAGGACGATTCACCGGCAGCGCAGGCCAGGGCGATGGCTTCGTCCACGGCCATGTTGGCCGCGCCGGTTCGCGGTTCATCCTCAATGATGAGACGCCAACGCGCGCGGGGGAATTCCTCCATGTCAGACATGACTGGCAGGGTTAATAGATTCAGCTTTGAGAAGCAGGGGTGAAATAGCCAGGTCCTCATCCACCAACGGCCAGTGTAATCCATAGCCACTGGGCGAGACCTCTATATGGGATCGCTCTTCAAATGAAGCACGCGCAAGTCTTTGAGAACATTCTTCCCAAAGGATGTGGACTTCTTCTCCGTCAACATGCAACATCAAATATAGCTCCGTTGCCTTCACCATTTTGATGTTGTGGACTTTCTCATTTTCAACCAAAATAGAGTTCATTTACCGTGCCTCTCGGTGAATACGTTCGTATTCAGCTACGAGATAATCAAAATGTTCAAAGATAATCTTGTGAATTTCCCGTTGAGCGGACGGACTAAGATTATAGGTGTTTGCCTACTCAATGTCGAACTGGGGGACAAGTAACCAATATTTGCATTCCATATCACCCTTGCGAGCGTGGACATAGGGAGGCTCGTTGTTTTCATTCGTATAAATAAACAGCCGCCAACCACGGATCAGCAAAACTGTTGGCATATGTCACCCAATGTCATTAAGTTAAGGCGTAACGCAACAAGCAGAAAGTGTTTTCATAGGAAAATCTC
>JAHBVG010000036.1 GCA_019637695.1 Caldilineaceae bacterium | reverse complement strand
TAGGATCAACGTACCCGCTCACGATCTGAAAGGAACGACGACGATGTCTAGCCATCCCCATCCGGTTGACCCCCAAGGCGAGGATTCGTCCGATCTGGCCCAGCAGGCCGTGGATCTGGCCGAGCGGCTGTTGATCGCGGCCCGATCCCAGCAGCAGAGCGCCGAACGGGAACAGTCCGAGCGGCTGGCGCGCATGATGGACGACCCCGCCGGCAAGGAGTTGACCATCGCCATGGTGGATCAGGCTTTCCGCAGCCACCAGCCCGCGCGCATTGCCGATCAGATCAGCCATCTGCTCGACGAGTACGGCACGCCCCGCTACATGGATTGGTGGGAGCGCACGGCCTTGACCCTGGGCGGGGTGATGGGCCAATACCTGCCCGCGGTGGTGGTGCCGCCCGTCATCGCCCGCCTGCGCCAGGAGACCCGCTCGGTCATCCTCCCCGCCGAGGAAGGGGATCTGCGCCGCTATCTGCAAAAACGGCGGCAGAGCGGCACCCGCCTCAACCTTAACCAGTTGGGCGAGGCTATTTTGGGTGAGGCCGAAGCGGAACGGCGCATGAACGCCTACCTCTCGCTGCTTGCCCGCCCTGACGTGGAGTACATTTCGGTCAAGGTCTCGTCGATCTTCAGCCAGATCAACCTGGTCGCCTATCGCCAGACCGTGGACCTGGTCAAGGATCGCCTGCGCCGCCTCTACCGGCAGGCACTGGCCCACCGCTACGCCCACGCCGACGGGCGGCAGACGCCCAAGTTCGTCAACCTGGACATGGAAGAGTACCGAGATCTCCACCTCACCATCGACGCCTTCAAAGAAACCCTCGACGAAGAGGAGTTCATGGGCTTGAGCGCGGGGATCGTGCTGCAAGCCTACATCCCCGATTCCTTCCCCCTGCAACAGGATCTGACCGATTGGGCCATCGCCCGCCGGCAACGGGAGGGCGCGCCCATCAAGATCCGCATTGTCAAAGGGGCGAACCTGGCCATGGAACGGGTGGACGCCGCCATCCACGGCTGGCCGCAAGCGCCGTACACCACCAAACTCCAGGTGGACGCCAACTTCAAACGCATGGTGGACTACGGCTGCGATCCCGACCGCGCGCCCGCCGTCCATTTGGGGATTGCCAGCCACAATCTTTTCGACATTGCCTACGGGCTGATCCTGCGCGCCCGTCGCGGGGTGGAAGCCTATGTCGAGTTCGAGATGCTCGAAGGCATGGCCAACCATCAGGCCCGCGCCGTGCAGGACGAAGCGGGCGGGCTGCTGCTCTATGCGCCCGTGGTCAAGGCCGAGGATTTCCACAGCGCCATCGCCTATCTCGTGCGCCGGTTGGACGAAAACACCGCGCCCGAAAATTTCCTCCACGATCTCTTTGGCATGGAGCCGGGCAGCGCCGCGTGGATCAAGCAGCGCGACCAATTTTTGGCGGCGTGTGCGTTGGTCGAGTCGGTGAAAGCCACGCCCAACCGCACCCAGGATCGCCGCGCCGAGATCCCCGCGAGCGAGGATGGGGGCTTTTTCAACGAGCCGGACACCGATTGGTCGTTGCCCCAAAACCAGCAGTGGATCGCCGAGATCGCGGCGTCGTGGCGAGACCGCACACCGGAGACGATCCCGTTGCAGATCGGCGGCGACTTTATCGAGACCGAAACTTTGGTGGATGGCGTCGATCCCTCGCGGCCAGGGCATGTGGGCTATCGACACAGTCTGGCCGACGCCGCATTGGTGGAGCGGGCGCTCTCCGCCGCCGTGGACGCGCAAGCGGCCTGGGGCGCGCGTTCGATTGCCGAGCGCAAGACCATCCTCCTCGCCGCCTCGGCTGAGTTCACCCGTCGCCGCGGGCAGATCATCGGCAGCATGATGCTCGATACCGGCAAGTCGCCCGCCGAAGCCGATCCTGAGGTCTCCGAGGGGATCGACTTCGCCCGCTACTACGCCCACGCCCTTGATCTGGGCGACGCCGTAGAGAATTTCCGATTGCAGCCGCTGGGCGTGGTGGTGGTGACGCCGCCGTGGAACTTCCCCTTTGCCATCCCCGCCGGTGGGGTGCTGGCGGCGCTGATGGCGGGCAACGCTGTGATCCTCAAGCCTGCGCCCGAAGCGGTGCTGGTGGGCTGGCAGATTGTGGACGCGCTGTGGGCGGCGGGCGTGCCACGGGAGGTACTCCAATTCGTGCCCGCGCCGGACAACGAGATCGGCCGGCAATTGATCGTCGATGCGCGCACCGCTGCCGTCATCCTCACCGGCAGCATCGAGACGGCGCGGCTCTTCCAGGGATGGCGGCCCCATCTGCGCCTCTTCGCCGAGACCAGCGGCAAGGATGCCATCATTGTCACGGCGCTGGCCGACCGCGACCAGGCGATCAAGGACCTGGTGCGCTCCGCCTTCGGCCACAACGGCCAGAAATGTTCCGCTGCCAGCCTTGCCATCCTCGAAGCCGAGGTCTACGACGATCCCAACTTCCGCCGCCAACTCCAGGACGCCGCCGCCAGCCTCACCGTCGGCCCGGTCTGGGATCTCTCCAGCGTGGTCACGCCGCTGACGCCGCCGCCGGGCGAGAAGCTCTGCCGCGCCCTCACCCGCTTGGAGCCAGGGGAATCGTGGCTGTTGGAGCCGCGGCCCGTTCCCCTGGGCGAGGAAAACGTGACCGATCCCTGCGCGCAGCGGCTCTGGTCGCCGGGGATCAAACTGGGTGTGGCACCGGGATCGTTCTTCCACCGCACCGAGTGCTTTGGACCAGTCCTCGGTCTCATGCGCGCCGAGGATCTGGACGACGCCATCGACATCGCCAACGGCGTCGAGTTCGGGCTGACCGGTGGCCTCCACACGCTGGACGACCGCGAGATCGAGCTATGGAAGGAGCGTATCGAGGTGGGCAACGGCTACGTCAACCGCCACATCACCGGCGCGATTGTGCAGCGCCAGCCCTTCGGCGGCTGGAAAGCATCGGTGGTGGGGCCAGGGGCGAAGGCGGGCGGACCCAATTACGTCCTTCAATTCGGCAGATGGATCGCCGAGGGTTTGCCCACACAACAGGCCCGTCCTGCCCCGGCGGTGGCGACGATGCTGGCCCGGTTGGAACGGCTGCTCGATGAATCAGAAGTGGAAACGCTGCGCGCCGCCGCGGGGAGCTACGCCTGGGCCTGGTACGATCACTTCAGCGAATCCCACGATCCCAGTGGGGTGCTGGGCGAGAGCAACATCTTCCGCTATCGTCCGCTGGCTGGATTACTGCTTCGCGCCGAAGCGGACGCCGATCCGTTGGCCCTGGCGCAGGCGATCCTGGCCGCGGCGACCTGTGGATCTCCGCTCACGCTCAGCCTGGGCGCGGGGATGGACCGATGGCTTTCCCCCGTGAAAGCGCCCACGGTCGAGGTTATCGTTGAGGAAGAGAGCGGGCTGATCGCCCGGCTGCAAGCGGGCAAAGCGCCCTATGACCGTCTGCGCGCCGTGGCCCCGCTTTCCGATCCGCTGCGCCGCGCCCTCAACGCCGCCCACGTCAACGTCGTCGACGCCCCCGTCATCGCCAACGGGCGGCTCGAACTGCGCGACTATCTACGCGAACAGGCCATCTCGCAGACCGTCCACCGCTATGGGAATGTCCTCGGCGCGTATCGGGGGGGTGGGGATTGACGACGGACGGCTGACCGCAGACGGCAGACCGTAGCCGCTGCTTTTAGCTGCGGGTTTTTCCTGTGAAATGGAGATGTGCCATTTTCAATCTACGAAGGCGGGTTTTTTCCGGTGAGTGGAGATGTGCGATTCTTAATCGCACCTACGACGATGGTCGTCTGCCGTCCGCGGTCCGCTGTCTGCGGTTATCTCCACCGACTTGAAGACGATCAAAAACGGCAGCGCGATCGCATCCTCGGGACAGATGTCCTGACAGGCGTTGCAATAGGTGCAGGCGTCAGGATAGACCAGAACTGCTTTGTCATTCCTTTGCACCAGCGCCTTGGTGGGGCAGCTTTCCACACAGGCGCGGCAACCGGTACAACGGAGCGAATTGATGATGGGCAACGGTTGAGTGGATGCGTTCACTGGACGTCTCCTGAAATTGGCACATGCAAGTTCAGGATAACCCCGCGTGGGAAAGTTTGCTACGACAAAAGTCTCAGGCGATGTCGGCGAGGCGTTCAGCGTCGAGGATGACAATGCGGTGGCGGTCGAATTCGATGATCCCTTCGGCAGCCAGGCTGCGCAAGGCCCGGCCCACCATTTCGCGGACGGTACCCAGGCGGCTTGCCATCTCTTCTTGGGTGAGGAGCCGGGGCACTGCGCCCGACTGATTGCCTACGGCCTGATCAAGCAGCAGCCGCGCCAGCCGTCCTTTGACGCTGCGCATCGAGAGATCCTCAACCATGTTGACCAGATGGCGGGCGCGCCGCGCCATGCTTTCAATCAAAGCCCAAGCCAGATCCGGGTGACGATTCACAATCGCACGCAGATCCTCGCGGGGGATGAGGTAGATGGTGGCGTTGGTGTAGGCGGATGCTGTGGCTGGGTTGGGACCGCCGTCCAGCGCCGCAACATCGTTGAAGGTATCCCCAGCGTGGATCAGGTGCAGAATATGTTCGCGACCCTCGGTGGAGTACCGGCTGATCTTGACGATCCCCTCGGCGACGAGATATAGACCGACCACTGGCTCCCCTTCCCAGAAGATCGCCTGACCCGCGACAAAGGTACGTTCACTGGCGACCGCGGCCAGCTCGGTCAGGATGGCCGTCCCCAACTCAGCCAGGTAAGAGACGTTTTGCAGACGCGTCAGAATCAGGGGAGCGGTTGGATCTTGGCTGGGTTCCATCTACACTTCCAAAAAGGGAATGGTTGCGGATCGCTGCCGCCATTCTGCCCCAATTGGAGCTTACGAGCAAACCAGCGCTTCTACATTTCTGCTCGAATGGCGGCAGCCCAACGGCGCACCCGATCCGCCGCGCCTGTAAGTTGATCGGGGAGATAGACATCGTTGATGGTCATGGCCCAGGCGCGCAGCACCGGCCGACGATCAACTTCAGATCTGCGCACACGCTGAGGACCATCGGCGATGCGCGCGATCTGATGTCGGATCGTCGCCACAGGCAGATCTTGATCCATATGGGCGATGAACGCTGCTTGCAGATCTTGGATGGCTGCGTCGGTGAATTGGGTGGGATGCTGAAGATTGTACGAGGCGACAGTGAGAAAATGGACGGCCAGCAATTCGGGATCTTGCCATTCCCAGGCAAGGAGTACGCCCAATTGCCCCCAACAGTCCATGCCCTCTACCTGCGCCGCGCCACACTCTGGGCAGGTCAACGATTTCATCTATGCTCCATCCATTCCTTTTTGTTCGACGTTTCCTCAGTGTAAAGAGCGTTGGCGGCATTGTCCAATTCCCGATTTCCCGCGGATACAGCCCAAATCAGGGGCAAAAAGCTCTGCGCCGGTCCGTGACCCGACCGCCGCCGGTCACGGACCCAACCGGAGCGCCCCCAATCTGCACTACACCCATTTCCCGCCATTCTTGAGACAAAAGTCATTGTGAGCGAGAACGATGATGGGTAAAGTTGGTTGAGGATGCGACGAGGCGATGATGCTTCGAGCAAAATAGCCAATACTTAATATCCAATAGGACTTACGCAGTTGAAGCGACCTGCCAGGTTTCAGAAAACCTGGCAGGTCTCCGAACTGCATAAGCCCTGTCCAATAGAGATCGATACCGATGCAAACCAATACCATGAAACCCTACGCCATCATCTCGCTGATCGCCTTATTGGTAGCGGCGGCGACTGGATCCCTGCTGCGGTTTGGCCTCTTTCTGGGGATGCCAGATTGGGCGCAGAATTATCTGGCGGTGCGCCACGCCCATAGCCATCTCATGTACTTCGGCTGGGGAACGTTGGGGATCATGGCGCTGCTCTGGCAGTGGTTGCCCCGTCTCAGCGGGCGTCCGTTGCCGCATGGCGTCTATTGGCAGATGGGCGCAACCGCTATTCTCGCCCTGCTCAGCTTCCCTGCTTTCTGGTCCAATGGCTATGGACCCACACGGATCGGCGCGCTGATGCTGCCGCTCGGCTCCATCGTTTCGGGATTGAGCGGGCTGACCTGGCTTTTCTTCATCTTTCTTTATGTGCGCGCGACTTGGGGCCTTCCCATCCGCCCATTGGCTGTGCAGTTGTGGGATTGGGCCATTGCGCTGCTCTTGCTGGCCTGTTTTGGCGTCATTGGCCTGATGGCGACCATACTTGGTGAGCATCCCAGCTTTTTCTTGCATCAGGCCATGCTCCACCTCTTTCTCGATATCTTTGCTGTGGGCTGGTTTGGGATGGCGCTACTCGGCCTTGCCTGGGCGTGGATCGGCGGACGCGCTTCTACGCCGGGCTGGCTTCCTACGGGCAGCCTGGCCCTGGCGCTGGCCCCAACCTTCTTCTTGGGGATGCCGCCCGCGCTAGTGCCGCCCGCGGTCTATGCTGTGGCGGTGGCGGCTAACCTGGCGACGGCGCTGCTCCTCGGCTGGCATGGGTGGATGCTCTGGCAGCGGCGCGCCTTCTTGCCCGCGCTCGTCCAGTTTGGTCTTTGGACTTTGGCGGTACACGTCCTCATCGGTGTGATTCTACTTTGGCCGGGGCTGTGGCAGTGGGCGTCCGCCACCCAACTGCGCGTCTTCTTCCTGCACAACTTGCTTCTGGGCTGGCTGAGTAGCGTCCTCTTGGGGCTGATCGTGGCGCAGTGGCTCACCATCACCACGGAGGCGCGGCAGATCCTCGTCACCCTCTGGATCGGCGGCGTCGCCGTTATGTTGATCGCCTTGCTGGGGTTGGGTCTGGCGGGAATCGTTCCTATCTCCACTTTGCTCTGGCTGCGGGTGGCGGCCTGGAGCAGCCTGCCCCTGGTTGGCGTCAGTTTGATCGTCACCGTGGTGGCGACGCGGAAAGAAGTAGGACGGACTGTCAGTCCGTCCTACACCGCTGAGGCGAGGGTTGAAACCCCCGGCTAACGAGCGGAAGTACGCTAAAGCGCACTGGTGAGAAGTACGCTAAAGCGCACTGGTGAGTCCCGCACCGCCGAGGGTTGAAACCCCCGGCTAACGAGCGGAAGTACGCTAAAGCGCACTGGTGGAGCGGTATTTTCTTCCCTTCCTCTCTTCTTCGCTTCTTCTCTTCCTCTCTTCCTCTCCCTCGCCCCTCAATCCCACGGCAGCGGTACGCCCAGGCGCGCGCTCGCTTCACGCGCTGCGGTCTGCTCCATCTCCCCGTAGCGGATGCCTTCCTGGCGGTGGAAGGTGAAGCGCTCTTCCTCAATGGCCCCCGGCAGCAGGGAGCGATCCGTGCCGGGCATGGGCGTGTAGGTTGTGCGGATATCCCGCGCCATCCGATCCGTCTCTGCGCGGAAGACAGCCTCCGGCACGACAGCTTCGACATGGATCGCCAGCACCATCCCTCCACTGCGCGCCCGCGGCCAGCGCTCTGAGATTTCATCCGAAAGGGTGAAGCCGGTCAGCCCGCCGCCCATCAAACTGGCGACAGCGCCGTAGCCAATGCTCTTGAAGAAAGCCGCCGGGATCATGGAAAAGAGTTCTTCATACTCTGGGCCGCGCTGGTAGTCGGCCAGGATACAGGTGGCAGCGTCGAGGACTACATCCGGCTCCTCGCTCGCAGGGATGGCAAAGCTGATAGGCGGGTTGCCGAAGTAGCCCAAATGGCGGTCCGGGTTGGGACCGCCGCCGTCAAAGCCATAGCGACCCTGGTTGCGCACGCCCTGGGTTGAAAACCCGATGCAGCCGGCTTCCATACAGAGCCGTGTGTAATGGCCCGCCGATCCGTAATGGCCGATGGAACGCGCCAGCCCCATGCCGATCCCTAATTCTTTGGCCCTGGCGATAGCGCCTTCGGTCGCCTTCAACATGGGCAGGTAGCCAAGTGTACCGTCGCCGTCGAAGATCACGGCCGTCGGCGTCTCGTGGACCTGGCGAATCTGCGGCTGCGGGTTCATGAGGCCATCCTCAAAGGCTTTGCAGTAGTGGTTGACAGTGCGTGTACCGTGGCTGCGCACGCCGCGCAGATCCGAATTAACGAGCAACCGGCTGATGGCGGCGGCGTGGTTCTGATCCAGCCCAGCCTTCTCGAAGCAGGCAATGGCAAATTCTAGCAGACGCGCTTCCTGCACCAGAACGAATGCTTCTGGGGGACGATTCATCGATTTCTCCTCGTTGGGTGGTTGTCAAATAGATTTCAAAGAATATTCTAGCACATGGGGTGTGACAGAGAATCATGCCACTCAATTTTTATCTGTCTATGGTGAGGGGATGAAATTCCCCTCCTCTCCTCTTTTCTCTCCCTCCCATCTGCACGCGGATCGAAAGATCTACTTGTAGTCGATACCTGGCCGCGCTATAATGGCGTCTACTGAAAATCCCCCTACACAGGCGAGTGCGTCAAAGTTTTGAGTACTCTACTTGAAACTAAAAATTTCCATGACTCCAGATGGGTGCGTCACCCGCCGAGTCACGCGCCTGCCTGGAGCAGGCAGGAACAGCCGTTTCAAAGCGACGCCACATCAGAATTGCTTACCAATGAAGGAGATCCCTAGATGTCAATCAAGGAACGATCCCATGGCCGGGCAGAAGGGGAGCAGGTCCTAGAAGGGGAGAATGTGCTGACAGCCTGGCGACGGTTGGTGGCCGAAGCCCATCAACGGCCCTGGTTGATGCGTCTATTGTTAGGACGGGGCGCTGCGCTGATAGAGGCCTTTGTTCGTCGCTTTCAATGGCTGCTTTCCCTTTCTCGGCAGCGGCGACGGGCCTTTCTGCGCCGGCAAAAACTAGGGCTGGCCGGTACGGCCTTGCTCCTGGCCTTGAGCGCCGCGCCCGTCTCTGCCGATACTCTGACTGTCAACGGCAACGGCAGCGGTGGCACTTGCTCGCTGGTGGACGCCATTCTGGCCGCCAACGGCGACGCCACCGTCAACAACTGTGTCCACAGCGGAACCGCTGGCGCGGACACCATTGACCTGCAAGTAGACGTGACGCTGATGGACCCCTATGCGGCCTCCGCCAACGGCCTGCCCCCGGTCACCAGTGAGATCACGGTTGAGGGCAACAATCGGACCATCAGCCGGCATGCGGGCGCAAGCGTCGAGTTCCGCATCTTTGAGGTAGAGGCCAGCGGCGCGTTGACCCTCAACGAGGTCACCATCAGCGGCGGCCTTCGCAGTTTGGGGCCAGGCGGCGGCATCTACAACAACGGCACGCTCACCGTCACCAACAGCCTCATCACTGGCAACGAAGCCGAATACGGGGGTGGTCTGGCCAACTATATGGGGGATGTCACAATCACCAATAGCACCCTCTCTGGCAATACGGCCGATTATGGCGGCGGGATTGCCAACTATCTGGGCAATATGACGATTGCTGACAGCACCCTTTCTGGCAATACGGCCGATTATGGCGGCGGTCTGATCAGCAATATGGGCGATGTGACGATTGCTGACAGCATCCTCTCCGGCAATACAGCCTATTTCAGCGGCGGCGGGATTGCCCGCTATGCAGGTACTCTGACAGTGACGAACATCTCTATCTTCAGCAACACGGCAAATCTGGGTGCGGGCGGGGGTATCTACAATATACTTGGCCCCCTAGAGGTGACAGAGAGTACCATCTTCAGCAACACAGCATATTTGAGCGGCGGCGGGATTGCCAATATCTCGGGCACGCTGGCAGTGACAAATAGCGCCATCCTCAGCAATACGGCATATCTGGGGGTGGGCGGGGGTATCTACAATTCGTATGGGATTTACGGCGACGCCAGCGTACACAACAGCACGATTTCTGGCAATTCTGCAATGGGAGGCGGTGGTATTGCCAGCAGCGGCACGCTGACCGTCACCAACAGCGCCATCTCAGGCAACCAAGCAGAGTATGATGGTGGCGGGATTTCCAACTACTTCGGTACGCTGACCGTCACCAACAGCACCATCTCCGGCAACGAGGCAGAATACGGCGGCGGCATTAACACATGTTCAGGCGAGGTGTTGGTACGCAACAGCACCCTCTCCGGCAATAGCGCCATCGATGGCGGCGGTATCGCCGCCTGTTATAGCACGCTGACCATTGACCACAGCACCATCACCGGCAATGCAGCCGACTATGGCGGCGGTATCTATATTTATGACAGTACGGTTGTCATCAGCCGCACCCTCGTCTCCGGCAACATCGCCACCGAAGAGGGAAGCGAAGTCTACGATTATTACGGCGGCAGCATTCAGACCGGCCATTTCAACCTTTTCGGCCACGACGGGCTGACCGACAGCCAGGCTTTTTACAATTTCGCCCCCACCGGCGATGACATCAACGCTACCAGCGACGGCGCGAACATACCCCTGGCCGACATCCTCAACCCCCTCCTGGCCGACAACGGCGGTCCTACCCTGACCCACGCCCTGATCACGGGCAGCCCGGCGGTCGACGCCATCCCCGCCGGCAGTATGGCACGCACGATCAGCGCCCAGCCGGACATCTGCACGCCCAACGTCAGCTATGATCAGCGCGGCGTCTTCCGCGCCAATGGTACGTCCACCGGCAACGCCTGCGACATCGGCAGCTTCGAGTTCGGCGCAGCGCCCACCGCCGTGGAGATCCTTGACTTCGCCAGCGTAGCCAACTGGTGGGGGGACGGTCCTCAGCTACACTGGGAGACGGGCGACGAGAGCGAACTCTACGGCTTCCACATCTGGCGGGGGACAGCCCACGTCGCCGAGACCCGCCTGACGGCAGAACTCATCGGCGCCATGGGGAGTTTCGGCGGGGCCGTCTACACCTGGGAGGATAGCGCCAGCTTCGGCTGGGGACAGCGCGTCCACTACTGGCTGGAAGCCGTAGGCGCAGAAGGCAGCACCTTCACCGGCCCCGTGGAGGTCTGGGGCATCGGGCATATCTTCCTGCCCAGCGTGGCGCGGTAGAGGATGATAGAATTGACGATTGATGACTTTAGATTGGTGATTTTAGATTGACGATTTTAGATTGATGATTTTAGATTGATGATTTTAGATTGACGATTGATGTGACAAGATCCCAAACTGAACAAGCCTCTCGTCAATCCCCAATCGTCAATCGTCAATCGTCAATCCCCAATCGTCAATCCCCAATCGTCAATCTGACTTCGCTTTACTCGCCTCTGCCGTGTTGCCGTAGACGCCCAGGTTGGCGCGGTCTCCGTTGGGCGTGGGTTCCTGCGCGAACGGGGACGCCGGATCAGCGGCGTCTATGGCCGAGCTGTGTTGACTGTCCACCACCCACTGGGCTGTTGTTGGATTCCAGCGCCCGCCGGTGGAGCGCAGGTGGTAGTCGTGGTTGGCGGCGTCGGCAAAGAGCGGATCGACCGAGAGGTTGCCTGTGCCTGGCAACGCCTCCTGGGACAGGGTGTAGGTGGCGGTGATCTGCGAGGTTGCATCCACGAAGAAGTCATCGCCGCCGTTGCCCCAGAAAATACTGTTGCGGATCGTCACCCCGGAGTATGCCTCCACGTATAGCCCGTTGCCGCCCTGTGTGGCGCAGTTGTGCCCGGCCACGGTGGTCTGGATCATCGTCACCAGTGAACCTGTTTCGGCGTAGCCATCCACGTAGACGCCCACGCCGCCGGTGGTGCCGCCGTCGGGGCAGACGTTGGCGTAGATCAGCTCATGGTCCAGTGTGGCCTGGGCGCCGTCGTCAATGAAGACGCCGCTCCCCACCGAGGGAGCATAGTTGCCGGTAATGGTGTTGTACGCCAGCGTGGCCCTGCTTTCCGCACTAAAGACGATGATGCCGCCGCCCCAGCCATACCCCAATGCACGGCCAATCTCATTGCCGATGATGCGGTTGTGCGAGACCGTGAGCTTGGGCGCAGCCAGGTAGAGGCCGCCGCCGTGGTCGCTAACGCCGATGTTGTCCTGCACGGTATTGCCGCGGATCACCACGTCGCCGCCGCTGACGCCGATGCCGGCCCCTCGGCCAGAGGCGTTGTTGCGGATGACGTTATTGAGAATGGAGATGTTCGCATCCTGGGCGAAGATGCCGCCACCCACCGGCTCACTGTCGAGGGGTTGGCCGGCGGGACGCGTATCGTTGTTCTCGATCAGGTTGCGCGAGATGGTGGGCGCGCCGCCGCTGATATAGAAACCGCCGCCCACAATGCCGTACTCTGGCAGCAGGCTGCGTGTGCCGCCGGTGATGCGGAAGCCGTCCACCGTGCTGCTGCCTGCCTCCACCAATGTCAGCGTGGAATCGGCGCCGTTGCCCTGCAGGTGGCTGACATTGGCAGTGGGGTTACGGCTGCTAAAATTGCCGCCGCTGCCGCCCGCGTAGTCCGCAGCCGTACCGCCCACATAGCCGCCGTAGAGGTGGACAGTTTTGTCCATAATACGCAGGTTTTGGGCATAGATCCCCGCCGCCACGCCAATCGTCTGGCCCGCCGCCGCCGCGTTGATGGCCTCCTGAACGGTGTTGTATGGGCGTTGGGCGCTGCCGTTTTCCGTGCCAGAGGTGTTGTCGTCGTCCACAAAGAGATCGACATCGATCACCGTGGGCGAACCGGTCGCCGTGGGCGTCGCGCTCGGTGTGGCTGAGGCTGTGGGCGTAGCTGATGGCGTTGCCGTTGGGGTGGACGTGGTTGACGCTGTGGCCGTGGCAGTGGGTGTAGTCGTGGACAATGGCGCAGCTTGCCCCTTTCTCACCGACGGCAGGTAGATCTGCGACGTTGCCCCGCGCACCCGGCCCGAATCCGGGTCCACCATCAGCGAAGAGACGTCTACCGCCTCAAAGTTGGCCCCACTGATCCCTTTCAACTGGCGCAACATGTTGTTGTCCCAGCGTTCGTCCGGCGCGCCGGAGATGTACCAGGCCGAACCGTTGTCGGCCAGGATCATGCCGTAGCGCTTGAGCGCCGTGAGGATCACCTGCGTCTGCGGCGCGTAGCCAGAGATGTCGAAATCCGCCTTGAGCCGCAAGCGCAGCCCCATGGGCGGGTATTTGGAATCGGTCAGGCTGGAGGCGAAGTGGCGGGCCGGCCAGATGTAGGCGCGACGGGTCTGCGGCACGGTGAAACGCAGCGCGTGGCGGATCTCGCCCGCCGCCACCTCGTCGTAGCGCACCAGCCCCGGCAGGATGGGCAGCCCGGCGGCGTCGGCAGAGGTCCAGCCCGCCGGGCGCAGGGCGTGCGCGTTCAGATCGAAGATGGCGCCGGAATCGGCGTCCCAGCTTCCGTCCTCTTGAGGAAAGGCGTTGAAAAGCTCATAGAGTCGGCATGTCTCCCGGTCCACCACCAGCACATGACGGTCGCCATCGCTGTTTGCGCCACCCTCAATCGGCGCGTTGGTGGGGATGGGATAGGGGCCGGGATCGCTTTCGTTGTCGTAGGTGAAGCTGACCGCCACCCTCGGCTGATCGTCAGCCACATCCACAAACGGGATGCCAATGGGGCCGCCTTCCCACAGGCCCGCGCCAAAGTCCGGGTGAAGGGTCTTGTCTGCGCTGATGGTGTTGATATACGTGTTCGAATCGGGGTGGACGGACAGGGTATCAATCGGCGTGTTCCAGATATTGTCGGCAGGGAAGAGATCACAGCCCGCCACCTGCGGCGGGGATTGAGAGAGGATGTCTGAATCCAGCGCTTGCACGGGCAGCAATAGACGACGGCTGGCAAACAGACCCAGCACCACGACCACAACCAGCAGCGAACCGAAGAAAAGCGCCGACCATAGTTTTGGCGTGAACATAGCTCCGTCCCTCCTTTGGAATCAAACCTGCCAGGCGTTCTTGGACTTGGCCGGTTTGGAAAAATCAGCTGACGTTGCAAGTTTGTAGGTGACAGGGTCATCTTCCCAATCCCCAGTCCCCAGTCCCTAATCCCTAATACCCAATACCCAATCCCTAATACCCAATCCCTAGTCCCCAGTCCCCAATCATCAATCATCAATCGCCCCCAACGCGGTTAGACTGGCCCGTTGCGCCGCGCTGATGCCGCGCACGCCGCTAATCTTCATCCCTGCGTAGGGACCGGGAATGCGCACCGTGCGCACGGGTTCCCCGCTGGCAACCGCCCAGATGTCCAAAAAGCCATCGGCGCGACCGCTGAAGAGGAACTCGCCGTCGGCGCTGAAACGCAAACTGTAGGACTGTCTCTCCACCTGGCGCGACCACCGCGCCTGCCCTGTTTCCAGATCCCACAGATAGAGGGTACGCTCCATGCCCACACTGGCAAGCAGATCGCCCGCCGGGTGAAAATCCAGCCCCAGCGGCCACGAACGATGGCCGCTGAAGGTGTGCAGGATCTGGCCGCTGCTCACGTCCAGCAGACAGACCGATTGATCGGTGGCGCAGGCCAGCAGATGGCTGCGGGGATGAAAGCGCAGCAGCAGCCCTGTGCCATATTCAGCATCGACCAGAGGGACGCGTACAGCGGGGGCTGGGTTCAACCCCTCATCCAATTGCCAAATGTATAGAGTTTGATTGCCGGCCGCGTTGGCGAGCAGCCGACCATCCGGGCTGAAGGCCAGATCGCTGATCCAATCGCTGTTATCGGTCAGGCAGTGGCGTTGCTGGCCGCTGGCGACATCCCACAGGCGCACGCTAAAGTCCAGCCCACCGCTGGCAAGCAGGGGCCGGGAGGGATGGAAGACCACCCGCTCCACCGGTTGGCTGTGCCCCTCCAACGAACGCAAGGGTTGGCCGCTGGCAACCTCCCACAGGTGGATCAGGCGGTCGCTGCCGCCGGTTGCCAACAGTTGACCGTCGGCGCTGAAGGCGCAGGTGGTGATCAGCCGCTCGTGGGCCGGCCACTGGCGCACAATCTGCCAGCCCTCTGTATCCCACAGTCGCACCGTCAGATCGTTGCCGGCCATAGCCAGCAGATTCCCCGCCGGGTGGACGGCCAGGGTGGCAATCGAGCGCCGATAGCCGCTGAGTTGATAGAGGACGCGGCCCGAAGGCAGTTCCCACGCCCGCAGGCTATGATCCGCGCCGCAGCTGATCAATGTGCGCCCATCGGCGCAAAAGGCTACACAGGCCACGCGGTGGTGATGCCCCACCAGCAGGTTGACCCGCTGCCCGCTTTCCATCGCCCACACATAGATCAATCCATCATGGCTGGCCCCCACCACCAGTCCACCGTCTGGGCTGATCGCCACATCGTAGATCTGTTCCGGCGTGGGCAGGTAGTGGACCTGCGCGCCGCTCTCACAATCCCACACAGAGACAGCGCCCTCGGTCAGTGCGCCGGCCAGCCATCTGCCGTTGGGGTGCAGGCTCAGGCGGGGAATCCGCCCCCCGGTGACGACCCGCCAACTGTGCAGAATCTGCCTCTGCTGCCAATCCCAAACGACGATCTGACCGTTGGCATAGACGCAGATCAGCCGTGAACCGTCGCTATCAAAGAGTAGATGCAGTGCGCTCTCGGCCTGGGCTGGCAAATGGTGGGCGGCGGTCCCGCGCATCGTCTGCCACAGGGTGATCGTCCCGTCGCGTGCGCCGCTTGCCAGCCATTCGCCGCTGGGATGGTAGGCCAGCGCCTTGATCTCGCTGCCCACCGGCTGAAGCTGTTTGTGCAGCCGTCCACCGGCAACCGACCAGAGGGTGAGCGAGCCATTGACCCCTGCCGCCGCCAGCAGATCGCCGCCGGGGTTGAAGGCCAGCGCGCTGATCACCGAGGTGGGTGTCTGGATCGTCTGATGCAGGGATTGATCGGCCTTGCGCCAGATCCAGATCAGCCCGTTCTCTGCGCCGGCGGCAATCCAGCGATCTCCCCCATCGGTGGCAAGCGAGCGGATGCCCTCCATGGCATCTGTGAAGAGTGCGCCGCGGAGATCGGATCCGGTCAGGTCCGCGCCGGGCAGATGCAAATTGCGCAGATAGGCCCCTGGCAGCGACAGATGGGAGAGGTCGGCGTTTTCCACCCGCTCCTGGGCGATCAGCCACAGGTGCAGCAGATTGGTGGCGGCGTAGCCCGTCCTCAGCGGATCTTGATCGCGCAGCGGCGCCAGCAAGGATTGCAGACGCCCGCCTACCTTCTCCCGCCCCCACAAATTGCGCAGACGAGCCACCACCGGCTCCAGGATCAGGCGGATCTGGCTCTGGCGCACATACTCGCGGGTGTGCGCTTTCATCAAGACCAGGCTACGCAGAAAGTGAAAAGCCCCCACCTCCAATTCCTGGCAGATCTGCTCCACCAGCCAATCGGTCAGATATTCCAACACCACATTTTGCAGGCCGAAGAGGGGTAGGGCGCTTTCCAGCCCTGATATGCTCTCCACCAGCAGATGGCGGCGCAGCGCGCGCAGGGTCTCCAGGATCGTGGTGTGCGGGATCTGCGCGGTCAGATTGGCCTGCAAGCTCTGAATCGAGACCGGTTCCCGCTCCACCGCCAGCCACAAGAGCAGATCCAGCTCCAGCGGCGAGAGACGGCGCAGGTGATCGGCCAGCACGTCGCGGATGTCGTCAAAGATCAGCGTCTCCTGGGCCAGGAAGCTGTCGGCGTCGCCCGTGAAGAGATCCTGCACCAGCCGCGCCGCCAACAGCAAGGCCAGGGGGTTGCCCGAATAGCGGCTGGCGAGCAGGCTGAGCTTCTCTTCCCCGCCCTGCAGCGCTTGCTGGCGCAACACGGCCATCCCCGCCGCCGGGGAGAGGCCGCCCAGCAGCAGCGTCTGCACTTTGGGCCGCACCTGCGCCATCTGCTCAACCACCAGGGGCTGTTCGCGGCTGGTGATCAGCAGCGATCCCTGGTGTTCGCTCTGGGCCAGGCGGCTCAACAGTTGGGCATAGCCTTCGTAGCCAGGGCGGAAGCGCCCCACCTTTGCGCCCGTCTCCATTACCGATTCCAGGTTGTCCAGGACCAGCAGCGTGGGGGAGCGGCCCAGCAGCTTCACCAGCAAGGCGAGTTTGCGATCCAATGTGGGGGGCAGGGCAGGGATCTGCCAGTCGGAGAGGAAGAGCGTCCAATCCAACAGGATCTCATCCAGCGCCGGCGCGTTGAGCAAGGAACGCCAGATAATGCGCTGAAAGGGGGATGCCTGGGCCAGTTCGCGCACGGCCTCCGCAGCCAGGGCCGTCTTGCCCTGGCCGCCAATGCCGTAGACGCCGATCAACTGCGCCCGATCCACGGTCAGCCAGCGTTTGATCTGGGCAACTTCGGCCTGGCGACCGTGGAGATGCACCGGGCTGGGGATCTCGCCCCAATCAATCTGCGGCCCTGTGCTTTCCATCCCCACAGCCGGGGGCGCGGCCTGTTGCAGGGCCGCGCGCAGCCGTTCCACCTGGCGCTGATAGTGGCCGCGGCGTTCGGCCAGCCACTGGGCCAGGGTCGGGCTATCGTCCAGGGTCAGCCCGGTCAGGAATTCCCCGCTGTAGAGATCGAGGGCGGTGGCGGCCTGGTGGCGTTGGGCTGAGGAAAGTGGCCCGCCCACAGTCAGCGTCTGCTCCAGATGCGCCATCAACTGGTCAAATTGCAGGGCATCGCACCAGATATGGGGGTTGGCGCTGTTGAAGGAGACCGTGCGGTTGGTAACCTGTAACAGATCGGCCGGTTCGATCTGCTGGCGCACGCGATAGAGCAGGGTGCGCAGACTCTGCAAGGCGCTGGCGGGCAGGTAACCCTCCCACAGCAGCCCGGCCAGATGGGTACGCGGCACCGGATGGCGCGCTTCCAGGGCCAGCCAGGCCAGCAAGACCTCGGCCTTTTCCAGGCGCAGATCGAGGGCGGCGCTGTTCTCCCAGGTGGCGCGGAAGGGGCCAAACAGGTTAAGGCGCAAGGTTAGAGGTACAGGTGGGGAATGGCTCATCCTAGTCGAAGATGACGTTGAGCGGTCGCGGTTATGTCACGGTCCCATCACGGTTTATGGCTATACGGGATCAGGACAACAGTGTAGCATAGACGGCGATCCTTGTCGATTTGGCCGGGAAAATCCGGATGTAGTTCCCAGTGGGGGCGAGATCGCTGATTCCGGGAATCGCCCGCAGCCAGTTCCAAAGCCGAAATCTCCTGGGCGATTCCCGGAATCTATCGCCTGCTGCGTCACATGAGTTACCAGGTTTTCCATACCAGACGCCGAATTGATTCAGCGGACTCTGCCCCCCATCAACCACATCTACCACAAAGGAGGAACCAATGCATCCAACGCACCCCAATGAGGAGATCAGCCCAGGACGGGGTTGGCCCGCCCTACAGACGGCCTGGCAGGAGGCGCAACGGGAGGCGGGCACGCGCCCGTGGCTGGCGCGCCTCTTGCGGCGACCGGGCAAGACGTTGCTGGCCCGCTTTGCCGACAAGTATGCCAGGCTGCTCAGCCTCTCGCGGCAACGGCGGCGGGCGCTGCTGCGGCGGGCGGGGATGGGTCTGGCCGGGGTGGCCCTGTTGCTGGCCCTGGGCAGCGCGCCGGTCCACGCCGCCGAGATTACCGTGGACGGCGCCACCTGCACGCTGGTGGATGCCATCATCGCCGCCAACACCGACACGGCCACCGGGGGCTGTGCGGCCGGCAGCGGCGCGGATACGCTTACCCTCCAGGCATCCGTAATCCTGTACACCGCCTACGATGCGAACTACAACGGCCTGCCGCCGGTGACCACGGAGATCACCATCGCCGGCAACGGCCACACCATCGGGCGGAATGACGACCCGTTCAACCTGTTCCGTATCCTTACGGTAGAAGCCAGCGGCGCGTTGACCCTCAACCAGGCCATCATATCCGGCGGCTTCCCTGGATCCGAGCCGGGTGGAGGGATTCACAACAGCGGTGCGCTGACCGTCACCAACTATAGCGGCATTTTCCAAAACCGGGGAGGAGCGGGCGCAGGGATCTACAACAGCGGTGCGCTGGTGCTCGCCAACAGCCAGGTTGACTCCAACTATTCCGACTACTCCGGCGGCGCCGCCGGCATTGCCAACAGCGGGACGCTGATCGCCAGCTACAGCAGCGTCACTGGCAACCGCGCCGGCGCCGGCGTTACCAACAGCGGCGCGGCGCTCGTCGCCAACACTATCGTTGGCAGCAACCTCCACGGCGTCGGCATTGTCAACAGCGGGACGCTGACCGTTACCGATAGCTCGATTGGCGGCAACAACGGCGGCGGTATTGTCAATGAAGTCCTGGCTGTGGCGACGGTGACGGGCAGTGAATTATTGCAGAGCCTGTTTGGCAGTGGCATTGGCAACAGCGGTGCGCTGGCCGTGGCCAACACGGTGATTGGCAACAACATCTATGGCCCTGCTATTTTGAACACAACCACGGGTGTTGCAACAGTGACCGACAGCATCCTCCGCAACAACCAGGCAATGTACGGCAGCGGCATTGACAGCAGCGGTGCGTTGACCGTCACCAACAGCACGATTTCCGGCAATTGGGTGACTGTGGGCGGTGGAGGGATTCGCATCTGCGGGGGCGAGGCCCTGGTGCGCAACAGCACCATCTCTGGCAACGAGGCATATTACAACAACGGCGGCGGTATCTCTGTCTGTGATAACAGCCTCTTGACCATTGACCAGAGCACCGTCACCGGCAACACGACAAAGTCTGGCGATGGCGGGGGCATCGCCGCTGCCAACACCAGTACAGTTGTGGTCAGCCGCACCCTGGTCTCCGGCAACACGGCGGGCTTCGGCGATGAACTCTTCGCACAAAGCGCCGGGGCAATGACCCTCGACGCCAATAACCTGATTGGTCATAGCGGGTTGACAACCGCTCTGGCCATGTACAACGTTACGGCGGGAGGCAGCGACATCACCGCCACCAGCGACGGCACAGATCCCACGGCGTTGGCCGACATCCTGGACACCACCCTGGCGAACAACGGCGGGCCGACCTTCACCCACGGCGGGCCGACCTTCACCCACGCCCTGGTCACGGGCAGCCCGGCCATTGACGCCGCCGGCAACCCTGGCCTGCACACGGATCAGCGCGGGGTGAGCCGTCCCCAGGGCACAGCCAATGACATCGGCGCTTTTGAAGTCGCACCGACCAATGCCCGCATCAACGGCAGCGACTGCAACCTGATCGACGCCATCATCGCCGCCAATACCGACGCAAGCAAAGGCATTTGCAACGCCGGCAGCGGCGCAGACACCATCACCCTGCTGGACGATGTGACGCTGACCACCAGGCACAATAACCTCAATGGCCCCAATGGCCTGCCGTGGGTCAACACCCCCATCACCATCGAGGGGGATGGCTTCACCATCAGCCGGGATGCGGGCGCGGTTGACGCTTTTCGCATTTTGCTCGTCACCAATGACGGCGATCTCACGCTCAACCGGGTCACCATCAGCGACGGAGATACCGGCAACATTGCCGGCGGGGCTGGCATTCACAATCGGGGCAACCTGACGGTCAACAACAGTACCATCGCCAACAATCGTACATTTGAAACTCAAGGCGCTGGCATTCTCAACTTCCACAATGACGTCGGTGCAGACCCGGCAGTCCTGGTCGTGAACAACAGCACCATTTCCGGCAATACAGGCGCTGCATTTGGAGGGGGAATTTATAACGGATATGGGGGAGCAACCGTAATCATCAACAGCAGCGCCATTGTCAACAACAGCAGCGACACACCCTATAGTGGCGGCGGTGGCCTGGCTCAAATGGCTGGTGGTTCAATCACGTTGAATCATACACTGGTCTCTGGCAACTCAGCCCCTTATGGTTCTGAACTCTATCAAGACATTGGGGGGACCATCACCGGCAACAACTTCAATCTCTTTGGCCATAGCGGGTTATCAACGTACGCTGCCATATCCAGGTTCACACCCGGTGCCACGGACATCACCGCCACCAGCGACGGCACAGACCCCACCGCGCTGGCCGCCATCTTCAACAGCACCCTGGCCGACAACGGCGGACCGACCTTCACCCACGCCCTGGTCAGCGGCAGCCCGGCCATTGACGCTATCCCAGACACCACGACCCGCATGGGGCGCGCGCTGCTGGCGGCGTCCTGCGATGCAGGCGTGGATACTGACCAGCGCGGCGTGGTCCGCGCCAACGGCGGGAACACGGGCAACGCCTGCGACATTGGCAGCTTCGAGTTCGAGGCCGCGCCCACCGCCGTGGATATCCTCGACTTCAGCAGCGCGGCCAACTGGTGGGGGGACGGTCCTCAACTGCATTGGGAGACCGGCGACGAGAGTGGGCTGTACGGCTTCCACATCTGGCGGGGCACGGCGCACAAAGCCGAAACCCGGCTGACGACAGAACTCATCGGCGCGACCGGCGGCTTCGGCGGCAGCCACTACACCTGGCAGGATGCGACTTCCTTCGGCTGGGGGCAGCGCGTCTATTACTGGCTGGAGGCCGTCGGCCCCAACGGCAGCGGCTTCACCGGCCCTGTGGAGGTGTGGGGCATCGGGCGCATCTTCTTGCCCAGTGTGGCGCGGTAGAGTGGGATGAGTGATAGGTGACTGGGGATTGGGGGTGCCCAGTGCGGAATGCGGAATGGCACAGCGGCAGATTTGCAAGTGACAAGATGAAGTGTCTGCAACTCGCAGATTGTTTCATCTTGTCATCCCAATCCCCAGTCACCTATCACCAATCTCTACCTCCCGGTGGGCGGGGATGGCTGTGAGAAAGTGTCGTCGGGCGGCTTCATCGGGAATCTCTGCTGCCTCCTCTTGCAATCGGGTCAGGGCGATGGTGCGCAGACGAGCCGCCTGTTCCGGTTGTTCCTCTGCCAGAATCCGGCAACAGGTGAGGTAGAGGGCCATTGGCTCGTTCATTGCCGGGTGATACAGATAACCGTCGGGCAGGGCCGCGACAATCTGCTCCACAAAGGCCCGGGCCTGGGCTGTCTCCTCTGCCCGATCAGCCAGGCTGGCCAGCCCAGCCAGAGGCTCCAGTGTCCCTTCCACCACCCCCCGCTGACGCCATAATTCCACCCCCGTCCGATAGACGCCTTCCGCCGCTTTGACATCCCCCAGGGCCTGGTAGACGTGGCCCAAATATAGGGTGGCGCAGGCCAGCGGGTAGAGTTCGCCAGCCTCTGTAGCCCTGACCACAGCCTCTTTGCCCACCTGTCGGGCCTCTGCCCATTTGCCCTGGGCGTAGAGCAGACGGGTTCGCAGGGCTAATCCGTAGACGCTGAGCGAGAGCGCCCCCAGATCTTGCGCAATCTCCAGCAGACGGGCGCAGCACTGCTCTGCCTCGGCGTAACGGCCCAAATGCAGATGAAGGCTCATCAGGCGCAGCCGACACTCCCCCTCAAACCCCACATACCCCAGCAGGCGGGCCAGATTCACCATCGGCTCCAGAATCCCTTTGGCCCGGTAGTAGCGGCCCTGTTGGGTGTAGACAGTCGCCAGGGCGATCTGGGCGGACCCCTCCAGAAGCCGCATCCCGGCCTGGCGAGTCAGTTGAGTTGCTTCCTCCAGACGGGTCTGGGCCTCGCTCAGGTTGCCCATCTGCCAGCAGATCTGCCCCATATCGATCTGCGCCAGAATCTCGTTCATGAGCAGGGCTGCTTTTCGGCTGATCGCCAGAGCTTCCTGGGAGATGGCGTAAGCCTCTCTGTGTCTACCCATCAGACGCAGTGCGATGGCCTTCACGCCCAGACTGCCAGCCACTTCCAGACTATCTCCGGCCTGCTCGGCCCGGCGGGTGGCTTCTTCGGCCAGCGGAATGGCCTGGGCGTGTCTGCCTGTGCGGGTGAGGAAGAAACCGCGCCAGCCATATACGCGAGACCAGAGCAGATCCGGGACTTTCTGCTGATCTGTTATTTCCAAGGTCTCCAACTGGCGCTGGGTTTCTTCCATCAGCGCCACCCCTTCCAGGTAGAAATTCAGCCGTTCTTGCAAAAACCCTAATCCTCGAATCGTGCGATCCAACAAATCGAGATGGCCCGCCTCGACCGCCCCCAGCCAGGCCGCGCGAATGTTGGGCCATTCTTGGGCGAGTTGGGACAGGGCGTGATCGGGGATGCCGTACCAGTACAGGCCCGATGGTTGCTCCACTTTGCCCAGATAGTGATGGAGGAAACGGGTGCGGGTCTCTTCCCACTCGCCCGCCTCGTACAATTTCGCCTCAGCGAAGCGGCGGAGTTGAGGATGAACTGTATAGAGACCCGCTGAGTCGGCCCGCAACAGGGAACGCTCGACCAGCGCCTCTAATTCCCCTGGCGCGGCCTGGGCCACTACGGCTGCATCGGCGCTGGCAAAGCTGCCGGGGATGACGGCGCAACGGGCGAAGATTCGGGCCAGAGGAGGGGGAAGCAGCCGCCAGGAATAGTCGAAGACCCCGCGCAAGGCCCGGTGTCGGGGGGCAACATCGGGCATGCGCGTTGTCAGGGCGTCAATGGTCTGGCGAATGGCCCAGGCGATCTGGCCGGGGCTGCGTTCCTCGGCCAAGGCAGCCGCCAGTTCAACCCCCAAAGGCAGCCCATCTACAGAGCGGCAGATGTCGGCCACATCTTCGGCGTTCTCCCCTGTCAGCGCAAAACGGGGGGAGACCCGCTCGGCCCGCTCGCTGAAAAGTTGAACGCTGCTGTACATCGCGGCGGAAGCCGTCAAATCGTTCTTCGCCGGTGGGGGCACGGGTAGCCCTTGCAGCCAGATAGTGGATTCGGCCTGCAAGCCCAGCCGTTGTTGAGACGTGATAAGCAACGTAGCCTGGGAGAGAGATGGCAGGAGGGTAAGCACAAAATTTACCCCGCCCTGGGGGATCAGATGCTCAAAACTGTCCAGAATCAACAACACCCGTTTGTTCTGCAAATGGCTGCAAAGTTGTTCCGTAGGGCTGGCGTTGTCGTGAAAGGGCAGGCGGATCGTCCGGCCAATCGCGAGGGCGATCTGCTCTTGGGCCTTCTCTGGTTGTTGATCGTCGGTCAGTTGTGTTTGCTCCAGGGGCGCAAACCAGACGCCATCGGGAAAATCTTTCATAGACTCGGCGGCCACGGCCACGGCCAGACGGGTTTTGCCTACACCGCCCGGTCCCACCAGGGAAATGATTGGAAATTCCGGGCGCAACAGACGGCTGCGGATCATGCCGATTTCGCTCTCCCGGCCAAAGAAAGGCGTGGTCTGGCGGGGCAGGTTGTGGGGGGTGATGAGCAGATCGCTTTCGATTCGGTGCAGGTTGTCCCAGGTTCGGCGAAACGAACGCCCTGTTTTTTCGCGCCAGAGGACAAAGGCCGGACACTCAGACAGCGCCAGATCCATGAGGAAATCCCCATGATAGAGGGTGAGGCAATCACGCAGTGGATCCGCCAGCGCGCCCTCATCTCCCTTGCGCCACATCTCCTCGATCTGCACTGCTTGTTGAATGAATGCTGAGGCGTCACACCAGAAATCGGTAACAGACGCTCGGAAGGAGACCGTCAGCCGATCCGCCTGTAGCCACGCGTGGGGGGCGAAGATCTGGCGCAAGTTGTGGAGAGCGGAACGCAGATTCTGCTGGGCGGCCCGCTCTGTGGAATCAGGCCAGAAGAGATGGATGAGTTGCTGGCGGTGAATGGGCTGAGAGTGCCCTTCTAGAACCAAATAGGCCAGTAGCGCGCGGGTTTTGTCCGAACGGAAAGGGAGAGAAGCGCGCTCATCAACCGTCAGGTGGAAAAAACCGAAGAGGTAGAGACGATACATAGGCCGTGTCCATACCCAGGCGCGATACCCAATAAAAAGTCGTCACGCACCCGTCACGCAGCCATCATACAGGGGTCGTTGACAGTCCACAACCGATTGCATATTCTGTGGAGATATAGAACAAAAGTGTACACCCTTATCTTTTGTCCGGCAAAAATCTATCGGACGACGCTGTTTGCCGGGTAACTACAGCAACTTCACCGGTGTCGTGGAGGTGTGGGGCATCGGGCGCGTCTTCTCAGGGTAGGGAGGTAGCAGATCACAGATGGCGATGACACCGATCAGGAAGGCGTTGATGGACAGCCAATCAGCCAATCAACCAACCATCTCAACCGCAGTGATTCTCGCCGCCGGGCTGGGCAGCCGTCTCAACGGTGTCAACGGGGGAAAGCCCAAGGGGTTGCTGTCGCTAGGAGGGTGTGTGCCGGTGGAACGTTCTATCCACCTGTTACAAAGTTTTGGCATCGAACGTCTCATTCTGGTCACTGGCTACCAGGCCCAGGAGTACGAAAAGCTGGCTGCGGGCAACCCGGCCATCGCGACAGTCTACAATCCCGACTTTGCCGATTCCGGCAGTATGGCCTCCCTCTATTGCGCGCGGCAATTATTGACCCAAATGGTTCCCACCGACTCTTTCCTGCTTCTGGACGGGGATCTGGTCTACGAGAAGCGGGCATTGGAAGCGCTGTTGCAGGATAGACGCCCAGCCGGGCTGTTGATCTCCGGTTTTACCCACAATGGGGACGAGTACTTTGTGGAGGCAACTGACGATTTTACTTTTCGGCGTTTCTCGAAAGAGCGGTCGGCGCTCTCCAATGTGGCGGGCGAGTGGGTGGGCATCACCAAAATTTCGGCGGAGTTGTGGGCGGCCATGCGCGCTTCCGCTGAAACCCATTTTCAGCGTAGCTTGCAGTGGGGCTACGAACCCTGTCTGCAAAGCGTGGCCCATCGGGTCGCGGTTCCGCTGGTGAAAATGGACGATCTGCTCTGGTGCGAGATTGACGACGCGGCCCAGTTGCGCCGTGTGCGGGAGGAGATCTGGCCGCAGATTCGCGCCAAAGAGCTTGCCATCAATCACGGACGTGAAAATAGGGAATAGCGAGTTGCGAATTACTACTTGCCACCCAATGTCACCTGCCACCTGCCCCAGTTTCATGGCTGATTGTGCCCAATCGGGCTTGGAAATTCAGTGGTATGACTTCATCACCGCCTATAGATGTAACCCCAGACGAAGATTTTTACCGCACCCATTTCCCCGATCTGCGGGAGACGGGGGAGACGCCTCTGCGTCAGTGTCAATTGGTGATGATCCGGATGCTCAGAATTTTCGACTATCTCTGCCGCCGCCACGCCATCCCCTATTGGATCAGCGACGGCACGCTGCTGGGCGCGGTGCGGCATCAAGGCTTTATCCCCTGGGATTGTGATGTGGATGTCTCGATGCGGCGCGCAGACCGTTCCCGCTTTGTCCAGGCGGCCGCGCCCGATCTGCCCGCCGATATGTTCTTACAGACGCCGGAGAGCGACCCGGGTTGCGGGCTGACCCATATTTTCAAGCTGCGGGATCGCTATAGCTGCTACGTCGCCTGGGAGCGCAGATACCAGGCAGCGCACCCCGGTCATTGCGGGTTGATGGTAGACATTTGGAGCTATGATCTGCAACCGACCAAACTGATGGCCGATCTGATGAACCTGCGCGCCCAGCAGCAGCGCACCGAGAAATCGAGCCTCTTTGGTCACGGCGGCTATCACCAGCTCTCCAACGAGCAGATTTTCCCTCTGGTTTATCTGCCTTTTGAGGGGATGCAACTGCCTGCGCCCCGGGACTACGCAGGGCATCTGCGTTTTCACTACGGCGATTATATGCAGTTGCCGCCGGAAGCGGATCGTCGTCCCCGCTCCGGCGAAGCCGACGCTTTCACGCCCAGCAACCACCCCGCCAGTCTGCGCTGGGAGGAACGCAAGGGCAAAGGACAGAACCCTTCCCCCACTCGCGCAATGGATCATGAACCGGCGCAGAGGAGCAAAGAGGAATCTGCCCAGGCCGCGGGCTTTCGACGCAATTTGCAGCTTCTTCACGATACCCTGGCCGGGACGCCCCTGGCCGAACGCTATTGGGTGTGGGGCGGCCTGCTCATCGGCTGGGCGAGGGAGGGCCGAATCCTCTCCCACGACGCCAACGACGCGGATTTCGCTTTTCTGCGCCGGGACCGGGCGCATTTCCTGGCTGCAATCCCAGCTTTGACAGAGGTCGGATTCGTTCCCACCCTGCGCTGGACCAACAACGCCGGCGCGGCCACCGAGTATGTCTTCCGCAAAGATGGGGCCAGCTTCGAGTTTTTTGAGATGGCGGAAGAGGGCGATGCGTTCTGTTACTGGCTCTACCGTAGCGGAGTTGAATACGCCTGCCGAATTCCCAGACATGATCTCTCCCCCATGACCTTCCTTGACCGCACCTGGCTGAAACCCGCTGATCACGACAAAATCCTGACTGCCATCTACGGCGACTGGCGCGTGCCGGATCCCCGCTGGTCCTTCACCCAGGAAAAAAGCATTGTGGAGCAGTATTACTGGGTGGGAACCCGCATCTGGCGGAGCGAGGGCGAGCCTCTGGCCTTGACCTGGCTGCACAGCCAGACCCGCCCTGTGGACGACAGCTATCCGCCTGTGAGCTGTATTTGCCCCACGTATGCCCGCACCCATCTGCTCAACGAAGCCATCTTTTCTTTTTTGCTGCAAGACTATCCGGGCCGCAAAGAGATGATCGTCCTCAACGACTACGGGGAACAAACCCTGGAATTCGAGCATCCCGAAGTCTGCATCGTGAACCGGGCCGGGCAGTTCTCCTCAATAGGCGAAAAGTATGCCGCAGCCGTGGAACTGGCCGCCTACGATCTGCTCTTCGTCTGGCACGACGACGACATCTACCTGCCCCATCGTCTGCGCTATTGTGTGGAGCGCTTCGACCCGGCGGTGGGCTTCTTCAAGCCGGGGCGGGCCTGGTTCTGGAACGACGGCGCGTTGAGCGGCCCGGTTTCCAATGTCCTGCACGGCAATAGCTGTTGGAGCCGCAGCCTGTATCACAAAGCAGGCGGCTATCCCCACCAGGATCTTGGCTACGATGCAGAGTTTGAGCAGCGCATCGCCGCACAAGGGGAGGGCCGTGGCGCCCTGGCTGCGCCCATCGAAACCGAAGAGATCTTCTACATCTACCGCTGGACTGGAACCGGCGCCTACCATTTATCCGCACTGCAAACCAGATTAGCGGTCGCCAGCCATACAGAACGGATGGTGCAGTGTGGGCGTGCCCCCCAGGGACGGATCGCGCTGCAGCCTGGCTGGCGGGTGGACTATCGTGATCTAGTGCGCAATGGCAGCATCGGATGAATCCGCCGCCTGCAACGAAGGGAATTTCTCGCCCAATGACGATTCAATTGACACCCCTGTTTGCGCTCGCCGCTTCGTATCGGCCTGTCTGCGCGGATCAGCTCCTTCCGACTGGGCGGCAATTGGCCGACCCGTCGGAGACAGCGCTGGGCTGGGAATTTCTGGCACCGCTAGGCTTTGAGGCTGTCTGGAACGGCGGAGACCGGGCACAGGATATCACCATCCGCCTGGACGGGGAGGGGAAAATACCCTGGCCTTTTGTCGTCAGCGAGCACGGACAGGGCATTCTCTCCATTCATACCGGCTATCTGGCCCAGCCGCCTTCGGATGGCTGGCTCTGGCTGCGCGGCCCGGTCAACCGTCCCAAAAGCGTTGCCCAGGTATTGGAGCAGCAGCTACGCCGGGAAGAGAATGGTGAGTCGCTGCTCTTTCACTGGCAGTTGACAGCCGCCAACCAGCCTTTGCGCTTTGAACAAAAAGAACCCTACGGTCTGCTCCTGCCCCAGAATACGCCGATAGAAGTGGTCATCGGTGCGCCTGCGCCGAAGACGGCCTCAGCCCCCCTCCCAGAGAAGGCCGATCTCTCCATCTCCGATGGGGAGTTGCAGGCGATCTACGCGGAGCTGACAGCGCTGGATGTACCCCTGCTGGAAACCTACCCGCCGGTAAGCTGCCTCTGTCCCACCTACGCCCGCGTCGATCTGCTGGAAGAGGCCATCCACTCCTTCCTGTTGCAGGACTATCCGGGCCAGAAGGAGCTGGTGATTATCAACGACTATCCCGGCCAAACGCTGGAATTCGATCACCCGGAGGTGAGGATGGTGAATTTCCCCCGCCCCTTCCATTCCGTGGGCGAAAAGTACAAAGCCGCCGTGGGTCTGGCCTCCCACGACCTGCTCTTTGTCTGGCACGACGACGATATCTATCTGCCCCATCGCCTGCGCTACAGTGTAGAGCGTTTCGACCCGGCGATTGGCTTCTTTAAGGCCAGGCGAGCCTGGTTCTGGAACGACGGCGTCCTGAGCGGCCCGGAATCCAATACCTTTCACGGGGGCAGTTGCTGGAGCCGGGAGTTGTTCCATCAGGTCCAGGGCTATCCCCACACGGATTTGGGCTGTGATCGGGATTTTGAGCAGCGCATCCAGGCCTTGCGTCCGGGCGTAGAACTGGCTTCGGACGTACCGGCCCAGGATATCTACTATATCTATCGCTGGAGCGGCACGGGATCCTATCATCTGAGCACGTTGCAAACCGTACAGAAAGTGGTCACACACATTGACCGCCAGCACACCTATGGCAACATTCCCCAGGGCGCTGTCCGGTTGCAGCCAGGGTGGAAGGCCGATTACCGGGAACTGGTGGCTACCTTTCTGTCAACCGGCCAGGCAGCGCAACCGGAAGCGGCGCGCAAACCGCCGCCCCGCCCTTTCCCGCCGCCCTTCTTTCCTATCGAACCGCCCCAGCCCCCTCTGGCCCCGGCCAGAATCGAGAAAATCCTGGGCAACGGCCGTGGGCCGAAGATCAGCGTCATCCTGCCCACGCTCAACGATTCGGTGTTGCTCAAGCGCACGGTGGAGCAGTTTGCAGATACGCTTCCCCAGCCCAGCGAGATCGTCGTCGTGGACAATGGCAGCATAGACGGCAGCAGCGACTTTCTGGACAGGGAGCGACCAGCGCACGTCAAACTGATCCGCGCTGGCAGGCCGTTGGGGGTGTCGGGCGCGCGCAACCGGGGCTTGCAGGAAGCGAGCGCCCGGATCGTCGTCTTTTCCGACGCCCATATGGACATCCCCGAACGCTGGTGGCAGCCCATCGCCGATCTGCTGGACAACCCGTCTGTGGGTGTCGTCGGTCCTGGCATCGGCGTGATGGGCGAACCAGATCTGCCGCCGTCCGTGGGCCAGCGCATTGCGGAGCCGACCCTGCGCACCGAATGGCTGCCCTTCCGAGGGCCGGATCCGGTGCAGACGCCGACCCTGGGCGGCGGTTTCATGGCCATGCGTCGGGACGTGCTGGAAAAGGCGGGCAGCTTTGACGGGGAGATGCCCGACTGGGGTTCCGAGGATCTGGAGATCTGTCTGCGCTATTGGCTGCTGGGCTACGAAGTGTGGGCCGCGCCGGCGGTGAAGGTGTTGCACTATTTCCGCAACAAGGCGCCCTACAGCGTGGATGTCAACGCGGTTGTCCACAACGTCCTGCGCACCGCCATTCTACACCTGAGCGAAGCGCGGCTGGGGAGGGTCTTCGACGCGTTGAAAGCGAAGAAGGAATTTGGTCCGGCCCTGGCCCTCACCGGCCCGGGCTGGCAGCGTCGCCGGGAATTGCACGCCCTCCGGACGCGGGACGACGACTGGTACTTCGAGCGTTTCGCCGATACCTGCCACGTCTAGGGACGATAAGGACACGGAATACACAACCATGACGACTGCCGACAAACTGCCCGGCATCAGTTGTATCTGTATGACCTACGCCCGCCCCCAGCTATTGGAGGAGGCCATTCACTCGTTTTTGCGCCAGGACTATACCGGGCCGAAGGAGCTGATCGTCCTCAACGATTTTGCGCCCCAGAGCCTGCATTATGAGCATCCCGAAGTGCAGGTGATCAACTTGCCCTACCGCTTTCGTACGGTGGGCGAAAAGATGAATGCCGGTGTGGGGCTGGCAAAATATGACCTGATCTGCCTGTGGGATGACGACGACATCGTTCTGCCCCACCGCCTCTCTCTCTCAGCCCAGCGGGTGACCGACCATCTCTTCAACGCGTCCCAGGCCTGGTACTGGAACGACGGCGGGTTGAGTGGACCGGCATACAATACATTCCACGCCGCAAGTTGCTATCCCCGCTCGCTTTTCGATCTGATCGGCGGCTACCCGGCCCGCGGCAACGGCCAGGATGCTGATTTCGAGCGCGCGCTGTTGCGGGTGGCGTCCCATCGCTATGAACGGGCCGAGCTGCCCCCGCAGCAGATCTACTATATCTATCGTTGGAGGGGAACGGCTTCCTATCATCTGAGCGGGTGGGGAGAGGCCTCCGGCGAAGAAGAGTCTGCCGCGTATGCCTACAGACAACTGGAGCAAGGGCAGCTTGACCAGGGGCGGATCGAATTGCACCCCTGCTGGCGGCAGGATTACGAAACATTGGTTCGTAACAATCTTGCAGAAAGCGATAGATCGGCGGACACCCTTCTAACTTAAGAAATTTGTTTTGCATCCCATTGTATTGTACAGGAGAGATGTATGGCGAACCCAAGACGTATCGAGACAACCCGTTCCAAGCCCATTGCGGGAGGGCTGGCAGTTTTTGATCTGCGCAGCCGGACATTTCGCCTGCTGAACCGCACAGCAGCTTTTGTGTGGAACCATTGCGACGGCATAACCGAACCGGAAGCCATCATCGGCTTGCTCCAGGATGAATTTGGCCTGAGCAAGGAGAACGCCGAGAGGATCTTCTGGCTGGCTGTGAACGATCTAGAGTCCAGCGGGCTGCTGGCAGAACCAGTGCGTACCGCCACACGCCCTGGGATCGATCGTCGCCAGCTTCTCCAGATGGCTGTGGCAGCGGGTCTTTCCGCAGCTCTGTTCCCGCTGGTCTCGCTCTGGGAACCCGCCGCCGTCTACGCCGAGGAGGTGACGACGACGCCGTCCGAGACACCCACCACAACGTCGGCGGAGACACCCACCACAACGTCGGCGGAGATACCCACCACAACGTCGGCGGAGATACCCACCACAACGTCGGCGGAGATACCCACCACAACGTCGGCGGAGATACCCACCACGACGTCGGCGGAGATACCCACCACAACGTCGGCGGAGATACCCACCACGACGTCGGCTGAGATACCCACCACGACGTCGGCTGAGATACCCACCACGACGTCGGCCGAGATACCGACGACGACCGGTGCGTCCACCACGACCACCACCGGCGCGCCGACAGCGGTGACGATCCTTTCCTTTGTCGCCACTGGACAGGGCAATCAGATTCTCCTACTGTGGGAGACAGCGGGCGAGGATGGGTTGGCCGGTTTCAATCTCTACCGGGGCGATTCCTTGCTTGGTTACACGTTGGGGATGGCGGTCAAGCTCAACAGTTCACCCATCAGCGGCAAGACCCTCAGCCCGTTTTTGGGCGCGTCCTATGTCTATACTGACGCCAGCGAGAGCGCAGGCAGCCGCTTTTACTGGCTGGAAGCTCTCCACACAGGCGGCGGCAAGTCTGTCGAAGGGCCGGTTACGCCGGCCTGGTGGGTCTACATTCCCAATCTGAGAAAGGGTTGATCCTTTCCGCCGTAGAGGTGTGGGGGATCGGGCGCATCTTCCTGTCTAGTATCGCAAGGTGATAAGGGGATTGAGGATTGACGATTGATGATTTGAGATTGACGATTGATGTGAAAAGATCCCAAACTGGACGAGACAATCGACAATCGTCAATCTCAAATCATTAGGACTTACGCAGGGCGGATAGAGATAGACGGGAGACGCAATTGGGCACGCATATAGTCGTCCAAGAGACCCTGCTTGATTTGATAAACAGTTTTCTGAGTTTGCAGAGCAATTTGATTCAAGCGCACCCAAACGAGCATGGCACAAGCAATGTGATTGCGTTGAGCGCGTTGGGAACGACATTGAGACGATTCCAACCCTGTGACTTGCTTGGCTTCCCGATGAAACTGCTCAATCTTCCAGCGGATGGCACATCGGTCTTGAGTAGCATCGGCTGAGTCTTGAGAGAGGTCGTTGGTGACGACATAGTCCGTGCGCTGGGTAGACAGCACAATCCGGAACAGTTTCAACTGGTGGCCGTTGGGGAACTGCTTGAGATGAACCAGTTTGCCCGTTTGCATTTCATCCTGAGACCAGGTCAACGCATCCACGCGCTGATAGGCTTCGTCGGGCGACTGATTGACCTGACGATTGCTTTTGAGCGGACAATAGTAAATCTTGCCAGCTTTCTCAATCGCTTTCATCACCTTCATGGTCGCATACCAACTATCCATCAATACCGTACGGAAAGGCAGTTTTTCTACATACAGAATCGTCTGCCACATCTCCAACAGATGGTCGAGTTTGCTACGTCCATCTCGCTCAGGGTCAAAGATGCGGTAGTCGATAACCCAGAATTGAGCCGTATCGGGATTCACATAGACACAGGTCACAAGCCCGATGCCCTTGATGACTTGTTTCGCATTGCCACTCCACTGGCGACGGACCACTTCAATCGCAAAGGCGTGGCTCTTATCTAAAACCGTATCATCAAACAAGATGTAGCCATTTTCTGACAACACCACTTCCGACCTGACCATTTCCCGCAGTTCTCGCGGGCTTAGCTTGGCCGTTCGCATCAATCGATTGATTCGGTCGTGACTAAAGTGTTCACTTTGCTCAGCAAAGTACGTCTGTGTGTAATTTACTTGGCTCACTAACAGAAATTGACAGTAATCCCAGTGCGTTAGTTTGTTCATTCGCCTATTATCCCTAATTCTCACACTTTTGCGTAAGTCCTAATCATCTATCTGAAATCGTATATTGGGTCACGCAATGGTCACGCATTTGTCACACTTTGCACGTTAAAATTGGTTTACAATGATCCGCTTCTCATCTATCATAATCTAGCCGACATTTCCATTGACATCAGCAGGAGAATCTCCATGCAGACAGAGATCAATTCACCACAACCAGAAGCCCAACCAACTCCCCAACCCAAAGAGGCATGGACACCGCCCGTCCTGCAGAAGACCCCGATTGCCGAGACAGCGGGAAAGACGGATGTCGGAGGTGATGGATTAGGGATTGATGCTTCATAACATTCGTACGGACACGATATATCATGTCCCTGCACCCCAGAACAACCAAACAGATAGCAGCGTAGGGGTTCTGCTTGCTGAATCCCTCTGGCGCAGCAAGCAGCGCCCCTGCGGAGTAGAACAGACGCGATTCATCGCCAGGAGCGCTGTGTGACAGACTCTACACCCCCAGAAAACGCTGAAGCCTCCAATCCACTGCGCAGCGTCTATACACAGAACCTGCCCGCCATCCTTGACCATTTTGGCATCAGCCTGGTTGTCTCCACCTATCAGGCCGGCAAAGTGATCCTGGTGCGCAACGATGGAGGGACGATCAACACCCATTTCCGCAACCTGCACCGACCCATGGGCATCGCCGTCGACGGCCAGCGTCTCACCGTGGGCGGGCAGAACACGGTCTGGTATTACCGCAACATGCCGGCGCTGGCCCCCAAACTGGAACCCAAAGGCAAGCACGACGCCGCCTACATTCCGCGCCAGATCCACGTCACCGGCGACATTGACATTCACGAGATGGCCTGGGGACGGCAGGATCTCTGGATCGTCAATACCAAGTTCTCCACCCTCTGCACTTTGGACCCAGACCACAGCTTCACCCCACGCTGGCGACCCCATTTCGTCAGCGCGCTGACGCCGGAGGATCGCTGTCATCTCAATGGCCTCTGTATGGTGGACGGGCAGCCGCGCTATGTCACCGCGCTGGGCGAGACGGACACGGCCGGCGGCTGGCGCGCTAACAAGCGCGACGGCGGCCTCCTCATGGATGTGCAAAAGAACGAGGTGCTGCTGCGCGGCATCTCCATGCCCCACTCGCCCCGGCTGCACAACGGCCACTTCTGGCTGCTGGAGTCGGGCCAGGGCGCGCTCAGCCGCGTCGATCTGGCCGAGAAGTCGTGGCAGACGGTGGCGCAGTTGCCCGGCTTCACCCGCGGCCTCGACTTTGCCGGACCTATCGCATTCATCGGCCTTTCCCAGGTGCGTGAATCCGCGGTCTTTAGCGATTTTCCGCTGGTGGAGCGGCTACAAGAACGCATCTGTGGCGTCTGGGCGGTGAACACGCAAAATGGCGAAGTCCTCGGCTTTCTGCGCTTCGAGACCGGCGTGCAGGAGATCTTCGCCGTGCAGGTGCTGTGGCACAGCCGCTTTCCCGAAATGCTGGAGTTCGGCGACAAATTGATCAACACCTCCTATGTGGTCCCCGACGAAGCCCTGGCCGATGTGCCCACAGCCCTGCGTGGCCCGGTCCCGGCTGGGGCATGATGTAGATGCGCGGCTCAGTTTTGCTGGTGTTGGCCTCGATCCTCTTCTCGGCTTTCTCAGTGCGCGCTACGGACGGGGAAGCCGTCTTCACACTGCTGGCCGCAGATGAATCCCGGCTGTTGGTGGATTTGAGAGTGCCATCCCCGGATCTGGGCCAAATCGATACCGACGCTGGCAGCTTTGTCACTCTGGGCGTGGCTGGCCTGAATGGGCTGGCTGCGCCCGGCGCGCCGGCTCTGCCCGCCCTCTCCCACCTCATCGGCCTGCCGCCTGGCGCATCGGCGACCCTGCATATCCTGGCGCAGGAGACCGATACGATCCGCCTCGACCGACCGCTTGCGCCCGTCCCCACACAGATGGTCGAACTCGACGCCGAGACACTCTGGCCGACGCCATCTGGCTGGACCCATACGCCCGATCCGGCCATCTATGCCGCCAATAGCTTCTACCCCGCCCAGGCTGCCACCATGGACGGCATCGCCGACTGGCGCGGACAAGGGGTGGCGCGGCTGCATCTCCACCCCTTCCAATACAACCCGGCCAGCGGGGAATTGCAGATCCACCGCCGCCTGCGTGTGGAGATCCGTTTTAGCAGCGCCAGGGCGCAGGCCACAGCTGTCGCCGATCCCCTCTTCGCGCCATTGCGCGCGGCTGCCCTGCTCAACGGGGAGGTCGCCGCGGATTGGCGAAGGGACCCGATCCCTGCGCCACAGCCACGCCGCGTTGACGCCGGCGGGCCCTGGGCCAAAGTCAGCGTGCGCGAGGGGGGGCTTTACAGGTTGACCTGCGCCGATTTGACGGCGGCCGGGTTCACCCTGGCAAGCCTGGCTCTGGACCGGGTGCAGATCTTTCGCGGCGGGCGAGATGGCGAGGAAATCGCCCTCCACATCCGCGACGGCGGGGTGATCAACCGCTGTGATGGCAATGATCAGTTGCTCTTCTGGGCAGAGGCGGTGGACAGCAAGTACACCGATCTCAACGTCTACTGGCTTACCCACGGCGCCACGAACGGATTGCGCATGGGGGTGCGCGCCTCGCAGAGCAGCGGCAGCGCGGTCACCACCACCGCCTATTCTCTGCGCCTGGAGCGCAATCGCTATTACAGCCCGCAAATGCCGCGCAGCGAGGGCTACGAACACTGGTATTGGGATCTGCTCAGCACCACCAACCCCGCCTATCCACCCACGCGGGGGTATACCTTCACGCTGGAAGCCGGGGCCACGGTCAGCCAGTTGACGGCTACCCTGGCCGGGGCCAACAATCCCCACCGCACCCAGATCCGCCTCAACGGTACGCTGTTGGGCGAACACAATTGGAGCGGATACACCCTTTTGCAGCGGAGCTATGCGATCCAGCCTCAGTGGCTGCTGGCCGGCGAAAACACCATCACCGTCACCGAGACCTTTCCGGGGGCCAGCATCATTGTTGTCGATCATTTCGATCTGGCGGGGACGCGTCCCTTACGCGCGCAGGGGAACCAGTTGAGCATCCACGCGCCGGGCGCGGGGAACTGGCGATTCCAGGCCAACAACTTTGCGTCAACGGCCATCACCTTGCTCGATGTCAGCGATCCGGCCCGACCCGTGCGCATTACCGGCGCGCAGATCACCACTCCCTGCCCCTGTGGGTTGAACTTCGGCGACGCCGCCACACCTTCCACCCGCTACGCTGCCGTGGGCGATACGGCCATACGCGCGCCCTTCTCCATCACGTCGGTCACGCCGACCGATCTGCACACGACGGCCAATGCCGCCGACTATATTCTGATCAGCCATAGGGATTTTATTCCCGCGCTCGCCCCGCTGGTGGGGTTGCGCCAGAGCCAGGGTATGCGCGTGGCCGTGGTGGATGTGGCCGACATCTACGACGAATTCAACGGCGGGGTGGTCGATCCGGGCGCGATCCGCACGTTCCTACACCATGCCTATCTGCATTGGCAACGCCCTGCGCCCGCCTATGTCGTCCTCGTCGGCGATGGACATTACGATCCCAAGGGCTATTGTCTGGCAGCGGGCAACTGCATCAACAACCTGATCACGCCACCCAATTTGTCGTTCATCCCGCCCTATCTGCGCCTTGTCGATCCGTGGATCGGCGAGACCGCGGCCGACGCCCAACTGGTCGCCTTCAATGCCACCAATTCGCTGCCCTTTATGGCCCTGGGGCGTCTGCCCGTCAACTCACCCGCCGAAGCCGCGGCCGTGGTCGCCAAGATCGTCGGCTACGAGACGAACCCCGCGCCCGGCGCGTGGCGTTCGCGCATCTCCTTTGTGGCGGACAAAGCCTTCGCCAGCAACGGCACACAGGACGCCGCCGGCAACTTTTGGCAGCTTTCCGATCGATTGGTCAACAATCCCAATCTGGTGCTGCCCTCGTTGAGCGCGGACCGCCTCTATTTGAATGTCTGCAATCCGGCAGTCCATCCTCACTGTGCCCTGTCCAATCCTCCGTACCCACCCTACACCAGTGGACCGGCCATCACGAGCGCGATTTTGGCTGCTATCAACGAAGGCCGCGTGCTGATCAACTATATCGGACACGGCGCGCCCACCGCCTGGGGCGGATCGCCCACCCTGCTACGCACGCGTGACCTCGATCCACTGGTCAATGGAAATCGGTTGCCTGTTATGCTCGACATGACCTGCTACACAGGGTTCTACCATCACCCCTGGACGACGTCGGCAGCGCTGGCGGAAAGTCTGTTGCGCAAGGCGGACGGCGGCACGGTTGCCAGTTGGGCGTCCACAGGTCTCAGCGTGGTCACCGGCCATGATTTTATGAACGAAGGATTTTTGGACGCGGTGATGCAGCAGGGGATCTACCCGATTGGGCTGGCCGCAGTGGCCGGGCTGGGCAATCTCTACGCCAGCAGTCGGGGCAACTATCTGGAAAACCTCGATACATTTTTGCTGCTCGGCGACCCTGCCACACGGCTGGCGCTGGCTGGCGGCCCTCCCCCGGCCACCGCCACCCCCACGCCATCACGCACACCGACAGCGACAGCAACACCTTCACGCACGCCGACGCAGACACCGACGGCCACCGCAACGCCGACGCACACACCAACGGCCACCGCAACGCCGACGCAGACACCGACCATCACACCGACGGCGACAGCAACACCTTCACGCACGCCGACGCAGACACCGACGGCCACCGCAACGCCGACGCGCACACCGACGGCCACCGCAACGCCGACGCACACACCGACCATCACACCGACGGCGACAGCAACACCTTCACGCACGCCGACGCAGATACCAACAGCGACAGCAACGCCGACGCGCACATCGACGGCCACCGCAACGCCGACGCACACACCGACGGCCACCGCAACACCATCGCACACATCGACCATCACACCGTCGGCGACAGCAACGCCCACGCTCTCGCCGACGCCATCGCCGACCGCCACGCCGTCACCCACATTCTCGCAGACGCCGACAGCGACGGCCACTCACACACTGACAGGGACGCCATCGCCCACGCTCTCGCCGACGCCATCGCCCACTGTCACGCCGTCACCCACGCTCTCACAGACGCCGACAGCGACGGCCACTCACACACTGACGGGGACGCCATCACCCACGCTCTCACAGACGCCGACAGCGACGGCCACTCACACACTGACGGGGACGCCATCACCCACATTCTCGCAGACGCCGACAGCGACGGCCACTCACACACTGACGGGGACACCATCGCCGACCGCCACGCCGTCACCCACGCTCTCGCAGACGCCGACAGCGACGGCCACTCACACGCCGACGGGGACGCCATCGCCCACCGCCACGCCAACGGTGATGCCAACACCGACCCACACGTCATCGCCCACGGAAACGGCGAGCAGCAGACCGACCACAACGCCTTTGGCTACGCACACACCGACGGTGACACTCACACCGAGTCCCGTCCCCACGGAGACGCCAACGGCCAGCAGCACATCCACGCCGACGCAAACTCCATTCCCCACGGCTACGGCGGTCGCCACATCCACGGTGACACCCACGCCCACGCCGAGCGTTGAGGGGCAGGCAACGCACTGGCTCTACCTGCCATCTGTACACGCCCGGGGGGCTGCCGAATGAACCATTACACGATCTACGGTCTGCACGTGGCTTCCACGCTGCACCTCCCAGAATTATGTGAAGGGGATTCAGGGTCTAGCGATGTGATCATCCGCCAGGGAACCATCCCCCTGGCGCAGGATCGGCCACAAGAAAGAGTCGCGGCCTGGGGCACGGGGCAAGATTTCTACATCCATGTGCCCGGAATCGCGCGTTTTCGCGTGCAAAGAGGTCGCGAAATTCTGGTCGACGCGGCGGGGATCGACGAGGCCAGCCTGCGCCTCTTTTTGCTCGGCTCGGCCTTTGGCGCGCTGCTGCACCAGCGTGGGATCACGCCCATCCACGGCAGCGCCGTCGCCACGCCCTCTGGCGCAATTATCTTTTGCGGCCCCCAGGGGCATGGCAAATCCACATTGGCTGCCGCCTTTGGGCAGCGGGGCAATCCACTCCTCAGCGATGATGTGTGCGCGCTGCACATGGACGCCGACGGGGTCTGGCTTCTGCCCGCAATTCCCCGTTACAATTTGCTGCCTGACGCCGTAGCGCACTTACAGATCTCGCCGGTCACGGTTGCGCCGGCGCTCTCCATCTCTGGCAAGCACCCTGTGCCGCCGCCAACTTTTGCGCACACAGCGCAGCCGTTGATCGCTCTCTACCAGCTTGAGCCCGCGCCAGTAGAGAGGATCGAACTCCGCCTGTTGCATGGCTATGCACAGCTTACTGCACTAATGGGAAACACCTACCGCGTCCAATTTGTGCGCGAGATGGGGCTGGAAGCCCCTCATTTTGCCGCCCTCCAACAGATCGCCCGCCAGACGCGCATGGTGCAGGTGACGCGTCCCCAGCAGGGCTACCGGTTAGAAGAATTGATCTCAGCCATTCAGGATGATTTTAAGAAAGAGAAATCTCAATGACTACGATTACCACTGATTCCCGCGTTGTGCGCGCTTCTGAGCTACTGGTTGCCAACCTGGACCATGAAACCATCTTGCTGGGGGTGGATCAGGGCGCGTACTATGGACTGGTTGGCAGCGCACAGCGCATCTGGCAGCAGATGGAGAGACCACGGCGGGTGAGTGAGATCATCGCCGCGCTCACCGCCCGCTACGAGATCGACGAAGAGATCTGCCAGCGTGAGACCTGCGCCTTTCTGGCTCAACTGGCAGACGAGGGCCTGATCCACATTCTGAAGGCAGACGTATGAACCTCCTCTTCGGGGCGGTGCAATTCCACGCAGCCGAGGAGGCGGGGGCACTGGCGCGAATGGCCGGGGCAGTTGCCCGATGCGCTCAGATCTGGCAGGACGGCGATGTAGGGCTGGGCTATGGGGCGAGTTCTCCACAGACAGAAGGGGGGCTGCTGCACGATCCCCAGCGCGGACTCACCTTGCTCGCCAGTGTGCGGCTGATCAACCGGCGCGAGCTGGCGGCGTCGTTGGATCTCGCGCCTGAAGCTCCCCACTGCGCCGATGCCTGCCTGGTCCTGGCGGCGTGGCAGCGCTGGGGGATTGAGTGCGTTCACCACCTGGAGGGGGATTGGCACTTCGCCCTTTGGGATGCACGCGTCCGTCGGCTGGTATTGGCCCGCGATCATCATGGCAGCAGCAGCTTCTATTATCACCACCGCGCCGACAGCTTCCTCTTCGCTTCCACACAGAAGCCGCTGCTGGCGATCCCCGACCTCGCCCGCCGGCCGGATCTGACCCGCATGGCCCAGATCCTCAGCGGCGCGTTGGGGGATGGTAGCGAGAGCGGCTATCTCTACATCCGCCGCCTGCCCGTAGCCCACACGCTCACCGTGGACGCGTCGGGGCTGCGCGTCGAGCGTTACTGGTTCCCCGAACGGTTGCCCACGTTGCACATGAATGAGGCGGAAGCAGTAGAGACCTTTCTCGATCTGTACCGACGGGCGGTGGCGGGGCGACTGGCCGGTGCTGGCAAGACAGGCGTCATGCTCAGCGGCGGGCTGGATTCGGGATCGGCAGCGGCGCTGGCTGCGGAACGTCTGCGCCAGGAGGGCCAAACGCTCTATGCCTTTACTGCGGTCCCTGTGGCTGCCTCCTCCCCGGAGTTGCTCCGCCGCGGCCTGGTGGATGAAGGTCCACTGGCCGTGGCGGTGGCTGCCACCGCGGGCAATATTCACCTGACCACGGTGACGGCTAGACATATCTCGCCTCTGGCTGGCATACGGCGCATGTTGGAGGTCCACGACGAACCGGCTTACCCGGCAGGCAATAGCTTCTGGTTGAGGGCGATCTACGAGACGGCGCGCTTCCAGAGCATCACAACGTTGCTCACCGGCACGGCGGGCAATGGCACGATCTCGTGGAGCGGAAACCCGCCGGATCTGCTGCATACGCTGTGGAAGAGCGGACCTAACGAATGCGGGCAACTCTGGCAGCAGATCACGGCGAGGGCAGGGATCTCCCCAGAGAGGGCGCTGTGGACGGCGGCGATCAAACCCCTGTTGCGCACATTGCGGGATGAGGTGCAAGGATTCCTTCATCGAGGATCGGGGCCAAATTGGGAGCGCTATAGCCCTCTGTTGCCAGCTTTCACCGCACAGCCGGAGATCCGCGCCAGCATTGAGACAGGGCGCGAGCGGTGGCAGCGTTGGGAAGCCGGGGAGCGGCTGGTCGGACCAGGCCGCTGGATGACCCCCACCTTTCACTTTGAGGACAGCGTGGGCTTTGGGCTGGCGGTGATGGACCCCACCGCGGATCGGCGGGTGATGGAGTTCTGCCTGGCGCTGGAGCCGATCCACTATCACAACGGCGTGGAAAGTCGGCGGTTGATCCGCCAGGCCATGCGTGGATATTTGCCCGATACCGTGCGCAGCGTGCGCCGCCGCGCCCGCCAATCCGCCGATCTGGTGATGCGCGTCCACGGGCAGGTAGACGAGATCACCCATACCCTCACGCGGCTGCACCGCCATCCCCTGGCTGGGGAGGTGATCGATTTACAACGATTGGGCAATCTGGCTCGCCACATCGGTCAACAGCCAGAGCGAGTCAGCCATTATGAGTGTAACGCGGTTCTGCTGCGCGGGTTGATGGTCGCCCTCTTTTTGGAACGCTTCTCATAGGGGACTGGGGATCGGGGACTGGGGAAGAGGCGTCGATATGTCGAGCAGAATACCCACTATCCAATACCTAATACCTGATTTGTTTGCATCCTCCGCCCCTTTGCGCTTTACTACCCTCACCGCGGCCTGCGGTCTGCCGTCTGCGGCCCACTACCCAACCACCATCCTCCCACGGAGAGATCCATGTTCACGCTCGAAAATGCTGAATTGTCCGTTTCCGTTCTCGATCCAGAGACCGATCTAGAGCGCTGCGGATCGCGCTACTGCGTCGGCGGCTATATCTATCAGATCAGCGACGCCCGCCACGGTCCACTGTTGACGGGGCCGCAGTACCCCAAGCCGCACCCGGATGTTTTCGACGGGCAGGGCGCGCCCGACGCCTTCCATAACCCTTTTGGCGGTGAAGATGCGCCTGTGGGCGCGCCTGTCGGCGGCGAAGTGCGCGTCATCGGCGTAGGACGCGTGCGCCGCACCAGCCCTATCCAACCCTTCTCAGCTCGCCACAACCCCGAAGTCATCGAGTTTTTGCCCTGGCGTGTCGAGCGAACGGACATGTCCATCACCATGACCACCGAAGATCAGTTTGGCGATTGGGGTTACCGGCTCACCCGCCGCCTCACCCTAGATGGGCGCACCCTCGACTCGCGCACCGAGATGGAATGCCTCGGCAACACGCCCCTTTCCGTGCGCTGGTTTCCCCATCCCTTCTACCCGCCCACCGTGGACGGTCTGCTCTGCCGCTTCTCCATCCCTGTGTCGATGCCTGAGAATCCCGGCTTCTACCTGCGCGAGGACGGCTGGATCTGCCAGAAGCCTGACCACGACTGGCCGCGCGGCTGCTTCCAGGCGCTCGACTTCACCCCACAGGGCGACGGCATGACCATCGTTCAGCGCCATTCCATTTTGGGGGATGTCACCGCCGAAATCGACTACGCGCCGGTCTACCTGCCCATCTGGGGCAACAGTCAGACTTTCTCGTTTGAACCCTACTTTGCAACAAAACTCGCCCGCGAGGAGCGAGCGAGTTGGGGGATTGTGTATCGGTTTTGAGGCGATGATGGGGCGAATTGCGAGGGGCGAATTGCGAGTTGCGAAGATAATTGCCACCTGCCACTTGCAACTTGCAAACGTACAACTTGTCACCCAGCTACGTCTCGACCATTTTTGCCCTTTGCCTTTTGCCTTCTCTTCTCTGGCTACCTGCTATCTGCTACCTGCTCTCTCTCACCCCACCCGTACAGGAACGCCGCACTCTCTGGCGGCGTCGGCCAACTCGACCATCTGCGCTGTGGACGGCGTCGCCAGCGGCTGGGCTTTGTAACTCAGCCCCAGGCTCATGTATTTGCTCTGCGCCATAGGATGGTAGGGCAGCAGTTCGTAATAGCAGAGGTTGGGCATATGGGCGACGAATTCTGCAATGGCGCAGACTTCGTCAACGTTGTCGTTGACGCCGGGGATGATGGGCGTGCGTACAATGATCGGCTGTGGTTCGTATCCTAAACGCGCCGCATTGGCGAGGATACGTTCATTCGGCGCGCCCGTCGCCTGGCGATGGCGGGCGGAATCCATCAATTTGATGTCCATCATAATCAGATCCACCACCGGCAGGATGGCGGCCACCCGTTCCCAGGTGAAGTTGGCCGCTGTCTCGATGGCGGTGTGGATGCCCTCGCCCCGACAGCGGTCGAGGATGGCATAGGCAAAGTCGATCTGCAACAGCGGCTCCCCGCCGGAGAGGGTCACCCCGCCGCCGGAAGAAGTGTAGAATGGCTGATCGGCGCGCACCTCCGCCATTACCTCGTCCACGCTCTTTTCCTCGCCCACACGCACCAGCCCACCGGCGTAGCAGGTCTCGATGCAGCTTCCGCAGGCGTCGCACCGCTCGCGATGGTAGAGATGACGATCATCCTCAAACCGGTGCGCGCAGTTGGGACACGCGTCCACACAGGCGGCGCAGGCGATACAGCGTTCGGGGAAGAATTGGATCTCCGGCTGCGGATTCATATCCTCCGGGTTGTGACACCAGAAACAGCGCAGATTGCACCCCTTCAAAAAGACGGTGGTGCGGATACCCGGCCCGTCGTGGAGCGAGAAGCGCTGAATGTTGGTGATGATCCCGTGCATGGCCTTACCCCTCGGCAATGATCCGATCCACCACAAGCTGGCGGAATTCGGGCGAGAGGCTGGCAAAGTAGGCGCTGAACCCCGTCACCCGCACAATCAGATCCGGGTGCAACGAGGGATCGCAGTGCGCTTCCAATACCTTCTGCTTGTCGAGTACGTTGAGGTTGATCTGCGTGCCGCCCAGGTCAAAGTGGGTGCGGATCAAACTGGCGACCTTGTCGATGGATTCCTTCTCGCGCGAGATGCCCGGATCGAGTTCGAGTTGCATGGGCGCAGCGTTGCCCAACCCCGGCTGCACCCCGGCAATCGCTGTCGCCAGCGCCGTCGTCGCCCCGTCCTGACGGAAGCCGGGGCTGGGGTTCGAGCCGTGGGCGATGGGTTCCCCAGCATGGCGACCATCCGGGGTCGCGCCCAACTTCTTGCCCATCGCAATCGTGCTGGCCCAGGAGAAAAGCCCCGGCGTCAGCTTGAAGCCGGGCGTCGGCTGGTTTTGGACCAATTCGGTGAAGAGTTTCACCGTCCGCCCTGCCCAGAAATCGGCGCGGCTGTTGCCTGCGCCATACCGTGGAACAGCCTTGAGCATCAGCCGGGCGCGATTGCCATCAGGACCGGCCCAATTACTGTCGAGATAGTGCATCAGCTTTTGCCATGTCAGCCGTTTTTCAACTTCCACTCGCTGTTCGATGGCGGCGAAGGCGTCGGCTACGTTAGCCAGCGCCGCGCCGTCAATGCCCAGGTTGTAGAATTCCACACCGCCGTGAGATGCGTCGAGACCCCGCTCAATTGGCCCGTAGCAGAGGAGATCGAGTACCAATTCGGGGAAGACCTCGTGCATGTACTCCAAATGAAAGGCCATGCCCGTGGCCGTCACCTCAACGGCGCGGCGCAGGTGATGCTCGAAGCGCCGCCACAATTCATCCACGCTAGGCGCAACCGACCGATCCGCCATCATCTCGCGCAGGCCCACATCCAAGACGGCGAGGAAGTTGATCTTCACAATATCGTTCATTGTGTACTCGCGACCGGGGATGGCGCTCCAATGGCAGCCGGCGTAGGCGCGCTGGCGGGCGATCTCCACTGGGAAGCCGTTGCGCACCAGCCCATCCACGGTCTGGTCGATGCCCAAAAACTTGGGGAAGCCCATCTTGTGCGCGAATTGCATCTCCACCCCGCGGTGCAGCAACTCAGGATCGGTCCTGGCGCCGACGCAGACACCCACGTTGGCGGGAATCTGAAGGTGGTCGATGGCTTCCAACACTAGATAGGAGACATGGTTTGTTACATCGACGCCATGCTCGTCGGGGCCGCCCAGTTGCGCGTAGCCGGTGTCCTTAAGGAGCAGGCAGGCGATGTGGAAGATTGCTTCTTCGTCGGTCAGCCGCCCGGCGGCAATATCGCGCGCGTAGAATGGGGTGAGCAGCACATCCAACCGACCCAGCGCGCCGCTGCCGTTGTACATGCGCGCCGCCATCAAATACCAGGCCATCCACTGGCAGGCTTCGCGGAAGCTCTGCGGCGGCTGGGTGATCAGCCAGGTGTTGATCTGCGCCATCTCCTCTAAATTGAGGCGCAGTTGCGGATTGAGTTCGTGCGCCGCCATCTCGCGCGCCTTGTGGGCGTGGCGACGGATCCACGATTGGATGCCAGCGACCACCTGCTCCAATCCATCGTAGAAATCGCCCGCCTCGGCCCCGTTCAGCGGACGATAGCGACGGATCTGCTCCAAAATGCCGCCCCAGCCCAGCGTCAGACCAATGGTCAGATCCGGGCAGAAGTGCTGTGCGCCGCCAATGCCGTGGGCCAGTTGATAGCGCTCTTGATCTTCGCGCAGAAAGGAATAGTCAAAATCCGGGTTCCAGCCCTGGCGACGATACGACGTGAAATTCGCCATCACTGCGCCGGCCAGCGAGCAGATGGGATCTACGTAGGGCGGGTGGGCGTCGAGCAGCCTTCGGAAGTTGACGCCGCACAATTTAGGTCCATAAAACCCGCCGTTAGGATGGTTGCTCTCCATCTCCACCCCTTCGATCAGGCAGTCGGTAATCATCACCCCCGACCCGCTGACCGCCTGCACGATCTTTCGCAACGCCGGCGGCGGCAGGATCAACGCCCAATCGTCGTAATCCATCGCTCCGATTATTTGTTGTTTCTCTTGGGTTTGCGCCAACTTGGTTGCGCGCAACTGATCGAGCCGCGCCTGATAGGTCAATTCTTCCACAAGGGGATAGCTGATCATGGGTGCCTCTCTTTACACCGTAGGGCTGCGGAACCGTCGCCAGAGTGGGTTTACTTGTGTTGACAAAAAAAGCGCACCACAGAGAGCGGCCGCTGTTGGGAGCGTCTACTTTTCGATTGTAAGCCCCCTCGTAATCCAATACCATGCCCAGATGGATAGTTTCACATGGAGACCAGAAACGTAAACAGCAGCCAGCGCCCGACCAGGCAAAGGACGGTGCAATTCGGAAGGCAAATTTGAGAAACAGCCCCCACAGGTCAAAGGTGGGGGTTGCGCCAAGCCCGATGAGAATGGGGTGCAGGAAGGATAGATCGAAATCATTCATATATATCCTCTATTTCAACCACAGTCGGCGGCTGGCTTCTCGTCGCTATGGGCGGTATCGTCTGGCCTGGCATCAGCAGTCGTTACCGATAGCAGCGGCATACCCAAATCGCGCACCTTTCGGAGCAAACCGTGAAGCGCAGCCTGATCGACTACTGGACCCCTGAGAAGGGTGTTGCCATCGGCTTCCCAGGTGATGGTCAACCCCTCAAACCACGCTACCCATTGCTGGCCCAGGTGACCTTTGATCCGGATTTCATAGGTCGTCGGCTGGTCTCTAGCGCGCGGATTTCTGTTCATCTGACATCATCGTGCCCCACCGAGATCACAACATTGCCTTTTTTGCGTCCGGTATCGACATAGCGGTGCGCCTCGGCCATTTGCTCCAGCGGGTAGCGCCGGTCAATCACCACCTTCAGCTTGCCTGCCTCTATCAGTTCTTTGATGAAGAGCAGATTTTGCATACTTTCTTTGGAGTCCAGCCGCGCCATCGTCACGTAAGTCCCGTTTGGGGCAAGCGCTTTCAAGGCTTCTGGTTTGGGGAGCTTTGCCACCGTATCGTAGACGCCGTCATACCGTTCACCTCTGGACAAAAAATCATCTTTTGTATAATCGAGAACAAAATCGGCCCCCAGAGATTTCACCAGGTCCAGGTTGGCCGTACTGCAAACGCCGGTCACTTCTGCCCCAAAGTACCTGGCAAGTTGAACGGCATATGTACCCACACTCCCCGACGCGCCGTAGATCAAGACCTTTTGACCGCGCTGGATAGGGCCTTTGCGCAGCAGGCGCAGCGCGGTGGTTGCGCCAATCGGAAGGGCAGCCGCCTCCTCATAGGTCAAATTGGCAGGTTTGATCGCCACCATTCCCCCTTCGGGCAAGGATTTATATTGGGCGTAGGCGCCGAAATTCTCCGTGAGCGTAGAGGCGAATACCTGGTCGCCAACCTTGAAGCGGGTCACATCTTTGCCCACGGCTTCCACGTCCCCGGCCAGTTCCATGCCAAAGATCGGTTGTTTGGGTTTGGTCATGCCCAAAGCGATGCGAGCCGGCAGCCACAGCAAAGGCGGAACGGTAAAGCTCCGCATTCGAAAGTCTCCGGCTGTGACAGTGGTCGCGCGCACTTTAATCAGAATTTCGTTGGCCTTGGGGTTTGGTTTGGCAACCTCTTTGAGTTGAAGAACTTCGGGACCGCCGTATCGGGTGGCGAGAATTGCTTTCATTTTCGAATCCTTTCTCTTGGAAATAGGTGGAGGTAATTTCGTTATCCGACTCTATGCTGTATGTTTTTGACGGGCAGGCTGCTTGCGGATGATCCACTCGGCCACAGCCAGGTTGATCACCCAGGCTGCACCCATCAACAATGCATTTTCAAAACCACTGGGTGCGCCGAAGATCAGCGCCCCAGCCATCCCGGTCAAAATCTGCGTACCCGCCCCCAGCCCAATCGCATAGGCGCGGGCCATCCATGCGCGATGCCGGGGGATGTCTCTCCGTCGAATGGCGACATAGCCAAGGACAATCGACAGGACCATGCCCGCCCCGAACAGAAGCCGAAACGCATACAGCAGAGCGCTGGCGTCGTGCGGGCGGGGATAGAACAGCGTCATCCACAGCCCCGAAAACCCCACAAGAAGTCCAGTTGGCACCAGCAGCCTCCCGGCCCAACGGTGCCATCTGTTTCCACGCTGCCACAGGCGACTCACGAACTGGAACGCGCCAAGCAGGGCATAGAGGGCAGAGGCTAGAATATGAATGACTACCGGTGAGGGTGACGCAAAGAAGCGTGCATTGGCGGGGGTGATCGTCGCGCCGTTCATCAACTCGTTGAGACGGATGGCGCCGAACGTGAGCGGAATCATGCTGAGCAGGATGAGCCCAGCAGGCACCCACCATGCTGTTCCCGCATTTCTAACCGGTGCTTGGATTCGACCCTTCTCCTGGACAATCGCTTTCATCTCTGACTCCTTGGTGGGACTATAGATAAGCACTTTACAAGCAAGTGCCGGGGACGTTTCGCCGCGGCGAGGCGGGACATCCACCCCATGCGACACGTCCAACGTGACGTCCCCGGCACTTTTACTCCTCTTATCGCATCAAAGCGCCTTACTTGGCTCAGGATTGATGGAACTTGCAGACATCAGCATTACAGTCTTCGCCTGGCGTTCGGAAACGAGCGCGTATCCCAGCCATACGAAAGCCAGCCCAATCGGGATCATAATGAACTCAGGTTGGTACGCGGCCGGAATCATGGCGCTGATGGGAACCAACACAGCGCCGACGGCAAGCAGACCACCCGCCCAACGGGGCAGGATGCGGGCACGGAACGTTGCAAAGCCAAACAGCGCGGGTCCCAAGATGATGAGGATGCCGGTGATGTTCCACAACATGGGGAGTACACCCAGGTCGACTTCGCTGGGAACGCCAGTTAACATCCCAAGGACACCGGCCACAAACTTTGGCGACTCGGTGGCAAGATGCGGCAGGATAAATGCTTCCACGAAGGAAAACCCGCAGACCAGCGTCATCCACAGGGTCAACAGGATAAACCCAATCAACCCAAGCCAACCGGCCTTTTCTACTTGTCGGGCATACAGCCCCGCCATGCCAAATAGTCCAAAGAAGCCCAGGGCAGTCGCAGCAATATGGACGTTCACCCAGGTGGCGGTGGTGACGGATGCAGGGACATTCTCCTGGTGGAACATCCCAATGACGATGAAGCATAACCCTGTCAACAGGGCAGATAGACCGGCCAGCCGCATGAGAGTGGATGCGGTCATCATGGCCTTGCTCTCTTGGTTCGTGGTCATTCCTTTGGCGTTCATTTTTGTCTCCTTTAGAAATAGTAAGATGTGGGTCAGTGCTTGACACCTGGCATAGCTGTCTGTTCAGGTTCAATTGAAGGTACTATACAAATCGGTGTGGGGAGATGTCCTCCCCACATGTGGGGATTCACGTGGGGATTCGTGTGGGGATATGGGGAGACGCTGCCAAACAAGCAAAAACCCGTCAGAGAGATGACGGGGTTTGGTGATCGCTCTGTTTGAACTTAGATCAGTCCCAGGTCAATGGCCCGTTTAACAGCCGCCCGACGGCTGTTGACATTGAGTTTGGCGTAGATGCTCTTTGTGTGGGTGCGCACAGTACTCAAGGCGATCACAAGTTCTTCGGCGATCTCTGGCCCGGATAATTCGGTTTGGAGGAGACGCAGCAGATCAATCTCGCGCTGGCTCAGCGGCTCAATGATGGGTTGCGCTGAGAGAAACGGCCCACTGTCTGCGATTTTGCCCTGCGCGTCTGGCAACGCCTCCAGCAGATCTCTGGCATAGCCTGACGCGATCTCGCGGGTGACCGCTTCGCGGAGTAGAACGGTCATCTCCGCTCCTTCGTCCAGGAAGATGCGCGCATAGCCCTCCGGTTCGGCCAGGGCCAGCGCCTGTTGCAGGGGCGGGAGCGCAGAGGGAATGTCGTCCAGGGCTTGGTGGACGAGGGCTTGCAAGAGTAGAATTTCCAGCACGCTCCCCATGCGCTCCCCAGCTTGCGCCGCTTTCAGGAGCCGATCCAGCAAGCCGGTTGCTTCACGAATTGCGCTCTGGTTTCCGTTGAGCCGGTATTGGGCCAGCAGCAGTCGGGCCAGGGTGATGTACTCGAACTCGCGCAGGTAGCTGAGGTCATCTTCGGCAGACAATTTCTGATCACGCGCCCAACCAAGGGCTTCTCTTAATCTCCCTTGTGTGATCCACATGCGTGCTTTCAACGCCGAGACAGGGCGGATATTGGGGGAAAAATCACCTACATACAGGGGTTCTGCTTCCTCAAGCAGGCTGAGCGCGCCGTCCAGATCCCCTTCTGCTGCCCGAATTCGAGCCTGGGCTATGCGCCAGCGATAGGGGTTCTTGGGCAACCCGTTGAGTTCGCCAAGTTCGTTACTTTTCAAGAGGTGCTGAGTGGCGGAATCCAAATCGTTGCGTTCACGGTACAGATCGCTCAACCCCACATGCATATCTGCCGCGCCGCGCCGTGTCGGCGTTCCCTGCTCTGTGGCAAGTCGCAATCCAGATTGGTAGATACGCATGGCCTCGCGCAGACGACCTTGCGCGAGCCGGATATCCGCCAGGGTGACGGCCCCCCCGATAACGTCGGAGATGAACCCGACTTTGTGCAAATGAGCCATCCCTTCAGAGAACATTTGGTGCGCTGCCTCGAGATCGCCACTTGTCCAAAAGGCAAGCCCTAAGAGCGACGACGATGCGCCGCGCAAGAAATCGTCTTTTTCCCCTGCCAGTTCAAGCACCTGGCGGGCATACTTGATGGTGTTGGTGACATCGCTTTGAATCAGCGCAATGGCGGCATGGTACATGGCGACCGAGCCAGGAAGACGCTGAAAATCCTCTTCATTCACGAAGATGAGGCGCTCGTGAACCTCTGCCGGGCTGTTCAACCAACGTTCCGCATCGCGCAGACGGGACTCAACATGGTCAACGTGACCCGTTTGCAGCAATGTTCCTACATAGTGAACGTTGAGTACGGGCCTATTGTGGAAAATTTTGTCCGGGAGGGCACGGAACCATCTGAGCAACGTCGCTTCCTGCCTGTGCTGACGCATTTCCGACATTGACCGTTCGATCAAATTTGCTGCGCGCTCGAAATCTTCAGCAGCCAACACATGGCGGATCGCATCGTTCACCGAACCATGCTCTGCATACCACTCACTCGCCCGCTGGTGAAGCGCGGGGAGCAACTCGGGTTGTTCGGCTGTCAGGTGCAGGCGCAGCACATCGGCGAAGAGGTGATGGTAGCGATACCAGTGACGCCGTTCATCCAGCGGGATGAGGAAAAAATTACCCCGTTGCAGGGCTTCCAGCCGCGCCTGTCCCCCCGGCTGGCGGGTAACCGCATCGCAGAGCGGGCCGTTTAGCTGATCGAGAATCGAGGTCTGGAGCAGGAAGTTGCGAATCGACTGCGGCTGGCGTTGCAGCACCTCCTCCACCAGATAGTCCACAATATAGCGGTTGTCGCCGGCAAAGGCGCGCAGGAATCCGGCAACGTCCTGGTTGCCCTGTACGGAGAGCGTCCCTTGCAGGGCAAGGGCGGCCAGTTGCAGGCCGGCGATCCAGCCTTCGGTGCGGCTTTCCAGGGCAGCCACCTCTTCGCCAGAGAGATTCAGAGCCATGGTCCGGTTGAGAAACTCGCTGGCTTCAGCGGGGGTAAAGCGTAGATCGGCAACGCGCACCTCGGTCAAACGCCCGCGGGCGCGCAGGCGCGGGATGGGCAGGACGGGGTCCTCGCGGGTGGTGATGACGAGATGCATCTGCGGCGGCAGATGTTCGATCACAAACGCAAGCCCATCCCCAATCGATTGGTCGTCAATCGCATGGTAATCGTCCAGGACGAGGATAAAGTCGTGTGGGATGGCAGCGATCTCATTAAGCAGGGCGGTCAACCAGGGTTCGAGAGGAGGCGGCTGGGGCGACTGCACAATTTCCAGGAGTCCTGCGCCGACCCCCGGCGCAATTCGTTGTAGCGCGCTGATGAAATAGAGCCAGAAGCGGGCGGGGTCGTTGTCGTTTTCATCCAGGGAGAGCCAGGCCGTCGGGCGTCCACAGCGAATCAGCCACTCGCCGACCAGCGTACTCTTCCCAAAACCAGTGGGTGCCGCAACCAACGTAAGCGAACGTCCCCCAGAAAGCCCTTCGTTGAGCCGGTCGATCAGGCGCGGACGGGAAATCTGGTTGGGCCTGGGTGGCGGAATATAGAGTTTCGTGGTAAGAACCGGCGTAATCATCGGCTTCCGTATTCTAAAAGACCTGCCCGCCGCAGGGGGAGGACAATTGGCAAGTTAACTTGCTCGGTCGTTCGCGATGGAAAGCTTTCTCCATCCGTCCGTCAACTGCTCCCTCCCCGCATCTTTTCGGCGGGGAGGGGTTCTGCTTCTATTTCAGCCGGTATAGATAACCACTTCGTTGTAGGGGATGATCAACGGCTGCGGGCCGTCCGCGGGGAGGTGCGAAGCCCATTCCTGTGGATCGTAGTTGCGCTTGACGAAACATTGATAGTGGGCGGGGACGGCGGTCTTGAGTCCCAGCTTCGTCGCCATCCTGGCCGACCCCTCAAAGAAGGGGAACTCCCCTTCGCTGGGATGGGTGGTGAGGAAACCAATGTCAGGCTTGAGCGCGGCGATGGGATCGAGCAACTCATCGTGATCCGCAAAGGTGTTGATGGGATCGCCCGAAATGTAGACCCGATGATCGCCCACGTCCACCACGTAGCCGAGATGGGTCACATCGGGCGCTTTGATGCCGTCTTCGGGCGCGCCGTGGGACGGCTTGGCCCAGACCGCGTGGGCGCGCATCGTGCCCAGCGCCGCCGATTCTCCGGCTGACACCACGCCCGTCCGCTCGGCGGGGATGCCATTGGCGGTCATATTTTCCACGCTCTCCTCTGGGCCGATGAAACGGGCATGGGGATTGGCCGCGTAGATGCGCTGCAACGATTCGATGCAGGTGTGGTCGCGGTGGTTATGGGTGAGCAGCACATAATCCACGCGCAGATCGGCCTCGTCCAGCGGCGGCTCGGCGTGGATAAAGCGATCCGCCGGCCGATCATGCGGAAAGTAGGGATCGACCATCACCGTCGTGCCCGCCCGATCCTTGAGCGCGTACGAACTCTGTCCAAACCAGTGAATGCCGACCGCTCCCTGCGGAACTTGTAACGTCTCAAACGGATGCATGAGTTTCTCCTCGGGGTATGAGTGGTTTGAATAGCTGTATCTATTGTATCATGGGCTTACTTTTCTGACGTTTTGATTACCAGTAGGGGTGGACCTCTGTGTCCACCCTCCGTGTCCACCACGGGCGGGCACAGGGACCCGCCCCTCCTGATCCACATCACCCAAAAGGAGAACCCATGTCCCCTTCGTCTCTACAGCGTTTCACAGTTGATAGCGTCAATGTCTACCTCTACACCGACAAACCAACCTTGAGCGAAGCCGCGGCGGATTTTGTGGCCGCCCATCTCAACGGGACTTTGTCTGAACGGGGAGAGGCCAATCTTGTCCTTGCCACCGGCGCGTCGCAATATGACTTCCTGGCCGCGCTGCTCCACAAGGATGTAGATTGGTCGCGGATCACCGCCTTCCATTTGGACGAGTACATCGACCTCTCGCCCGACCATCCCGCCAGCTTTCGCCGTTTTCTGCGTGAACGTTTCTTCAATCATGTGTCGATGAAAGCGGTCCACCTGCTTGATGGCAACGCACCCGATCCCCAGGCCGAGATCGGGCGTTACGAAGCGCTCTTGCGCCAGCATCCCGTGGACATGGCCTGTATCGGCATCGGCGAAAATGGACATCTGGCCTTTAACGATCCGCCGGCGGATTTTGAGACCGTGGCCAACGTCCACGTCGTCAATTTGGACGAAGCCTGCCGTCGTCAGCAGGTGGGCGAAGGACACTTCCCCGATCTGGCCGCGGTGCCGCCCCAGGCGCTCTCCATGACCATCCCCGCCATTCTCGCCGCGCGCACCATCTCCTGTATCGCGCCCGATGCGCGCAAGGCCGAGGCTGTCCGCTGCGCGCTGGAAGGCCCTATTACGCCCGATTGTCCCGCCTCTGCGCTGCGCCGCCACGCCGACTGCCATCTCTATTTGGATATTGGCTCGGCGGGGCTACTCTCTACGCGTACAACGGATCGCAAAATGTGAGAATTTGTATTGATGAGGAAGATGATGAAACGTAGTGCGGTTACAAATCGCACCTACAGATTCCACCATGTCGTTGATCAGTACACAAAATGTGAGAATTTAACGCAAAGGTGCAAAGAAGCAAAGCATAGGGTGGCAGGCTGTTTCGCAAGTTGAAGTCAATGTATACTACCATGGAGAAGTTGTGGAACGCTACGTTGTCTATCTTTGTCATCATGCTAGAGATCTGTGTATCCAATGAATTCAAGTCCGATGCGAACAAAGAGTCGGTTGGAGCGGGTACTGCGGGCGGGGCGCTTCGCGGTGACGGCAGAGTTGAACGCGCCGGACAGCGCTGATCCTGAGGATGTCTATCGCAATGCGCTGGTGCTGGCCGAGGTCTGCGACGCCATCAACGCCACGGATGGCTCCGGCGCCAACTGCCACATGAGCAGTATGGGCTGCTGCGCGCTGTTGACCCGCGCCGGCTACGAAGCGGTGTTGCAGGTCAGTTGCCGGGACCGCAACCGCATCGCCATTCAAGGGGATCTGTTGGGCGCGGCGGCGATGGGCGTGCAGAATGTACTCTGCCTGACTGGGGATGATGTGAGCGCCGGCGATCAGCCGGAGGCCAAACGCGTCTTCGATTTCGATTCGATCCAGCTTTTGCAGACAGCGCGTATCATGCGCGATCAGGGTGTCTTCCTCAGCGGACGGAAGCTGACGACGCCGCCCCAGTTCTTCCTCGGCGCGGCGGCCAATCCGTTTGCCCCACCGCGCGAGTTTCGTCACCTGCGGTTAGCCAAGAAGATCGAGGCCGGCGCGAACTTCATCCAGACCCAGTATTGTTTCGACGTGCCTGTGCTGACCGAATACATGCGCCGTGCGCGCGATTTGGGGTTGCACGAGAAGGTATTTATCCTCGTGGGCGTGGGTCCACTGAGATCGGAGAAGGCCGCAGAGTTCATGCGCAGCAAAGTGCCCGGCGTCCACATCCCCGACGCCGTGGTGGATCGGCTGGCGAAGACGCCCAAAGCGCGCAAACGCGAGGAAGGGATGCAGATCTGCATCGAGATCATCCAGCAGGTGCGCCAGATCGAAGGTGTCCACGGCGTGCATGTCATGGCCTACCGCCAGGAAGAGACCGTGGCCGAGATCATCGAGCGGGCGGGCATCCTCTCGGCAGAGGGGCGAGGGGTGACAAGATGACAGCAGACCGCAGACGAATTCTACCTGCCACTTGCAAACCTGCAACTATCTACTCAATGTCATTAAGTTAAGGTATTCAACCTGGGAGAGAACACGCCCACGTGCGGCTGTTCTGGTGTAGACCCGCACCTGGGGGTGCTAACTTCGCACGTAACTTAACGACATTGACTTTCTACTCAACGCACCGTCATCTCGTCCACTTTTGCCTTTTGCTCTTTGCCTTTGCTTTCTGCCTTTCTGTGCTATCTGCTATCTGCCAACTGCTATCTGCCAACTGCTATCTGCTCTCTCACCCCATACCCCATATACGAAAACGCAAAGTCGCCGGGGATGGCATCGACCTGGGATCGGCGGCCAAATTCGGCGTGAGTGATCTTTCCTAGCTTGACCTGGAGGATGAGGCCCAGTAGAAAGAGGGGATGGCGTCTTGAGTTGAGGCCCACAACCTGATGCGAGCGGATGCCCACCCGGGCCAGATGTCGCTCCAACTCCTGCGGTTTGAGGAACATCGACCAATCGTGCAATCCGCGTGGGACGATGCGGGTGAGGGGGAACTCCTGCGCGATCTGTACCATCACCAGCCAGCTTTGGGGTGTACGGTTGATGGTATCGTAGAAATAGAGGCCGCCCGGTTTGAGTACGCGCGCCGTCTCGGCCAACACCTGATCCAAATGGTAGAGATGCTCCAACACATCGCAGCAGGTGACGAGATCGAAGCTGGCGTCGGGGAAAGGGAGACGTTCCCCAGCGCCCACGCTGTAATCAATCGAGAGATTCCTCGTTTCCGCATGGATAGCGGCCACGCGCACCGAGTTGCCGGCTGGATCGATCCCCGTCACCTGTGCGCCCAATTCGGCAAAGGATTCGGCCAGGTAGCCGCCGCCGCTGCCCAGATCGAGCAGGCGTAGCGCCGAGGGATCGAGTCTCCGGCGCTGCAACACTGAACAGAAATAGCTAAACCGCGCCGGGTTGGGGCCGGTTAATAAAAACTGTTGATAGCCGGCATCATCCCACCAGGCGTGAGGATGGCGTTCGTAGAGAGAATTGTCGACGGTCATGGATTGATCCTGATAATGAGTAATGAGTAATGAGTCAATGTCATTAAGTTAAGGGATTCAACGCCCGAAAACTCGCGGAGTTAGCACGCCCACA
>JAHBVG010000035.1 GCA_019637695.1 Caldilineaceae bacterium | reverse complement strand
AGGCGATCCGTGCTTTTATGATAGTGCGGGTTGCGATCCCGCGGGATGGCGTCGTCGAAGAAGTTCTCAATAACGAGGAAGGCCGCATAGTTGTTATCCCAAAACGGGCTATGATCCGAGAAGCGGCTGGCGCTGTCGGTCTTGCGCTCGAACTTCAACCCCTGCCCATAGCGGCTGCTGGCATTGATAAACTGGATCGCCAACGCGTTTGAGTTGGGGTTGCTGCTTTCGGAACCGGTATGTAGCTCCACCACACGGTCGTCGTTGCCGTCATAGCCGATCATGTCCAGGTTGATGTAACCTGCGATCTGCGCGCCGGCCTGCCGTAAACTCGCAGCATAATGCTTGCTGCCCCACTGCCCCTGTTCCTCGCCCGAAAAGTAGACAAAGCGGATCGTGTCGCGGAATTTGTACGCTTTGAGGATCTCGGCAATACGCATAGTCGCCGCTACACCGGTGGCGTTGTCATCAGCGCCAGGGGCTGAGGTGTACGGGATCTCGGAATTGGTATCAAAATGGCCGCCGATTACCCAGATCCGTTGTGGGTTATCCACGCCGGGGATGTCGGCGATCACATTGCGCCCGCTGTAGTTGCCATAGGTCCACGCTGCGTAGGATGGGTTCATCCCCAGCGCTTTGTGATATTCGTAGAGGAAGCGCTCGGCGTCGGTGATGCGCGCGGAGAAGGTGTAGCGGGTGTTGAGCGTCACCTGCCCGCCCGGCAGCGTCACTGGGACTTCGCCGCTCAGTTGACGGATGCGATCAGCCAGCGCTTGCGTTGTCATCAGCGGCAGCAGCGATTCAACCAATGGATCGGTGGCAGCGGTATCGCGTGGCAGCACAAGCGGCGTCAATGCATCCGGCGTCGGCAACCGCTGCGGGAGGATGGCAGAGATCGCAATGCCCACCGCCGGGATCGTTTCGACCATCGCCTTTTCGTCAGCCGCGTCTAGAGCCAGCAGCAGCACCTGTTCATCCTCATAGCGGATTTCGCCAAAACGGATGGCCTCAGCCCTGGCTTGCTGTGGGGCGCTTTGCGCGTCGAGCAGATAATAGACCTTGCCCGTGGTGTCGGCGTCGAGCAGGGTCACGCTGAAACCAGCAGCGCTCAGCGCGGCGCGATCCCCTTCGTCCCCGCTGGCGATGAATCGAGGCAGGGGTGATCCTTGCAGTTGGGTGTGGATCGCCACATCCATCGTCGCAGCGAGTGGGCGATCCCCTTCGACCAGAAAAAGTTGTGGACCAAAGGTGGCGTCCTGGGCGCGTACAGGGGCCAATCCCTGGCGGACGATGAGACCAATCCCAAGGATGCCGCCCATCAATAACAGCGGGACGAGCAAGCGCAATATGGATTTGGAGAGATATGAGGTGCGTTGTCGGTGGAAACGCATAGGGATTTATCCTTGATTTCGCGCCATTGGCGCCAATAGAGTTTATCCGTTTTGGGGACCTGCCAGGTTTTCTGCAACCTGGTGGGTCTGATTGCCGATCCTGTCCAATGAGAAAGCCAGGTCTCGATGACCTGGCTTGTATCACAATCTTAGAGTTGGGCAACAGTTGCTTTGTCCGTACTCATGCTGTAGCTGCTATCCGGCTCACTGGGATGTACTTTGGCCGTCTGCGTCTGTTCGAGTTTATCCCAAAATCGTTCGCTCCACCCTTTGGGCACTTCCTCGCGCCAGGGACCAGCGGACGTTTGCACAAATTGTGAGAAGAGATCGGCGCTGTGTTGATCGGTCTTTGCCAGTTCCTCCGGGTGCCACTGCACGCCCACCACATAAGGCAGGGCAGGGCATTCCACAGCTTCGGGCAGGCCGTCGGGGGCTTTGGCGACCACACGCAGACATTCGCCCAGCCGCTTGATGCCCTGGTGGTGCATCGAGTTGATGGGATGGGTGTGGCCCAACGCCTGCGCCAGGCGGCTATCCAGCTCGATGTTGATGTCATGGGTGATCTGAAAGCGCTCAAATTTGGGCGGATAGAAGTCATGTTTGTCGAGATCGGGGCGCTGGCTGTGGAGATCTTGATAGAGCGCGCCGCCGCAGGCTACGTTGATCACTTGCACGCCGCGACAGACGCCGAAGACGGGCATCCCCGCAGCGATGGCATGGCGCACCAGATGGAGTTCGGTGCGATCGCGCTCTTTGTCCACCGGGCCAAGCTGGGGATGGCGCTCCTCGTTATAGGTGGCCGGGTCCATATCTTCGCCGCCGGGCAGAAAGAGACCGTCCAACCCGGCGAGGATGCCATCCAATGTGGCTTCGCTCATGTTAAGTGGGATCAAAACCGGCAGCGCGCCTCGTTTTTCCAATTCGCGCACATAGGTCTGGTTCATAATATACATGGGCAGGCCGAAGAAGCGTTGAGAGCGTTCACGGCCTGTGGGCACGCCGATCAAGGGGCGTTTGGGTAGAACTGCGCCATTCGTCTGGCGTAGTGTAGGCTGATTGCGTATTTCTTCATCCGTCAGCGTCACGGTTTGGATCTCCTACTAGACATAAAATAATATAGCTGATTCATTTGTGAATTATAGTCAGCCGCGCCGCGCTTGGCAAACAATCAGGGATCGACTTTCCCGCATCCTTTGACACCACCAATTGGGCGTGCTAGTATGGCCCGACGGTGGATGCTGATCAATGAGGGAGTCGCCTGGCGTGGACAGTGTTTTTCTGAAAGAAGATCTTGCTCCTGTCGGCGCATGGAGCCGCTTGCGGTCGGCGAGTGCAGCCAGTTTGGCGGGTTGGCTACTTTGGGTGATCGCTGTTTTCGTCTATTTCGCCACGCTGGATACGGGTCTGCTGCCGCGCGAATTGGAAGGCGGCGATCTGATCACCCATCACTATGCCCAGGTGCAGGCGCGACCGGGCAACGCCCCCGGTTATCCTCTCTACACTATGGGCGGTTGGCTCTGGTTCCACGGCTGGCGCAGCCTGGTCGCTCTTTTCGGCGACGTTACGCCCAACCCCATCCCCATTCTGAGCAGCTACAACACGCTCTGGGCGATCCTGGCGCTTTGGCTCCTCTATCGGATTCTCTTGATCCTGAGTCGATCCCCCGGCTGGCCGTACGGTCATTGGCCGCTGGCCTGGTTGATCAGCGCGTTCTATGCCGTCACCTACTTCTTCTGGTATTACGCCACCACCAGCGAACAGTACAGCAGCGCCATCGCCCAGACGCTGGGGATCGTCTATGTCTATTTGCGGTGGCGGCAGGCGGTAGACGGCGGACGGCGGACCGCAGACGGCAGACCGCAGCCGGGCGTTCACCCAATCCCCGATCCCCAGTCCCCAGTCCCCGATCCCCAATCCCCAATCCCCAATCCCCAATCCCCAGTCCCCAATCCCCAGTCCCCAATCCCCAGTCTCCTCCTCCTCGCCTGCCTCTGCGGGCTCTCGCTGGCGCACATGGTGACGGTAGCGATGATCGTACCGCCGCTGGTGGCCGTGGTCCTGTGGACGCAGCCGGATCTGCTGCGGCGTCCGCTCACGGTGTTGGGGACGGTGCTGGCCGCGGCGCTGCCGTTGCTCGGATACATATATGTTTATGTGCGCGGCGCGGCCAATCCTCAGTGGTGGGGCGAAGGAGAATGGACGAGCGGCCGCGATTGGTTTTGGAGCTTCCTCAGCACCGCCCAGGGTCAGGACGAACTGAGTTGGGGACTCGAACCCGGCGCGCCCTTCTTCGCCAATGGCTTTCCCGAACTGATCTGGCAGGAGTTGAGCATTCCGCTGCTTGTGATCGGTCTGCTGGGGATCGCCCTCTTTGCGCACCGTCGCGGGGGCGATCATCCCGGTGTGGATGGTCGATTGGCCTTTCTGCTTTATGGCACGCTGCTGCTCTACGCTATCCTCTGCTGGGTGGATCGCTTTGGCAACTGGTTTCAGGTGATCCTGCCTGCGTACCCTTTGATCCTTATGGGGGTGATGCCCGCTGCGCAGTGGATGATCTCACGGCTGGGCCGCGTCGATGCTCGATTGGCCGCGCTGCCGCTGATCCTTTTGGTGGGGATGATCGGTTGGCGCGTGGATGCATCCTTGCCCGCCGCCGATAGTCGATCTCGCCCTGAAGACACAGCATTGATCCGCCCGGCGTTGCTGCTCGATCAGCCGTTGCCAGCGGACGCGGTCCTCTTTGCCGAAAAAGAGGCCGCCTTGGGACTGGACTATCTGATCAGCATCTGGGGCATCCGCCCTGATTTACGCGTAGTCAGCAGTCCACAGGTGGATGCCGCTTTGGCGCAAGGCGGGGTTGTTCTGGCGACGGAGAACTCGGTTGGGCTGCTGCTTGCGGAGATCACCTCCGATCCGTCACTGCGCCTGGAATCGCAAACGCCTGATTGGGTAGCTTTATTTACCGGCGCGGATCTGGAGACATCGCCGCCGCAGGTCCGTTTGGATCGAGTAATGGGGGATGGGATTACACTGGTTGGCTATTCATATCAGCGGGGTCCAATCGGCGCGCCCGTTTTGTCAAGCGTCGAACCCTCCTTGGATCTCACCCTCTACTGGCAGGTCGCTCCTGATCTCACACCCCAGGATTGGTCGGTCAGCGTGCGTCCTCTGCGGGGCGGCGCGCTCATCCACGGCGCAGACGGCGCGCCCATTCAACAGGACAGCGCCGCGCCGGTCCACGGGTTGCGCCCCTTCCGCCACTTAGCTCCAACCGAACTGGTGGCCGACAGCTATCGACTGCCGGGCGGCGTCGAGCTAGATGGTCTGCAAGTGGTTCTCTATCGCGCTGTAGCGGATCGATTTGAAAATCTGGCAGTGGTGGAGTGGCTTCTGCCGCAGGAGTGAGCGTTCACCGCCAATTTGGGGTGCTATGCTGAATGATTCCATATAATCGATAGTAAGCCGCTTCTTTCCAAATCAGGTTTAGCGGCTTGATGTTACATGAAATATCATATATCATACCAACCATGAAGACGCCTGATGTTGTCCTTGGCACGAATATCATCGTTGCTGCCCTTCGCTCCAAAAGAGGCGCATCCAACAAATTATTGTCTCTGGTCGGGACAAACAGGTTTGAAATTCATGATTCGGTGGCACTCATCCTTGAATATGAAGATGTACTTCACCGCCATCACACAGAACTGGGATTATCTCAGGATGATGTCGCAGATTTCATAGATTCGCTTTGTTCAATGGCTCATCATCATGAAATTTACTTTCAGTGGAGACCAACCTTGTCCGATGTAAACGATGAATTTGTACTTGAACTGGCGGTAACTGCAAGGTGTAAGTACATCGTGACGCATAATATCAGCGACTTCAAAGGCATTGATCGGTTTGGAATTCAAGCCATAGCGCCAAGAGAGTTTTTGCAGATTATCCGTGAGGTGAAAGAATGAGCGCATTAAGTTTACGTTTACCGAAAACTTTACATGAGCAACTTCGTGAAGTGGCGCAGGAAGAAGGAATTTCTGTTAATCAGTTTGTCATGCTTGCAGTTGCCGAGAAAATTGCAGCAATTTCAACAATTGAGTATTTAGAAAAACGTGCCAGGCGTGGCAGCCGTGAGAGACTTTTGGAAATCCTCAACAATGCCCCTGATGTCGAGCCAGAGGAGTTCGACAGATTGGGATGAGGGCTAACATTTCAAGACAATACAAAGAGACCGTCATCGTTCACGATGACGGTCTCTTTGTGTAGAGAGGCAACCGGCAAAGATAAATCCAGATAAATCAGGCTGCCGGTTCTTCAACGGGTTCTTCTGCACTGGCCTGAGCAGGCGCTGTTTTTGCATGTCGCTGCTCTGCTGCTTCCCATCCTTCGCCGCTGCGGACCACAGCAACGGTAAAGGTCGGCGTCAGATCGGCCATCAAGCGAATCCCCACCTGGTAGATACCCAGGTCGCGGATCGCTGTATCGAGCAAAATACGGCGGCGGTCTACCTCAAAGCCAACCAATTCCTGAAGCTTTTCAGCAATTTCAGCGCTGGTCACCGAGCCATAGAGCCGGTTTTTCTCGCCGGCGCGCACCTGGAAGAGCATGCGTTGCTGGCGGATCACCTCGGCCTGGGCCTCAGCATTGGCGCGTTCTTGCGCGCGCTTGTGAGTCGCAGCCTTGCGGATCTCTTCGGCCTTCTTCAGCGCTGCCGCTGTGGCAAGGATCGCCTCACCGCGCGGGATCAAATAGTTGCGGGCATACCCGGCAGCCACCGTGTGGATCTCGCCAGCCTGCCCAATATTGGAGACATCTTCAGTCAAGAGAATCTTCATACGCGCCATGGTGCGTTCATCCTTCCAAGTTCACATCCGGTACACAACGTTGCCATTGTAGTCGCTTCCCCCCATTTTGCCAAATTCTGAGGGGAGTGTGGTGATATATGTTTTGTGATGGGGCGAGTCGCAGGTTTGCAAGTTGCAGGTGGGAGGTTTGCATATGGCAGGTGGCAGGTGGCAGGTTTGCAGGTGAAAATCGTCTACGCACTACCCATCCCGCATCCGTTTGGTGAGCTTTCCCCCTTTCGTGATATACTGACAAAGGCCCGGTATGTACCGGGTCTTCTCATATCCTTATGAGTTTCGTTCACTCGATGGATGCTTTGATCACTTCACCTGGGTTTGATAGATTGAATTCTTTATGGCGACAGTGGATGCACGGTTGGCTGCCGCTGCTCTTGCTGGCAATGATCGGGTTGATGGCTGCGTGTACCGGTGATGTCAGCGCGGATGCGTCGCGCCAAAACAGCGCCGACGCTTTGCCGCGTTCGGTATCTGCGGCTGAGAGTACGTCGATGGCCGTCGCTCAACTCACGACGCCTGTGCCCACGCGCACGCCAGTGCCGACCTTTACACCCACCCCCGAAGAGATCCTGCCGTTGATCATCATCACGCCGCCGCGAGGATCGACGCCTGGCGTCATCACCATTCCGCCGGGGATGGAAGGGGTGGTGATCCTGCCCACGCCCATCCCGCCAACCGATGTGCCAACGATTCCGCCTTTTTTCCCCACAGAAACGCCGTTTGCGACGCCCTTCTTCCCCACGCCGGAGTTGCCGCCCACACCTACGCCGACACCCTACATTGAGATCCAGAGTGGGTTGGTCGGGTTGCGCACGGGGCCGGGCGTCAACTATCCCTTTGTGGCGCAATTGGGGCCAGATATCCCTGTGGCGTTGGTGGGGCGCAATCCGCAGGGAACCTGGTACCGGATCTGCTGCGTTAATGGAGTCGACGTATGGGTTGCTGCCCAGCATGTGCTGGTCTTTAATGATATTTCGCAAGTGCCATTGATCAGCGCTGAGCCGCCGCCCACGCCAACGGATACGCCGACGCCAACGGTGACGCCGACGCCGACGCCCTATCAATATCCTTTTCAACTGGCGTTGGGCCCCCAATTTACGCCGACCAATAACCAGTTCCTTACCATTTGGGTGAAGCTGTTTATCGGTCCGCTTAACAACAACGAAGTACCCGCCGAAGGCTACTTCCTCGAAGTCGAGTTCGAAGGCTTCGACCGTCCTAACCGGCATGGGGATGTACCCAGCCGTGATGTCTTTGAATTCAACGCCCCAGTGGGGGCAGGCAATCGCTTAGAATACAATCTTAAATATGAATATCACCCATACAATCCACCGCGCGCTGAGTGGCCAGGGGCGACGGCGACGCCCACGCCGCTTGATTTACTCGGCACCGGCACATGGACCGTCTGGGTGAAGGATGGTGTAGGCAATCAGCTTTCGGATAAAATCTCTTTCACCACACAGCCGTTTAACCCGAACCGTGAAGTCTATATTGCCTGGCAGCGTGTGCGTTAATCTCAGTAATTCACGATTTAGGCTTCCGCCAGATCCGTGACCTGGTGGTAGGTCGATCACGGACCAGCCCAGAGCCTATGAAGTCGTGAACGACTGAATCTTGTGTAAAATGGCTCAAAGCTATCGGCCATTTATTCAATAGCGGGAGTGTTCTTATTGTGATACGTCAAATCTTGTTGCTAATCCTTCTTGTTACAGGGGCGATGTTCCTGACGGCCTGTGGTCCTGAGCCTGTGGAATCAAGCGCTGTCTTGCCGACGCGTACACCGCGCCCGACCTTTACGCCGACCCCGTTTGTCGAAGCAGCCCAGCCTATCGTCGAGCAGCAGCCTGCCCCCTCAGCGCCTGAAGCGGCCGCGCCTGCTGAGCAGCCCGCCGCTCCAGCCCAGGAAGAACCAACCCCCACACCGGATCTGCCCACCCCGACGCCAGAACCGCAGACGGCCAAAGTGGTAGTGAATAGCCCGGCGGTCAACCTGCGCGGCGGTCCTGGCACGCAATACAACCTGGCCGGCACAGCGAATCGAGGCACAGAGTTGGAAATCGTGGGCAAGAACCCGGCAGGGGACTGGTGGCAGGTCTGTTGCGTCAACGGGCAGACTGTCTGGATCGCCAGTTTCCTCGTGGATACTGTCGGTCCTGTGGATAGTGTGGCCGTGGCGTCGAATATCCCTGCGCCGCCAGCGCCGGCCCCTGTGGCGCAGCCGCAACCGCAACCACAGCCGCAGCCACAACCTGCTGCGCCCACCCCTGTCCCTGCGCCCGCCCAGCCCACACAGCCGCCGGCGCCAAGCTTTACGATTGCCAAAGGTGGCTTCGTGGAACCGCGGCCTAATTCCAACCCAATCATCAGTTTCTTCGGGTGGATCTGTAAGACGCAGTGCCCCTCAGCGGCTGTCGGCGGTTATAAAATGGTCGCCGAAGGTCCAGCCGGGCGCTTTGAAACCATGTTTGACTCGAGTACGCTTGTTGGCGATCCAGGGTTGGAGAGCGAGTTCTGGTACAACGCCAAACTCGAAATTTCTAACACTACCCCAGGAACTTATCGGGTTTGGGTGGCTGATCCAGGCGGTACTCCTGTTTCAGATGCCTGGGAATTTACCGTGCAGAACGATATTCGTATTTTCCTACCTCGCTGGGTAGCTCCATAAAAGAGGAATGAATGAAGAATAATGATTGGTAAGTGCGATTCGATACGCTACCCAATCATTATTCTTCATTCTTAACTGTATGTTGCGCCAAAGCTCGCTTCGTTTCATCATCCTCGCGCTCTGGGTATTCGTTGCCATCCTGATTCGTTCGCTGCTGATTTCGTGGCAGCCGCTCTGGTGGGATGAAGGATACAGCGTCTACTTTGCCACTGAGCCGATGACGACGATGTTACGCCTCACCGTTCAGGATATCCACCCGCCGCTCTATTACGCCCTGCTGCATGGTTGGCTCACCCTTTGGGGATCCGCTTCTCCACTGGCGCTGCGCTCGTTCTCGATCCTGATCGGTGTACTGGCGATCCCAGCGATCTGGTGGCTGGCGCGCATCCTCTTTCCCGCCCGCTCTCGCCGCGCCCTGCTTTCCGTCCTCTTGTTGACGATCAGCCCGATGCACATCTTCTACAGCCAGGAAGTGCGCATGTATGGCCTGGAATTGCTGTTGGGGATCGTGAGTACAGGTTTCTTCTGGCGCATGGCGGACTGCGGACCACAGACGGCAGACAGCAGACAGCGGACCGCAGAAAACGCGCACCATGCACCACATAGTCTCCAATCTCCAATACCCAATATCCAATATCCAATATCCATTTCGCTCGGTTATATCCTCTCCACCACTGCGCTGCTCTACACCGAGTATTACGCTGTGTTGTTGCCGTTGGCGCACTTTGTATGGGCGCTCTGGTTCTTTCGCTCCGATTTGCGCCGGTTGGGGCAGTTGGTGGTTGCGGATCTGGTTGTTGCCCTGCTCTACCTGCCCTGGCTGATCTATGCCATCCCCGAATTGATGGCCTACATCCCCCAGAAGATCATCGCCGACGCCGACCGTCCTTTGGGACCGCTGCTCTATCTATGGCGTCATTTTTCTACCTTTGTCGGTGGACACATCCCCACCGCCGAACCCGCGCTGTACTGGCTTCAACTGAGCAGCGCTATCGCTGTCGCCCTATTTATCGCGATCTGGCTTATCAGCCGTCAGCCCCCAGTCCCCAGCCCACAGTCCCCAATCCCCAGTCCCCAATCCTTTATCACCTTTCTCCTCCTCCTCCCCACCACCGTCGCCTTTTTGATCAATCTGCGCCTGCCCTTCTTCCCCGACGGGGGGGAACGGGTGCTGCTTTTCGTGTTGCCCTTCTTCCTGCTTCTGCTGGCATCGGGCATGGATACTTTGTGGCGACGCCGTTCTGTGTGGAATCGGCTAGGCGCTGGCCTGGGATGGGCTGGCCTATCCATTGCGGCGCTGACGGGGATTTGGACCTTTTACACCGTCCCCCGCTATGCGGAGAACGATTACCGCCCGTTGATCCGGCAGACAGTGCAACAGGGCAGCGATGAAGACATGATCTTCGCTGTCTATCCCTGGCAGGTGGGTTATTGGCGGGCTTACGCGCCGATTTGGGGGCGGGGCGAACAGTACGGTCCGTGGCCGATCCTCAGCCCCAGCCCAGGTTGGGATGAGTCTGTAGCCGCTGCATTGGATGACGCCTTGGCGCGGGGAAAAGTCTGGTTCCCTGCGCATCTTTCGCTGGGGGGGATTTTAGAAGGCGAGATCGAGGCATATCTCGCCGCGCGTACACTTTCCTTTGAAAACCGTTGGTACACGCCAACTACCCGGCTGAGTGGTTGGGCGTTGCCCTCGTCGGCCCAATCTGCGCCGATCAACGCCGAGATCGACTTTGGTCCACTGCGGTTGAATGGCGAGAGTACCATCGGCGCAGCGCCCATTGCCAGCGCCAACCAGATCCTGCCCATCACCTTGCAGTGGACGCTCACCGAACGCGACGCGCTGCCCCTGCTGATCTCACTGCGTCTGCTCGATGACGAGGGACGGGTCTGGGCCAACCGTGATCTTCAACTGGCGCAGGGTGATCCTGCGCTTGGGGGATCGCCTGTGTCTTTAGGGCTACTTGTCCCAGTTGGGTTGCCGCCTGCCTGGTACCAGATTGGTATCGGCGTCGGCCCGGCGGCGGAAGAGCGGTTGCTGCCTGTCCAAACCGCCGAGGGTCCCACCGATGTGGTTTCCATCGGCGTCGTCCAGGTGCAAGCCCCGTCGGAACTCCTCCCATCCTTGCGGTTGCCCATTCAACAGCGGCTGGCCGAACCAGCCAACCGCAGCAGTTGGATTGTGCGCGAGGGGGTTGCCTTCTTAGGATTTTCGGGATACGATCCGAACATGCCGACACTGGCGGGTACGGAGATGGCGTTGAGCCTCTTTGTGCGCAGCGAGATCGAGACGCTTTCAGACTATCGCCTCTACATCAGCCTGTTGGATCGCAACGGCGCAGGGGTAGCCGGGTGGGAAGGCTGGCCGCTGACCAATTACCCGACCACAGCCTGGCGGCGAGGATCGCTTGTGCGTTTGCCGGTTCGCTTCTATTTACCGGCCACCCTCTCAGCGGGCAATCATACCCTGCTCGCCGGTTTGATGGATCCGCTCAGCGGGGAGAAGAGTACGCCGGTCAAACTTGGTGATCTGCCCGTAGCCCGTCGAGAGATCCGGCTCGAAGCGCCGCCGATCCAAACGCCGTTGACACCGCCTTATCAAATTGGCGCCCATGCCCGTTTGATCGGCTATGATCAACGCGTGGCGGATGATATGCTTTTGGTCACGCTCTACTGGGAGGTATTGCAAACGCTCTTGCCGCCCCATCAGGTTTTCTTCCACCTCACCGCCGCCGATGGGACGCTCCTGGCGCAGGATGATGGGTTGCCAGGGCGACGGGCGATTGCAGCGCCATCGGGCACATGGCTCCCTGGCGAGATCATCGTTGATCCACATCGGGTGGCGTTGCCTGCGGATCTACCCAACAGTGCTACCATCCGTACCGGCCTCTACATCCCTGAGACCGGCGTCCGCCTTCCCGTTTTCAGGGATGAGCAGCCATTGGGGGATGCGGTGACATTGGAGATTGGTGATTGGGAGTAGGGATGTGTGGTGGTGAACGATGGTTCGTTGTCACCTGCAAACCTGCAACTTTCCATACACTAGTGCGTATTGTCTTTGAGTTGACTCTTGTACACAGATTCCCTTTGTAAAGGAGAAATACAATGGACGAGAAACATTTGGAAGATGCCCACGAAGCTATGCGAGAAAGCATTGAGCACTCTCAGAAGACCGACGCTGCCCATGAAGCGCAACTTGGAAGTGGGGCAGGCAGTGAGCAGAGCGCCGAGGAGCGCAAGGCCACCGAGGAATTAAGCGCAGAGATCAATCGTCTGGCTGAAGCCTTTTCCCGTGCAGTGCGGGCAGCCTGGCAGAGCGATCAGCGCAAGCAATTGGAAACTGACCTCAACCGTGGACTGCGCTCGTTGGTGGACAACGTTGAAGAGACGCTTGTCAAATTCAACCGTAGCGAGCAGGGACAGGAACTGCGCGAACAGGCTGAACGGGTGGTGGTCAAGGTGCGTTCCAGCAAAGTCACCGAGGATCTACGCCAGGGATTGACCAAGGGATTAGGCGTTGTCGCCGCCGAACTTCAGGAATTGGCTGAACGTATGGAAAAGGGCGAAGCTGCTCATTCAAAGAGCGCTTCCTCCACTACGGACGATCCCCAAGACATTCCTGTGTCGCGCGAGGACGGCGAAAACAAACCTGGCGATACGCCGCAGGCGTAGTGCGTATATCATTTTGTCGAATAAAGAGGCCTTCACCGTTTCGGTGAGGGCCTCATCGTAATCGATACAGCTCAACTTTGATATTGAGATAGTCATCGTAGCCGCTGCTTGTAGCTGCGGTTTTTCTCTGCCTTTGTGTTCTTTCGTGGATCGCCTCCAGAACTTCATAGAGAAGCCATTTGAACATCATACAATTCGGTACGGGTACTGCTTGCCGCACCCAGTGGACGCAGCAAGCGGACGCTGCGTCCGCCAGCGCCCCTACGATTGTACGAACTTCATGTGTGTTCTCTATCAGTGGATTGATGCCGTCGTTGCTGCTTCCTCGCGTGTGAACCCTCTCGCCACATTGTTCCCACGGAATTGCAGCGAATAGAGATGCGCATAGAGTCCGCCCTGCGCCATTAACGTCTTATGGTCGCCAACTTCAACAATCCGCCCGCCATCAAGGACAACGATCCGGTGTGCGATTTTGATCGTACTCAGCCGATGGGCGATGATCACCGAGGTGCGTCCCTGCATCAGCCGGTTGAGCGCATCTTGCACCAATTCCTCGGACTCGCTGTCAAGCGAGCTGGTGGCCTCGTCAAGGAGCAAAATGCGCGGATTCTTGAGGATTGCCCGTGCGATTGCCAGCCGTTGGCGCTGTCCGCCGCTGAGTTTGACACCCCGTTCGCCCACAACTGTATCGTAGCCATCGGGCGTCTCGGTGATGAAAGTGTGGGCGTTGGCCGCTTTGGCCGCGTCGATGATCTCCGCTTCCGTGGCATCCAACCGCCCATAGGCGATATTGTCACGGATCGTCCCACCGAAGAGGATCGTCTCTTGGGGCACGAGGCCGATCTGGGCGCGCAGGCTCTGTTGCGTCACCGTGCGGATGTCAACGCCGTCGACGCGGATCGTCCCCTGTGTGGGGTCATAGAAACGGGGGATCAGGTTGAAGAGCGTACTCTTGCCGGCGCCGCTGGGGCCAACCAATGCGACAATCTCCCCAGGCGAGATGGAGAGCGACACATCGTTGATCACCTCCACGTTGTTTTCGTAGCCAAAGGAAACTCGATCAAAGCGGATGTCGCCATCGACAGGGGGCAGCGTCGCTGCATCCGGCGCATCATCCACGGCGGGCGGCGTATCCAAAATTTCAAAGACCCGTTGGATGGCGCCCACCGCCTCGCGGAACTGCCCATAGAGATTCGACAGCCCGCCAAGGCTCGATGCAATTGCAATCGAGTAGATCAAAAAGCCGCTGATGGTAGAAAATGCCAGCCGACCAGCCAGCACTTCGCGCCCGCTGAACCAGAGGATCGCCGCTATCGCGCCAAAGCCCAGGAAGGCCATCAACCCGCCGAAGGTGGATCGATAGATTGCCAGCCGCAGGGCGGCGTTCAAGGTTCTTTGCAAAAATGAGAGGTAGCGGTTGACCTCGTAGTCCTCGTTGGTAAAGCTCTTGACCACGCGAATTCCCTGCAAGCCTTCTTCCACCACCACCGTCGAGTCGGCCAGCGCATCCTGCACCCGTGTACTCATGCGCTGCACCAGACGTCCATAGCCCACCGCTACGGCCACAATCGCCAGCATCAGCACCAGCACAAAGATGACCAGGCGCGGGTTGAGCAGAAAGACGATCACCACCGAGCCGATCAATGAGACGAGATTGCTGAGCAGTTGCGTGCTGTTGTTGGTGAGCAGCGTGCGCACCTGTGTCACATCGCTGGAGATGCGCGAGAGGATCTCGCCGGTGCGGCGGTTGGCATAGAAGCCCAGCGACAGCCGCTGTAAGTGATGGTAGAGTTGGGCGCGCAGATCGAGGACAATATGCTCACCCACATAGTTGAGCGTGTAGGTTTGCACCAACGTAAAGGACGCCTGCACAAAAAAGACGCCGATCAGCGCTAACGTCAACCAGTTGAGTTGCGCAACATCTTGCTGTTGCAATACCGAGTCGAGCAGACGCACGATCACCAGTGGAAAGGTCAACCCCATTGCACTGGAGACGGCCAACGCCCCAATCGCCAACGCCATCCGCCCACGGTATGGTTTAAGATACCCCCAAAGTCGCCGCCAGTTTACAGGCGTATCCGGTGTGGGGCGATCATCGATGGAACGGCTGCCCTGTCGTCCGCGTCTTCCTAAAAACATGTCGCTTCCCCTACAAACGATAAATCAATCACGATCTGCGCGCCAGCCATCAGAGTATCGCTGCCATCCAATCCACAAGAGTACGCGCCGACTCTTCCAGCGTCAAAGTTCCAGTATCAACCAGGGTAATGGGCGGTTGTCCGACGGTTTGGTTGTATTCTCGGAACCAGCGGTTGAAACTCAACTGCTCCTCGATGAACGGATGCCCGCTAGACTGTCGCCAGTTTGGGCGCTGTTTCAGCCGCTGGGTCAGCACATCATCGTCGCAGACGAGGCTCAAATAGTGGATGGCCGAGAAGTAGCGACGTTCGACACATCCTTCGAGATTGTGCGGGACGCCGATCCCCGCGCCGAAGAGGACGACCGGGCGACCCGACTGCCCGATGTTCTTGGCCATGCGCAGCCAGGTATCGAAGAAGTCTCGATAGTTATCTTCGGGCTTGCTGAATTCGGAACGCCACAGAATATCCGCATCGAGGAGGACAGCATCATGGGCGCGGCCGGTGAGATAGTTGCACACTGTCGACTTGCCCGCGCCGCTTGCCCCGGACACAATCATCAGCGGTAGCGCCAGAAACGGGTGACGGTGACCGCATTCGGGGCAGACGGCGAATGGGCCGACAGGATCGATGATCTTGTCGGCACAGTAGAGACCACAGTTGTAGCAAACGTTGAACATTGGCTGTCTGATCCTACGCCGGCCCGCCTGCTTCGTTGTTCACCGCCTGGATCAGCGCCCGCATATAGGCAATCGAGTAGGCCGTCCCCACACGCGGACCGCCCAACATGGCCGGAATGTGATCGGGAATGATGCAGCCGTCGAACTTGACCTCGCGTAGGGCCTTCATCACATCGTACATGTCCTGGTAGCCGTTGTCGATCAGCGTCTCGACCCACGGTTCGGGCATAGGATTGGAGACATTGCGGAAGTGGACTTTGAAGAGTTGATTCTTTGCTGCGAAATGGCGAATGGCATCCGCCGGGCTGTTGCCCATCCCTTGCACGCCGCCTTCGAGCCAGCATCCCACACAGAGGCAAACGCCGATGTTGGGGCTGTCCGCGATCTCCATTGCCTTTTTGTAGCCGTCAAATGTGCCAAAGATACAGCGCGGAATGCCGCCCAGCGCATAGACCGGCGGATCGTCGGGGTGAACGCCAATAAAGACGCCTTCCTCCTCGGCCACGGGGACAATCTCACGCATCAAGTGCGCGTAGTTATCCCACAGTTCGTCTTCAGTATAGGGGCGTCCGTGAGTCAACTCGCCTTCAAAAACGACGCCGTCCCAGTGGCCTTTGGCGTTAGTAATGTCGAGCATACGCGCCTTCATACCGCCGCGACCGGGGACATGGCTTGTCGTCCAGATACCGTTGCCCATATGGGCGTAAGTGTTGTATTTGATCCCAGCGGCGCTGAGGTTGCGGATAAACTGTTTGAACTCTTCGATCTTGGCGTCACGACCGGGCAGATTGAGCGTGATCTCCGGCACATTGTGGACGCTTAAATTGGTGATGCGGTAGATCTTCAGCCGGTAGTCGCCAAAACGCCTGACAAGATGTTTGTAAAAATCGGCGCCGTGCAACGAGTTGTCGCGAACGCCGACCATTGCCCATTCCACGCCAAGCTGTTGAAAGAACTGCAAGTCTTCGTCGCTGGCGTCGTGATGGGTCTGGATGGCGATTTGAATGCCTTCGGTACTCGAATAGTAGCCGGGCACGGCGCGCATGGGGATTTGCTTTGATTCCACAGTCATAGTCTTGAGTCTCCAGAGTGTGTCATTCGGCCAGCTTGAGTGGATGCTTTGCAGACGGACCGAATGGGGTGGGATGTACGCTGAACACATGGCTTTTCTCGTTGTGCTTGTTCTACACATTAGACCAAGACCTCTGCTTAGTCAAAAGGATTAGGGGATAAAGGGCTGCAAAGGATAGCTGTGTAAAAAATAGTTGACATCCTTGCAATGAGATGATATGATTGCCATGTCTGGTATTTTTTACATAGAGTCCGCTATAATTGACATGAGGAGAAAGAAAATGGGTTTGTCGTTTCAGGAGAAGAGCTTGTGGTTGCAGTTCGTCGGCTTGATTGCAGTCTTTAGTCTATACTTTTTCAGCGTCTTGCCGGCAGAGACGGCGACAGTGATGCCGCACCAGATCGGCCTTTTCGTGGGGATGGTCGTTTTACTTGTAATGATCATGGTCGCAGGTCACATCCTGATAGCGATCATTGATCGTCGCAACGAGACTGATGAGCGCGACCAGTTGATCGAACTGAAAGGAGAGCGCAATTCGTCCTATGTATTGGCGACAGGCGTCTTCCTGGCCCTCTGCGCGGCAGTTTTAACCGAAGGTAACTTCGTCTTCACCCATTTGCTATTGGGGTTCTGGGTGCTGGCGCAACTTGTGGAAATCGGTTCGCAGCTCTACTTCTACCGACGGGGAGTGTAGACTATGGGCAAGCGCGGTGGGGGCGTTACCAACACGATCCGCACGCTCCGCTTTCAACACAGTGAGATGACACAGCAGGCGCTTGCGGATCAGGTCGGCGTCACGCGGCAGACGATCAACGCCATTGAGGGAAACAAATATTCGCCGTCGCTGGAAGTTGCTTTCCGCATCGCCCGCGCCTTTGGCGTTCCGCTGGAGCAGGTTTTTCAATTTGAAGAAGGTGATTAGCAACATTCCTGTTATAATCAAAGCGCCTCCTCAGCGCGTGGACATGCCAACCCTTCCCGCCACACAAGGACCAAACCCGCATGATCGACACCAACGTTACCATCACCCGCCTGCGCTTCGAGCAGATCCGTCAATCGCTGGGCATCGGCGTGAACAATCCTCGTCTTTCGTGGATTACCGAAACGTCCATTCCCGGCTGGACGCAGGCCGCGTATGAGAGCGAATACTACGATGACGACAAATTGCGCGCCAGCACCGGCAAGATCAACTCGGATCAGTCGGTGCTGGTGGCGTGGCCGTTTGCGCCCCTGACGTCTGCGCAACAAGTCTCCGTGCGCGTGCGCGTCTGGGGCAAGGACGGCTCCGCCAGCGATTGGAGCGAACCGGCGTCCGTGGAAACCGGTTTGCTCCACCCCATCGATTGGACGGCCCACTTCATCCGCCCCGATTGGGATGAAGATACCTCGATCCCCCAGCCCAGCCCCCTACTGCGCCGCGAATTTGTGATCGATAGACCCGTCCGCCAGGCGCGGCTCTATGTGACGTCGCTGGGCGTCTATGAGGCCTACCTCAACGGGCAGCGCGTCGGCGACCATCTCCTCGATCCGGGGTGGACAAGCTACCACCACCGTTTGATCTACAGCACCTTCGATGTGGGCGATCGGTTGCGCCAGGGGACGAACGCCCTCGGCGCTATACTGGGCGAAGGCTGGTTCTGCGGACGCCTGGGCTTCGGCGGCGGCAGGCGCAACCTCTATGGCGACCGCGCCGCGCTCCTGGCCCAGTTGACCGTCACCTACGAAGACGGCTCCACCGCGCACATCGTCAGCAACGAGGAGTGGCGCGCCGCCACCGGCCCCATCCTGCGCAGCGAACTCTACGATGGCGAAGCCTACGATGCCCGCCTCGAAAAGGAGGGCTGGGCCGATCCAAGCTATGATGAGAGCGACTGGGCGGGCGTGCGCGTCGTTGACTATAACAAGGCCACCCTTGTCGCCCCGTCCGGCCCACCTGTGCGCCGCATGGAAAACCTCCAACCGGTGACCATCACCACGTCGCCGTCGGGGAAGACGATCCTCGATTTCGGGCAGAATCTTGTCGGCTTCCTGCGCATCCGCGCGCAGGGCGAGGCAGGGCAGACGGTGACGCTGCGCCACGCCGAAGTCCTCGAAGAGGGCGAACTCTCGATCCGTCCCTTGCGCCATGCCAGGGCCACGGACATATACACGCTCAAAGGCGGCGGCGTAGAAGTCTGGGAGCCGCGCTTCACCTTTCACGGCTTCCGCTATGCCGAGGTAACCGGCTGGCCCGGCGAACTGAAGACCGGCGATATTGAAGCCGTCGTCTGCCATTCGGACATGGAGCGCACTGGCTGGTTCGACGCTTCCGACCCGCTGATCAACCGCCTGCACGAGAATGTGGTCTGGTCCATGCGCGGCAACTTCTTCTCCATCCCCACCGACTGCCCGCAGCGCGACGAACGGTTGGGCTGGACTGGCGATATTCAGGTTTTCGCGCCGACGGCCTCCTTCCTCTACGACAGCGCTGGTTTTCTCACCTCGTGGCTGGCCGATCTGGCCGCGGAACAGGCCGTGGCGGGCGTCGTCCCCTTCTTTGTGCCCGACGCCGCGCCCAGGCCCCGCGCCAATCCACCGGCGGCGGCCTGGGGAGATGCGGCGGTGATCGTCCCCTGGGTGCTCTACCAACGCTTCGGCGACAAAGGCATCCTCGAAACGCAGTTCGAGAGTATGTGCGCCTGGGTCGACAAAGTGGCCGAAGTGGCCGGGGAATCGCTTCTGTGGGACACGGGTATGCAGTTCGGCGACTGGCTTGATCCCGCTGCGCCGCCGGACAAGCCGGGCGACGCCCGCACCCCGGCCTTTATCGTTGCTACCGCCAACTTTGCCCGTTCCGCCGAACTCCTCGGTCGGGTTGCCCAGGTGCTAGGGCGAGACGACATCGCCACCCACTATGGGACGCTGGCACAGTCGGTGCGTGAGGCCTTCCAGTTCAACTATGTCACCCCGGCGGGACGTGTCATCGCCGACGCCGCCACTGCCTATGCCCTCGCCATCCAGTTCGCCTTGCTGGCAAATGAACAACAAAGGGCCGAAGCAGGCCGTCGCCTGGCCGAATTGGTGCGCGCTAATCGCTACCGTATCAGCACCGGCTTTGTGGGGACGCCGCTGATCTGCGACGCGCTGTGCAGCGTCGGCGCAGAGGATGTCGCCTTCCGCCTGATAATGCAGCGTGAAGTCCCCTCCTGGCTCTACCCGGTGACGATGGGCGCCACTACGATCTGGGAACGCTGGGACAGTATGCTGCCCGATGGCTCAGTCAACCCTGGCGAGATGACCTCGTTCAACCATTACGCGTTGGGCGCGGTGGCCGACTGGCTGCATCGCCATGTAGCCGGTCTTGCGCCTGCCGCCCCCGGCTACCGCGCCGTGACGATCCGTCCGCGGCCGGGCGGTGGATTGATCCATGCCTCTGCTCGCCTCAACACGCCCTACGGCCTGGCTCAGTCGTCCTGGCGCATTGCGGATGGAGAGTTCCATCTCGAAGTCGTCCTGCCGCCTAACACCAGCGGCGAGGTGATCTGGCCCGACGGCGCAGGCGGACGGCGCGAATCCATCGCCGCTGGCCGTCACCAATGGACGACGCCCTACGTCGAAGTGAAGCCGGCGCCGATTGCGATGTCGCTCGATCTATCTGTGGGCGAACTGCTTGAGGATGAACAAGCTTTCGAGCGCGTCTTCTCGATCCTCATGCGGCACAACTTTGAACTGGCCGACCGTCTGAAGGATCGCCACGCCATGACGGTGCGCCAGATCGTCTTCCTGATGCCGAACGCCGACGCCGCCATCGCCGAAATCGAAGCGGCGTTCGCCGAATTGCGCTGATTGCTCCATTGCCACCACCGGGGGGATAAAATCCATGTCACTCAGTCAACCTTACCCAGAACTGGACGAGTTCCTGATCGCCATCGGCGCGGCAGGGCAGCGGGCGAGCGAGATGGCCGCCAGCGAAGGCGCCGCAGGGAATATCTCCATCTGCATTGGCTGGCCGATTGAAGTGCGTCGCCGCTTTCCACTGGCAGAACCGATTGAACTGCCGCTGTCTGTCCCTGCGCTGGCGGGGATGACGGTGATTGTCACCGGTTCGGGGCGGCGACTGCGCGACATCCATCACGAGCCGACCGCCAATCTGGGGGCTATTGTCATTGCCGAGGACGGCCAAAGCGCCCATCTTTACACGTCGCCGCGGCGGCTCTTCAAACAGGTGACCAGCGAATTTAATTCACATCTGGCAGTTCATCATGATCAGATCGCGCGCAGCGGCGCCAACTTCCACGCCCTGATCCATGCTCAGCCGCCGCATCTCACCTACCTCAGCCACCTGCCGTCCTATCGCAATCAGGACTACTTCAACAAGCGGCTGCTACGCTGGGAACCAGAGACGATCATCAACCTGCCCGAAGGGATTGGCATCTTGCCCTACCAGTTGCCCGGCTCCCCAGCCATGATGGAAGCCAACATCGCTGGTCTGCGCACCTATCGCATTGTCGTGTGGAGCAAACACGGTGTGATGGCGCGCTCCGATCTCTCGGTGACCAAGGCCGCCGACCGCATTGAATACGCCGAAACCGCCGCCATGTATGAGTATATGGATCTGGTCAGTGGGGGGTATGCCGAAGGTTTGACCGAAGAGGAACTGCGCGAGATTGTGCGGGTGTACAACGTGCCGACGACGTTGGTGTAGGTCGGGAGAAAGCGCTGAAGATTTTTGATCGAATCCGCAGCGTAGGTTCTACGGCGTGAGGTTATGCTGTAACGGCATAGACGGCGGCATTCCAGAGATCAGCGCTGTCTTTTTGCCAGAGTAGTTCGAAACTGTGAAATCCAGCTTCCAGCAACAGCGTTTTTTGTGTCTCAATCGAAAGAGGAAGATCGATGTGATAGTCGCCATCGCCGGCGGCTGGCAGGGCGGCCATCTGCTCGACATAGGTAGCGAGAAAGTCCGCTTCCGCATCGGCCCGTGTGACGCCATCGCCTTCAATGTAGCGGCCATCCGGTTTTAGCGCGGCCCGAATCTTCTTGTACAGGGCGCGCTTGGCGTCGTGTAGGAGGTGATGAATGGTCATAGCAGAGACGACGAAATCATAGCCCCGCTCATCGAACGGCATCGTCAGGTAGGAACCAACAACCAATCTGATCTGGTGCATGTGGTCGCAGTAGCGCTGTTGCAACCGGTCCAGCATTTGGGTAGAGAGATCTACGCCGGTAATACGAGCATTGGGCACCCGGCGCAGGATAAACTCGATCTCCAGTCCCGTGCCGCAGCCTAGATCGAGGACGGTCAACGGTTCTTCGGTGACAGGGAACGACAGCGCCACAGCTTCATAGAACGCCGTGAATTGGTCCACAGTGAACACATAACCGCGCATGTGCTCGTCGTATCCCTCTGCGCGTAGATCGAAGAAATCCGCCATCGGCTCAGGACGGTCGAAATTTTCGTCGCTCATCACTTATTCTTTCTGTCGTCAAGCAAGGTGTAGAAAATCCTGCTGCTCATCTCACTTTCTGGTTCCTATTACCACAAATCCGCCAGGTCGTTTATGTATTTTTCTGGCTCTATGGTGAACATCTCCACCGATGGTATTGCCGTGTGCAAGATGTTAAAAACTATCTGCTCATAACGCCATTCACCGGTCGGCCAGGAAGTGCGACTGTTGTACTTCACACGCAACAGTCGATTCACATCCAACTCGTGAGAAACCGCCGGACGCTGGGACCGTCTCGGTGCGCCTTCAAGGACCGGATCGTGTTGATATCGAACAACGGGGACATTGTTGTTCAAGACGCTGATGGACACGGCAGACCATTGAAAGCGGCGATTGGGCGAGAATCTCTCAACCGTATGAACCGGTACAAAGTCTTCGTATTCGCGCATGATGATTTGGGAATAACACTCCCCAGTGCTGAGTTTACTCAAGGCTGATGGCGTAAGCTCAAAAGCATCCGGCAACTGGTTGCGCCTGTCGGAAAGCGGCGCGCCACGACTTGTCTTGGTCCAATAGGTTGTGACGACTTGTACGAAGATGCTTTCTTGCATTTCTGTTGCCGGTTGCTTCCTCTCTAGATACTCATCTGTTTTACATCACGCCGACGAATCTGCCCAATCTGTTGGGACAGTTGGAATTGTCCATCCTGGATGGGGGTGCCACTGGGACCAGTCCGCATTGAAGGGCCACATCCGCTTTTCCAATGTGCGTATCACACGGAACCCCTCCTCACGAATGAGTGCCGCGTCCTTCGCTGAGTACTTGCCCGTCTCTACACTCCATTCCAGTTCGTCTTCGTCTTTCCACGCCCAGGAGGAGAGATCGGCTTCAACAGTGATGTCGAGGGTCAGGTCTTGTGAGTCAAACCCTAACCGTGTTCGACGCCACGCTGCTTCCAGATTCACATACCATCCTTCAGCGCAGGCATGGGCGCTGTTCCAGGAGCGGATGATGGAGTACGCGCTGCCCCAGGGATGTAGCCGCAGTGTCGGCGGACCAGACCAGACCACATCTTCATGGGATGCAGGGCCATTATCCACAAGCAGGCTACGCCCGCGCGGCCCACCTCGTTGGCCGACGCGCCTCTTGCAGACCGAGCCAGTCGCCTGAAAGAGAACAGTCACTTGCGGTGTATCCACCACAACAGTACAAGGGATGACGTATCCAACCTGGCCCTGTGGTCGGGAGCGCCAGAGAACATGTTCGCTGGGTTGGTAGAGTTGAGAAGACATGGTTTTATTTTCCGGAGCAATCAGCGGCGGCACACAGCCGTCTGCTGTTACCTTGCCGACTCTCCTCGACCAAGACTTTCGGCCAACAGCGTGTTGACCAACGTGTTCATACTGACGCCTTCTTGCCTGGCGCGTAAGGCTAACTGTGCGTGAAGGCTCTTGGTGGTGCGTTGAATGAATTTACCGCTGTAGCTGCCACCGCTGTTGGGTTCCGGCACAGGCAACCCCATACTTTCCAGCGCGGCGATGGTCTCCTGCAAGGCGTCCTTGCCGTTTTGGATCGCTTCCTCGATGGTTTCGCCGTCGGAGATACACTCCGAAAAGTCGGGGAATGAGATCAAGAAACCGCTGCCGTCGTCGACAGACAGAGGACAGATCTCAAATGGATAGGTTTCGCTTTGATTTTGGTTCAATGCTGCCTCATTACGACTTCTGCTGGTCAAGAAACTGTTGAAGTTGAGCCGCCGCTTTTTCCTGGTTGATCGGTGTGAACAGAGGATAGCTTTTCCGCGAATCGAAATATCGCGCAGGGTTCTCTTCTTCCAACAGCATTTTGGTGATTTTTTCGATCAACAGAATTTTTTCAAATCGCGTCAGCGCGCTGATTTCCTCTTCAATATCTGCTAAAGGCATTTTCCGTGCTCCTCTGAATATTGTTCGCCGATGCAAACAATCAAATCGAACTCGCTTCGTTAGGTACATTCTAAATGTTTGAGAATAGTGGAATCAACTCAATACCAACGAACGTCTTCTATCTTCGTAGACGGTTCAGGCGACCAATGACAGAGGTTGAATTTCACGGTCTGGCCGGTTCACCGCCAGATCATAGTTTGCCTGCAAGTTGAGCCAGAATTGGGGCGTCGTTTTGAATGCGCCGGCCAATAGCCAGGCAGTTTCCGGCGTGACACCACGTTTGCCATTGATCAATTCGTTGATCCTCTGCGTGGGGACGCCCAGATGCTTGGCCAACGCCACTTGTGTTAGGTTCAACGGAACCAAGAATTCTTCTTCCAGCACAACGCCTGGATGGGTAGGAATGCGGTTTTCGGGGATCATTTCGTTTTACCTTTAGTGATAATCTACCACTTGAACGTCATACACGTTGCCGTCTTCCCAACGGAAAACAATCCGCCACTGTTTGTTGATGCGAATGCTATGGAAGCCGCTCCAATCACCACTCAAGGCTTCAAGGCGGTTGCCCGGTGGAGAACTCAGATCCATCAAGTGTTGAGCGGTGTTGAGAACGTCCAGCCGGACCAAAGCACGATGAAGAATGTCATGCGGAAACCGACGAACTCGACTGGTGTTGCGCCCATGATACAAATCAGCTGTGGCTTCGTCTGCAAAAGAGACAATCATGTGAGAGATTATATACCTTCACGGATACTGTGTAAATGCTTGTAAGCAAAGAACCCGGCCAAAGTTCCTTGGACAGAAGCTGCTTCGAGAGGGATACGTGAAAAGGAGCAGATTACTGCTTATGTGGAATTAACTCAATCAGGCCGCGTAGTGCCTGGTTGACGCTCTCCGCATCGGGGAAGTATTCGGATAGGTCCAATGTAGGTCAACTAGGTTTAATTATACGTTCAGGCACATAGATTGTTTGATAGTGTTCCAAAACTGACCGCACGGTTTTAGGGGTTGTTCCATTACAGCTAAAACTGTTCGTAAATATAATCTCATTTGCTTGAGCTAGTTCATGTGAAGATAAGTTTCTATACTGATAACGCCATTTTTCTGTTTGCCCATTCTCTTCGAAGTGATTTCGGTACATGATATAGGACTCCGGCATAACTAACAGATCAAAAAATTCATCTATATCGCTGCCGAATGCCCTGTTAAAGAAGTCTGGGTTGACAGTTACAACCCCCTTTGTAACGTGCAGGATACATTGTATAGCCCTAATGTATTTCCGATTCCAGTGCTTACCAATATATTGTCGATTTGTAGCTTCTTCGCCATATAGTGGAATGAACTTCATAGGGAATGAGTAGACACTGGCTTCTAATTCACTATTTAAGTCTAAATTTATCTTTAACCTCTCCCATAGTTCTGCTGGTTTATCCTGATAGTTGAAGAGTATATAATTAGAGAGTGTACGAACTCCATATTTGTCAGCTAAACGTATAGCATTCTCATAGGGCTTGCGTAGTGCAAGGTAATCAAATGCAATCCGCATAGGACGTATGGGTAGCTGACTTAAGAGAGCCATATTTTCTTCATTAACATACCGACAATCAATTCCCTGATTAAAATCGATGTAGCGTTGTTTAGGTGACTTGTTTCTATATTTTTCAACGAATTCGTTAATCAAGTTCTTTGAATCCAGTAAGGTCTCTTTATTAATCGTATTTACTGAATTGAGATGGCATTCATTAAGTAGCTCATCATATCTCTTGCGTTCTGATGAACTTTTTATTCTATTGCGGAATGTCTGGAGTAAATCATGGATTTGATCCATATATTTTCGCTCGTTATAGACATTATCTCCCTTAACAAGATAGTTTGTTAATATCTCGAATCGGTTAGGCTCGATGTATTTCGCACCTCGGACAAATCCTAAATTCATGATCTCTTCGATAATTTCGGGAAACCTGGGAGATCCTAGAACATTGTTATCCATCAAAATAAGATCCTTCCGCTCCCCGTGTTCCTTCTTTATTCTTGCGATTTGCTCTTCAATTGAAATTTTCTCTTTGTAAATTGGCTCTAACTTCGGAACAGCACAGAAACTACACGTACGCGTGCATCCCTTCGTCATGTAAGTAAGATACCCGGTATCAAGGGGGTAGTGATGATCAATAGTCTCTAGAACACTGTAATCTGGAGTGATTTCATCAATAATAATCTCATTATCATCAAGAATACCGGGTTTATCTAGTAACCCAGTAATAATATGCTGACCAACTTGTAACCCAGTTGCTTGGGCAATAAGCTGAGGAATAAGGGATGCCGCAACTCCGCCAACAAATAGACTATCTGTAGATTTAACGATCTTTTTGGCAAATTCTATTGCCTCAATCGTTTGGTTCCAATAAAAGGTAAAAAGAGTAGTCACATATACCCGGTCCCATTTTCTGGTAGGTACATATTGATAAGCAAAGTAGTTTAAGTGATGTTTTACAATGTGGTAGTAGCCATTGGGAATATGACCTAAAATCTCATTGCATGTATCAATGCGACGCTGTTTCAAGTATGAACTCACTAGGCTTTCAACTTGTGACCAATCCTCAACTTCAAATCCTTGAGATCTGATCTTTGATAGACAATTAGTAAGTTTTTCTATAAAAAAATAATCGCTGTATCTGCCTTTGAAGAAAACTACTGAATCGCCAAGCATCCTGTGATAGGAACTTAATTTCATAAGTCCCAAAGGTGGATACTTGTTGTGATAGTTCGGTTCGACCAGCAATATGTGTCTGTTTGATTTATTTCGAGCTGGGTCGGGTATAACTAGGTTCAATGTTGACTCATTCATCAACGGTTTTCCTTGCGAGGTATCTGCAGCGCCTTAACAATCTCTTGCCTTAGCTCTTGGGCTAATCCGTCATCCAAAACCCTATCAATTACATTAAAAATAATGTCAATCTGTTTCCGACATTGTCTTGGTATACTGCTTGGTAAGCGCTGTGTTGCAAAGTCAGTAGATGTCTGTACTTTGTCGTCTAGCTCTTCGAGTTTTGTCAAAAGTTTACTTTTTTCTTGTTCTGCTTCTTGGGCTTGACTCGAATTGCTGCTGTCTTGGAACATAGATGCTGAAACTTGAGAGGACCTAAACGTCTGAGATGGTAACTTAGGGAGCGTTTGGTCTGCTTCTATAGGTGTTTTGATTTTTGAATATACTGCTGGATCTATTTGTTTTGCTTGCTTTTTAAGGGTCTCAACTTGTTCAGACAACTGCTCTCTACGTGTTTCAGTAATGCCTGCGGATTCAAGTTCCTCCTCAATTTTGCGAATACTTTGTGGAATCTCTTTTAGTTTTTTCTCTGTGGAGCGTAGCTTCGAATATGGGTGTGGAAGTCGCGCTAACTGATGAGTTGTTTTCTCGACTTCACGCTTAAATCTGAAGTAAGTTGAGTTTTTTTCAAAGTCATCTCGTCGAGCGTTGGGAATTAGATCATCATCAAACACATAGATTTCGCCAATGAACCATCGGTTGAAGTTTTGATATGTCTTATTGGTACCGAAAAATTCATCTAGGGAGCGATTATCCCCAATTAGTATGTTTCTTTTTCTGACCCGTATTCCATTGACAGAATCATCTTTGACCATTCCTGGTAAGTCGGTTACGGCATACCAACCGAGAAAGAATAATGAGTCATCGCTTCGATGTCCCTCAAAAAACTTGATATCTTTTATGAAGCTATTGTCTCTATCCCCTGCGGGAACGGACCTACGGTATGGCTTGTATATTTGCTCAGTGTCTCCAGAATGATCATGAAGAAAGATGGTATATTCTTCTGATGCAATGCCACACTGCTTTAGCCGTTCATTAATTTTTTGCAGTTCTAATCCGAGACTATAATTGAAAGGAACTGGCGCAACCTGGGAAAGATAGTTACGGATATCAGTAGTATCCAGTAAATTTTCATGACCATTTGAAATACCTGATAGGATAACTTCAAAGTAGTGGAGTTCTACTTTCTCTTGGCAAAACTCTAGATGTGTGACAGCGTCAATAACTTGAGTCACACTCTCAAATTCAATGTTGCTAGGCTGCAGTAGTTCTCGTAACCTTGTTGCGTCCCAACTCATGACAGTTTTAAATGGTTCACCCTTGTAGCTGGTTTCAAATCTAAGTTCGCTGCAATATCCCAAGCCTCCAAGACGACCTATACCGCGAAATCCCCGGTCTTCGTTTACTGTCTTATTTGATCGGCCTATATCACCTAGAGCATTAAAAACTTTATCTTTAGGGATTCCTGTACCATTATCGCGAATCCGTATCTCCTTATGCTCACTATTGATTACAACATCAATAACTCCTTCGCCCTGAGTTATAACTCTTCGGGATATAGCAGCATCAATAGCATCACTAGCATTTTGGATATACTCACGAAAAATGATTCGATTATCGGCATACATGCCAACTGTTAGTGATTCAAGTGTGTGTTTTCCGACAACACGAGAATTTTGGTCCATCTAATCTTCTTCCTGATTCTGATGGTACGCTGGAAACGGAAATTTAATCTTTAAGAGTGTTCTGAAAATGGGGTGTTCAACGATTAACTCACCTTTTGTTAATCGAGTCATCATGCCAGAAAAGACTTTTGGAATAAAACGATAATCTGGTTTCGAAATTTCGATGGCATTGGTCCGACCATACACGTGTGTAGAACAGTTTCCTTTCGCTCGATCATGAACATCACTTTTAAACTGTTCAGCAGCAAATAAAACAATACCCATTGACCGCCCGCGTTCAGAGATTTCTAGAATCGTATTCAAAATCGGTGAATTTTTGGGTGAAGACGAACCAGCATATTTGTTAAGTTCATCTACAAATATAACAATTCGTTGTGGAATTTCGTCTTCCTCTCGGTCTGTTTCACCTAGTTTAAGATCGTAAACAGCTTTAGCAATATCTCCAAAGACAAAGTACTGTAGCTGTTCGTTAAGCTTCGCTATATCGATTACGAATACTTCACCTCTGTTGATGCTGTAAATTGCCTCAGCCAGTCGTTTTTGTCGTTTTACAGTTCCACTTTTGTTTTGCTGAAATATATCGTTTTTGATCGATTTGCGGATTAGTCTTGCGAATTTTCTCCACGATACTACTGGAATTTCTTTGTTTCCTTTGGTCCCACTTTGTGTGTAACTACTTACAGTATCAAGAAATGACTCCCAAGTGAGGCCTGAAAATTCTTCTTTCTCTGCTATTTCACTTAGAATTGATTCAATAGTCTGATTTGGGTCCTCAATATTGCTAAAGAGGAGGTCAAGGTTGTCCTTATCTTCTTCATAAGTGTATATGTAGTTAAAAGCTCTGTTCGCATTTTGTTGTTCTTGCAAAACATTTTTAGATAAGTATGTATTGCTGTAAAGTTGACTATCATCTTTCTGATAAGGATAGAAGTATGTGACATTCTCAAAAGGCTTCCACTTCATACCGGACTTTTGAAAATCTTCTTTACTCTTATCCATTTCCTTTTTATTTGGATTCTTCTCATCAAGCCTCAGTAGGTCTGGCCCTTTTACATTTAAGATGATAATTGCTAAATCATCTTGTTTTTGCTGCAACGCTTGTAATAAGAACATTGCATAAGAAGTTTTTGTGGCAAGCCCCGAGATACCTGAGATGTTGACGTGCGCTCCCTCTGGCCCTATTAGAAAGTCTCGATTGTAATTAATTGGAACGCTTGCCCGTGAAGTTTCAATGAATCCGGCTGGAATAGGGTTTGCGATACTTTTGAGTCCCAAAGCGTCAATAATCTCTTCTTCGTTTGCAAAGTACACAAGAGAACCGTCACGAACCGGCATATAGATTTGTTCCGAAGTTAGCTCTTGAGGATGATTTGATAGCACTTTACATTTGGCAAAAGATAGTCCCAATCGGATGGTTTCTGGTTTAGAAGCCACATCACCGAAATCTGAAGAAACATAGCTTCCGATATGTCCTGGGCTATCAGTAATGTGTGATATTTCTTCTATGACCGCATATGTAACAGAATCATTGTAGTGATCAACTTTGACGATATCGAAAGGCTGAACAATCGTCTCATCTTGAATCCAAAAATTGAATTCATCTACTGTTGTAGGATACCGTTCCGATGCTGATACTTTACCAATTAAGTTGTCTGGAGACATCGCTTCCCTACCATCTCAAAATATGTTCAAGAAGAAACTGTCGCTTACAAAGCTGCTTTTAAGAAACATTTCTGTTAAATAAATTGGATATAGGTGATTAGTCCATCGAGTATCACTGCCATAACAAGTTACATTTCTTTCTTGTAAGATTGAACGGGAGATCTCGTTAACCATATCTGTCTCAAAGCCATCCTCTTGTTGCGATTTGGTTGTCGCAATCTTCTCTATTTTGATGATTCCATCAAGTGGGCGCTTTACTTTATTTTTAGGACGAATTCTTAAGTACCACGCCCCAATTTTGATGCTTTTGTTCCTACTTGGATTGTTTGCTGCTTCATACTTAAACACTGGTGTCCTCTCACCAAATTCTAGACTTGTAAGATAGTTACCAATCTGTTTATTTGATGAACCTCTTAGTAGGCCTGAGATATTAGGGTTGAAAGATTTTGAAACACCAATGACATGCTGAAAGATTGATAACTTGTCTGATACATTACTGAACTGAAGTGAACCATCAATCATAAGCATTTGATTAGTAGTCAACTTATTGGAATCAACCATTTTGCCAATAAGGTTAACTTCCATATCCAGCATGGTCACTTGAATTTTAGCAATTGCTAAATCTTCGAACCTTTTATCCGTTTTGTCAGCTTGATACTTAAGTACTTTAGTAATGGAGATATTATCTGACCTATTTTTAGGTACTCGGATCTTAGGTATTTCTACTGCTATTGCATCGAATTCATCACCTACTCGGTTGGGAATTGCGATTACATTTTCCTGGAGAATGAGGTGTTTTTTTAGGCGTCGATTTCTACGTTGACAAACTGCGGTTCCAATCTGACCTGCAATTATAGGTAGAAACTTGCCATCTGTTGAACCAAAATCTGCTACTTTATATGTTCGTCGAGAACCATCAAGAAAGTAAGTGAATAACGAAGGCACAGAGCTATGTGTATCAAGTTGAACCTTCTCCCCAGATTTGTTGTGTGTCTCATAAACCTTTGCTTTACTAAAAACTTCTCCTGCATCTTGATACTCAGGCAATACCACATGATCCAAGGAAAATCGCTCTGTGTGGTAGCATGTCCCGCCGCTATGTTTTTCGATGACTTGTATGATTTCGCCCACTTGTCCACTACCATTCTGTGAACGTAATTTGCCCTGCTACAAACTTGTTTGCAGAGTTACTGGCAAAAATGTAGTAACTCATATTACGCAGCTACCAGAGGTAGCGCAAGCGACGTACCAGAGTGAAGTGCGTAACATGAGGTAGTAATTAAGATGTTTTGCAACTGCTGAGTGGTTAAAAGACTGAATAGAAACGTGGATCAATAAAGAGACGATCCTGTGCTAAACGCTTAATAACTTTCATATTACGCAGCTACCAGAGGTAGCGCAAGCGACGTCCAGAGTGGAAGTGCGTAACATGATTTAATAAGTCAAAATTAGTAATCCTTAATCTGAATGGGCAGCAATTATGGGGGAATTTTGTTCACTGTACATTATCCTAAAGTGTAAGGCATGTTTTTATTCGTTGCAAATCACGAAATGCTTATCTGATTGCATGCTTTGAAACAGTAATGCGAAGCTGCTTGTCGAGGACCTCCATCGCAGTGGCCCGCAACTGAGGATTTGTCTCCATATTGCTTTCCGCTCAACTTGCCATCACGCTGTGCAACATGGTCGGGACGAAGACTCGTGCAGCCGACTCGTTGGCACATCTCGTTCTCCATTTTCTTCCAGTTCGATCAACGCAGCCAAAGGCCCCTTTTGAAGTAGGCGAAGAATTGTTCTGCGTACTTTGGGTGGGGCCTGGTGCAATCCATCCAATAGAATCGGGGAGCGCGCACTGGCGCGCAGCATGGCCTGGTAGCTGATCAGCATCAACTTGATGGGCTTTTCCGTTTCTGGATTGTAGTAGAGTTGTCGGGTAAGCGATGCCACTTTGATTCTAGCTCGCAACGCGTCCGACTGCCTCGCAGAACGCTCTGGCATTAAATGCATCGGGATGTTCCCCCCAAGCCTTGTAGGCGTTGCTTACCCTTTCTATCTCTTCACGGTCGGTCCAGCCTAGCTCAACGAGCTGCTCAGTTCTGCTTGCCATCAGTCTCGCCCCCAGTGTACCCCATGTCCGGCTCATCTCTGGTGCCGCAAAGACATCATAGGAGGCTGAAGACTCTATCTGGGAAAATCCTACCTCACGCAACAAGGCTCGGAGGTGTTTCCCGATGCGAGGATTACCGCCACCATATCTCGACAGGCTTTCATAGAGTTCCTCCGATCGGATAACCAGCGGGTCAGTCGGTGCGATAAGATTGCCCTCAAAGTCAGGAACACGTATACCAATGACACCTTCTGGTTTCAAGACACGGCGCATTTCTTTGATCGCCTTGATTGGTTCCCTCAGATGCTCTAGGAGGGCATGAGAAAACACGGCATCAAATGAGGCATCTGGGAAAGGAAGTGCATAGGCGTCAGCAGTTTCGAAGCGCACATTGGTCACCTTTTGTTCAGCGGCATACACCTGGGCAGTATGAATATTGTCGGCGTTGATGTCAATGCCAACCGTCTCGGCGGGCGCAACGAGTTTGGCCAACCCGACCGTGATGGAGCCAGGGCCGCATCCGCAGTCCAGCAGGGACATGTTGGCGTGCAGATGGGGCAGGAAGAACTGTGCTTGCCGTTCTGCCGTGCGTAGCATCATGGCAGCAGAAGCATCTTTCAAAGGGTAGTTCTCTCGCGCACCGCTATGAGTGTCAGACTGCTGATCTGTAGATCGTTTCATGATCCTCTCCCCCTATAAAGTAAAATGCACACTCCTATTCAAATTAACCTATTATAGCACCAAAACATCAAATCGAAGCTACTAAGCATATATTTCTGCGCAAAAATGGGAGTCACCCAGAATAAGCTGTCAACACTGATCCCCCATCTACGGCACCGAAAACAGCACCTTCGCCACCTTCAGAATGCCCTGGCTCCACGGCACGCGGTGGGAGACGCCGCTTTTGTTCTCAAATTCGTGGAGATGCTCAATGTACCAGATGTAGTTGCGCACCAGCGCCTCTTTGTTCGAGTATTGGGGCTGCCAGCCCAGCACCTGTTTCGCCTTGTCGATGGAGACAAACGAATCGGTGGCCGCGGTCTCGTAGACCCATTTGTAGAGCGGTGACAGGTGCAGCTTCTCCAGCAGGCGCAGGGTCCAGATGGCGGGAGCGGCAGGCAGGGGAATGATACGCTTGCCGTGGCCAGCGTAGTCCAACACAGCCTGGTAATCCCCCTTCATGGTGGTAAACTTCTCCGCGCCGATGTTGAAAGTATCGTTGACCCGCTCTCGGTCCAGCGTGGCGGTGAGGTAGATGGCGGCGCAGAGATCCTCCACGTCCAGCAGTTGATAGCGGTTGTTGCCGCTGCCCAGCATGGGGAAGTTTTTGCCGTCCTTGGCCCAATCGTAGAAGAGCGCAAAGACGCCCAACCGCTCAGGGCCGATAAACGATTTGGGCCGGATTACCGGCACACACAGCCCCTTTTGGCGATAGTCCGCGCAGATCTCCTCGGCCTTCACCTTGGCCTCGCCGTAAGGACCCACGCCATCCAGCCGGTCATCTTCGAGCAGGGGATGATGGTCGGGGATGCCGTAGACTGCCGTGGACGAGATGTGGATCATGCGCTCGACGCCCTGCGCTTTGGCCGCTTCCAGCATCACGCGCAGCCCGTCGATGTCAGTGGAATAGATATCTTCGGGCGTGTAGAGCGGCAGCGCCGCCGCCGTATGGATCACCATATCGACGCCCGCCATGGCCCGGTCCACAGCGGCGCGGTCGCGGATATCGCCCCTGTGGATCGTCACCCGATCCTGTTCCGGGTAGTCGAACTCGGCAATATCCAGCGAAACCACCTTGTGTCCGCGGTCGAGCAAATAGCGGGCCATGTTGATGCCCAGGAATCCCGCTCCGCCGGTGAGCAAAAAGGTCTTGGTCGCCGTCGCCTGCGGCGAGGATGTCATCTGATCAGTTGCTGCCATGAAATTTTCTCCAGTGTTCAATCTACTTCGTGTCTCTTTATGTGCCTTCGTGGATCAGAATTTTTTGTGCTTGAGAGACGCTCTCGCCACACCCCGATCAGCGTCGTTGTGGATTCAAAGGCCAGATCGTCGGGGATCTCAGTCGGCCCGAACCAGCCCGCCTCGGCCACATCGTCGCCCACCGTGATGATCGTTGACAATCCCGTTGGGGAGGCGGCGTAGGCAAGGACAATGCCGATGGGTTGGCCCTCGCCATTGGTCATTGGGTAGATGGCGATCAACGCATCCAACTGGATCGTCAACCCCACTTCCTCGGCGATCTCGCGTTGAAGGGCGGCGGCGGGCATCTCGTCGGCGTCCATGTAGCCGCCGGGCAAGGCCCAACGCCCCTTGGCAGGTTCAACGCCACGGCGGACGAGCAGCACGCGCTCTTCGTAGATTACCAGCGCGATCACCGCCACTTTGGGATCCTGAAACTGCACAAATCCGCAGGCCGGGCAAACCGGGCGGATCTGGTCGAATCGATAGATTTCCACCAAATCGGCGGCGCAATACGGACAGTACCGATAGTTCTTTGCCATCAACAGAGCATTATAGCGGAAAGGCGGACGATTCGGTAAACGGACCGCAGACGGCGGAACGGCAGACGACGGACGTATCCCGAATCACGAATCACGCAATTCGCCTCTCGCGATCGCAATTCTGCACGCGCGCTACGCACTACGCACTAGGAATGGTATACTGCACCCATGAGCGAAACCCATTCCCCGCGTCCGGCCAGCGGCGCGCTGACGCAGACCGGTGGCTTTCTAACCGGCTTCACCCATACGTTGCAGCCCTACATCGGTTGCCGCTTCGGTTGCGATTACTGCTACGTGCAGGAATCGACTGTCCATCGCTTTCACGGCGGCGGGCTGACATGGGGAGAGTATGTCCACCCCCGCACGGGGATCGCTGAGAAGCTGGCGGTGGAACTGGCCCGGTTTGAGAAGCGCGGAACGCTGGATCAGGTCGCTATCTTCATGTCCTCCACCACCGATCCCTATCAGGGGGCGGAACGGCGCTGGGGTTTGACGCGAGCCTGTTTGGAAGTTCTCGGGGAGCGTCCGCCTGGGCTGTTGGTGATCCAGACCCGGTCCCCGCTGGTGGAACGTGACTTTGATCTGATCCGCACATTGGGGGATCGCGCTTGGCTCAGTTTCACATTGGAGACCGATCTGGACGAAGTGCGTCGCACGGTGACGCCCCATTGTCCATCCGTGGCCCAGCGTTTGGAAACGCTGAAGGTCGCCCTCGCTGCCGGGATCAACGTACAAGTGGCGGTCAGCCCGTGCCTGCCCTTTTCGTCGGTAGAGACGTTCGGCGCGTTGCTCCTCGAACATGGGGATCGAGTTGTCGTGGATACCTATGCCAGCGGCGACGGCGGCGGCGGCAAACGCACGGCGAAGACGGCCATCCCCGCGGCCTACGCTGCGCAGAATTGGGGCGATTGGCGCGCCGAGGATCAGGCGCAAGCGCTTTATGAATGGTTGCGGATGCAGATCGGCGAGCGAGCGGGCTGGTCGCAGGCTGGCTTCACTGCATTGGCGCGAACGGTTACGGAGGGAACACCATGCAGTTGACCCTCCACCATCCCCACCCATGGGATGTTTCGCCCACCGAAGCCGTGGCGATTCAGCGTGAGCTGGCCCCCAAAGTCCGCGAAGAAGCGCTCTCCCGCCCCATCGAGACGGTCGCCGGTATCGATATGAGCGTACGCGAGGATCGGGTGCAGGCGGCTGTCGTCGTATTGCGCCTGCCCAAACTCGAACGGATCGACACAGCTATCTGGCGTGGACCGGTGGAGTTCCCCTACATTTCGGGGCTGCTGAGCTTTCGCGAGGTCCCTGCTGTGCTGCGGGCGTTGGCGCAATTACGTATCGTCCCCGATCTGCTGATGACCGATTCGCAGGGGAAGGCCCATCCGCGACGATTGGGCTTGGCCTCTCATTTGGGCGTGCTGCTCGATATACCCGCCATCGGCGTCGCCAAGACCCGATTGATCGGCGATCCTGCGGGCGAATTGCCGGTCGAACAGGGATCGTACGTTCCCCTGCTCGATCATGGGGACGTGGTGGGGGCGCTGCTGCGCACACGAGCCAGGGTCAACCCCGTCTACGTGAGCATCGGCCATCGCATTACCCTGCCCGAAGCGATTGCGTTGACGCTTTCCTGCACACAGGGGTACAAACTGCCCGAACCGACCCGGCAGGCCCATCTGCTCAGTCGCGGAGAGCTTGGGTAATCTACTCTAGGATGTCGGCGCCTGGTGGAAAGCGTTGATAGAAGGTGTAAACTCCTTTCGCCTGAAGGTGTCTGGCTTCGGCCCATAGGAGTACATCGGCAAAGGAGTATCGTTTTGAATCTCGGCAAAGCTGTAGCACCTCAACGGCCAGCAATTTCGGGAGCATAGTGAGCCGAATATTCTGCCGGTGGATGAGCGAAATCAAAGTGTCAACCACCATATCGCGAGGAACTTTGTAGACCGATGTCAATACATAAGCACTCTCGGCCAGAATCACTTCACTTATGCAGAGTGGTTGCTCGCTGTCAATTGCGGCAGCAGCCTGGACTGCCATCTCCGGTGGATCGTTGGTGAGATAGCGAACGATATAGCTTGAATCCAAAAGAGCAAACTCTGATGGCGGCATACGCCCGTCCTATTCTGATTTCGGTTCGTCGGCGTGACCTTGCCACGCGTTGCTGACCGTTTAATCCCATTCCTCTGCGGGGATCGATACGTCTGTATAATTTGAAAGAATGCCGCGCAACGAACGGTTATGTTCGGGTGGATAGAAGTAAATTTCGAGATGATCACCAACACGTTTTTGCAGCGTTAGATATCCAGGTTGAACATTGAGTTGATCACGGATCTCTTTCTCAATCACAACCTGACCTTTGGGACCTACAACATTGGGCATTGTTATACTCCTTTTCCATAGTTGTACTCGTTAAATATAGTATAACTATCGATCATCTTTTCCGTTAACTCAATAGAAAGGACAACGCATGGCACTGTTCGGGGGGATTGAAGCGGGAGGAACAAAGTTTGTCTGCGCGGTGGGCAGTGGACCGGACGACATTCGGGCAGAGACGCGCTTCCCGACGACGACGCCAGAGGAGACGTTAGGGCAGGCGTTGGCCTTTTTCCGGGCGCAGTGGGCCGAACATGAGATCGGCGCCATTGGCATGGCCTCGTTTGGGCCGGTAGATCCTGACCCGCGGTCGCCGACCTATGGATATGTCACCACGACGCCCAAATCGGGCTGGCCCTTCACCGACATGGTGACTCCGTTCCGCCAGGAATTCGGTCTGCCCATGGGTTTCGATACCGATGTCAACGCCGCCGCCTTGGGCGAGAATCGTTGGGGCGCGGCGCAGGGGCTGGATACCTTCGTTTATTGGACCGTTGGCACCGGTTTGGGCGGCGGCGGCATGGTCAACGGCAGGTTGATCCACGGGCTGCTCCACCCCGAAATGGGCCATATGATGGTCACCCATGATCACGAACGCGATCCCTTCCCTGGCAACTGTCCTTATCACGGCGACTGTTTGGAGGGATTGGCGGCGGGTCCGGCTTTGCAGGCGCGCTGGGGGCAGCGGGGCGAGACCCTGCCGCCCGATCACGAAGCCTGGGCATTGGAGGCTCACTATCTGGCATTGGGATTGGTCAACGTCATCACCATTGTCGCCCCGCAGCGGATCATCCTCGGAGGCGGCGTCATGGCGCAACCGGGCATCTTCCCGCTCATCCACAAGGAAGTACAGCGGCTGCTCAACGGCTACATCAAACTGCCGGCGATTTTAGAAGAGATCAACCAATACATTGTGCCGCCTGCGCTGGGCGGACGAGCCGGGGTGATGGGCGCCATTGCCTTAGCGCAGGATGCAGTGTTGGGGCAGGGTTAATCTTGGCGGCGTTGCTGGGCGCGTAGCTGATCTACCTCTGCGCGTAGACGTTCCAATTCTGCTTCCGCTGCCTGGGCGCGCTGTGCCTCTTTCTCGGCGCGCTGTGCTGCCTGCTCGGCGCGTTGCGTCACTTGCTCGACGAGCGCCTGGCTCTCTTCAGCGTAGGTATAGGTATCTTCCATACCCGGCACAATTCGATTGGTGGCAGGATTGATCACACGGAGTAGATCGCCATCGGGGCGCAGGATCACGCCTAATTCCTGGCTGAAGATGCTGCCATCGGCACTGGACTCTATGGGGATATATTCGCCATCTTCCAAACGGAAGCCCATGAATTGGTCATCCATATATTCATGGAGCGGATCGAAAAGGAAGTACTCGGTAACGCCCAGTCGCGCGTAGAGACTGCTCTTGCGGATCGTATCCTCGGCCCAGGTAGATTTCGAGGTGACCTCAATGATCGTGCAGGGGACGGCGCCTTCTTCCCATACTTTGAAGATGCGCCGCTTGCGTTGTTCGATATTTTTGACAACCATTACATCGGGGGCTTTGTTGGCGCTGGGATTACCCTCCTCGTAATACATGAACATATCCGCAATCACGTAGATGTCACTGCGTGCGGCGAAAAAGTTGCGCAGGGCGCTGAGCAGATAAAGCGTGGCAATCACATGCCATTCGGATTCTCCCATCGGTTGCCCATCCGTTTCTGGGTAAAAAACAGGATCCGCCGGTTTTGAGAGTGTAGTTGTTGGCGCATGGGAGATTGGAATACTCATGCTGGCTCCTTTCGGCAGTTGTTCTACACACCGCACAAATGTACGATTGACTATACATCGGGAAAAATCGTTCGTCAACCAAAGATTGATCTGTCATTGATGAAAGCTATGAACTATGCACAGCCATGATCGCACAACCTATTTCGACCCCACCGAACACCCCCACCGGCGGCGCAATTTGCTCACCGGCGAGTGGGTGCTGGTATCGCCTCACCGCACCAAACGCCCCTGGCAGGGGCAGGTGGAGAAGACACCGCCAGAGCAGCGTCCTCGTTATGATCCGACCTGCTATCTCTGCCCAGGCAACGAGCGCGCCGGCGGCGTCGCCAATCCGCGCTACGAGAGTACCTACGTCTTCACCAATGACTTTGCCGCACTGCTGCCCGACACGCCGGACGAGGATGTGAGCGGATCTCCCTTCTTTCAGACGCAAGCCGAGACCGGAACCTGCCGCGTCATCTGCTTCAGCCCGCGCCACGATCTGACGCTGGCCGAGATGCCCGTGGCGGATGTGCGCACGGTGGTGGATCTGTGGGCGACGCAGGTCGAGGAGTTGGGGAACGATCCGCGCATCAGCTATGTGCAGCTTTTCGAGAACCGGGGGGCGATGATGGGCAGCTCCAACCCCCATCCGCATGGACAGGTGTGGGCCAATGGTCGCGTGCCCACCGAACCGGCCAAGGAAGATCTTCAGCAGCGGGCTTACTTTGAGCGCAATGGATCGCCGCTCCTCGTCGATTATCTGGCGGCTGAGGTGGATGCGGGCGACCGCATGGTGGTGGAGAACGAAAGCTGGGTGGCGTTGGTCCCCTATTGGGCGGTCTGGCCTTTTGAGATCCTTTTGCTGCCGCGGCGGCATGTGCGACAGTTTCCCGATCTGACAGACGCCGAACGCGAGGATCTGGCGTCGATCCTCAAGCGGCTGCTCACCCGCTACGACAATCTTTTTGAAACGAGTTTTCCCTATTCAATGGGGTGGCATGGGCAACCGACCGACGGCGGGGACTATCCGCACTGGCAACTACACGCCCACTTCTATCCGCCCTTGCTGCGTTCGGCTACGGTGAAGAAATTCATGGTGGGGTACGAATTGTTGGCCTCGCCGCAGCGAGACATTACCGCGGAGCAGGCCGCCGACCGGCTGCGCCAACAGAGCGAGATCCACTACCGACAACGCTAGATAGAGGAAAAGACCCGCCAGGTTTCAGAAAACCTGGCGGGTCTCAAGGACGGCTGACAAGTTAGCGGGCCAACATGGGCAGGTAGATGTTCTGTGTTGATTCTACATTGCGCGCTGCGGTTGTCACCGAGAGGAACACGAGATATTGGATGATCTGCTCTTGAGGAGCGGGCGCTTCTGAGAGTTTCGGTGCTTCGTCCACAGGAAGGAATGGCGCAGATCGCGGCGTCTTCGCCCTCACTGCGGCGGGCTGGAGTGTGCGGCTCTGGCTGCAACTCTCGGTCACGTCAATCGTGATCGAGTAGACCGCGTCGGTGAAACCATCTACCTCGATTTGGTAACTGCCTGTCACCGTCGGCTGGATGATGACCCGATCCATGGCTCCTGCCCCATTGATGCTGTAGACCGGATTCCCCGACGGCGGCCAGACGTAGAGATCCGGATCCATATTCGCTGCCGCAGGGACAATCTGCACCGAGAGACATTGACCAGCGGAAACCTGGCGCCGGTAGACGCGTACCTCGCCCTGCGCCACCTCATCCTCGCTGGGGATGTAAGTCAGACTGCGTCCATCGGGCAGATTTGAGATATTGCCAGCGGCGTCCGCGCCCCAGGCCTGTAAGAAGCGCAATCCCGGCGTCGGATGCAGGGTAAAGCTATCTGCGCGGCTGCTGTAGGGCAACCATTGCGTCCAATTCACAGGGATCCAACGGCCTGCGCTGCCAATATTGCTGTACCAATGCAATTCCACATAATAGATGTGCGCGGCGCCCGATATCAGCGCGTCGGGGTTGACGGGATCGGGACGATCCTCGACAAGGGCAGAGAGGTCTACATCCCGCTTGTGGACCTCACGGGCGCCGTTGTCAACCGTCAGATTCGATACAACGGGCGGATAGGTGTCGGCAAGCATCCTCATGCTGACATGCCGGGTCGCCTCGATAATGTTATTGGTTTCATCGCTCTCGGCAACTTTGTCGCTGGCGTCAATGACGGCAATGATCTTGATTTCGCCTCGCTCTGTGGGCGTCCATGTGACGAAGCTGCTGTTGGCGTCACTGTTGGGGCTAATGCCAGGAGCCGTGGCGCGGCCGATCTTGTTGGCCTCGTCAACGCTGCCAATGTAGAAATCGACATCCACCAGGCCCGTACCCCCTTGCCCACCCAATCTGTTCACCTTGAGCGTGAACTGCGCTTCTTCGCCAACCTGCAGCTTAGACGGTAATGAAGTAAGGTGATAGGGCTCGGCATAGAGATCGTCGACCGTCGCTGGATCGAATGCTTGATACCCTCTCTTACGTTCCGCTTTCCGATTTCCATCCTTGACGAATAGATCGTAGTAGCCTGTATTGAGCGGATTATTCGCCACCTGCGCCGGGATCTTCGCCACCATATGCGAGGAATTCACAAAGCGCGCCGCCAACGGGATCGGCGGGCGCTCTGTCACGTCGCCGCGCTGGCCTTGTTCCAGGGCGTATTGGATGTAGACCTGGCTGCCTTCTCGAAAATGGGCGCCGTAAATATTGATCTGCACAACGGAACCGTTCACCCCACGCGCCGGGTCCACCCATGTGATTTCCATAGGCAGGGGTGTTGGCATGGGCGAAATCGGCGAGGATCTTTCCATCGATGCTGTGGCCGGACCCGTTTTAGAAAGCGCAAAGACCATCCCAACTGCGAGCAGAAAGAGGCCAATGAATATCCACCTCGGATCTGTCCGGGTTGAGCGCCCATCAGGTGAAGATGAGGATGATCCCACCATACGACTTTCCTTTCTCATGCCTGGGCTATACCGCTACCCAACCGTCCAAGTTGATGAACTTTGGTGACTTGAAACGAGTGTTCGATCTCTATTTACTTGAGTGTAGGGGATCGGACAGCGCATTCCTCTAAGGAAAAGGTCTTATTTTCTGAGGAGAATTTGGCATGTGAAAGCCAGAGGGGGAAGTGCAAATTCTCTGTAAAGAGGATAGTCTCTTTTTCTTGTGGAATCAACTGGGCGAGAGGCTAGTGCCTCGTCAAGTATAAATGAGGGGTACGGGCGCTGCTTGCTGCGCCCGTACCATGGTCATTCGTTTAAGGCATCCTCAAAAACGTAGGACAGACTGCCGGTCCGTCCTACGTTGGCGCTTATTGCTCAACCTGTTTGAACTCACTATTTTGGACTTGATAGATCCAGATCGCCGGATCGATCAGATCGCCTTGTGCGTCAAAGCGAAGATTGCCGAGCAGCGTAGGGATGGCGTTGCCGCGCAGCGCAGCAGCGATCCGAGCCATTTCCACTGAATCGGCTTTGCGTGCGCCCTCAGCCAGGACCTGCATGGCTACATAGCCATTGATCGAGTAAGTGTCGGGATCTCGGTATTCCACGGCCTGGTATGCTTCGATCCATTTGGAATTGGCGGCATTTTGAGGGCTGGGTGCAAATGCGCTGATATACATCCCTTCCGCGGCGCCGTCAGATTCGTCAATTGTCGCCGCCAGGAAAGCGCCATCGCTGGCTAACATGGGCAGGTTGATGCCTGCGTCCACCAGCGACGCGCGCAGGTAAGGAGCTTCGATTTCATAACCAGCGTAGAAGATAGCGTCCACTGCGACGTTGCGCAGACGCTGCACCACCGCTGTATAATCGCTCTGTCCTTCACTCACTTCAAGCCGCACGGCTTCGGCTGCGCCGTGTTCGCCCAGAAGTTGAGCCAGGGATGCGGCCAATCCTTTGCCGTAATCCGTGTCATTGTGGATCACCGCCACCCGTGTCGCATCCATCTGTTCGGCCAGAAAACGAGCATCCACCGCCGCCTGAACTGCGTCATTGGCGTTGACGCGGAAGAAATTTGTATGTCCGCGAGCCGTCAGACTCTGCTCCGATGCTGTCGGCGTGATGACAACCAACCCCAGATCGGCGTAAAGATCCAATGTGGCGTCGGTCTGTCCACTGTTGAGATGACCAATCACGCCCAGCACCCGCTCGCCGCTGCTGATGGCGCGGCGGATCTCATCCACATTGGCGACGGCGGTATCGCTGTCCGACTCATCGTCAAGCGGGCGCACCACCACTCGGTAGCCGAGCAGACCGCCGCTGCGGTTGATCTCTTCCGCTGCCAGCCGTACCCCGCCCAGCACCGTCTGCCCGCCGTTGGCCTGGAAGCCGCTCAACGGCACGCCCACATAGACTATCACATCGCCGCGCGTGGGTCCGCTAACGCGGTTGCCACATGCGGACAGGAGCAGCGCCGGCAAAATGAAGAATAAAATCAAAACTCGTTTCAGCATCGAATAACCTCTCTCAAGGGATCGGGGATTAGGGATCGGGGATCGGGACTGGCGACTTCTGATCCCCAGCCACCAATCCCCAGTCCCCAATCCTAATTCAGCCCTTCCGTCCTATAGTTATAGACCTCATTGATACTGGCCACCAGATCGTTGAGCCGGTTGACCTGTTCCTGGATGTCGGCGCTCAAGCGTTCGGCCTTGCCGCTGGCTACATCCTGGGCGTCGATCAGCCGCACCTGGCTATAAATGGTTGCCAGCGCTGTGAGGCTCTGATCCATCTGAAGTTGGGCCTGGCGCATACGGGCGTCGAGCGCTTGGAGCGCCTCTAGTTGTTTGCGTTTGCCGTCAAGGACCTGTTCGATCTGCTGTCGCGTCTCTGGATTTCGCTCGGCTTTGATCCTCTCTTCCAACTGTTTGATCTCCTCGGGTACGTTCTGGCGTTCCCGACGCAGCAGAGTATCTTGTTTGTAGGCGTCAAGGCGCAGCGCCAGTTGGAAAACATTGCTCAGCCAATCGCTTAACTGACCGGCTGTATTCTCCAGGCGGTCTCGCATCAGCCCGGCTCGCTGCTGTTGGATCGCCTGCTCAATCCGCCGTTGATATTCCATGCCGCGGTTGACCTCTTGCCGCAGCTTCTCATCGTGGATCTGGCGTGGGTTGAACTCCTCTTGCATAAGATCGATGAGGATCTTGGCGTTGGCGTCCCGATCCGTGAGGCTGGAATAGATGATAGTCGCCACCCCGATCAGCCCCAAAATCGCCCATCCCCAGATCGGCCAGCGCGGAAAAGGACGCGGGTAGAGGACGGTCAACATGAGCGCGCCGGCAATAATCACCGCATTCTCCCAGCGGAAGAAGGCATATTGCAGCAGTAAATTCTTCGCTCGCTCCTGAAGTTCAGTGCGAGTTGTGGTGGTCGACGTGGTCACGGTCGTCATGGATCACGCATCCTTGGAGGATGTTAGATATTGGATATTAAAGTGAACGCAGATAGAAACCGGTAGTATGTAGGGGCGACCCGCTGTGGTCGCCCGCAGTGGGCAGGCACAGGGGCCTGCCCCTACGAAGTAACGTTTTCAAACTGATTTCACTTTAGGTATTGGATATTGACGAGATCTCCCCAATATCTAATACCCAATACCCAATACCCTTTAAAAGTAGGTCGAAATAATCCTGTACAACTCCTCAAGATCGGTCTCATCCGCCCGGCGGAACTGGCCGCCGCCAATGCGCGCCATCTCTTGCATGAGGGCGGCGTCAGCGTCGCGGCCAAACGCAATGGTGAAGATCACCACGGGGACCCGATTCGCTTCCAATGCTCGGCGCAGGTCGTTGATGCTATAATTGCTGGCGTTCTCCTGGCCGTCGGTCATGACGACGATGGCGTTGATCGCCTCCCGATCTGCCACGGTTTGTAGATCCTGGTTGGCCTGCCAGACGGCGTCGATCAGCGCTGTGTTGCCGTAAGCCTGCATGTTGATGACAAGCTCGTTCATGCGCGCCCGCCCACCCTCTGACATGGTGCGCAATGGCTCAAACCGCTTGACGCCCGACCCAAACTCGACAATCCCCAATTGATCGCGGTCACCCTGGATCTGGGCGATGAAGGCATTCAACGCCACTTTGGCGCTTCTGAGATTCTCACCTTCCATGCTGCCGCTGGTATCCACCACCAGATAAACATTGGTGGGGCGCTTTGTATACCACCAGACATTTTGGATCACCTCCACCACTGCCGCCGAAGGGATCTGAAGCGTGGTCTTGGGCTGTCGCCAATCCACTGCATTGGTGTTGGCGAAGGGGCTGCCGGACGCATCCAATTCAATGCTCAAATCCGCCGGACGATAGCCCGCCGCCAGGAAGGCGCGCTGGCTTTCCTCGCTTGTGAGGAAGTCAACAAAAGAGCGGAAGGTGAGGCGCTGGTTATTGGTGACGGATAACGCTCCATCACCGCCCAACTCTAGCAGCGCCAGCGGGTGATCCGTCCACAGCGTGCCTTCGGCGGGATAGATGGCTACTAATGGATTGCCGCGCCGTCCGCTGTTCCACTGGATAACGGTCTGCTCTTGCGCCACAAAGGCGTCGAGGAAATTGCGCCCTTCTTCGGCCAACCGTTCGACGATGACAGTTTCGCCTTCGCCGTAAAAGCGTACCGTCGCCTCAACACTGCGCACATAGTCAAGGACCTCGGGCTGGGTGGCGATCTCTTCGGTGAGGCCGCGTGTTAACCCGGCCCCGGCGTAAAATTCCGCCAGGGTTGCCAGCAGCCCGGCCGCGTGCTGCGTGCTGGGATGATTCCACTTGAAGTTGCTGTCCTGGGTGGCTCGACGCTGGATTTCGCCCCAGCCGACGGGATTTTCCGGCCAGCCCAGGGCGCGGGCTGTATCTTCCCAGGCGGCGATGACAATCGGGCTGATGGCATACCGCACCGGCTCGCCCACTCGCCGCGGTGAAATCGCGCCCGCCTGGGTTGCCTGCGCCTGCGCCCAGCGTTGATCGATCTGGTTGAGCCAGATGGAACTATCCGGCGCCACCGCCTGGAATCGTGGCTGCCCCAGGCTCTGATCCACGATCTCCTGAGGGGTAAGCAAAGTCAACTGCACTGACATGATCTTGCCGTCGGGTGTCCGCAACGACTGCCGATTGAAGGCTTCAACGCGCTCGGCTAGGGTCGGCGCCATTACCGGCGCAACCGCAATCGTCAGATCCGCGCTATCCGCGGACCAGGTGATCGGGGCGGGTTCCTGGCTGGTAATGGTCGCGGGCTGGAAGAAATTCATCGCCCGCTGGCCGAGGGAAATAGCCGCCAAACCACAAAAGCAGGCGGCAAAGGTCAGTACGCCCACGGCAATGACAATGGTGCGCCAGTTTTTAGGTTGTTGCTTGCGCGATCGAGACTTGCTCATAACTCTTCCCTCACTGGGAGACGTTTAGATCGTACCAGCGCAAGAGCGCCAGCAATACATCCCGATCCGGCGAACGCATGGCCGTGCTGCGCGGCACTACCGGTTGCACACCCTGATCTGCCCACTTGACGAAAAGACTCTCTTCGTTGGCGGTGACGGCGACATCGGGATTGGCCGGGCGCAGGCCATAGGCCAGCGCTTTTTCCTGCTGTTCCTGGCTGAGCAGATAGCGTTGGAATTCCAACGCTGCGTTTTTCTCCAGCGCGCTTGTCTCAGGACCCACCCACACCGTAAAGGGGAAGTCGAACCAGGTCACAAATTCAGGGTAGTAGATGCGCAGCGGATCTTCCCAGCGGGTGAGGATGCCCTGCATGTTCTGCAAGAGATCGCTTTCGAGCAACTGCCCGCCATCCCCTTGACTGTAGCCAAAGAGGGCGAAATCCTCGGCGGTGTAAGCGCTGCCGCCGCTGATGTTTGTCACAGCATTCATCAATTCGGCCAGCCATGCCTGAAATTCTGGATCGGTGATTTCGGCGACGCCAATATCTGTGCGGTTGTAGTATGCGCCGGCGGCAGCGATCATCGCCGCCAATCCGCCCACATTCTTGCTCGGATCGGGCACTGCCAGCTTGAAGTAACCCCAAGTTGGATCGCCGCCCAGATCGCGCCAGCCGCCGCGGGCAGTCGCTGCATCGTGGATCGTCGACCAATTGATTTCACCCAAATCTTGCTCAAGCACAGTGGCGCGGCTGGCATAGATGCCCCATGTAAAGAGGCTGATGGCAACCGGTCGGGCGCGGTACTGTCCATCGGTGAGGAAGACATCGCGCCCCAGCCGTCCCTTGTACGATGCATTCGCCAGCTCAACCAGATAGCGGCTGTCGGGAATCCAGGCCGTGGGGAAGTCGGACAGGGCGGCGCGCTCGGCGGTGCTTAGATCCTCAGGGCGCACGCCAGCGGCCAGCGCGCCGAAATCGTTGCGATCCCAACGGCCCAGGGCGGTCAGCCCATCCATCGCCACAATGTCCACTGTGACGATAGCGCCATCGACCTGGCGTCGCGCTGCGTTGAACTCCTGAGCAGCCGTACGCACCCAGGGTTCCACAGGCAGGGCGGTGAGAATCCGTATCCGCACCTCTGCCGGTCGATCCACCGTGAGCGGATTGTTGCCCGCATCTGTGCCGGTTAGCGAACGCCAGGCCACAGCGACGGTCACAATTACAAGCGCCGCGGCAATAATTGATACAAAGATCCATCGTGTTCGATTCATAGGTCGTCTCGTTCTGCCAGAATGCCAACGATAGTTTAAAGAGTAATGAGTAAAGAGTAATGAGTGTGGTGAGTCTTTCTTCTACTCATTACTCTTTAGTCATCACTCATCACTCATTTTCCCGATCCCCTTCAGGATTTTCCACCCTGAGCGGGATCTCTTCGGGATCGGCCAGCCAGCGACGCAACGCCAGTTCGAGCAAGACGGTGACGCCGACCAGCACGAGGATCCCCGGCCAGAGCCAGTTGACGGCAAAGAGTGTCACCAGGCCGATCAGAAAAGCCGTGGCGGTGATCGATTCTTTCGGCGCAGCGAAGGCGTGGTGCATCATGGGTCAATCTGTCTCAACCGTCAATGGTGGAAATTGTTCTGGCGAGATCCCAAGGCTTTCTAGTGTATTGGTGAAAGTTGCATCCGGTTCTAACCGGGTGTAGAGCGGTCGTGGTTGGCCCGGTTGATAGAGGAAGATATCCCGATCCTCTTGGATTAGAATCCGTTCGATCTCGCCTCGCTCAATGCGCCCTGCGGCGTCCACTACCGTGATGACTTCGTTTTCCTGGGGCAGGATAGCCACTGCCCAGCGTACAATCAGCGTAAAGACCAACAAGATGCCAAGCAAAATAAGCAAAAAAATGAGTGCAAAACGTCTGCCGCTGAGTCCAGCGGAGGAATTGGTTTCCATGGTTGTAAAACGTGTTACGCGTTGCGTGTTACGTGTTCTGCTCGGCGCATCGACGCATCGACGAACCTTGCTTCCACGCAACACGCAACACGAATCACATTCCTACTCGGTGATGCCCAACTTCTTGCGCCGGTCGGCCAATTGGTTGTTGATGGCGCTGCGATCCAGCACCCGATCCATCTCTTCGTCGAGATTCTTGGCGCGGATCTCGCTGGCGGCGCTGGCCTTATCCAGACGGGTGTAGATGCTCTCGGCAATGCGGCGGATATCGCTGTCGCCCACACCCATCAGGTCGTCGAGGCTCTTCATCGTCCTGACGGTGGTCTCTTTGCTCTTGGCCAGTTCGAGCAGGGCTACCAATTCCTCGCGTTCTTGCTTCATGGTCTGCAAGCGAGCCTCTAGCTTGACCTTGGCGCTGAGCAGCTTTCCATACTCATCTTGCTGGCGGGCCAATTGCTCCTGATAGGTAGCGATGAGACGCTGTGTGCTGTTGAGCCTGCTCTGCATGGCTGAGGCCAGGGCTTCATTGCCTTCAACAAGGAAGGCATCAATGGACTTATCCTGTTCCTGGGCCTTTTGCTCGTACTCATTGACCTTGCGCTGAATTGTGCGGACCTCGCCGCCGACCGTCGCGGCTGCATCCTCTAGATCGGCCAGGTTGTTCTCGACCTGACGAATGTACTGATCGATGACCGCTGGGCTGTTGCTCTGCAATGCCTGATCGAGCATACTGTGCAGATTAGCAGAAATGAGCGTTGAAACTTTTTCCAATAGCGATGCCATGGTATTTATCTCCTATCGTGTGCGGTGAATGATGGACTAGCTGACATCTCCTGAAGTGCGGTGCATCCTTCAGGAAGGGCGTCTGTAATCAATACGTTGGTAGCATAGGATCAGTTGCACGTTCTTCAATGACATTTTGCCGACAACCGAAAGGACAGGTGGCTGACTTCATAAGGCATTATCGGTAATAGCCATTTTCTGGAGACCTGCCAGGTTTTCTGTAACCTGGCAGGTCTTATTGCCGATAATGCCTATTCTTTATCCATCTGTTCGGCGATGATCTGGAGGATCTGGGCGACCTCATCGCGCAGGCCACTGCTGCGAAAACCCACAATCTGAAAGAGCTCATCCTCGTTGCCTGGCGCAGTCTGGGCGATGGATTTGAGCAGGTTGTTGCCTGCAACCAGATACGGTTTGCCTCGTTCGCGTACAGCTACCTTTTGGCGCAACTCCTGCATCTTCATATAGATGCGGCGTTCTGCCTGGGGCGAGACTGTGCGCACTGGCGGCGGTGGCGCTTTTTTCTCCACAGGATGCGCCGCCAGCGTGGCCTTCTCCTCGCGTTGGCCGGTCAGCAGCGCCTCGTCCCCTTCAGATTCTGGATTCAGCTTGACAAGATCGAGGATCACAGGTCCGTGGCGCTCCAGCCGTTGTGCGCCCATGCCTGGCAATAGGCGCAGCTCATCCATTGTCTGCGGATGGCTCTCGGCAATACGGAACATGAGATCGTTGTCCATAATCACATACGCGGGGACGCCCTGCTCGTCGGCTGTGCGTCGTCGCCAACTGTAGAGCGCTTTCTGCAACCCGGTATACTTTTCCGCTTCAACGGGCGTCTCCTCGGTTTCCATCTTCTCAGGCGTAGCGCCGGTTGGATCCACCAGATCGGGATGTTCCGCCAGCCACGTCTCTGCTACTGTGCGTCCTTTCAGCGTGGGCGCGAGGACAGGGTAACCGTTGCGCTCATATTGGCGTAGGAGCTTCTGGGCGATCATTTCATCCACAAACTCGATCACCATCCCTTCGCCCAACGCATAGAGCCGCCCATGATGGCGACACTCGTTGGCCGCCACCGGCGCGCGCAGGCTACCCGTGAGGATGCGCGCCAGCCCTCCCCGCCCCACCGGTTTGGGTGAACTGATCAGCGCGTCGAGGATCATCGGCTCGATGTCGGCGTCGTCGGGCAACTCGTGATCGGGATGCTCGAATTGGGGGATCTCAGGCCGGATGCCCGTACAGTTGTCGCACACATCGCAACGTGTGCGCGGTGGGCTGCCAAAGTGAGCGCTGATAAAACCGTGGCGGCAACTTTCCGCCGTGGCGTAGCCTACAATGTCATCAATGCGCCGTTGCGCCAGCGTCCCCGAATGGCTTGTCAACCGTTCCAACCGTTCGCGTAGATTTGCCGGGCGCGCCGGTAAGTGGATCGACATCTCGCGTTTGCTGCCGCGTACCGTCAAAATGCCAGCGGATTGCCAATGGAGCAGACGCTGTTCAGTTTCGAGCAGGGGCCAATTCATGCCGTTGGCAATGGTTTCTGTGCCGAAGGTCGCTTTGCCGCCGGGGCGCAAGGCCAGCCGCCGCAGCAGTCGATCCAATTCAGGGTCGGCCTCGCGCGCTTTGCGGATCTGCGATTCCTTGCCCTGTAACCCGATCTCAATCTCTTTGGGCAGATCAAAACTACGCGTCAGCAAACCAGCCCGCTCTAGAAAGCTGACAGCCACACGGGTCTCGGTCTCATCGGTGTTGAGGACCTGCTCTAGCCGGTGCGCGTTGACCGTCCCCTCTGCCCAGGTGGGTTCGGTTGCCCCGTCCTCGGCTGCCAGAGAAACGCCCAATTGCGTCGCCACCGCCGCGTAGACCCGTTCCAGATCGTCAACGTTGTACTCGTCGGCCTTGGCCCAGCGGCGCAAATTGGCCCAATCATTGCCGCTGTAGAAGAGTACACATTGGGCTGGTTTATTATCGCGACCGGCGCGACCCGCCTCTTGATAATACGCGGCCAGGCTGCGCGGCGGGTGAAAGTGGACGATAAAACGAATGTCCGATTTGTCGATACCCATGCCGAAGGCAACGGTCGCCACCACTACCCGCGTTTTGCTGCTCATAAAGCGATCCTGCACAGCGCCGCGATCAGCGAGGCCCGCATGATAGGCTTCCGCCGAAATGCCTTCCTGGCGCAGGGTCAGGGCCAGCGCTTCACATTTGCGTCGCGAGTTGGCGTAGACAATGCCGCTTCCCTCGTTCTTTCTGACAAACTTGAGCAGCGCCGCCAGCTTTTCCTCGTCGTTGTGGAACTTAAGCGCAGAAAGGTGCAGATTGTGGCGGAAAATATCCAGCGACACTACCTGAGGTCGCCCTTCCCCTTCTTTCTTGTCTTGCACATGCAGCGCGGCGGTGGAACTCAAGTTGTCGAGGATCTCGTCGCGTACGCGCGGGGGGGCCGTCGCCGTCATCGCCAGCGCCGGTGGATTGTCCAATTCGTCGCGCGCTTCCTGAATGAAGAGATAATCCGGGCGGAAGTCATGTCCCCACAGGCTGACACAATGGGCTTCGTCTACCACGAAAAGGCTGAGCCCGGCATCGCGCAGCGCCCGCAAAAAAGGACGCTGACGCAATCGTTCCGGCGCAGCGTAGATCAGCTTATACTTGCCCTGCGCCACGCCCTCCAATCGCTCCTGCATTTCGGCGTCGCTCAGCGTGCTGTTGACAAAGGTGGCCTTGGCCTGCGCCGCTGCCGGCAACCCCTCCACCTGATCCTTCATCAGGGCGATGAGCGGGCTGATCACCAGGGTGGCTTTGGGCATCACCAGCCCCGGCAGTTGGTAGCAGAGCGATTTGCCCGCGCCCGTGGGCATCACCGCCAGCACCGACTCGCCGCGCAAGACCGAGGCGATGATCTCGATTTGCCCCGGACGCAGGTTGGTGAAGCCGAAATTGCGGATGGCCGCCAGCTTGACCTCTCGTTCCTCTTGACGGCTGACGGTCACACGTTCCGGTCCGCTCAACGCGCCGTAGATCCGATCCAGTGCGCCGCCGCTTTCCACGAGGCCGATGATGGGCTGCATCGCCGCTTGCAGCGCCTCTCGCTGGATCATCCGCTGTCGTTCTAATTCGAGGGCGGCGGCCTCTGCGCTCTGCGCATTGCCCAACACCTCGTGGATCTGCTGGAGATCGCGCAGTTGATGGATGTCAATATCGGGCGTGATCCCCGCCCCCATTTGGAGGATCAACTGCTGCGCCTGCGCCTTGTCGCCATTGGTCAGCGCCAGACGCGCCAACATCAGCGTGATCCCCAGGTTGCCAGGCCGATCCGCAAGGAGCTTTTCCAAAAGAGCGCAGGCGCGAGCAAGATCCCCATTGCCTGCAAAAACCTCGGCGGCAGCCAAAATCGCAATGAGGCGGGTGGCGTAGGCTGTGCTGATATCCTCGGCGACGGCCTGTGCTGCCTCCGAATGGCCGGCCCTTAGCAACGCGCGCGCCTCCGTTGCCTGGCTTTCGATGGTAGTGCTACGCCGTTGACGCTGCTCAATTGTCTCGATAGTCTTGGCATAATCGCCCATCGCCAAATGCATCTGAGCTTCGCGGTCGAGGAAATGGAGCAGCGGCCCATGCGCGCGGCGATAGAGAGCAAGCAGATGCAATACCTCTGCCGGTTGCCCCCATAACTCTAAAAAATCTAACAATTGGTCGCGTATTTCAGGAGGGAGCGCCGTAGCCTGCTCTTCAGTAAGATGTAGCGTTGTCAGTAAAGAAGAACTGCTTTGCTCGGTTTCAGTCATGGGCGTAAAGTGTCGCTATCTGTTGGTTCTGACTGCAAACTGTAATTCAAGTATAGCACCAGCTTCAGGCGGAGGCAATGAAGAGGTGGTAAGAGTGCCCACACCCCAATTGTTTGACGCCTCATAATCTCTATCCTATAATATTTCATCTGTTTTGGTTGACCACACCCCATCTACCGCTGTCCTTGTACAGCCAGGAGAACCTTTGGGATGAAACGTATAGTGATCACCGGGCTTGGGGCCGTTACACCGGTTGGTAATGATCCTGAGACGTTCTGGTGCAATCTCGTTGCTGGTAAATCTGGAGCAGGGCCTGTCACCCTCTTCGATCCTAAAGATATGCCTTACAATGTTGCTTGCGAGGTCAAAGATTTTGATCCACAGCAGTATATGGACCGGAAATTGGTCCGGCGCACCGCGCGCTCGACTCAATTTGCCGTTGCTGTCGGCAAACAGGCGCTTGCCGATGCTGGCCTTGCCATTGATGATAGCAACCGCGACGAAGTTGGCGTGATGATGGCAACGGGCGGCGGCGGTATTACTGAGATCGAGTTTTCCACTTTAGAGATGGCTAAAGATGGCTGGAAGTCCGTCGGCCCTTTTGTAGTGCCCAGCGCAATGGCAAACGCTGTGAGCTGCCTTGTCTCTATGGAAGTCAATGCTCGTGGTCCTGTGATGACGAGTACAGCCGCCTGCGCCAGTGGACATTACTCAATGCTCGAAAGCTACCACATCTTGCAGCGCGGTGAAGCGCAGGTGATGATCGCTGGCGGCACCGAATCCGCTGTCTCAATGCTCACCTTTGCCGCTTTCGGGCGCATGGGGCCGCTGTCCAAAAGGACCGGCACGCCTGAGAGCGCCTGTCGTCCCTTCTCGGTGGATCGGGATGGTTTTGTCAGCGGGGAAGGGGCCGCCGCCATTGTGATGGAGACTGAGGATCATGCCAAAGCGCGCGGCGCCACGATCTACGGCGAAGTGCTGGGCGGTGCCTTGACCGGCGACGCCTTCCACATCACTGCGCCGGACCCGAGCGGCGCCGGCGCCACGCGAGCCATCGAACGGGCCTTACGCTATTCCAATCTGACCCCAGCGGATGTCGACGTTGTTTTTGCCCACGGCACAGGCACTGTCCTCAACGACGAAGTCGAGTCGTTGGCCCTGCGCCGGGTCTTCGGTGAAATGGCTTCTATGCCGCGGGTGACCAGCATCAAAAGCATGATCGGCCATTCCTTGGGCGCAGCCGGCGCCCAATCTGCGGTAGCGGCCATCTGCGCCCTCCGCTCTGGGACCATCCCCCCCACCCTCAACTATACCCCTGATCCAGCTTTGGGTGTGCCCGTAGTCGGCAATCAAGCCCTCCATAACCAGGGTTTGAAGGTGGCGCTGGTTAACGCCTTCGGCTTTGGCGGCCAAAATGTGGTGGTGGCATTCGGCCGTTACAATGGGTAGCCTATGGTAATCGAACAACTTGCCTGTCATTTACAGAACAAGACATCTGTCTTGTTCTGTTTTTATTTCTGACCGAATTTACCCCATTGAATTCCAGATGGAACAGGACTATGATACAGAGGTATATGCGGTAAGGATTGGTCCGATTTCACCTTATAGCCAAAGGATCTCTTCATGAATAAAATACGTTATCTTTGGATTCCCCTATCTAGATTTGTCAGGAACTACCATCTTGTTTCGATTGCTATCCTGTTTTGTTTGCTGATCGCCGGTTGTCAATCGCCTATCGAACCGTCTCGCTGGGAGGCGGTGCAGCAGGCCAGTCAGAATCAGCCTGTGACGACAGCAGAGGTCATTGCTGGCGGAGAATTCAACAAATTCTTCCCCAAAACTGAGGATCCCTTTGACATTGTCTATCTTCAGGAAAAAGAAGGATTTGCCGAAGCTGGGTTGCTCTTTGAAGGTGATGAAGTCGCTACCCTGGCTGTCTCGGATACCAACACCAATCCCGATGCATTGGAAAAGTTCGCTGAGAGCGATGACACGCTGGAAGGCTACCCAATGGCCGCAGTCGGCGATCGAGGAACAGCGATCTTGGTAGCGGATCGGATTCAGGTTCAGGTCCGCTCTAACGCCGATGATTTTGCGCCGGCCGACCGCGAAACCTGGCTATTGGAATTCGATCTTGACGGTTTAGCCTCATTGCTCAAATGAAAGGAACTTATTATGGCTCGTACACTCCCTATCTATGAAATGATCGATGAACTGCCCACGCGCTCACTGACAGTGCGTGTGTTGAAAACATTAGATTGGATCGTGCCTGGTCAATGGGAAAATGTGGTCGGCTTCACTGAAACTATCCAATCGGTGACAGGCGAGACCAATGACGCTGTGATCCAAAAGATCGGCGAACGCGCTGTGGTCCTCTACAACGACAAACGTCAGGGCTATCAGCGCGCAATGTCCCTCTATCGCGCCGTGGATAAAGCAGATCGGCTAGCAATTGGTCCGCTGGCTATGCTCAACACAGCAGGCTCACATATCCGCTGGCTTGGCTTCCTCAACCGCATTACGCCTAAGGCTGAAAACCTGCAAGCATTGGATTTAGGGCTGAAGGTGGTGGCGGAGCTTTCGGCTTTCTGCCTGATCAACGGCATCCCTGGCGATAGTATTGGCGACTTTGTAAAATCCCTGAACGCCTACAGCAAGGAATCGCTCATGCGTATGGCCGCCCTGATTGCCCTGGATGGAATACTACCCCTGGGGCCGAATTTCCTAGAGGGGGTCTCTAACGCGCTCAACCGCACCAAACCGCAAGAAATGGCCGAAAACAAACTCTACAGCGCGATTCGTAACTACCTTCCCGGCGGTTCGGAGTCGAGCAAGGGAGAGGCAAGCGCCGCTGCCCAACCTGCCAAGACCAGCAAGTACACTCCCAAAGGAGCGCAAACTCGGACCAGCAACGCCGCCTCTGCCGTTAGCTCCAAATACAGCCCTAACCCGGACAGCCATCTTGAGTTCGTGCGCGATAGCTTTGGCGAAGTGAGCGGGTGGATGAATAACATGGTCTCTCGCACACAGATGACCCGTGAAAAAGTCGCTGATAGTCTGGGCAAGATTGCCGAGGTCTCTGATACAAAGCTCGATTATGTAGCTGCTTTTCTGGATATGAGTACCTACTATTTTGAACATACAGGCACGCAGACGCTGGCGCGACGGCTGATCGAGCGTGCGGTCAACGAAATCTAGAGGACACCTCGATGCGTTCACAAACTCTTGACAGCGCAACCGCTCCTGTTCGTGATTGGACCAACGATGTGATCCGCTATCCTGACCCGGCAGTGGAGATCCTCGACCCGCGCTTTGCCCCGTATCGCCTGGGCAGCGCTGCCGTAGAACGGATTTGGACCGGCGGTCGCTGGACGGAAGGACCGGTCTGGTTTGGCGATGGCCGCTTCTTGCTGTGGAGTGACATCCCCAACAACCGAATGCTGCGCTGGTGTGAGGAGACGGGCGCGGTCAGCGTCTTCCGTAGCCCATCCAACTACTGCAACGGACATACGCGCGACCGCCAAGGGCGGCTGATCACCTGTGAGCATGGTACACGGCGCGTTACTCGCACTGAGTACGATGGAACGATCACTGTGCTGATGGATAACTTTGAGGGCAAGCGGCTCAACGCGCCCAACGATGTGGTGGTTCACTCGGATGGGTCGATCTGGTTCACCGATCCGGGCTATGGAATTTTGATGAACTACGAGGGGTATAAAGCCGAGGCGGAGCTGCCCACGAATGTTTATCGTCTTGATTCCCAAACCGGGAAAGCGACGGTGGTAGCCGATGATTTTGTGCGCCCTAACGGTCTCTGCTTCTCACCTGATGAATCGCTGCTCTATATTGTGGACACAGGTCGCTCGCACGATCCCAATGGACCGGCCCACATTCGGGTTTTGGATGTGACAGGTTCGCGGTTAACCAATAGCCGGCTCTTTGTGGATATGTCCCCTGGCAGCGGCGACGGCATCCGCTGTGATGTGGATGGCAATGTATGGGCGGCGGCAGGTTGGGGCGGTGAAGGCTTCGACGGCGTCCATTGCTACGCGCCCGACGGTGCGCGCATAGGGCAGATTCACCTCCCCGAAGCTTGCGCCAATCTCTGCTTTGGCGGCGCTCGCAAGAATCGCCTCTTTATGACCGCCAGCCAATCGGTATATGCGCTCTATGTAGAGACAACAGGGGCGTGAAAAGGGACTGGGGACTGGGGATCGGAGACTGGTAAACAAGAGATGATGGGATGATGAATCAACTCATCATCCCATCATCTCTTGTTTAGCGAGATTGAGCGATTAGGAGATTTCAGAAACACATCCCAGTCGCCAGTCCCCGATCCCCAATTCCTTACTCCGCCATGCGGATATTGATATCGCCTGCGCCCTGACTGATAGAAATATTGAGCGTCACGTCCGATTGACCGTAGGCATCGTTGGTGTAGACATTGCCATCTTCACGGAAGCCACCGGCATCGACATTGCCCAATCCGCGGTTGACCTCAACACGTACGCCCACATTGGTTGGCAAAGTCACGTCAATGCTGCCTAATCCGCCACGGATCTGAGCATCCATATCATCTTCCCAGAGACCCGCCAGATCAATGGCGACGCTGCCAGCGCCAGCCTCAAAATCGAGATTGTCGACGCTGCCACCGCTGAGGCTCAGGTTGGTCTCTCCTAGTCCAGCGCGTACGCGTATCCGGTCCATCTCCTGGCGACCAATGCGTACGTTGACTTTGCCTGCCCCAGATTGAAGATTGAGATCGGTGAGCGTGACATTGCTCAGATCCATATTGCTGTCGCCCAGCCCTAGCGTCAATTCTAAATTCATCGGGATATTCTCGCCCAGTTGCAAATTCCAGCGATTGATAATGTTCCCGATGTTGAAGTTGATCGAACCGCGTTTGATGCGCACATCGAGATCGCCTACGCCATTGCGAACCTGGTAATTGACCTCTGGCTCTAGTTCATCCATGTTGTAGGTGAACTCACCGTTGAAGAGATCGCTGCTGCCGCCGCTCAGGTTGAGTTCCTGGATACCGGGCCGAATGCGGACGTTTACCCGCTCCGCTCCTTCGCGTTCCACTGTGTGCGATTCGGTGCGCAATTGGCCTGTACGTGTGAACTGGCGATTAAAACCATTGACACACCCACCCACAATCAACAGCACGAACAGAATGACAAGGCTAACTTTGGTTGCAGAATTCATGGCTTTTTCCTTTTGTATGATAATCCTGATCTCTGCAACGAGCATACCACCTATCCGGCGCGGCTTCATCATCCATCTGATAGGTAAATTGTGCGTGAATTGTAGCTGTCTACCTGTGACCAATGGCGGAGATGACCAGGACAAATGACCGAGAGGGTGGATGAACGTAGGGCAGACTGCCAGTCCGCCCTACAGACTAGAGGTCAAAGATTCGGTTCTATGCCGAGGGCCCGCAACTGGGCTGTCAGTCGCGCAACGCGTTGACGTTCCTCGTCGGCGCGCTGGCGTTCCTCATCGGCGCGTTGACGTTCTTCGTCGGCGCGTTGTTGTGCTTCTGTCGCCAGCGCGCGGTATTGTTGAGCGAGTTCCACACCGGTGAGGTACAATTCGCCATCAATATCGCACCAGCGCAGCCATTCTGCTGTGAACCCCGCATACTCACCATGCCAGAGGGTGACACCCAGTCCTACGCCAGCCAGCCAACGTTCCTCGATCTCGACATAGTGCAGGCCGCGCCGCTCAAATATATAAAGCGGCTGCTTGCCTAGGTGTCTCTCTGGATCGTAAACAATATAA
>JAHBVG010000034.1 GCA_019637695.1 Caldilineaceae bacterium | reverse complement strand
TGATTGCGGAACAGACGGGCGATTACCCCCAAGCAGGCTGGCACGCGGTATATGCAGCCTGGGCATGTGACGACTGGGGAGCGAAAGAATCAGCGATCTCATGCCGACAACGGGCCTTGTCGATTTTTCAGATGGTAAGGGCAAAGCGCAACACATTTGCACAAGAGACGGGTCTTGAAGAAGTAGTCATGGCCGATCTGTTGCGACGGACAGAGCAGTTTGATCAGGTGGATATAGTGTGCCAGGAGGGTTTGAAGAAAGGACCCAGTGCAACCGTCAGAGAAATGCTGGATGCACAACTTTTCTTCGCCCATAAACAGGATACCGGGAGTTATAGCCTGGAAACAGCCAGGGAAATTATGCGCACCGCCGCACCACTCAGGGAATAAAGGTGCGGGTTAACACAGCGGTTAACCACCTGGGCAATGCGCCCTATCAGATCCTTGTGATCCGTTTTCTGGTGGATGGGCAGGGCCAATTGCAGCAAGGCGTTGTGGTGGATCTGAATGAGCGGCCGGTGGGCCACTTTCGGCAGTTGGAGGCGCTCCCTGGGTTGGTGGCTGACTGGTTGAGGATGCAGGAGCAGAGCAGGCGTGAACGGAACGACCTGGCTGAGGAGTAGGACGAAGTGAATGTATGGCTTGTGCTTTACACCTATTCCTGTGTATTGAGGAGGTTTCCTACAGTGGTCTACACTCGTTCTTGTACCCAGTTTCTCAGGCTGCTGATTGAAGTCTTGTCGAACACTGGTCAGTCACATGACTTGGTCAGAAGTAGACGCACGGTTGCAGTACAGAAATCAGTTGATATAGAAGTAATCGGATATTCGAACATTTATAGGAAGCAAGGGAAACATGACTATTGAGCTTCAGATCCGCGAATCAGTGCTAGCCCAGGCTCTCACCGAACAGGTACAGACCTGGCTCTTCACGACTTGTGTGCCGGTGAACCACGCCGGCCTTTATGTTGATCATTTAGACACGATACCGGGGTCGTTGACATTCGCCGATGCACCCGGTCGCGGCATCGATATTAGCCTCAAGGTAGCGATCTATGTGGTTAGTCAAGTTGATGTCGAAGCGCATCCGAATGGCGATCCCACTGGCGCACAGCAGCCTGCTGGTACGGTCGGGGTCGTCGTTCGTCTAACGATAGTGAACAGAGCGCTCACAATCGACTCGGTGACATCCGATCTGTCGGGGTTGCCGTTGCCGCCAGGACTACAGTCCGCCGTCGAAAATGCAGTTGACAATGCCATCAATCAGCTCAGCGGACAGACGCTATTCGATACAACTCCGATCGTCAGTGCTCTAGTGGGTGCCGATCTTCCGGCCGAGCCCGATCTTGCACGCGGCCACGGGGTAGTGGCGATGCGGTTTGGCGCGACGGGATCTTTGGAACCGCACTTGGCGCTCAATCAGGACTGGGGGGTGTTTCTCGATGCGGGAGAGGCTGTGGATCTCCTTAAGCGCCGCATGCCGAACGGATTGCCCATAAATCTCAGATGGCAGCCCAACGGTTCGACACCAGCCATCCTCTTGGATCTCAATATAGACTTCGAGGTTCTGGGACTCCCCGTGGCAGGTATCACCGTTAAGGCGACCGGCAGCGTGAGCTTCCTTGCACCCTCCACCCTTAAACTGTCGGTCTCCTGGGTGCTTGATCTTGGGGGAGTGCTAGTCATATTCGAGGCCGCGGCTCACAAGTTGGCACGAGAAGAGATTCGGTCGAGAATCCCCCAAGCGGTACATGATGGCGCGCAAAGCTTCTACTTCACTATAAACCTGCCATCGATCCCTGCTTTCTTAGGTGCGCAACCGCGCTGGGGTGGCATCAGTTCGGATGCCGCGGGCATGACGATCGGTGGCCCAGTTAAACGTGCGCAGGCTGGCAGGCGTGACCTGATCCACATTTCGCATTGGCCCTTCAGCCGCCCGGCATGGTGGGGACATTGCCGCGAGACTGAGACACCGCCGACCCACTTTGATCCACGGCAATTAAGAGTAATCGCCGGTGTCAATCTCTCCGATGCTGGGGCACTTTGCGAAGTGGAGATCCTGCCACCCAATCAATGGCTTGTGACGTCCAAGCCGCCGGACCAGGATGGTATGGGCTTCGATCTCATGATCGCCGTGGCGGAGCAGATCACGGCCGATGTGCGCATCCTGCTGAGAACGGCGCGCGGTACCCGGCTGGTTGATCTCGGCAAGCCCATCATCATTCACCGAGCGGACGAGGAAGGGGGAGGCGTCGATGTGCAGGTCAACTGGATTGACGATTGCCTCAGGTTAAGCGGTCCCTGGCTCAAACTCATCACCGGCGAGCCACTGACGCCTGAGGATTTGGTTAACCCTCCAATCGATGGTCCTGACTGGAGCCGAAACCTCGGTGCTGAACTCGGACTGAACAGCCATCTTGTAACAATTGAGGGGCTCGAACAGGGCGAAATGGTGACGCTGCGCGGGCGCGGGCTCCAACTTGATGTGATTGCCAATGAAAACGGCCATGCCATCGTCCCTGCGGTCGTCGGACTTTCCTCTGACATGAGTGAGGTCATTGTCGAGCGCGTCTCGCGCCGTCCACTGACTGGCGCCATCCGGGTTCAAACGATCGAATTCACTAGACTGGCAGTCGTGGGGCCAGCGGATGCTGCCGCAATTCGGGATGTCGATGGCGCGGCCCAAATCGCACGACAGGTCGGTGAATCCGTCTTCGTCGAGGTCTATCAGCCCGACAATGTGCAGCTCTTCGCTCGCATTGAAGGACATGGCGAGGCAGCACTCAATCTGCAGCCGCTTCCGCCCCAACCGCCTGATGCCGTCCGGATGGCTACCGAGGCTGGGCTAGAGGACTTTGCAGCCGTCCAGACCTTACCGGGCAGCAGTGAGTTCAATCTTGCGCTTGTTCAAATGCGCGACGGGACAGGGATCATTGTTACGACAGACGGCCGAACCTCACGCATTGCCGGGCGCTATTCTGGTCCGCAGATCGGCATGCAGGTCGACGGAGGATATGCTATTGCTAAGAGCGGTGATATGATACATCTCTTCGCTGTCCATCGGCCAGAAGATGTGACTTTCAATCGCTGAGGCGAGCTATAGCGGCTGGTAACGTAGCATGTATCGTTTCCGTGTTCTTGCACGCTAGGCGTTAGTAGCGTTGCAGAGTACAGGCAATAACTCGACCAAAGTGTCCAGCATTCACCAAGAGTAGATTCCCTTCTCGATTTCCTGGGGCGAGTGCCGGACACTTTGGCTTCGTACGATTCGTCTGCGGCTGGTTCCTGCGCTGGTCAAAGATGACCAACCAGCCGCGGTCGACAGCCGATCTGCTCTGACTGAGACTACTCACGTCGTCGTCAAGTTGCTGCAAGCCCACAGCCAGCGGATCTGGGTGGCCGCGCCACACTTTGAGTTCCATGCCCATTTGCAGTACCTGTCCACGCGCCAGGTCAAGTCGTCAGCGAATCTGTTGCTTTCCTGAATCCGTTGTGGTTTTCGGCGGGTATTACGCCAGCATCGGCACCAATGATTTTAACGCCTGTGGCGGCGGCTCCAGATGGGTGACGGTAAAAGGAGAGTCGGGCAGGAGTTGAACAGTCGAAATGTCCAGCCAGCGATTGACCGGCAGGGCCGTGAGGATGGTTAAGACCAACTGGCGCTCTGCTTTCGGTAAATCAGCAAGACCCGTAATCGGAAAGCTGATTGGCCCGCCGTCCGTTATACGCACCAATACCGAGTAGTCCAGCAAGGTGAGTTGCACCGCCTGACGGGCAGCGCGGTCGATGCTGATCATGATGTTCGGGGTCAACTCAATGGTCCACACGGGGGGACGTTGGGCAAACTGGGCTTCGGTGAAATAGACATCCAGCACATCGCCTTCTTCATCATATTCATAGCGTTCAACATTCATAGTTCACCTTCGGCTATACGATCATACAGTTCCCAACGCATAGAACAAGTATACCATAGGCTGGGGGAAACCGCAGATAGACCATCCCAGCGAAGGCGAAAGTGGGCTAAGTTTACCGGGATTTCAATTGCCGCCGCCGGTACAGCGAAGGGCGTAATTCATTGCACCTTTCCCAACGCGACCTGCGTACCATCAGCTAATTTTCATCTACTTCAACGACAAGGAGAGTAACATGCCGCCAACCTTACGCGTAGGCGCAACCGGTGAAGATGTTCGCTTGTTGCAAACGCGCTTGAATGCATTGCCCAGCGCCCTACCCCCGCTGCGTGTCGATGGAGATTTCGGCCCTATCACGCTGAAACGGGTACAGGAATTCCAGACCAACACGTTTGTACATGGTGTGGTTGACGCCGAGACCTGGACAAAGCTGCTCGGCGCTGGACCGTTGCCGAGCGCGGTCTTCCATACCCAAGGACGGTATCTGGTCGACCCGCTTGGTAACAAGGTGATCTTGCGCGGCGTCAACAAAATGTCGGTTTGGGATCACGCTGATCCCACCGGCGCTACCTACTTCCGCGAAATTCGCAAAACTGGCGCGAATTCGGTGCGGATTGTCTGGCTCATCACCAATGAGGGCGCGCCAACCGACCCGGCGATCCTGGATAAATTGGTCACCAACGCCCGGCAAAATCACCTGATTCCCATGGTCGAATTGCACGATGCCACAGGCAAATGGAGTTGTTTGCAGTCCTTGGTTGATTACTGGGTTCGGCCCGAAACCGTCCTCTTGATTCAAAAGCATCAGGCGTACATGCTGGTGAACATCGGCAATGAGGTTGGGGATGAAAAAGTAAAGAAGACTCAATTTGTTGCTGCTTATACTGCTGCGATCCAAACCCTGCGTGCGGCCGGCATCCATACTCCGCTGGTGATTGATGCCGCTGAGTGGGGAAAAAACCTCGACTTGCTGGATGAGAGCGCCGCATCGCTGCTGGCGGCAGACCCTGACCACAACCTGCTCTTCTCGGTTCACCTCTATTGGTCAAAAGCTTGCGGCTACACTGCCGACAAGATCCGCAGCAAACTCGCCCATTCGGTCGGGCTAGGCTATCCACTGATCGTCGGTGAGTTTTCTAAATTTGGCGGGTGGCCTTGTGGTCAACCCCAAGGCACCAGTGTCTGTAGTCCAAGCGGCGAAATCGATTACCGAACGATTCTGGAGACGTGTCATCAGCATGAGATCGGTTGGTACGCCTGGGAATGGGGGCCAGGCAATGGGTATACTGATCCCCTTTGCGCCGTCATGGATATGACGCCAGATGGCTTGTTTGCCCATCTTAAGCCAGGCTGGGCCGAAGAGGTGGCGATCTCTAGCCCCTACAGCATCAAAAATACCGCCAAAACGCCGCCGACCCTGCGATAAGGCTGACATCAGACGGGCAAATTAGCCTGAAAGATCCCAATCTCTCAGGCTGATTTGCCCGTCTCCAGGATGGAGCGAACGATTTCTTCGATCCCGATCTGTTCGCCCTGTTGCCATGCCATTGCGAATTGTTGCTCACCCAGGTGAGAGCCCAATTCGATGCGCAACTGCGCAAAGGTTTCCCTATCACCGGGGGGCATAAAGGCGGGCAAGCTGTCGAAGATTTGCTGGGCTACGGCCAAGATCTGCGCCGCCTCGTGAGGTTGATCTTGCTCCAGGCGTACCCGGCTCAGGCTCGCCAGATTCACAGCCAGCGTCTTCTGATCCTTCTGTTCATGGGCAAGCTTCAGGCTTTGATAGTGGCTCACCTCCGCTTGGACCAGGTTGCCCTGGCCGCGTGCAATCATGCCCAACTCTAACAATGCCACCATGATACCCCACGGAACTTGCAGTTGTTGATATAGATGCAATGCGGCTTGCGCCGTAGCTTCCGCCTTTTGCCATTGTTGGTCCAGACGCGCCGCTTGACTGATGTTATACAAACAGAGGGCTTCATTGCGACGGAAACCAAGCACGCGGAAGATCGTCAACGCTGCCTCAAAGTGGGTGATCGTCTGTCTGTAGTTTCCAAGTTTTTGTTCAAGTGTCGCCAGACCTTGCCAGCCATAGGCGACGCCTTCTTGCCAATCCAGGCTTTGCGCTATTTGTAGATTTTCTTCAAAATAGCTGCGGGCCAAGGCATATTGCTCGGCAACGCCATCTAGCACGTAGCTCATTGCTGCTGAATTCAGCGCATGCGCCAACTTTTGTGGGTCGCCGAGTCGGCGACAGGCTATCACATTCTCGTCAAAGATCCGATGAGCTTCGGTATATTGCCCCATCTGATAGGCAATCCACCCGGCATCATGTAATACCGTTGCAATTCCCTCCTGATCCGACAATTGGCGATAAATGGCCAAACTTTCCTGGATCATGGCAAAGGCTTCAGTGTGGTCATCAACGGTAAAGGCCAACCGGCTGCCTGTAAAGAGGGCGGCGGCGCGTTCACGTGAATGGGTATGATTCGCTGCTAACACGGCTTTAGCCCATCGGCGGCCCTCCTCAAAGTGACCACGCCTGTACCAAAAATCACCCAGGGCGCCTACCATCGCTTGCGCTACCCGACTATCGTGTTCGATCAGCCAATGCAATGCGGCGCGCAGATTGTCATGATCACGATCTAGTTGATTGAGCCATTGAGTTGCTTCGCTGCCTATCAACGCTTGCTTGCTTTGCTCTACTCGCTGGTGAAAGTAAAGGGCATGACGTTCACATACAACTTCATCTTCGCCACAGGCGACCAGTTGTTCTCTGGCAAATTCACGGATTGTCTCCAGTAATCTAAAGCGACGGAGACCCGTTGGCGACAAATCGGACGTTTGTGTTTCCGTGCGCACAAGGCTTTTGTTGATCAAGGCATGCAGCGAGGATTGTAGCGATTGGGTATGGGCTTGCTGGCGCCAGTTAGCCACCATGTCCGCAGCCTCGAAATCAAATTCACCGACAAAAACACCCAGGTAGCGGAAAAGCGTGCGTTCTTCTGGCAAGAGCAGGGCGTAGCTGCGTTCGATGGCATGACGCAAAGTGCGATGTTGCGGTGGCAGATCGTGGGCGCCATCGGTCAGCAGATCAAGAGAGCGTCGCTGTAGCTGATTCAGCAAATGCGCTGGTGCGAAAAGTTCAATCTGTGCGGCGCATAGTTCTAGTGCCAGCGGCAGACAATCGAGCCGGATGCAGATAGCGGCAATCGTGGCGTGGGTTTCGTCGCTGATCTGAAAGTCTCCATCCACCGCTTGAGCACGCTGAATAAAGAGCTCGACGGCCGCCCTTAGCTCAAGCGGCGGCACCTGGCACCGTTGCTCGGCTCGTAGATGGAGCCGCTCGCGACTGGTCGCCAGGATCGTGACGCCAGGACATTCCGCCAGCAGGGTGGCAATCAATGAGGGCGCACCCTCGATCTGCTCAAGATTGTCCAAGAGCAGGAGAAGATGCTGGTGCCTCAGAAGTTCAATCAATCGACGTTCTGGCGGTTTATTGCTTGCATCGCTCGGCGCAATCGTTGCCATAAGGGTGGCGGCCATCATCGGGGCATCGTTCACCGTTGCCAGCGGAAGAAAGAGTGCGCCATCCGTATAGTGGTGTTGCATCTGCGTTGCGACGGCCAATGCCAGTGTGGTTTTTCCTACGCCTGGCGGACCGACCAATGTCAACAATCTTCCGCCATGCCCCAACAGACGATTGCTGAGCTGATTGACCAGTGTGGTGCGTCCAATCAGTTCAACAGGTAGCGCCGACACGCGTCGGACAGATGCCGAATGCGTAGGCGCACTGCCGGCTGAAGGAAATTTTGCCATCGGGAGCGGCGCGGGTGGCCGTTCACCACGGGCAACTGCCGCACATTCGAGCAAACGAGCCGCCATGGCATGATCATTCTGCAGCCCCAATGCTGGAATAACGTGAATGCGTACCGTCTCTACATCCAGTTTGCGTTGGGCTTTTTCCAGGGCGGAAATCAGCGAGTCGCTGTAGCCGAGCGCGGCGGCGAGGTCGCGCTGGGTCATGCCCGCGCGTTTGCGTAGTTGTTTGAGGAGCGTACCAAATGTCGGCGAAGGCACAGCGGACATTGGGTTTCGGCTTTCCTGTAGCCAGATCGCCACAGCGGAGAAGTGATGGCAGGTGCATTATTCTAGCCGATCCTGCGGAGCCGATCAAGTGAACATTTTGTGGAATTCATGTGGAAAAATCGCTTGTGTTCCACATGGGTAAAGGTAGGATAACAAGGAGAAACCAGACAGAAACAGACATGACAGCATCTCGTGTAGACCTCTTCAATCGAAGGGCACACCTATTTGATCAGGATTTGGCGCTTCTTCGCACACGGAGTAGAACCGGCCTTGAAAACCATCACCAAAGTAGAACCATTACGCCTCTGGGGGCAGGACCGCAATTGTGCCCGCACGCCGATAAGTCGCTTGTACCTGGCTTCAGCCCTGCTCTTGATGACGTTGTTCATGGCCGCGCACCAGGCGCAGGCAGCAACCATCCAGGTCAACACCACCGACGATTCATCCAGCGGGAGCCTGTGCAGCTTGCGTAGCGCCATCCGCGCCAGCAACACCAATACGGCCATCGCTGGTTGCGCCGCGGGCGACGCCGGGGAGGACACGATTTTGCTGCCCGCCGGTTTCTACGCGCTCACCAGCGCCGGTCAAAATGAAGACGAGTCCCTCACGGGCGATCTGGACATCCACGAGGCACTGGTCATCAGCGGCGCAGATCGGGCCACCAGCCCACACTATAGGGTTCTGGCGCTATTCATAGTGACTCCACATGCGCAGAACTTTTACCACGCGGTCGGTTTCGAGTACCTGATAGACAAGGCGATGTTGGATGTTAATACGCCGGGAGTAAGCACCGGTCAGATCTCCAACAAGCTTTTCGTAGGGTGGTGGGTTTTGATAAGGGTTTTGTCGGAGAATTTCGATCAACTCCTCGGCTTTGGGTCTTAATCCTGTAGCCGAGAGTTTTTTCGCATCTTTTTGCGCCTGTTTTGTAAAAACAACAAGCCAGTTCACCACTCAACCTCGTCGCTGCACTCATCCATTGGGATTTGCATTCCTTCCACAATCGACTCACGCATACCAGGTATGTTGAGCAGGTAGAGCGTTTCGTTGATCGCACGCCAATCTTCTTCGGAAACGAGGACGGCGTTTGTCCTTTTCCCTGTGATCAGCACCGGTTCATGCGAATCCGCAACGCTATCAACCAATTGATAGAGTGAACTTCTTGCTTCGGTTACAGTTAAGGTTGGCATATTCATCCCTTCATTCCCAGTAAAACACTACCAAATTGTACGCAAAAGCGTACGGAAAGTCAAAGACAATCTATGACACAATGGCGATCCTGCTCGCAAGAAAATGCTTTCCAAATTTGACCGGGTACGAAGGACTTGACAGTTCCATAGGACTTATGCAGTTAAGGGAGCGTAGGGGCGCAACATGTTGCGCCCCTACAGGAGTGAAATCCCTATGAACTGCGTAAGTTCTACTGGTTTCTATGTGACTTTGCTATAGTGTCTCGTAGAGGATCTGAAATCTCTGAATCGCCTAATCTCGGTCAACGAGAGATTTCCGACCGCTGCGGTCGGCGCGATTCGGGGATTCAGACACTCGTCACGATACCCAATCTCCAATCTCCATCCCCACCCGTCACGCGCAGACCGGATTATCCGCGCTCCAGCGGTTGAAGGCGCCCATTCCTTCGGTGGCGAGACGATGACGGGCCTGATGCCAGAGTTCCGCCCAGACTTCGGGATCGTGCAACTCGCTTTCAGGATTGGACGCACTGCGCGCCACGAAGCCGGGGAAGGCGCCGCGCCCGGTGGGCTGGCCGATGGGGTTATAGCGCAGGTCGAAGCTCCAGCGCACGCTGTCGCTGGTGTTGGCATAGGAGGCGTGGACAGTCAACTTGTGCATAAAGAGCGCGCCGCCCCGCTTCAACGGAACGGGCACAGCCTTGGCCCCGCCCAGCGTCTTGCCGGGGATGCGCAACCCAATCGGGCTGGGGCAGTGATCCATCAACCCGTTGCGGTGACTGCCCGGCCAGACACAGAGACAGCCGTTTTCCACATAGGCATCGGTCAGCGGAAACCAGACCGTGAGCATCTCGGTCTGATCGGCTTCGGGCAGCACCACGCCATTGTCCTGGTGGACGGGGGTCTTGCCCAGTTGCACGCGCCCGTTGTCATCCTTGGGCGTCAGATGCTCCGGCGGTTTGAGCCGCACATGCTGCACAGGATTCGAGTAGATCTCCGGCCCAATCAGCGATTCCACGGCGTCGAGCAGCTTTTCGTTGCGCAACGTACGGAAGACCGCCGGTCCCACCCACAGGGGAGTATCCGCGCGCACATCCGCCTGGGGCAGCGAGAAATCGAAATACTGGGCGTGGACCTTGCCACTCTCCTTGTAGATCTGGATCAACCGCTCGCCAAAGGGAAGATCCGCATAGGTAGATTGAATCTCACCCCGTTCGTACAACTCCTGCGCCAGCCGCTCCAACACACCCTTGTACTCCTCAATGATCGGGTCCAAATCCGCTGCGGGATCGAAGAGATCCTCAATGATCAGATAGCCGTCCTCTTGAAACTGCTGCACCTGTGATGGGGTCAATGTGGGCATGGTCGTCTCTCCTTGAAATGGTGACTGGTGACTAGGGATCGGGGATCGGGCTGGGAGAGCGGTTTCGGTGGCAGGGGTAGGCTGCTGCTGGGCAGATGATGAGATGATGCGACGGTGGGATGATGGCTTATCACGCTCATCATCACCGTGTCCACAAAACTCGCCAGATGCCGCGTCAACGTCCTCAGCCCAGTCTCCGATCCCTAGTCCCCAGTCCCTAGCTGTTCGTATCATCCTTCGTCATGTTCTCGCCGCGAAGCAAGAAGGCGCGAATATCATACCGCCCTGGGCGTTCGGGCGCAAGGTGCCCCGATTCGACCATAAGATCGAGCGGGTTGACGCGGGTGCGCAGCGGCAAGATCACTTTCTCGTGCATACGCGCCGATTCATAAACCGCGTGGATCATCTGCAAGGCTTTGTAACCGTTGGTTGCTTCGCCGCGGTGAGTCTCAACCTTGCCTTCGATCCAATCGGCGAGTTCGTCGGCCTGGGCCGCGCCGCCCTCTTCCCACTCGAAGCGCTTGCCCTTCTCGGCCACGGTGAAGAACTTGCCATCGGGAATGTGGCGCTCCCAGCGTCCACCGGTCTGCGCGTTCATCAATTGCAGATCCTCGGTGGTCATGTTGATCATACCCTCGCTGCCGACGATCAGCGCGCCCTGATAGTAATTCGGCACCAGATCGCTGAGGATCAACGCCCGCGGCCCGCTGCGGAACTGGAAGACGGCCATGGCGGCGTCCTCGATGCGGGTGTTGCGTTCGTATTGGTCGGTCTTGCGCTCGATGTTGCCCATCACCCATTCGCACTCGTCGTCGCTTAACAGATAGCGGTACATGTCGGTCTGGTGTGAGCTGTAGTTGGGCAGCCCCGCACCGCCGAAGCTCTGGATCAGGTGGACTTGACCAATCGCGCCCTGCGCGATGAGATCCTTAGCCAGGGTGTAAGCGGGGAGGAAGCGGCGCTGATGGGCGATGACCAGCTTCACTTTGTTGCGCTGGCAGGCGACCATCATCTGCTCGGCGCCGCCCACTGTGTCGGCCATCGGCTTCTCACAGAGGATCGCCTTGGGCTGGAAAGCCGCCGCCGCCACCGTCCACGGCACATGGCCAGCGTGCCATGTGCAGATCGATACCACGTCCGGGCGTTCCTGCTCCAACATCTGGCGGGCGTCGGTGTAATGTTTGGGCGAGATGTTGAACTGCGCGTTCACCTCGCGCATGGGCGCTTCATTGAGATCGGCCAAGGCGACCACCTCATAGCGCCCGCTGTCGATGTATCCTCGAATGTGGTTGCGGGACATCCCCCCGCAGCCGAGAACCGCAGCACGGAGTTTGGCGGACATAAAGTTTTCTCCGAAAAGGGTGAGAATGAATAATGATGAATGAAGAATAAAGATTGGGTAGAGGCGATCCTAGCTCTACCCAATCTTTATTCTTCATTCATTAATTAGATGGCAGTAAAGCCACCGTCGACGGCCAACACCTGCCCCGTCACCATGCGCGCAGCGTCGGAGGCCAGGTAGACGACGGCGGCGGCCATTTCGTCGGGTTCGGCCAGACGGCCCATGGGAACTTTTTGCAGGTTTTTGGCGAATTCAGGATTGGTCTGCACAGCCTTTTCCAGCAGCGGCGTGCGCGTGAAGGTAGGCGCAACGGCGTTGACGGTGATATTGTGCGCCGCCCATTCTGCCGCCAATGAGCGGGTGAATTGACCGACTGCACCCTTGGCCGCAGCGTAGATCGCCCGCAGCGGCCCACCCACGATCCCCACTTGCGAGCTGATGGTGATGATGCTGCCAGGGATCTTTCGGTCGATCATGCTTTGCGCCACGGCGGTGGCAATGAAGAACGCACCCTTGAAGTTCACATCTGAGATATAGTCGAATTCCTCTTCGGTGTAATCCAGCGCAGGCTTGGGTGAGTTATAACCGGCGTTGCTCACCAGCACGTCGATGCGCCCGTAGCGCTCTAATACGTTGTCCACAAATTGGCGGATGCTGGCAACGTTGGAGACATCCACCGTCCATGCCTCGGCCTCGACCCCGGCTTGGCGGCAGACTTCCGCCGTGGCTTCGCACTCTTCCAACGTGCGGCTGCCCAACGCCAGCTTTGCCCCATACTCGGCGCAGACCTCGGCAATCGCCTTGCCGATCCCCCGCCCTGCCCCGGTGACAACCACAACTTTGTCCGTCAATTCAAAATTTACCCGTCTTGCCATGATAACGCTGCTCCTGATGGTGTGGGTGATTTCTGAAACTTGATGTGTGAAACGTGAAACGTGATGCGTCAAGTTTCACGTTTCACGCATCAAGTCTTCACAAGTCCATTCTCCCCAGACAGTACCCCGAAATCGCCGCAGGGTCAAGCTCAATTCTACCAGTGCATCACCCAGCCGCCGTCGACGTTGATCGACTGGCCGGTGACGTTTCTGGCCCGATCCGACGCCAAAAATATGATCATATTGGCGATGTCTTCGGGCGTTTGCCAGCGGTTGAGCGGAACCAGCCGCCCAATCTTTTCGGCGGCCCATTCCTCGTAGCTGGGACGTTGATCCACGGGCAGATGGGCGACCTGCCCGGCGTAGACGCGCGCTTGCAGCGGCGTACTCACCATACCTGGGTTGAGGACATTGGCGCGCACGTTGTGGGGAGCCAGATCCTTCGCCATACATTGGACAAAGTTGAGGATGGCCGCTTTGGACGCGCTGTAGGGTGGATCGGTCTGCGAGCCGATCTGCCCGGCCACCGAGCCGAGGAAGAGGAAGCTCCCCTGGCGGCGTTCGACCATGCCAGGGCTGAAGGCGTGAGCAATGTTCACAGCGCCGAGGATGTTTACCCCCAGCACAGCGCGCCAATCCTCGGGTTGTAGATTCCAAAAGGGAAAGCCGCCCTTGCCCGATCCAATTGCGGCGGTGTTCGCCACATGCACCACCGGGCCGAGTGCTGCTTCTATGTCATCCACGGCGCGGCGCACCGCTTCAAAATCGGTCGCATCGAGGATACCGCCGTAGGTCGCCACGCTGGTTTCGCGACCAATTTCTGCCGCAATCTCAGCCGCGGCTGGGTTGCGATCCAAGATTGCCACCACCGCGCCCTCGGCGGCAAAGGCTTGCGCCGTCGCCAATCCAATGCCGCTCGCCCCGCCGATCACCACGGCGACCTGGTTTGTGAGGTTGAGATCCATTGTTGATCCTTTCTTTGTGAAGGGGGGATTGGTGACTGGTGATAGGTGACTGGGGCAGAAACTCTCCCCAAGTCAGCTATCAACAGTCACTTTTCACCGAAACCGCGGCATCACTTCCTCTGCGAAGATCTGAATGCCCTCGCGGCGCGGGGCGTCGATGAACCAGAGCATGAAATGGCTGATGCCCAAATCGATGTATTCCTGCAGGCGACGCGCGACTTCGTCGGGCGTGCCGAGAATGTAGCGTTCGTTGAGCGATGGCGGCAGGGTATCGGTTTCGCCGTTGGCGTAGGCCACCACATCGGCGGCGAATTCCTCGCCGGGGGCCAGCGCCATGATCTCGCGCAGTCGTTGGCGCAATCCATCTTCATCCGCCGCGATCAGGATCTCGGTCTCCAGGCTGCGCTCGATCTCCTCCACCGGGCGGCCAATCTCGGCGCAGGCCGCCGCCAGCGCATCCAACCGGCGGCGTAGCTCCTCTAGTGTGACGGGGACCGTGTTCCAGCCCTGGCCGTAGCGGGCGCAGGCCGCCAGCGTCAGCGGATGGGCCTCGCCGAACCAGATCGGCGGATGGGGTTTCTGCACCGGCAGCGGCGTCACCGTGGCGTTGTCCACGCGGTAGTATTTGCCCTCAAAGGTGACCGGTTCGGTGGATTGCCAGAGCGCCAACGCCAGCTTTACCCCCTCCACCGTGCGCCCAATGCGCTCCGGTATCTCTTCGGGATAGGGGATATTGTAGGCAAGGTGTTCGGCGCGGCCAAAGGCAGGATCGGCGAAGAAGATGTAGCGTCCGTTGGAGATCTGATCGAGCGTCGCCATCATCTTGGCGGCCAGGGCTGGCTGGCGGAAGAAATGGGCCTGGTGGATGATGCCCAGCCGCGCCCGCCCGCTGCAACCGGCCAGCGCCGCCAGCGTCGTCCACCCTTCGAGGATGGCGTTATCCTTGCCCAGCATCAGGTGATCCGCCACCCAGAGCGCGTCATAGCCCAGCGCGTCCGCTTCCTGCGCCATATTCATGGTGGTAGCCGTGTCGAGTTCGGCATAGTTGGCCGTGCGGAAGATCCCTTTGCCCGGAGAGGCAAAAATAGGGACACAAAAGCCGAAATGGATTGGGTGCATGGTTGAGAATCCCTTGGGGCGGTTGAATTGAAGATTGATGATTGAAACTGTACAGGTCGTGTAGGGGCACGGGTGAGGCGGGCGCAAATGTTGCTTCATTGGCGAGATTTCCTCCCGCCCCACCCGTGCCCTTACCGATACGTGGCTATGCAGTTGCAATCATCAATCGTCAATCATCAAACTCCTGTCCGGTTCGCCTTGCTGCGCTGCGTCAGATCGAAATAGGTCTCGTGGCCGTGAAAGAAGCGCTCCACTTCATCCACCATGAGGTTGAAGAAGTGAGGATGTCGATCCCCAGTGTAATAGCCGACATGCGGGCTGAGGAAGACATTGGGCAAGCGCAAGATCTCACTCTCGGCGGGGATCGGTTCGGGATCGAAAACGTCAAGGCCAGCGATAATGTCCCCGCGGTGGAGGCGGGTAATCAGCGCGCCCGAATCGACGACGGCCCCGCGCGAGACGTTCACAAAGACCGCACCCGCTGGGATCAAGTCAAATTCACGCGCGCCGAGCATCCCCTGGGTTTTGGGCGTCAAGGGGACGAGGCAGACGATCACATCGCAACGGGAAAGGACGTTGTCGAGCGAAGTCTGGGTGAAATCGAGCGCTTCGGCCATTTCGCGCGGCAAATAGGGATCGTGGACCCAGATCTCTACCTCAAAGGGGCGCAGCAACTTGATCAACTTTCGCCCCATATGGCCGCCGCCGATCAGGCCAACGCGCTTGCCGGTGAGCCGTCCGCGCATCCGCTCGCGCGCTTCTGCTTTGATCGGTGTATCGCCCGTGATCATGCGGCGGAAATGTTCGCCGCCGTTGCGCATGGAGACGAGGATCAGCCCAAGCGCCCATTCCGCCACAGGGTAGGAGGAGGCGTTGGTCGTATCCACCGTGCGGATGCCGAGCGCCCAGGCCGCGTCGAGATCGATGCGGCTGGCGAAACGATCCCCTTCGAGTTCGCCGATGAAGCGCAGATTGGGCGCAGCGTCGATCATCTCTGCTGTGATGGGGGGCGCGCCGTGACAGAGGATCAGCCCATCGCAACTGCCAATCCGAGAACGCAAAGCGACCGCGCTTTCAGGGTTATCGTTGGCGCTGTAGATGCCGCCGCCTTCGCACTCAAACCAATCCCAGTCGGCCAGCACGGAAAGCCGGTCGAGATCGGCCTGGCCCAGGTACTGCTCGTAGACCCACCGGTTAAACGCCAGCAGCAATTTAGGACGAGTCGTCATCTAAGCTCTTTCCTCATCGTAGGGGCACGGGTGGGGGCGGAAGAAAGCTCGTCATTGAACCACCCATGCCTTTATTTTAATCAAGCGTGCGCAGTGGGTTCTCGATCAGCTCGGCCAATGTGGAAAGGAATTGGGCGCCGCGCGCGCCGTCCACCACACGGTGATCGCACGAGAGCGTAAGCGTCAGCATTGGGCGCACGCCGGGTTGACCGTCCACCGGCACAACCCGATCTGCAATGCGCCCCACGGCGAGGATGGCTGCCTGCGGCGGGTTGACGATGGCGTTGAAGTGATCCACGCCGTACATGCCCAGGTTGCTGATGGTGAAGGTGCCGCCCTGGAGATCCGCTGTACTCAGTTTGCCATTCTGCGTTCGGCCCACCAGATCGGCGCGGTGCGCCGCCAGATCGAAAAGGCCAAGTTGATCGCTGTGATGGATCACCGGGACGAGCAGACCATCCTCAACGGCCACGGCCAGGCCGATGTTGATGGCGGCATTGGCGATGATCCGCCCATTTTGCCAACTGGCATTAAGGCGTGGATGGCGTTTGAGGGCAACGGCGGTCAGTTTGACCAACAGATCGGTGAAGGTAACGTTTCCCCCACCTCGACTCTGAAGCTGCTTGCGCCACGCTATCAACTGCCCGGCGTCCACCTCGCGGCTCAAGTAAAAATGGGGGACAGTCGTCCAGCTTTGGGTAAGCCGTTCGGCCATCACCTGCCAGAGCCGAGACATAGGCACTTCCTCGGCGGTCTGCGGTCTGCCGTCCGCCGTCTCTTCCGCCTTGCGCGCCGCCGTCACATCCGCGGCGAGGATCGCCCCCTCCGGTCCGCTGCCGGCGAGAGAGGCCAGATCGATCCCGGCTTCCTGGGCCAACCGCCGCGCCTTGGGGGAGGCCAGAACTCGCGCTCTGTCTGTGCGGCTTTGGGTTGAATTTTCCTGTTGCGCCAGAAAGGCCAGCACATCTTCCTTTTGGATACGCCCGCCGACGGGCGTAATCTGGGCAAGATCGATGTTATACTCCGCGGCCATGCGCGCCGCCACCGGGCTGGCCGAGGCCCTCACCCCTGACCCCTCTCCCAACCTGGAAGGGGGACTGGGGGTGAGGTCCTCCCCCGGCGCGAGGATCAAGGCAATCGCCCGTCCCACCGGGATCTCTTCCCCTTCCGCCGCGGTGACATTGGTCAGCACACCGGAAGCGGGCGCTTCGATCTCAACATCGACTTTATCCGTGGCGATCTCCATCAACGGTTCGCCCTTTTCCACCGCATCGCCCTCGCGCTTCAACCAGCGCAACAGCGTTCCCGTCTCCTGCGCCATGCCCAGTGCGGGCATGATGACTTCTTTGGGCATAAATGTTTTCCTCAGGTTCAATGACTGTCGCTGAGTCAGCCGATAGCAGATTGAGATGGAAGTACCCGGTCATGAGACGTCTGGGGGTGGCTCTAGCCCAGCATTTAGTTTTGAAAGCAGCCGTGCTCCATCGCGACAGTAGGACTTGACAGCCTCCCACTGCACCTCTTTTAACACCTGAAGTTGTCGCGGATCTGTCTCAGCGTCTTCAAAGTAATTGAGCGCATAGGCAAGATGCACGGTGAAATCTGGCCGATCTGGATACTTCTGTGGAATCAAGCGAAAAAGTTCTGACAGTGGGGCTTCGTGGCGCAGGCAGTATAAATCGATGAAATCCCGACGCGTGCCTCGATCTTTCACCGCCGCCAGCTTCATGAGACCAATGTCAGCCGGATGAGCAAGTTGAATGCCTTGTATCTCTTGTGTGGAGAAGAGAAGAGGGTGGTGCTGATGTAAGAAGCTCACCTCTACACCCATCACGGTTGCGTACATTTGTCCATCTGCTTCATGACGGATGACAGCGGACTCGATCGACTGAAGTCGCCGTTGCAATTCGGTTCGCCCACCCAGATCGAGTGTTGTTACAGACGAGAAAAAATCCAGATCATAGGAAATGCGATGGCCGATCTGGAGCGCCAGTGCCGTACCTCCCGCCAGATAGAAGATGGGCGGCAGCGATGCACTCGCCAGCGCCTGAAATGCAGTGTAGGTATTTTCGGCCAGTGCTTCCCAATAAATCTGCTTTCTCATAGAGATCCCGCCCTTTGGTCTTCCCAAGGAGGTTTTTGAACTTTGTCTATACCCAGCATCCAACACCAGAAATGGCGCGCGCGCCGATCCAGGCGACGATAGCCATACCGCTGAATCCAGACAGCGATTCTTTCGCGTTCATAGGTCTCAAACAGCCAACGAATCTCTGCCCATGAGCCACGATTGAGAATGCGCTCAACCACCACAGGGAAGAATGTCTGTGGATCCATCTGCTCAAAATCGTACTCTGGGAAGAGCCATTGGGTTGATGGAGGCAACTCATTCTTAAGCACGTTCGACATCTTCTCTTATACCTCTGTGGCTGTTTAAGCCTTCCCACACAGCGCCTTCGCCATCGCGATCACACCCTCTGCGTTAGGGATGGTGAGATCCTCCAGCGCGGGGGAGAAGGGGATGGGCACATTCATGGCGCCGATGCGTTTGACCGGCGCGTCGAGATAGTAAAACGCGCCGTCGGCGATGACGGAAGCAATCTCGGCGGTGACGCCGTACTGCTCATAGCCTTCGTCGATGACAATGGCGCGACTCGTCTTTTTGGCCGACCGGATCAGCGTCTCCTTGTCCAGCGGAACCGTGGTGCGCGGATCGACAACCTCGGCGCTGATGCCCATCTCCGCCAGCGTTGTCGCCGCGTCCAGGGCCACGTGGACCATGCTGCTCGTCGCCACCAGGGTGATGTCATCGCCGGCGCGTTTGATATCGGCCACGCCCAAGGGGATGAGATACTCTTCCTCCGGCACAGGACCCTTGAGTTGATACATCATCTTGTCTTCGTAGATCGCCACCGGGTTGTCGTCGCGGATGGCGCTCTTCATCAGCCCTTTGGCGTCGTAGGGCGTGGATGGGATCGCCACCTTCAGCCCTGGGATATGGCTGAGCCAGGCGTGCAGCGATTGCGAATGTTGCGCCGCCGACCGCCGGGACGCGCCCATGGTCGTGCGCAGCACCATCGGCGCTTTGAGCTTGCCGCCCGACATGTAGTGGATCTTGGCGGCCTGGTTGACCATCTGATCCATGACCAATGTGGTGAAATCGCCGAACATAATGTCCACCACCGGGCGCATCCCCGTCATTGCCGCGCCCACGCCCAGCCCGGCGATGCCGGCCTCGGAGATGGGCGAGTCGATCACCCGCTGTGGGCCGAACTCGTCCACCATGCCGACGAGGACTTTGAAGACGGTGCCAGCCTCGGCCACATCCTCGCCGATGATGAAGACGCGCTCATCGCGGCGCATCTCCTCGACCAACGCCTCGCGGATGGCCTGGGCAAAGGTGATCTCACGCGTAGACATGGCGGCTAACCTCGCTGGGTTGGGGATAGGGGGCGTTGAGGGCAAAATCCACGGCGGCCTCGACTTCGGCGCGCACTTCGTTCTCAATGCGCTCGAAGATCGCGGCTTCGCTCAGATTTTGTTCAATCAACCAATTAGCGAGGATTTTCAGCGGATCTTTTTGCCGCCATGCCTCTTCCTCGGCTTTGGCTCGGTAATAGTCGCGGCTGATGTCGCCCACATGATGGCCATGGAAACGATAGGTGTTACAGAGCAGGAAGGCCGGTCCTTCGCCGCGGCGAGCGCGCTGGACTAGGCGGGTCGCTGTGGCGTGGACGGCGCGCACATCCTGACCGTCCACCGTCTCGGCGTGGACGCCAAAGCCGCGGGCGCGGGTGAGCGCATCCCCGGCCAGCGTCTCGCTGTGATGGGTGTATTCGCCATATTGGTTATGTTCGCAGACGTAGATCACAGGGAGCTTCCACAGTTGGGCCATGTTCATGGATTCGTAGAGCAGCCCCTGCCCCAACGCGCCGTCGCCAAAGAAGCAGACAGCAACTTGATCCGCGCCGCGCATTTTGATCGAGAGCGCGGCGCCAGTGGCGATCCCCGTACTGCCGCCGACGATGGCGTTCGCCCCCAAATTGCCCGTCTCCTGGTCGGCGATGTGCATGGAGCCGCCTTTGCCGCCGCAGTAACCGACTTCCTTGCCCAGCAACTCGGCGAACATACGGTCCAGCGCCGCGCCCTTGGCCAGGCAGTGTCCATGCCCGCGATGGGTGCTGGTGATGTAGTCATCCTGGCGCAGCGCCTCGCAGAGGCCCACGGCGATGGCCTCCTCACCGATGTAAAGATGGGCCAGGCCGGGCATACGCGCGCTGGTGTAGAGTTCGTTGGCTGCTTCCTCAAACGCGCGGATCTTCGCCATCTGCTCGTATATGTGCAGCCACTGTTCCAGATCGAGGTTTGGATGGATCATGGGTTTGCCTCTGCTCCTAACGCCAATTGCTCAAAAATTCTAAACGATCGTGCATGTCGCCGGCAGACTTTACATCTATCAAGTGTAATAACCGACGCATGACAACGCCTGTATGTACCTGATCAGAAACAACAATCCCAGCGTGGTTGTGAGCGTTCTCTAGCCACTGCGTGTGTAAACGGAAAAAATCGCCGCGGTTGAAAGTGAAAATTACACGCCCCTGTGCTGTTGCATATTGCAACTGTATTTCGTCCACCCGGCCCAGAAGCCCGGCTTCGGATGCTGTCTCCAGATTGACTTGACGCGCCCTCAGCGCCTGGATCAGATCAGTACGCTGTGCATCTTCATCCAGATAGAGTTTGATAGGTTCTCTCATGCCGTTAGTCTTCGGGGGTTAGACGTTGGAGGGCTTCTTCGGAATCTGCCTCAATATCGGCTTCTATTTCATCCGTATGCAGATGATAGAAGGTCAGCGCTGCATAGATTTGCACTAGTTCCAGGTGAGGAAGTTGTGTGGCAATTTCTTCAGGCGATAGGCCCAATTTATATAAACTCGCAATAGTACGCACAGTGGTTCCTGTGCCTGCCACAAGCGGGCGACCACCGCGCAGTTGAGGATTTTTCTCAATTAAGGCATCAAGGGTAGGGGATAGTGTCATGACAGATCTCCATCTAAATATACGTTCGTCAGCGCCAATACTAACGGCGGATCTCTGCTTCTGCAAACGCTTTCGCCACCACCGCGTAACTTTGCGCCGCCACGGCCAGGGGATCATAGTCTGGGCGGTTTTGCACCATCTTGCTGATCTCCACCGAGATGACGCCGGTGTAGCCGCCGGCATCCATACACTTGAGATAGGTCACATAGTCGAATTCCCCTTCGCCGGGGACGAGATAGGCGTGATTGGGTGCGCGGCCTCGTTCGTCTTTGATGTGGGTGTGGGCGGCGTAGGGAAGCAGCTTCGCCACCGATTCAGCAATGGGGATGCCCATGACGTTAAAGTGGCTGATGTCGAAGTTGACGCGGATGGCGGGCGACTCCACCTGCGAGAGCAAGCCAATCGTCTGCTCCGGCGTCTCGGCGGCGTTGCCCACATGATGCTCCAGCGCCACGGTGATCCCCTGCGCTTCGGCGTAGCGCCCTAGTTCGTTGAGGCGATCCACCAGGCGGGATTGCTGCGTTTCCAGTTCCCCCGGTTTGCCGCCGATGCCGCTGACCACTACTGGCGGAACGTCACCCAGTGTCCATTCCACGGCCAGATCGATGGCGGCTTTGATCTGTGATAGGTTGTGGGCATAGCGATCCGCATCCTCTTCCATCATCGAAACATAATAGTTCACCGCCGAGAGGGTCAGCTTGTGGCGGCGCAGTAGATCGGCAATTCGACGGCGCTCAATGTTATCCAAAGTCGTGATCGCCGTGGAGAAACCGGGCAGCACACAGATCTCCACAGCATCAAATCCCAGCGCAGCCAGGTGTGGGAGGATCACATCTATCGGGACAGTGGGCATGCCCCAAGTGCTAAATCCAAGCTTCATGTTCGGGCCGTTTCTAATGGAGTGGTGAGTGGGTGCAAAAGGATCTATTCGATATACAACATGCAGGCTGTTTTCCCAATGTAACACAATTCAGCCGGAAAGGCGGACTGTCTGCTCTCATGTGTGCAAGATTAAAATCAACTCTTCTACTTCCACGCCGCGGGCATTGGAAAAGCCCTTATCCTCGCCGCTGAGAGTGAATCCGCACTTCTCCAACACTCTCTGCGAGGCAAGGTTATCCTTGGCGACGCGGGCATGGAGCGGGCGGATCTCCACCTGTCCTAAGAATGCTGCGAGCGCCGCCGACGCCACACCCTTCCCCCAAAACGGCTTACCCAGCCAATAGCCGACCTCCGGTTCGCCGAACCAGGAGTGGACCGAAATGTAACCGGCGACTTCGCCTTCCCAAAGGATCGTACGCATGATGATGCGGTCATCGGCCAGAATTTTACGCCAGTGCGCATCAAACGCGGCGCGATCTGCCGGGTTCTTGGCGGTAAAGGCGGCCATCCAATTGGCGTCGGCGTCAAGTTGCTGCTCGAAGAAGTGGGATAGATCGTCTTCGACAACATCGCGCAAAAGAAGGTTGTCCATTCTACTCTTTCTGTTTTGCAAAAACGATGATTGGTGAAAGGCGATGAAGTAATGGAGAGTATCGTATACCAATCAGGCCTATCCTTCAAGAGATGATATCAACGTGATTTTTCTAGCCAATCCACCCATTCAGCGCTATAATTCAGCGACTTCCTGAACCCATCAGATAGCATCCATCAACCCACGTTCCACTGATCAAGGAGTGAATCCATGCCAATGCGGGCCAATTATATTTGGATGAACGGCAAAATCATCCCCTGGGATGAGGCCAAAGTACATGTCTTTACCCATGCGCTCCACTACGGCAGCAGCGTCTTCGAGGGCATCCGCGCCTATGAGACCGCCGATGGGCCGGCCATCTTCCGCGGCCGTGAACACTTTGAGCGGCTGCTCTTTAGCTGCAAGATCGCCCGCATCCCTTCCCCGCTGACGGTGGACGAGTGGATGCAAGTCGCCATCGACGTTGTCAAGGCCAATCAACTGCGCAGCGCGTACATTCGTCCGCTCGTCTTCCGCGGCTACGAAACGCTGGGGGTGGATGGGCGCAAATGCCCGGTGGATGCGATCCTGGCCTCTGTGCCGTGGGGGCGCTATCTGGGCAACGAGGCTATCGAAAATGGTGTGGATGTGCAGGTAAGCACCTGGCGGCGCATGGCTTCCAATATGCTCAGCCCCATGGCAAAAATCGGCGGGCAGTACGTCAGCAGCCAGAACATCGCCATGGAAGCGCACGACAACGGCTTCACCGAAGGCATCGCCATCGACATCAACGGCTACGTCAGCGAGGGCAGCGGCGAAAACATCTTCATCATCCACAAGGGCGTCATCTACACGCCGCCGCTGGCCTCCTCGATTTTGGGCGGCATCACGCGGGACAGCGCCATTAAGATCGCGCTCGATCTGGGATACGAGGTCAAAGAAATGGCGATGACCCGCGACATGCTCTACCTGGCCGACGAGATCTTCTTCACCGGCACCGCCGCCGAGATCACCCCCGTCCGCTCGGTGGATCGGCTGCCCGTGGGCGATGGCAAACGCGGCCCTGTCACCAAGGCCGTGCAGGATGTCTTCTTCGGCATCGTCGAGGACAACGCCCCCGACAAGTGGGGATGGTTGACGCCGATCCAATTGTGACGGCGGTCTGCGGTCGTTTACAGAAAGTGAGAATTTCCCGTGCCTAGTCTGCGTAGCCGTATTGTTCGAGAACTCTGGCGCTGGCGTTCCAGCCGTGTGGATGCGGATCAGCCCATCGAGCAGATGCGCGAACGATTGAATAAGATGGGCGCGCTCCTGCGCCTTCCACGCAAGACCAAGATCGAAGAGATCGAAGTCGCGGGTCTGCCTGCAGAGTGGATCACACCGCGCCGCTACGACGAGCGGATCATCCTCTTTTTGCATGGCGGCGCGTATTCGATTGGATCTTGCGCCTCGCACAGGGGCATTGCCGCCCACATTGCCAAAGCCGGCCGCGCCCGCGCCCTCTTGCCGGAGTATCGGCTGGCCCCGGAAGATCCCTTCCCGGCGGCATTGGACGACGCCGTCGCCGTCTACCGGGAGTTGCTCGCCGACGGCATGACGCCAGAATCCATTGTTGTGGCCGGAGATTCGGCGGGCGGCGGGCTTGCCCTGAGCATGATGGTGATGCTTTGCGATCAGGGCGATCCCCTGCCCGCGGCGGCTGTCTTGCTCTCGCCGTGGACGGATCTGGCCGCCACTGGCGAATCGATTCAGAGTTGCGCCCGCAAAGATCCCTGGTTGCGGTCTGAACGGGTCGCCATGACGGCGGCTCGCTATTATGGCGATATCGATCCACGCGATCCGCGCGTCTCGCCGCTCTACGCCGATTTACATGGGTTGCCGCCGCTCTTGATCCAGGTTGGCGATCATGAGATCCTCTTGAGCGATTCGACGCGGCTGGCCGAACGCGCCGAAGACGTCGGCGTAGATGTTACCCTGGAGGTCTGGGAAGGCATGTGGCATGTCTGGCATATGATGGTCGGGCTGATGCCTGAGAGCCAGCAGGCCATCGACAGCATTGGCGACTTTGTGCAGAGGCGTACCCAGCCTGCGCCCGCAGATCAAACCGAGCATGTAAAGGAAGCCGCATGACCGAGCCACGCCCTTTCGACATTGTCCTCTATGGCGCTACGGGCTTCACCGGCCGGTTGACGGCAGAATATTTGGCCCAACAGGGAGGGTTTCCTTTCCGTTGGGCCATGGCCGGACGCAGTTTGGACAAGCTGCGCCAGATCCGCACGGAGATCGGCGTGGGTGAAGAGGTCACGTTGATCCGGGCGGACAGCGACGATCCTGCCTCGCTCGTCGCCATGGCCGGGCAGACGCGGGTGGTTTTGACCACCGTTGGTCCGTACATCCGCTACGGCGAACCGCTGGTAAAGGCAGCTATCGAGGCGGGCGCAGACTATGCTGACATCACCGGCGAACCGGAATTCGTCAATACCATCCTCGACCGCTATGACGCCCCTGCGCGCGAGCGGGGTGTGCGGATTGTCAACTGCTGCGGTTTCGACAGCGTCCCCCACGATCTGGGCGTCTACATGGTGGTGAAAGAATTGCCCGACGATGCCGCTGTCACCGTGGAAGGCTTCATCTCCACCGACGCCAGCTTTTCGGGCGGTACGTGGCATTCGGCCATCGAGATGATCTCGCGACGCGGGTTGCGCGGGCCAAAGGTCAAGTCCCCCGCTGGGGATGGGCGCGTCGTCGCCAGCGGCAAACGGACGATCCACCGTTCTGACGTGACAGGCGGCTGGGTAGCCCCCTTACCGACCATCGACCCGCAGGTGATCCTGCGTTCGGCGCGCGCATTGCCCATCTACGGGCAGGAGTTCCGGTATGTCCACTATCTAGACGTGGGATCCCTGCCCAAACTGATCGGGCTGGGGATCGGCGTGGGCGCGCTGGCGGGGATGGCGCAGATCAAACCCACGCGCGATCTACTCTATAAATTGCAACCCCAGGGCCAGGGACCATCCGCAGAGAAGCGCGCTCGCAGCCATTTTCAGGTGACGATCATCGGACGGGCGGGCGATCAAAAAGTGGTGGGCAAGGTGAACGGCGGCGATCCGGGCTATACCGAAACCGCGAAGATGGCGGCGGAATCCGCGCTCTGCCTGGCGTTGGATCGAGATCGGTTGCCCGACCGCGCCGGGGTGCTGACCCCGGTTGTGACAATGGGGGATCCGCTGCTTGAACGTCTCCGCGCCGCGGGGATGATCTTTGAGATCGTGGTCGAGTGAGGATTTACCGCGGAGGACGTCCATGAGATTGGGCGATTAGGCGATTGAGAGATGAATGAGTCCTGCCCAAATTCGCACATTTTTTGTCGAGTTGTGCTATACTGTCTCCATTATGAAACAAAAAGCGCGTTGGTCTCCCTCGGAAAACCATTACGCCGCTGTCGGCTCTGCCGTCGGCGGTGTGATCGCGCTTAGATAGCCCGCGGCTGCGGAGCTATTCTCCGCTGAGCAGAGCGGGCAAACCAAGAGACGTGAAACGTGAAACGTGAGGATACGCTCCGTTTGCGATTTCACGTCTTACTATTTCACCTTTCACGCATGACGCACAACAACAATCTCCACCATAGGAGTATCCATTATGTCCGGCAAATATAATCCCCAAGCGATTGAACCAAAGTGGCAGGCCGAGTGGGAGAACGCGGGCCTCTACCGCACAATCGAAGATCCCAATAAGAAGAAATGGTACGCGCTGACCATGCTACCCTATCCATCCGGCGATCTGCACACGGGTCACTGGTACGCCATGACGCCCAGCGACGCTGGCGCGCGCTATCGACGTATGCAGGGCTACAACGTCTTCTTCCCGATTGGTTTCGATTCCTTTGGCCTGCCTGCCGAAAATGCGGCGATCAAGAACAACATCCACCCCAAAATTTGGACGTATAAGAACATTGAGCGCATGAGAGAGCAACTGCGCCAAATGGGGGCCATGTGGGCCTGGGATCGCGAGACAGTCACCTGCGATCCTGAGTTTTATAAGTGGAACCAGTGGTTCTTCCTGCGTATGTACGACAAAGGACTGGCCTATCGTGAGTACGCCCCTGTGGATTTTTGCCCCAACTGCAACACTACCCTGGCCCGTGAACAGGTCTGGGGCGAGGATCGACGCTGCGAGCGCTGCGATACTCAGGTCATCAAAAAAGATCTGAACCAGTGGAAGTTCCGTATTACCCGCTACGCCGAGGAACTGCTGGAGTGCATGGAATGGATCGACTGGCCCGAACGGGTCAAGACCATGCAGCGCAACTGGATCGGCAAGAGTGAAGGCGCGACGGTGCAATTTACGATTGACGATTTACGATTTACGGAGGGTGATCCTGATTCACAATCGTCAATCGTCAATCATCAATCGTCAATTGAAGTCTTTACCACCCGCCCCGATACGCTGTGGGGAGCGACCTTCATGGTGCTGGCCCCCGAGCATCCGCTGGTAGATGGGGTGACGAGCGAGGAGCAGCGCGCCGCGGTGGAGGAGTACAAAGCCCAGGCCGCACGCATGGACGAGATCGCACGCGGCGCCAAGGACAAGGAGAAAACCGGCGTCTTCACCGGCGGCTATGCCATCAACCCAGTCAACGGGGAGCGCATCCCCATCTGGATTGCCGACTACGTGATGATGGGCTACGGAACCGGCGCGATTATGGCCGTCCCTGCCCACGACGAGCGCGACTTCGAGTTCGCCCAGAAGTACGGGCTGGAGATCCGCCGGGTGATCACCGGGCCGGATGGGGCAACGGGTAAACTGACAGAAGCATGGCCTTCCAAAGAGGAGGGCGAGATGATCAACAGCGGCGCTTTCGATGGTACACCGGTGCAGGGTGCAGCCAAAAAGGTGACAACGTGGCTGGAAAAGACGGGTAGGGGCAAAGCCGCTGTCAACTATCGCCTGCGCGACTGGCTGATCAGCCGCCAGCGCATGTGGGGTACGCCTATCCCCATCGTCTTCTGCGACGCCTGTGGGATCGTGCCGGTCCCTTACGCCGAGCTGCCCGTCGTGCTGCCCGACGACGCTGAATTCAAGCCGACCGGCGAAAGCCCGCTGAAATATCACAAGGAATTCCGCTTCGTCAAGTGTCCGCAGTGTGGGGGAGATGCCGAACGCGAGACCGATACGATGGATACCTTCATGGATTCGAGCTGGTATCAATATGCCTATGTCACTCCTTATTATAAGGCTGGCGAACCGCTGAGCGCAGGGGACATGCCCTGGGATGAGGCCCAGGCTGCGTATTGGATGCCCGTGGATCAATACACCGGCGGTATTGAACACGCCACCATGCATCTGCTCTACACACGTTTCTTCACCAAAGCCCTGCGCGATCTGGATGTGCTGGACTTTGACGAACCTATGCTGCGTCTCTTCAACCAGGGGATGATCCTGGGGCCGGATGGCGAGAAGATGTCCAAGAGCCGGGGCAACGTTGTCAACCCCGACGAATATGTGGAGAAGTACGGCGCGGACACCGTGCGCGGCTATCTAATGTTTATCGGCCCCTGGGATCAAGGCGGCCCGTGGGATCCCAGCGCCATTGAGGGGATAAGTCGCTTCCTCTTCCGTGTCTGGACCATTGTCACCGAAGAACCGAACCCGGCCAAGACCGCTGGCGAAGCCTCCGCCGAAGAGATGCGCAATTTGGAACGAAAGCTACATCAGACGCTGTTGAAGGTGACCGATGACGTTGAGAACTTCCGCTTCAACACAGCCATCGCCGCGCTGATGGAACTCAACAATGCCTTGATGAAGGCCAGAGATTCCGCAGTGGTGAAGACGCCGCTATGGGACGAAGCCATCCGCTCGCTGCTGCTGATGATGGCGCCGCTCTTCCCCCACATTAGTGAGGAACTGTGGCACCAGATCGGCAACGAGGGCTTCATCCACCTGGCGGCGTGGCCGCAGGGCGATCCTGACAAGGCCCGCGAGGATGAGATCACGGTAGTGGTGCAGATCAATGGCAAGATCCGCGACAAGATCAACGTTGCGCCGGAAACCGACGCCGCCGCGCTGGAACGGTTGGCCTTAGCCACCGAAGGCGTGCAAAAATCACTGAACGGCAAACAGGTGCGCAAGGTGATCGTCGTGCCGGGGCGGCTGGTCAACGTGGTGATTGGGTGAGGTGAAGAGGCGAGGAGGCGACGAGGCGAAGTGATCTTCGTCGCCTCCCTGAGTTGCGAAAGAAGATGTTAAATGGCCAGGGAATTCTATGTGGTGATTGAAAAGGATGAAGATGGCTTCTTCGTGGGTGAAGTACCATCACTGCGCGCTTGCTACGCTCAAGGCAGGACGCTAGACGAATTGATGATGAACATCCGAGAGGTTATTGATCTCTGTCTTGAAGCTGAACGCTCCAATTTGCGTTGATGAGCCACCGTATCCACGAGTACTCTTTCATTCTACGGAGAAGGATCGATGACAAAGATCCCATCTACTCAACTCAAAGATGAGAAAAGCTGGCCTATCCCTGAAGATCTGCGCCAACGGTTGCTGGCTGTGTTGCTCAACGAGGATGAGCAGCATCGTCGCGAGATGAGCTATGAAGAGTTTCTGGTTTGGGCGGATGGAAGGCACGCCGAATGGCTCAATGGAAAGGCAATACTCATGAGTCCAGCCTCTGAAAGGCACCAACAGCTACTAAGCTTTTTGGATCAATTGCTGGGTTCCTTTGTACAAATTCGTCGTTTGGGCGTCCTCATGGTTGCGCCTTTCCAAATGCGCCTTGCCAACAGTGGCCGCGAACCCGATCTGCTATTCGTGCGCAACGAGCATCGGGATCGACTGCAAAATGCCTATCTGCAAGGACCAGCGGATCTAGTCATTGAGATTGTTTCACCGGAGAGTATAGGGCGCGATCGCGGTGATAAATTCTACGAATACGAAGCGGACGGCGTTCCTGAGTACTGGTTGCTCGATCCGTTAACTGAGCGGGCCGAGTTCTACCAACTGGATGAAAACGGCATCTATGAATTGATCCGCCTTGACGATGGTATCTACCGCTCCCAACAACTGCCAGGATTTTGGCTCGATCCCGACTGGCTCTGGCAAGATCCGCTGCCGTCGCCGCTGCGCACCCTGACCCAGATCGCTGGCGTGGACATGTCGCTGGTCGAGGCGCTGGAACGGGCGCTGAGCGACCTGGATGCGTAATGCGTGTTGCGTGTTGCGTGAGCGATTGCCACCTGCCACTCGACGCATCTGCGCCTCTTCGCCTCCCTCGAATTGACAATCACCATGTTTAGAAATCCTCCCCCTCCACCCAAAACAGAACCTCATAAAAGCATGGGCCGGTTTGGATGGTCCATGCTTTTTGTGTTGACCCTCTTTGCTTTGTTCATGCGCATCTGGCGGCTGGATACCATCCCGCCAGGGCTTTTCTACGATGAGGCCTTTAACGGGTTGGATGCGCTGACACTCGTCCGTACGCCCCTATGGGAATGGCCGATCTTTTTCACTGGCAATTTTGGCCGCGAACCGCTTCTGCTCTGGCTGGTGGGGATTGGACATACTCTCTTCGGCCAGTCGATCTGGACGATTCGGCTGATCCCGGCGTTGGTTGGCGCGCTCTTGACGCCGGCGCTGGCTTGGCTGGCCTGGGAAGTTGCGCCGTTTTTAGGCGTGCGCAACCGCCGAGCCTTCGCTCTCTGGAGCGGCGCCGCCATCCTCGCCCTGCTCTGGAGCCAGATCTTCAGCCGTTACGGGCTGCGCCTCTCTTTCTTCGTCTTCCTGCAAACGCTGATGTGGGCGAGCCTCTGGCGGGCGTGGGGCGGGAGAGAAGGCAAAAGGCAAACGGAAGAAGGCAAAAGGCAGCCCGACCGCGCTGGTCGGCAGGCAAAAGGCAAAGGTGACGGCGGGCGGACGACCGCAGACCGCAGACCGCAGACCAATACCCAATATCCAATCCCCAGTCCCCAGTCCCCAGTCCCCAATCCCCAATCCCCAATCCCCTGGCTCCTCGCGGGGATCTTTGGCGGGCTGTCGTTTTACACTTACTTGCCCTCGCGGTTGCTGCCATTGGTGCTGTTGCCGATGGCGGCGGCAGCGCTCTGGCAGCATCGCCCCCAGGTGATGGCGCAGGGACGGGGGATCTTGCTGGCCGCGCTGACGGCGTTGATCGTGATCGCGCCGCTGGGGATCTACTTTGTGCAGAACCCGGTCTCCTTCACCACACGCATTGGGCAGGTCAGTGTGCTTGGCCGCGAGGAAGGGGGCATCCTCGACAATATAGCGCCGGTGGTGGGCATGTTCGCCTGGAGCGGAGACCATAATCCGCGCTCGAATATTCCCTTTCGGCCTGCGCTCGATCCGCTGCTAGCGCCCTTCTTCGTTGCCGGCCTAGGGTTGGCGCTCTGGCGCTTCTGGCGATTGGCGCATCTCTGGCTGCTGGCCGGCCTTGGGGTAATGCTGCTGCCCACCTTGCTCAGCGAATATGCGCCCAACTATCAGCGCGCCATTGGCGTCTTGCCCTTTATCGTCCTGTTGATTGCGCTGGGGATGGAAGGCGCTGTCCGCCTGGGGAGACGCCTCTTCCTGCACGGGCATTTGCTCTATCTTACCTTAGGATCGGCGTTGATCCTCGCCTCGATTTTGATCACCTGGCGCGCCTACTTTGTCACCTGGGCCAACTTGCCCGCCCTCTTCCCGGCCTGGGATGTGGGCTTTACGCGATTGGCCGAAGAGATCGTCGAACACGATCAGGGGGTGCGCGTCTATATAAGTCCGCGCGGCAGCGACCACCCGACAGTGCGCTATCTGCTTGCGCAAAATCCAGAGATATCCACTCCTTACGGCTTCGATGGGCGCATCTGTATGCGCGTGGCGACGGACGCGCCCGCCCACTACTATTTCCTCAGCAACGAGGATCAGCGTAGCAAAGCGCTGATCGATTCCTACTATCCCGACGCGGCGGCGATCCCCGTGATCTGGGACATGGAAGGCGCGGCCTGGGCGGAACAACTGGCGCAGCCCACAGGCGGCGCGGTGATCTTCCCCGAGATGATTTCGCAGCCTGCGCCCCTCAGCGACGGCATCGATCTGCTCGGCTATTGGCTCTACCCAGAGGGTGAACTGGCTGCGGGCGAGCGGCTCTACACCCGTTTCTATTGGCAGGTGAACCAAAGCCCCAGCCTCGACTACACCGCATTCTCGCACCTGATCCACATTGCCGAGGATGGGACAACCACCCAGATCGCCGGCGCGGATCGTCCGCCGGGCGAGGGGAGTTGTCCTACCTCGGATTGGCTGTCCGGCGAAGTGGTGATCGACGAGTTACAGTTTGTGATCCCAGATGACTTTGCCGCGACAAACGGGGAGATCTATCTCGAAATTGGCTTCTACAACGCCGCAACCGGCCAGCGGCTGCCCATTCCGGGGCAGGAAGGGGATAGGATCTTGATTGTGATCAAAGGTGACTGGTGATAGGTGACTAGTGATTAGGGAGAGTGCCAAGTTTCTGAAATCTCTTAATCGCCCAATCGCTGTTACCAAGAGATTAGAGATTGGAGACTAGAGATTCTCTACCCAATCCCTAATCACCAGTCACCTATCCTTAATTCCTCACTCCCAACTCACCGCATTCTCTGCGATCACACGGCTCACCCAATGCATGCTCTCTTTGGGGATGCGCTGTTGCGTCTCGAAGTCGACCCAGACCATGCCGAAGCGCTGGAGATAGCCTTTGGCCCACTCGAAGTTATCCATCAAAGACCAGACAAAGTACCCCTTTACTGGCGCGCCGGCCTGGATGGCTCGATAGGCCGCGATGAAGTGCTGGCGCATATATTCCGTGCGGCGGTGATCGCGCACCTTGCCATCGGCGTCAGGACCGTCGCTGTAGCTAGCGCCGTTCTCGGTGATGTAGAGCTTGGGCGCTTCGTAGTCGAAATAGAGACGACAGAGCAGCCGGTACAACCCTTCGGGGTAGATCTCCCAGCCCATCTCAGTCTGCTCCAGATCGGTGAAGACCGTCTGTGTGCCATTGTCGGGCGATTCATCGCGCAGTACGGCGCGGGTGTAATAGTTGACGCCGAGGAAATCAGTGGGCGCAGCGATGATCTCCATATCGCCAGACTGCACAAAGTCAAGTCCGTTGGGTAGATGACCCGCTGCCGTGAAGTCGGCCACCATATCCGCCGGGTAGTGTCGGCCATAGACCGGGTCGGTGAACCAGCGGTTGAAATAGCCGTCGAACCAGCGCGCCGCCGCCATGTCCGCCGGGCTGGAGGAAGCCGGCGTGGCGTAGGTGTAGTTGAGCGTAATGCCTACCTCGGCGTCGAGGCTGTTGGCGCGGATCACCGGTACGGCCCAACCGTGGGAAAGCAGCACATGATGCGATGCCCGTAGCGCTTCCTGCCAATCCTGATGGCCGGGCGCATGTTCGCCGATCTGGTGGCTGAGGAAGCCGATGCACCACGGCTCATTGTGGGTGATCCAATTCTTGACCCGATCCCCCAGCGCGCGGCTGACAACGTCGGCATAGTCGACAAAGGCTTCGCCGGTGGAACGCATGGGCCAGCCGCCTTCATCCTGCAAGGCCTGGGGCAGATCCCAATGGTAGAGCGTGACAAAGGGGACGATGTTGGCCTCCAGCAATCCGTCGACCAGGCGGCTGTAGAAATCGAGTCCGGCCTGGTTGACCCGTCCACGGCCGTCGGGCAGGATGCGCGGCCACGAGATCGAAAAGCGATAGGCCTGCAAACCCAATCTCGACATCATCGCCACATCGTCGGCCCACCGGTGATAGTGGTCGCAGGCCACGTCGCCCGTGGACCCATCTTCGATCTTGCCGGGGGTATGGGTGAAGCGATCCCAGATCGATTCGCCCTTGCCGTTCTCATCCCAGGCGCCTTCGATTTGATACGAAGAGGTAGCTGATCCCCAGAGAAACTCAGGCGGGAAGTGAAGTTGTGCCATAAAGAATACTCCGTTTTGAGGGTTGTTGGATGGATTCAAATTCTGCTCACGTCGTGCGATCCACTTTCGCGGACGCCCGCCGGTGTGATCTCGATGAATTCGGACTCTTCCTGCATTTCTGCAATGGTGAAGGCGCCGCCGTAGCTGAGAGCGGAGCGCAGCCCACCAACTGGTAAAGGATCTCGCGCACATGGCCGCGATAGGGGACCACGGCGCTGCGCAATGACACGGGCGAACGCCTGGGCGCAAGCAGCACATCGTCGAAAGTAAGCCCTTTGGTTGGGCGGATTTTGATAATAGCACCTCAATACTTCGCCTTGCAGGGTAGCGGAACGAGTCTATCTATCCAATTATAACAGACAGCAGACAGCAGACAGCGGACCGCGACGGCAGACGGCAAAGTGGCTTCGTCGGCCACTTGCAACCTGCAGCCTGCAAACCTGTCACCAGAACGTTCGCCCTTCATCCTCTGTCTTCTCCGCCTTTGCTTCTTTGCGCCTTTGCGTTAAATTGAAACCCTACCGAAACCATCATCAGGAGTTTACAAACTGTGAGCGAGCAGATCGATGTTGTGAAACTGACGCAGGATCTGGTAAGGATGCCGTCGGAGAGCCAGCAGAGCAACGCGGGGATCTCCATATTTTTGGCGACGCTATTGGAGCGGATCGGCTTTGATGTGGAGCATCTTTCGTACCGGGATGCCAATGGCGTGGAGAAGGTGAGTCTGGTGGCGAAGAAGGGAGAAGGCTCCGGCGGACTCTGCCTCTTCTCTCATTCGGATACTGTGCCGGGCGGCGCAGGCTGGGATCCGCTCGACCCGCAACTGACCGATGGACGACTCTATGGGCGTGGAAGTTGCGACATGAAGGGTCCATTGGCGGCGACCATCGCTGCCGCAGCCCGCGTGGACGCTGCCGATCTGCGCCATCCTCTCTTCATCGCCATCACCGCGGATGAGGAACAGGGCTACGGCGGCGCCCGCCAGATCCTGGCCGAGTCGCAGATCTTCCAGGGTGGCTGGCCCCAATATGGCGTCGTGGCCGAGCCGACCCAACTGATCCCGGTCTACGCGCACAAAGGCGGAGCGCGTATCGCCGTGACCGCGCACGGGGTCGCTGCCCACACCAGCACGGACAAGGGGATCTCGGCCAACTTCCTCATCGCGCCCTTTTTGGCCGAAATGGCGGAACTGGCCGGGCGCTTCCGCAGCGACGAATATTTTATGAACCCCGAATTCGATCCCCCCACCAACGGCTTTAACCTGACTATCGACGACGGCGGCACCAAGGCCAACGTCACCGCAGCGAGGACGGTGGCCGTTGTCGGGTTGCGAAGTATGCCCGGCGCCCACTACGAAGAAGCCATCCAATTGGTGATCGACCGCGCCAGGGCGCACAATTTGGAGGTGGACTATTACACCCTCGATCCCTTCGCCACCCCGCCCGATTCCCCGATTGTGAGATTGGCCTGCCAGGCCAGCGGTGTGGACCACGCCGTCACCGTTCCCTTTGGCACCGAGGCGATCCTCTACAAGGAGTACATGCAGACTGTTGTTCTCGGCCCAGGGAACATCGATCAGGCCCACACCCTGGGCGAATGGATCGACGTGGCGCAGTTGAGGCAGAGTGTGGAGGTCTATGCTGAGATGATTGCAGAGGTCTGTGGTGATAGGTGATTGGTGATCTTTACCCAATCACCAGTCACCAATCACCTATCACCTTCTTCACTGCGGCCAGATCGACTCGTACGCAGCGATAATGCGATCCATGAGTTGATCCATCTGCTCGTTGACGATCTGCCGATCCGGGTTGGCGTCGTACCAAGCGATGATCTCCTCGGCGCCACGGGCAAAGGGGATAGTCGCCACAAAGTCAGGGACCACGCGCTTGATCTTGCTGTTGTCGAAGATCATGCTGTGCGCCTTATCCCCCAGCAGTCCAGCGCCAATGTTGGCGTCGAAAGCCGCGATCAACGCCGACGGCACATGGACAAGTTGCGCTTCCACGCCGGCAGCTCGCGCCACAAGTTCGTAGATCTGATTCCAACTCAGCCATTCATCTGACGTAATGTGGAAGACTTCGCCCAAAGCATGATGGTTGCCCAGCAGCCCCACGAAGCCTTTGGCAAAATCGCGGTGATGGGTCATCGTCCACAGTGATGTGCCATCCCCGTGGACGATGACCTTTTTGCCCTGACGCATACGCGCCACCGTCGTCCATCCACCGGTCATGGGCAGCAAGGTGCGATCATAGGTGTGCGATGGGCGCACAATCGTCATGGGGAAGCCTTCCTCGCGGTAGGCGCGGGTGAGGCGATCCTCGCAGGCGATCTTATTGCGAGAGTAAAGCCAATAGGGGTTGCGCAAGGGCGCGGATTCGACAACAGGCACGGTTTCGGGCGGCGTCTGATAGGCGGAGGCCGAACTGATGAAGATGTATTGCCGGGTGCGCCCACGGAAGAGATCGAGATCGGTTTCCACATGTTCGGGCGTGAACGCGATCCAATTGACGACGGCATCAAAGCGGTGATCGCCCAACGCCTGCCGCACGGATTCCGGCTCGCGGATGTCCCCATGCAGCACCTTCGCCCCCGCTGGCACAGGCCGCGAACTCTGCCCCCGATTAAGTAGATAGAGATCAATGCCCCGATCCAACGCAAGCTGCGAACAGGCGGAACTGATGATCCCCGTGCCGCCGATGAAGAGAACTTTCATGATGTAGGTCTCCTTGAGAATAATCTCTGAAAAGGGTGACTGGGGATTGGTGACTGGGGAGAAAGCACTCCCAGTCACCAATCCCCAGTCACCAATCCCTATTTTTGCTTCCCCGTCAACAATGGACGCTCCGTCGGGCCGAAATCGACGTTCCGCTCAAAGCGTACGCTGATACGATCATCCTCGAAGCGGCAGTCAATGCTGAGGTAGAAGGGCGTTTCGTAGAAATAGAGCCTCATGCTGTAGAGATCGTCGGCTGTCCACGCGCCGCTGGCTGCCACCCGCTGCCGACCGCGCCCGTTCATCTCGGTGACGCCGTGGCGCAGGGTTCCGTATCCACAAGCCACTCGATGCTCACCCAGTTCGTTGCGCATTGTGAAGATGGTTTCATCCGCGCCGAAGTCGAGCGAAATGGTTTCGATCTTGGCCTCGTTGGCGTCGATCTGATAGACCTTGCCGGAGACGCGAGGCGCGAGGGGCGAGGATGCGTCTCCGCTCAATGTGGGCAGCGCCAACGATCCTAACTTGCCGCGCAATGCATCCGCCGCGGCTGGATTTTCGGGCAGAGTCTCGGCGCGGAAGGCAGGCAGCAGATGTTCCCAGACCAGATCGAGGACGGATTGCATGTTGCCGATCCCAGCGGTGATGGCGATCACCGCATCGTGTTCGGGGAGGACAACGCAGAACTGGCCGAATGCGCCATCCCCGCGGTAGGCGTTGTGGCGACAGCGCCAGAACTGGTATCCATAGCCCTGCGCCCAGTCGGGGTTTTCGTTGCGACTGTTGTCGCTGTGGGCGGAGGTAGCTTCATCCACCCACGCCGCGGGGACCAACTGCTGACCGTGCCATTCGCCGCGTTGCAGATAAAGCTGGCCGAAGCGGGCGATATCCTCGGTGGTGATGTTGAGTCCCCAACCGCCCACATTGATCCCGCGCGGGCAGCTTTCCCAGAAGGGGTTCTCGATCCCAAGGGGGCGGAAGAGGCGCGGGGTGAGATACTCGATCAGGGTTTGGCCGGTCAACTTTTGCACAATCGCCGAGAGCATGTAAGTGGCGGCGCTGTTGTAGACAAAGTAGGTACCAGGTTGGTGGGCCACTGGCTGCGCTAAAAAGGCCGCTGCCCAATTGCCATCTTTGCGTTCCCAAAGCGCTCCGGTGACGTCTTCGGCGTGACCGGTGTTCATCGACAGCAGGTGGTGTATGCGCATCGCTGCCAGATTGTCGCTGATTTCGGCAGGCGTCTCGTCGAGGAAAAAGTCGATCACCCGATCATCCACACTCAACCGGCCCTCGGCCACGGCCAGCCCCACGGCGGTAGATGCGAAACTCTTGCTCAGCGAGAAAAGCACGTGTGGATATTGGGGGGCATAAGGCGACCACCAACCCTCGGCGATCACCGCGCCGTGGCGTAGCAGCATAAAGCTATGAAGATGGCGCAGCGTGCGGTCGGCGACATCCACAAAGGTGAGAATAGCCGACGAAGATATCCCCTGCGCCTCTGGGGATGTACGCACCAATGCGGTGGTTCGTTCAAGCGTCATAAACGTCTCCTCCATAGAGGGACTGCGTGTGGGAGCTATCCGCAGTCGGGTGGAATGAAAAGAATCCCCTGTATCGTACACCCGATTGGGCGGGGTAGCCAGTTTATCCCCCTCTAACTCCCCCCGTGCTTTTGACGGGGGGAGGACTGTTGACGCGTACAGGGAAGCGGTCGTACGCAAGAATAACCAATGAAGAATCATCCCCTCTGCGCGCCAACGGCTCCCCCCTGTGTTTTTCCTACGGGGAGGGCGGGGGAGGGGTTCTGAAAATTACGCCGGTTTGATCCGCCGCAAGAGTGAAGGGATTCGTCTTGTTGCCCGCCGTGACAATAGGTTCTGAAAATTACGCCGGTTTGATCCGCCGCAAGAGTTCGTCGTTGGTGGGGGCTTTTTCGAGCAGGGAGAGCAGACCGACCATCGCTGCCTTCGGGGTTCCTTTGGACAGCCAGCGGCGCAGGGCGATCAGGCGTTGGGTCTCTTCTTCGCTATAGAGGAGTTCCTCTTTGCGTGTGCCGCTGGCGAGGATGTTGACGGCGGGGAAGATGCGCGCTTCGGCCAGCGAGCGATCCAGCACGATCTCGCTGTTGCCGGTACTTTTCAACTCTTCAAAGACATAATCATCGAGCCGCGAACCGGTCTCAATCAACGCTGTGCCGAGGACAGTCACGGATCCGCCGTTCTCAATGGCGCGCGCCAGCCCAAAAAATCGCCGCGGAATCTCCATCGCCTTGGCGTCCAATCCGCCGGAGAGGGTACGGCGCGCGCCCGCTCCTTGCAAGTTGAAGGCGCGCACCAGCCTCGTCATGCTATCCACAAGGACGACGACATGGCGACCACATTCCAACTCGCAGCGGATGTGGGCCATGGTCAACTCGGCCAGTTTGATGTGGGCGTCAAGGCTCTGATCGTTGGAACTGGCTAGAACTTCGCCTTGAACATGACGGCGAAAATGGGTGACTTCCTCTGGGCGTTCGTCCACAAGCAAGAGGATCACGCGCGTCTCTGGTTCGGCAGCGTGGATGGCGTTGGCGATCCCTTCGAGGATCTGCGTCTTGCCTGCTTTGGGCGGGGCGACGATCAGCCCACGCGTCCCTTTGCCGATGGGCGCGATCAGATCGAGTACGCGCATGGACGCGTCGCCACTATCGCCTAGCCGAAAGCGCTGGCTTGGATTGACAGCGACCAACCGCTCAAAACGGGTGCGCGCCCGAAACTGCTCCGGCGTCAGCCCGCAGATCGATTCGATCTCGACAAGTTGTGGACCTTTCTTGCCGGGCTGGATCGTCCCCTGTACGGTTGCGCCTTCCACCAATCCATATTCGCGCTGAAGTTGGGCGGGTACAAAGGGATCATCGTCCACTGGTTGAAAGGAAATCGAGGGGTCGCGCAGAAAACCACCTCCGCGCGGGAGGCACGCTAACACGCCACTGACGGATTGGGGCATAAACTTTTCATTCTGCTGAAGACTAGGATGCAGCGAGATAATAGCCAACCCCGCGCTGGTTCATCAGGATGCGCGGAGATTTTGGATCAGCTTCGATCTTTTTGCGCAGATGCCCTACATAGATGCGCAGGTATTCCAGTTGATCAACGTATTCGGATCCCCATACTTCGTACAAGATTGTGCGATGCGAGACTACTTCTCCCTGGCGTTTAGCCAAACAGGCGAGCAGGTTGAACTCGGTGGGCGTCAGTTCGATGACTTCGCCCGCTACTGTGACCTGACGGCGGGCCAGGTTGATAATAACGTTGTGGATGGCGATAACCGGTGTACGAGAGCGGCCGGTCATGCGCGCACGGCGCAGAGAAGCGCGGATGCGCGCAACGAATTCTTCACCCCCAAATGGCTTTGTGATGTAATCATCGGCGCCATCTTCCAGCGCTTGCACCACCACCTTTTCCTCAGAAAGCGCCGTGAGCATGATAATCGGGATTTCTGTTAATTCGCGCAACCGGCGGCACATTGTCAAACCATCAAGGCCAGGCATCATAATATCCAAGACGGCAAGATCCGGCTGGGTTTGAAAGGCTAATTTCAAAGCATCTGCGCCATTCGTCGCCGTGACGACATTATAGTTGTTGTTGCGCAGTTGCTGGGCAATTAGATCCAACAATTCTATTTCATTATCTACCAAAAGGATAGTCGTCACTGCTCAATCTCCTAAAAGCTCATTTAAGGTGAAGCAAAAGCGAGTGCCGCGCCCCGTATTGGGCTCGACCCAAATCTGCCCACCCTGTGTTTCTACTGCCATCCGCGTTAAATAGAGACCTAATCCAAAACCGCGCCGCTTTTTGCCCATATCATCACCGCTGTGGAATGGATCAAAAATTCTATCTTTTTCTGTTTCGGCGATGCCGTCGCCGTCATCGGCCACAGAGATCAGCACAGTAGAATCTTGAATGGTTACCGATACTTCGATCTGGCTGAGATCGCCCGCGTGATCGAGCGCATTTTGGATCAAATTCTCTAAAGTTACCTCTAGCAAGACGCGATCTCCCAGCACGAAGACAGAATCTTCGGGGTGGGAGAGCAAAAATAAAATGTATGGATGCTGTGAACGGAAGATTTGCAGCGTCTCTTCAAGCAATGGACGCAGCACCAGCGGCTCTAGTGCTGTTGTTGTGTGCTGTTGGCCGCGCTCCAGACGCGAGGCCAACAGCACTTGATCCACCAGACGGCGCAGGCGTATACTCTGCTGCTTGAGCGTCTGCAAAAGTTTGAGGTCGGCCTCTTGCGGCGATTGAACATTGAAGAGCATTTCGGCGGCGATGCTGATGTTGGTAAGCGGTGTGCGCAATTGGTGAGAAACCAGCGAAATAAATTCTGATTTCATACGTACCAGTTCTTCTTCTTTTGAGATATCGCGCACAACCGACACCGCGCCGGAGACGTGCTGCTCGTCGGACATCAAGGGCGAAACGCTGAGGCTGACCGGGCGTCGTTCGCCGTCATGGCGCAAAATCCAGGCTTTGCAGTGCGAAGGCGAATCAAACTCGCCAGAGCAGACAGCGTCTTGCAAGGAGAGATCCTTGCGGCAAAGTGGGCAGCGTTGCTCTTCACAGACAATCAATTTCTCCACAGGTAAGCTTTTGGCGCAGGCAGCCGAATAGCCGGTGAGTTCCTCTGCGGCCGGGTTGAACTCCGTGATGATGCGGTTGGTGTCAATGCTGAAGACGCCTTCCGCCACGTTGTCGATGAGCAACTGAATGCGTTGGTGCGCTTCTTGCAGCGAGTGATAGGTCCATGCGTTGCTTAAGGCTAACGCGGCTTCCCGGCCCACAGCCTCACCCAGGCGGATCTTTTCGGGCGAGAATCCATTCTGCCTGGTTTCATGGGTCAGGACGGCCAGGCCAAAAGTCCGTTCCTGGAAGATCAAGGGTAAGAAAAGCGCCACAGATCGATCCTGTGGGAAGATCAGAGCGTGTTCTTTGACAGTCACTTTCTGATCGGTTTCTGTGGCATAGACAACAATGGAAGCGCCTTTTTGCAGCACCTCGTAGTGGAAGGGTAGATCCCCGGCGCTGAAGGTCTGCCGACGTAAATCCTGATTGGTCTGAGAAGAGGATTTGGAGAGATGGCGTGTGAGTGTTGACGTGTCAGGATCAAAAAGGTAGATCTGACAACCTGCCGCTCCCGTAATCTGTACTAATTTGTTAGAGAGAATCTCCAACAATTTGTCGAGATCCAATGTGGTGGCGAAGGTATTGCTGACATCAAGCAAAATGGAAAGTTCGTTAGCGCGCTGAGCCAGAGCATCGCCCGTTCTGGCATGGAGCCGGGCATTTTCGACGACGAGATGGCCGCGCGATACCAGCAATTGGATCAACTCCTCTTCGCGGCGACGGAACTGGTGGGTTTCGCGCCACAACACAAGGATACCTTTTTGTGCAGCCGGCGTCGCCAACGGCACAATGAGCAAATTCCCATTTTCACTGCGGTAGGATTGGACAATTGCCAGTCGCGGGTCCTGGTAGATGTGAGATAAGTTGATGATCTGATCCTGTTCTAAGGCCCACCGCGCCAGACTATCCAACTCGGCGCTGGTGAGTGTAGAGGAAGGGTCCATTTCATCGGATTGGGCCAGGTAGATCTCCCCAGCCCTGGCATTTGTCAGGTGAATGCCGCTCTCTAAGATCCACAAGGGCACTTTTGTCAGATCAAAAGCCTGTTTGAAAACCCGCTCAAAGCCCTCGATCATATTCGACAGCCGCCAGTGATCGCGGCCAAAGGCCGTCATTGTTGAGGTGACAACAGCAATAATGTTGTACGAAAAAAGCAGCGCGCAGAGTTCAATGGTGTGCGGCGTCAATCCATGCTTCGTAAGCTGTTGAACCAACAAGGGCAGATAGATCCCTGTACAAAAGATAGCCAGCCAGATGGCAATCCGTTGATCCAGCACATACGCAGCAAGGATGATGACCGGTAGATAGAGATAGCGGATCAAATGATGGATATCACTGTTCAGGAACCCTACCTGAATCAGCAGCAACGAAGCTCCCACCAACACGAAGAAACTTACCAACGCCGCATAGATCTGTAACCAATGCGCCTGGTAGCTAGAAAAGAGAGCAGCGGGTTCAGCGAGGAAGACAAAGGCGCGCTGTTGGGCCTTCCTTGAAATCGATTGCCAATATTGATATGAAATCGGACTCGACTTCTCTGCAAAAGACTTTGTCACAAAACTTCCCTATCGTAAGAGCAGGTACAGAATACGAAATGTCATGTTGCTGGCAACCGCAGAATTTGCCCCACGCTCCCACGTCCACAGTAGCGCGTTGGTGATAGACAACATGGCTGGCCCCAACCAAAACAATATCTGTTGCTCTGGCGCCGCCCCTGTTGGCGTCTGGGGCAGATAAACAAGCAGATTGAGCGCCATGCTCATAAAAATCGCTAACCAGAGATTGATCCCACGTACATGGTGCAGATAATCAAAGATGGTTGCCCGAAAGATCAACTCCTCAGCCACCGCCCACACCAGAACAACCATCCCCAAACGTCCAATCATTCCCAGCGCGTTCAACGCTTCGGCGGGCCATAACACAGTCCCTGAGACAGTGAAGATCCCCGCCAGGAAGTGCTGAGAGAAAAGGAGCGCGCCGGCGCAAAACCCATAGAACAGCGCTTTGGGACGCCATCGCAGTGAAAGCAAAGAAAACGGGGACGCCTGGCTATCCTTAAGGGTAGCCCAGACGACCCCTCCCCAAAGGACGAGGATCGGCGCCAATGGGATGAGCAAGCGCCACCATCCCCCAAGCCCAGCCGATGGCGTCAACAGCCCAATCAGCACGAACAGCATCGTTGCCGCTGTTGCAATCATCAGGTAGCGATAAAGACGACGGAAAGTGGAGCGAGTGATACACCATCCACCAACAGCAAACATAAAAAACCAAACAACTTCAATGATAAACAGGTTTTGGAGCCGAGTAAACCAGTCAATACCTAAAATGATTGCGGCAATCACAGTTGTAGCCACGGCGACCCGAAAGGCGCCGTAAGCGCAACGCTGCGCTCTATTCAGACGTTCCCGCCAGTCGTTATAAACTTCAAACCCGGCAAGCAGCTTAGGGAACTTGTTATTTACCAATGCTATGAATCCCCCCGGCGTAACAGGTTGACGGTAATTGTGCAGCCAGAAACTCGATGCTGCTCGAATCGTGGCGGCCTTCTGCCATTAAAAAATCGAGTCTCTCCTAAGCCTCTCGTTCTACGAATGGCACTGTGTTGAAAACTCGATTATCGAATCCTATTATTTTTTCAGCTGCGTTTTCAATCAATCGTTATTTCAATTAATTGCTATATAGTTTTATTGTCTTATAGTGCGGATATAGATACGGAAAAATACATCAGTGATACTCCTATAATAAAAAATACTTATACATTCCTTTTACATTACAGTATTGAAAGTTATTTATCAATGCGGGAATGTCCTACCCAATCTTTTGCGAGGTTTTCGGCTATCTGTGAAATCTGTGATCCAACCTCTGCTCCCGAAGATCCGCGCCCAACTTTCCCCCGTTTGATCCCCCACAATTGCAGCGTCACCTACTGTTTTATCGGGTGGAAATCTCTATCGTTGCAAGTAGAGATCCCGAAACGCCACCCAAAGGTAGACGCGCATGACCCTCGATTCCAACTTTACGCTGGGAAGGCTGGCGCGCACGACGACGGCAGTCAATCTGCGCCGCACGCCCGGGGTGCGCAACAAGCCCGCCGGCGATGTCCTTGCCACGATCCCAACTGGCAGCCGGGTGCGGTTGATCGATGGACCGCGCCGGCTCGATGATCTGACCTGGTGGGAGGTGGAAACCGATGCGGATGGACGCTCGCTCACCGGTTGGATGGCCGAAGCCACGGCGGCAGGTCTGCCCCTGTTGGAGATTGTGCGCGACCTATCTTCGCCCACAATCCAGATCAATGGGGACGCGATCACACAGGCGACTGTGCGGCTGCGCCAGTCACCCGGTTATGTGAACAAGCCGCCAACGGACATCATCGCCGACATACCACCCAACATGCAGATCCGCGTTGTGGGCGGTCCTCAGGCAATAGATGGATTAATCTGGTGGCAGGTCGAAGCCCAAGTGCAGAATGCTCCACGACGCGGTTGGATGGCAGAGCGCGATCCAAATGGGGTGATGCTCTTGTTGCCCGCTTCGGGTGGATCCACACCCCCGGCGCCAGAATTCCAACCAGGGGATATCCTGACCACGCGTGCCAGCGTGCGTGTGCGGCGTTCCCCAGGCCATCTCAACCAGCCCGTTGACGATACATTGGGCATCTTCTGGCCCAACATGACGCTCTTTGTGCGCGGTGGTCCGCAAGTGGCGGATACATTGACATGGTGGTTCGTCACAGGGATCACCACAGGCGGCAGCGCCGTCACCGGTTGGGTGGCGCAACGCGTGGAGACCGGCGCCGTGCTGATTTCCTTGCCGCCCGCTTTACCCGGCGCCCCGATCCCCAACCCCAGTCAGAATCGATACCTGGGCGCGCCGCACCGAGGACGCCATCTGATTTCGCAGCTCTTCGGGCAAAATCCTGGCTTCTATGGTCAATATACCTACGATGGTGTGCCGTTGCGCGGTCATAATGGCGTGGATTTTGCCATGCCCATTGGCACCGATCTGTTAGCCGTGGACAGTGGCCGGGTCAGCCAGCTCGGTTTCGACGCCAACGGCTATGGACATTACGTGGTCTTGCAACACAGTTGGGGGGAGTCGCTCTATGCGCACATGGCGCAGGTCGGCGTGGGCGTGGGGCAAATCGTTGCGCCCGGTGGGGTGATTGGGCCTTCCGGCAACAGTGGGTCAAGCACCGGTCCTCACCTGCATTTTGCCATCCGCATTCCACCCTACAGCCGGGGGGATGGCTGGGGCGGCTTCTCCGATCCGTTGCCCTATTTGAATCCCAACATTTACATCTTGCCATCCGCCCTGCGACAGGATGGCACGCGCAATATTGAAATCCGATCGGCCGAAGCCCTGCTTGCCGAAAGTATTCCCCCGTCCCCGCTCTCAGCCGAAACGCCAGAGAATCCGCGCCCGTGAAAAAGAATGGGGAATGGGGAGTGGTGATAGGTGACCGGGGCAGATTCCCAATCACCTATCACCACTCCCCATTCTCTCCTACGCCGTCACTGCCTGCGGCACAGGCGTCAACCAATCTGTGTACCTTTCCACTTCGCCTTTGACGACGCGGAAATAGAGGGCTTGCAGTTCGGCCACCAGCGGACCAACTTTGCCCGTACCGATGGGACGGTGATCGATGGAGACAATCGGCGAAACCTGGGCGCCGGTTCCACAGTAGAAGGCTTCCTCGGCCAGGTAGACTTCGCTGCGGTCGATCTCGCGGATCTCCACGGGCAGCCCCATCTCCTCTTGGGCCAATTGGATCACCGTGCGCCGGGTAATGCCTTCCAAAATGTTGCTGCTGGTTGGCGGCGTCACCAGCACGCCCTTGCGGATCATGGCGAAATTGGCGGCGCTCCCCTCCGACACATGACCATCCTGGTTGAGGACAATGGCATCGTCGAAGCCGTTGAGCTGGGCCTCGCTCTTGATCAGCGCGCTGTTGACATAGCTACCGATGATCTTGCCCCGCGCCGGGATCATCGTATCGTCCACGCGGCGCCAACTGCTCGTGCCGACGCTGATCCCCTCGGCGATGGGCAGATAATTCCCCACGGGCTGGCTAAAGATGGCGACCTTGTCCTGTAGATCGTGTAACCGCACCACAATTGACTCATCTGCTTTGTAGGCAATCGGGCGGATATAACAGTTCTGCCGCCAGCCTTCCTTGCTGAGCAGATCGACGGTGATCTGCGCCAACTGCTCAGGGGTGTAATCCAACTGCGCCAGCAAGATGTGCGCGCTGTCCAAAAAGCGACGGTAGTGGTCGAGGATGCGGAAGACGTAGAGTTGCTGCCGTTCCTCATTCCAATAGCCGCGGATGCCGCCAAAGCAGCCCGTGCCATAGTTGAACGTATTCGTCATAATGCTAACTTTGGCCTGCTCAATGGGGACGATCTCACCGTGGAAATAGGCATACCTGGTCACGACATGGCTCCTTGCAGATGGAAAATCGAATTCAATCCTGGCGCTAGTATACACCGCTTCCGCCGCATTGGGGATTTAGCAGGGTGAAAATCATGGTGTTTGACAATAGAACACGTGTGCGATAAACTTTGAAGGCGACCATCCACCCACCCAGGAGCAGAGCATGAAACAGGCCAATGCCACGTTTGCCGTCAAAAGTTGGGATGAAAAACCTTATCAGGAGCTGGCGGACGGCGCCAAATTCACCCAGGTCAGCGCGGTCTTCACCTTTGAGGGCGCGCTTGAGGGCGAAAGCGCAGAGGATTATCTGATGTTCTATCGCGCAGATGGCACTGGCAATTATGTTGGGCTGGCGAGGATTGAGGGGGCTGTCGAAGGACAGGCAGGCTCATTTGTCGTCCAGCACAGCGGCATCTTTGACGAAACAGGGGTGACGCTTTCCTGGTTTGTTGTCTCCGGGTCGGGCACAGGTGAACTGAAGGGGATCCAAGGAGAGAGCAACTATAGTCTCGCCGGGCATGGACCTTATCCGATTGTATTCGAGTATGAGTTGGGGTAGGGAGAACGTGTTGCGTGCTGCATGTTTTGAGGCACGTAACACGCAACACATTCAATATCTACCCCATCACGAGTTCTCGCTGCGGCACTGCCGTCAGCCAGTGACCGTAGGCAGGATCGTTGCCGCGTACGATATCAAAGAAGAGCTTTTGGATCTGCGTGACCACCGGTCCTACTTCACCATTGCCGATTGTGCGATGATCCACCGAGATGACAGGCGAGATCTGTACACCCGTCCCACAGAGGAAAGCCTCATCGGCAATATAAACCTCAGAGCGGTCGATGGGACGTTCCTCAACGGGCAGCCCCAACTGCTCCTGCGCCAGTTGCAGCACCGAAGATCGCACGATCCCCTCTAGCACATTGTCGGAGATAGTCGTGGTGATCAACTTGCCGTTGCGCACCATCAAGAAGTTGGCGGCGCTGGCCTCAGAGACATGCCCATCCTGGTTGAGGACGAGCGCGTCGTCGAAGCCGTTGAACTGCGCTTCGGTTTTGATCAAAGCGCTGTTGGCGTAGCTGCCGCTGATCTTGCCCCGCGCCGGGATCGCCGTATCGTCCACGCGCCGCCAACTGCTCGTCCCCAGACGGATGCCGTGATCGACCGGCAGGTAATCGCCCATTGGCACACTGAAGATCGTCAGCCCATCCTCCAAATTGTGCAGTCGCACGCCGATCCCCTCGGTTGATTTATAGGCCAGTGGGCGGATGTAGCAGTCCTGCGTCCACCCTTCACGCCCCAGCAGATCGACGGTGATCTCGACCAGTTCCTCGGCGCTGTAGTCCAATTCCATCAGCAACAATTTGGCGCTCTGCAAAAATCGCCGGTAATGATCCACCATGCGGAAGACGTAAAGCTGCTCGTGCGCCCTATTCCAATAGCCGCGGATGCCGCCAAAACAGCCTGTCCCATAGTTGAGCGCATGGGTCATTACGCTCACCTTAGCCTCTTCGATGGGAACAATTTTACCGTTGAAAAACGCAAACCTTGTCATGAAATCCTCCCAAATTGGAGATGAAGTTTGGATTGGTAGATGATGAGATAATGAAGATGGTGAATCTGGTATTATTTTGATTCCGCAGGCGCAAAGACCACGAGGATGCTGAGATCTTCCTCAATGGTGTGAAAACGGTGTTCGATGCCCCTGGCGACAAAGATCACTGAGCCGGGACCCACGGTGCGATCCTCGCCGTCGACGTAGATCTGAGCGCGACCGCGCACCACATAGTAGATCTCGTCCTCGGCGTGGGGCTGCTGTGGATCGACCCCGTCGGATGGCAGCTCGTAAAGGCCCATGCTCATCGACGGGTAACGTAGAAACTCCAGATAAGACTTTCCGCTATGCCGCCGCTTCTCCCGCAGCTCGGCATACTCAAACGCTTCCATATTCCTCCCACCGCCTCCCTTTGGCGCCGTGATAGACCGATTGCGGGCGGATGATGCGATTGGCTTCTTGCTGCTCGAAGCAGTGGGCGATCCAGCCGGCGACGCGCCCGATGGCGAAGGTTGGCGTGAAGAGATCGGTTTCCATGCCCAGCCCGTGGAGCAGGAGCGCTGTATAGAATTCCACATTGGTTTGCAGCTTTCGGCCCGGTTTATATTCCTCTAGCAGACGCAAGGCGACTTCCTCGACGGACTGCGCTAGATCATAAAGGGCCAGATCGCCGCTTTCGTGGTACATCTGCGCGGCGGCTGCCGCCAACACCACCGCCCGTGGATCACGCACTTTGTAGATGCGGTGACCAAAGCCCATCAGCCGCTCGCCTCGCTCCAGCTTTGCGCGCAGATAAGATTCAGCCCGATCCGCGCTGCCGATCTCAAAGACCATGTCCAGCGCCGGTCCTGGCGCGCCGCCATGCAGCGGACCCTTCAACGCGCCGACCGCGCCGACAATGGCGGATGTGAGATCCGTGCTTGTGGAGATGATGACCCGCGCCGCGAAGGTTGAGACGTTGAAGCCATGATCTGAGACTGTGTTGAGATAGCTCTCCAGCCCGCGTACCTGCGCAGCATTAGGTTGTTCGCTGGTCAGCATGTAGAGATAGTTGGCAGCGTGCCCCAGCGCAGGATCGGGCTGGATCGGTTCCAGAGCCTGAGACAGCCGCCAATACGCCGCTACAATCGTGGGGAAGCGGGCAACCAGCGTTTTCGCCTCAGTTTGTGCGTCATCCCCCACAGGTGAATCGAGGCTGAGCGTCGCCGCGGCCATGCGCAGCGCATCCATCACGGGGATCTGCTGGGAAGCGGCTGCTCGCAAAAGATCCACCGTGACCTGCGGCAATGCCCGCCGCAGCGCCAGTTCCTGGCGAAAGCGCTCTAGTTCAGGCAAGGTGGGCAGACGATCATGCCAGAGCAGATAGATTGTCTCTTCAAAGCTGGCTTTTTGTGCAAGTTCCTCTAGCGCAAAACCGGCAATGATTAGCTCTCCGGCCAGCCCGTCCACATGGCTCAAACGGGTACTGGCGGCAACGACGCCCTCCAAACCGGGGCGGATGGTGGTTTCCAAGGGTGGGTTCCTTTCGGCAAAATTGGGTGTTGGGGATTAGATAAGGGTGTGGTCAAAATGAGTTGGCCGTCTGGGTAGGGGTTTGGGTGGACGGCTCACAAAAATCGTCTGCGAAAGCCATTGCTTCTTTGCCGTCCACCCAAACCCTTACGAATCATCAACCCATTTTGAATACACCCACTAGAGATTGGATAGTGAGGCGAAAAGTACCCAATATCCAATACCCATTATCGCATCTCTTATTTGCCATTATGAACAATCAAATATATATTGTCAATATTGATTCAAAAATCAATATACCCTAGGAGATGATGATGGCGAAGCGCTATTATTCGGCTCAGGAAGCTGCCGCCGCATTGGGGATTAGTCTATCCACGCTCTATGCCTATGTAAGCCGGGGGGTCATCCGCTCAGAGGAGGGTAGCGCAGACAGCCGCGTCCGGCGTTATAGTGTTGAGGATGTGGAGCGTCTATTGGCGCGCAAGGCCCAACGCCAGGACCCGGCATTGGCGGCGGAACAGGCATTGTATTGGGGTGCGCCCATCCTGGAGTCCGGGCTGACGCTGATTGCGGACGGCAATCTCTATTATCGCGGTCACGAAGTCACAGCGCTGGCGCGCAGTTGTACGATTGCAGAGGTAGCCGCGCTCTTGTGGACAGATGACCTGAGCGCGGACCTCTTTGGCGAGGCGTTTACAGTTTCGGAACGGCTGCGCGGGGTGCTGGCGCGGGTGGCAGATCTGCGGGTTGTCGAGCGTATGCAAGGTATGTTGATCGTTGCTACCGGCGAGGATGACGGCGCTTTTGATCTGCGTCCGCAGGCTGTCCTGCGCACGGGAACACGCATCTTGCGGCTGATGGCCTGCGGGGCAACGGGCCATGCGCTGGGCAGCGATGCCATCGCCCATTCCTTGCAGCAGATATGGACGCCCGATCAGCCCGAAGCGCAACCTCTCTTCAACGCTGCGATGGTTCTCTGCGCCGATCACGAGTTGAATGTATCAGCATTTACGGCGCGTTGCGCCGCCTCGGCTGGCTCCAATCCTTACGCCACGGTGATCGCGGCGCTCTCTGCGTTGCAGGGCGCTCGCCACGGCGGTCATACAGAACGCGTGGAAGCGCTGCTGCGCGAGGTGGATCAGCCGGAGCGAAGTCATCAAGTGCTGGCGGATCGACTCCGGCGCGGCGAGATGATCCCCGGGTTTGGTCACCGGCTCTACCCGGAAGGAGATCCCCGGGCGCGGCTTTTGCTGGCGATGCTCAAGAGGGCGCGTCCACAGCACAAAGAGGTGATCCTGGCGGCAGCAGTTGTGGAAGCCGCCGCCGCGCTCGTCGATGATCACCCGACGATTGATTTCGGATTGGCGACGCTGGCGCGCGCCTTCACCCTCCCCGATGGCGCGGCATTGGCGCTCTTCGCCCTGGGTCGCGCCGTCGGCTGGATCGGCCATGCGCTGGAGCAGTACGCCGCCAGCCAGATGATCCGTCCGCGCGCGCGCTATACGGGGCGTCCTCCGCAGCAGGGTTAAGCGTAGAACAGCGCGGGGAATCTGACAGTTTCTTGAGAGCCGCCGGTTAAACCGACGGCTCTCTTTGTATGGGAAGCAATCGTCAGTTCAAACGGTTGTCAAACGTCGGACCGCTATAGTCGTGTTGTAATGATTCAGCCATAATGATCAAGATGGTTTCATCCAGTTTCAACAATCGGAAAGACAACGAATAATGAATGCAATTATGTTTTTTTCCATCCCCAATCGTTTTAATCTGCTCTGTGTTTTGTCCATAGTGATGACAGGTCTGTTCCTGCTCCACACACCCACCGCCCATGCCCAGGAGCGCCCGACGCAAACTGAGAACAATTCCATGATCTACCTGCCCTATCTTCAGCGAGCGGGAAGCGCGCCGGTGACGCCGCCCCCATCCCAACCGGTGGAGGGAGCGCTCTTTTTGGATCGCACGCACCACACCTATGGGCCCGATATCGGCGTGGATCAAAATGGGGGGATGCACCTTGTCTACTTCGCCACCGGTGAGAGCGCGGATGGCGTCTACCCTGCCTATTACGCCTACTGTCGCCCCACAGCAGCGGACGATTGCGGCGACATGTCCAAATGGGCGCGAGTTCTGCTGGCAAACGAGACACGTTCGATACAGATCGAGTTGACCCAGAACGGCAACCCGCGGGTCTTGATCAAACGCAATGATCACAGCCACAATACTCGCCCGTTTGCCTTTTTCTACGCGGCCTGCGATCTCAACTGTACGTCGGCGGCAGGGTGGAAGGCTGTCCACGTCAGCAATACCAGCGACCAATGGCCTGAGATCACGCCGAGATCACCCCACTTTTTTGCGTTGGATGCTGAGGATCGTCCTCGCTTCGTCTATTGGGATCTGCACGCTGGTCAGGAACGCAAAGGCTTCTACTATACATTTTGCGATCAAGCCTGCACCGAGGGGCAGAATTGGTATGAATTCCTGGTCACCCATCACTATCTCACCTATCCAGCGCTCCAATTCACCGCCCAGGGGAATCCGCGCATCCTTGCCAACGTTTCCACCGGCGGGGGCAACTTTTTGCTGGTCTATCTCGCCTGTGACAGCGATTGCCACCTCCCCGATCAGTGGAAAGCCGCGGGGCTTCTCCCGGCAGGGGGCGGCGACTATCAAGGTTTTGCCCTACGCCTCGACAAGCAGGATCGTCCTCGCGCGGTTTTCTATCAAGGATGGCTGGATGATGGCGGCGGCAAGCAGTTGTACTATCTCTGGTGCAACGACAACTGCGCTGTGGCGGATCAGTGGGATGGTGCGATCTTAATGGCCGAGAACGGCTACGAACCGGATCTGGCGCTGGATGCAAATGGGCGTCCGCGCATTGCCTACAGAAACGCCAAAGATGACGGGCTTGGAACCATCTGGTGCAACGAGCAGTGCGAATCGGCCCAGGGTAACTGGAATGGCGGCCTGCTGGAATCAGCGGATGCGCTTGCCAGGGATCTATCGATCCCCGTAGCGCCCGATTGCACGCTCGCCTACTGGTTCGGCGGCTTCAAGCCATCTCTGGCGCTGGACATGGCCGGCAACCCGCGCATCTTCTACGAAGCGGCCCAATACCAACGCTGTACTCAACGCGAGGGACGTGACCTGACTTCCACCATTCAGAAGAGCTGGAACGCTGTGCGGTTGATCTTTGCCCAGCAGCCCTGAGGGATGACAGACCGCGGACGGCGGACGGCGGAGGTGAAAGTTGCAAGTTGCAGGTAACACAGTTCATCCGTCTGCGGTCTGCGGTCTGCCGTCTGCCGTCCGCCGTCCTCCCCTATGCCTGACTCCCACTCGGCTTCGCAACCCAGATCGCTCTGGTGGGCAGGATGGCGATCAGGCTAATTACAGCGCCGGCGAGGAAGAAGAGGGTGAGGCCGAAGCTATCGAGGACCGGGGCCAGGATCCACGCGCCCAGGCCGATGCCCAGATCGAAGGCAAGATAGAAGGCGGCAGTGGCGCGGCCGCGTTCGGGGATGCTGTCCACGTGAATGGCGATCAGCGCCGGGTGAAAGAGACCACCGCCGACAGCTGTGAGCGCAGCCGCTGCCAGCAGCATCCACAGTTGATCGGCAATGGCGAAGGTAGAAAGTCCCGCTGCCATTAACAGCGCAGCAGGCGGCAACACCTGTCGGCGGTCGGGTCGATCCATCAGCCGTCCTGTGAGGAGGCGGGTGCCGATGATCGACAACCCGTAGACGGTGTAGGCCAGCCCCACCGGGGCCAATCCGCGGCGCTCAGCGAGCAGAGGCAAGAATTGGTAAAAGACGCCGAACCCTATGCCAAAGAGCCAGGTAGTCAACATCGGCGCGTGCAGCACAGCGGGGAAGTTGAGGATCGAGCGCATCACAAAGGGTCTGCGTACGTCCTCGCGCGCCGGAACGGTGAACCAGACCAACGCGCCGCCCAAGATCGCCAACGCACCGCAGAGCAGAAACGCGCCGCGTAGCGTCAACAGGGTGAGGCCGGCGCTGATCGCGGCGGGGACCAGGGTGATGGCCGCGTTGGCGGCAATGCCGAAGAGCGCAATCGCCGCGCCGCGCCGCGCCGCCGGCGCCAGGTCCGAGATCAGCGATGTAGCCGCAGTGGTAAAGGCCACATAGCCTGCCGCTTGCAAGATGCGCAGCCCGAAGAGCAGTGGCGGCCAGGTGACAAAGCCCACGCCGACTGCGCCCAAGGCCAGCCCCGCCGTGCCAAAAAGGATCACCGGGCGGAAGCCCACGCTGTCGGTCAATGCCCCCGCCAGTGGACGCCCCACCAGCGAAGCGATCCCAAACGCGCCCATAATCAACCCGATCTGCCAATCGGGCAGGCCGATCTCCTCTAGATAGAGTGGCAGCGGCACGATAATGGCATAGAACCCGGCGAAAAAAAGCAGCGCGGCGCTCCATGTGGTCCAGAATGAGCGGGTGTAGGTGGTGGATTGTGTCGTCACTGTGGTAGGTCTGTTTGGTGAGAGAATAGAGATTGGGAGATTGGGGGATTAGGGGATTCGCTCTGGCAATCGCCCAATCTCCCAATCTCTTCTGTTAACTTGGTTTGCGCGCCTTGATCGATGCGCTGCCAAAGCGCTGTACCAAATCGGTCAGGACGGCCATAGGCAGCGATGCTAATTCGTCTGGGACCTGACCCAGGAAGTCAGCGGCCTGGTAGTGGTGATCGAAGGTGATCTCGATCCCCTCGAAACCGGCTTCGATCAGCAGACGGGTGAACTCGTCCACGGTCAGCGCGCCGGCGATGCAGCCTGCCCAACTCAGGCCAGAACGGATTTGCGCTTCGCTGACGGGCAAGCCGGAGAGATCGCCGTCCACCACGATGTCGGAGATGGCGAGTCGTCCGCCTGGCTTGAGGACGCGGAAAGCCTCGCTCAAGGTGTTCTCCTTTTCGGGCGAGAGGTTGACCACACAGTTGGAGATGATCACATCCGCCGTGTTATCGGCCAGCGGCAGATCTTCCAAATGTCCCTTGAGGAAATCGACGTTGGTTGCGCCCATCTTGGCGGCGTTGCGTCGGGCCAGTTCCAACATCTCGTCGGTCATGTCCACACCGTAGACGAAACCAGTCGGCCCCACCTGACGTGCTGCCAATAGTACATCCAATCCACCGCCAGAGCCCAGATCGAGGACGACTTCCCCTTGCTTCAGCGCTGCGATCTCCTGTGGGTTGCCGCAGCCGCGGCTGCTGTTCGCCGCTTCCACTGGCACAAGCGCCAGCGAATCGCCGTCATAGAGCTGGCTGCCAATGGGTTCCTGCCCGCAACAGGAGGATGCGCAGCAACTTGTGCTTTCCACAGCGACCTTGGCGTAATGTTCCTTTACCTGCGCCTTGATGGCATCGGGCGTGGCGACCGCTGAAAGTGTGACGCTTTCACGGGCCGTACTTCCGGTCGATTCTTGCCCGCAGCAGGATGGCGCGCAGCAGTTTGAACTCTGCTGCCCTTCTTCTTTGACGAGATTTGTTGGCGTTTGCATGATGAATTGTCTCCTTTTCAGACTATGATAATGTTGATTCTACAGGTTTGGAATTTGGTATAGCAGACTAAACAAGCTCTTTAACCATGACCGTGGCGCTGGCTGGGCAGGCGCCCGTGAACTCCACCGACTGCTTCACCGCTTCATCGACTTGATCCCGTTCGACAAGCCTGAATCCAAAGCGGGGGAAGAAACCCGCCGCGGTTTCAGTAAGCAAGTAGATGCGCCCGATCCCTCTATTATTTGCCAGATCGAGTGTGGCTTCCACCAACTGGCGACCAATGCCTTGCCCCTGTACGGCAGGGGATACGGCGACGGAGCGTAGCAACGCCGAGCGCCCATAGATTTCCAGCGCAGCGCTGCCCACAATCCTCTCCTCGATACGGGCCACCACGGCAGCGTCCACGTACTCGACGAAGCCATCCTGCGGAAGATTGGACGCGGCCAGCAGATCGAGTAGAGCGGGCAGATCAGCGGCGGCCATTGTTTCAATTGAAATAGAGAGTGTGGCGCTCATAGTTTCCTCGATTATATTGAGAAGTTTCGATATAGTGATTAATAAATATTGGATATTGGGCATTAAGACCCAGGTCCACTACCCAATATCCAATACATGATCTTCCTTAACAACAAAACCCGCCTAAAAAGCTCCGCAGCATCTCCATTTTTTGCGGGCGCACGAAATAATAAATCCATGTGCCGCGCTGTTCACTCTCTACCAGACCGGCCTGGCGCATGACGCGCAGATGATGGGAGATAGTTGGCTGGGAAAGCTCGAAATAGCCCTCAATGTCACAGACACAGACCTGCCCATCCTGCCGACTGAGGATGTCGAGGATCTGCAAACGCACCGGGTTGGCAATAGCTTTGAAGACCGTCGCCAGTTCCTCGGCTGCAGCGTTGTCCAGGCGCAACGGCTGCATCGGAGAACAGCATCCTTGCTGTACAGTTTCGTCAGAGTCGGCGGGTTGAATCAACATTTTGGTCAACTGCATAATGGATCTCCTCTTCAATTTCTGAGCATGTGCGAAGTATAGACCATATATTGAAGTTTGTCAATATAGAAAGTTGGCTATCTAACCCTTGTTTTTCGCTCATGTCGAACGTGATACAATGGTGGAGAATGCGCCCATCTGAAATTTGAGACACAGGATAAACAATCCCATGAGCGAATACCAATACTACGCATGGCAGAGTATGGACCGCCCGCTGACCGCCGACGAACGCAAGCAGGTAGATCGGCTCTCCAGCCACATGACGGTGACGGCGTCAGGGGCCTGGGTAGAGTACCATTGGAGTAATTTCAAGCACGATCCGATTCAGGTGTTGGCCGACTATTTCGATGTCTTCTTTTATTTTGCCAACTGGGGCAGTAAGCGACTTGCCTTTCGCTTCCCCAAGGCTCTGCTCGATGCGCAGGCGATCCAACCCTACCTGGTGGATACGTACGCCACGCTGGAGAGTTTCGGCGATTATTATGTACTCGACTTTGACCTCTCTGAGGAAGAGCCGCCAGAAGAGTCGATGGAGGCAGGGGATTGGATCGGGGTATTCACATCCCTGCGCGCCGACATTCTGCGCGGTGACTATCGAGCGCTCTACCTGGTCTGGCTGCGCGCCGTGGAACTCTACTATCCCGATGAGATTGGCGAGGACGAACCGGAACCGCCCCTGCCGCCAGGGTTGCAGAAACTCACCGCGCCGTTGCAGGCGATGGTTGAATTCTTCGGCATCGACAAAACCCTGCTCGCCGTCGCCGCCGAAGCCAGCCCCGATCCAGAGGAGGAGGCGAGCATCGATTGGGCGGCGGCCATTGCCCAGCTTCCACACGGGGAGCGCGATAGTTTTCTGTTGCGGCTGGCGCAAAATGAACCCCACCTGTCGCTCATCTTCCAGCGGCATTTGCAGACGATGATATCCACACCCCAGCCACAGAGAATGCCGTCCCAGCGCACGGTCGATGATCTGCTCGCTCTTCAGGAGGAGCGAGTGGAAGCGGAACGGAAGCGCAAGGACGAAGCGGCCCGTCAACGTCGCCAGCAAGAGTTGGCCGATCTGGAGCGTCGCCAACCCCAAATCTGGGCCGAGATCGAGGAGTTGATCGGCCTTGCCAAAGCCGACGCCTATGATCGGGCCACAAACCATCTTACCAAGCTGCGCGACCTGGCCCAACAGCGTGGCGATCTGACCACGTTCCAGGCCAGGGTGAATACACTGGCCGAGCGCTACCGTCGGAAATCCAGCCTGATCGAACGCTTCCGCCGCAACAAGCTGCTCTAAGCGCACCCTATTCTTGACAATGCGGAATGCTGAACGCGGAACGACATAGTGCGACGAGTAACAGGTTTGCAGGTGATAATCGTTCACGCACTACGCACTAAACCCAATCACCAATCACCAATCACCTCCACCCAAGGATCACACCCATGAGCGCCACCACTCAACCGATCCCAACCTCTCGCCTGCGTTTTGGCTTCGCCCGCGTGGACATTACGCCGCCGGTGGGCATCTACCACCGCATGTGGGGTGCCGCCCGCCAGGATCGATCCACCGGCGTGCATCGTTTACTCTTCGCCGACGTGATGCTGCTCTCCTCGCTCGACGGCGCGTCCTCGATGATGCGCATTCAGATCGATCTGGTGGGGATCGACGCCGCCCGCTATCGTTCCCTGGCCCAGGCTGCGGGGGAAGCGGGGGGCGTCCCTGCCGATCGGGTGATCATCAGCTTTTCGCATACCCACGCCGCCGGGCTGATGACGCCAGATCGGGTCAGTCTGCCCGGCGGGGACCTGATCCCCGCCTATTTGGAGACGCTGGAAACCGAGATCCGCCGCGCCGCCCGCCATGCCCGTTCGGTTCAGGAAGAGTGCATCATCACCTACGCCGTGGGACGCTGCGATCTGGCAGCCAACCGTGACTATTGGGACGAGGAGCGGCAACTCTTCGCCTGTGGCTTCAACCCCGACGCGCCCGCCGACGATACGCTGATGGTCGCCCGCGTCATCGCCGCGGATGGCGCGCCGCGGGCGACCATCGTCAACTACGCCTGCCATCCCACCACCCTGGCCTGGGACAACACGTTGATCAGCCCCGATTATGTGGGCGCGCTGCGTGAGACGGTGCAATCAGGATTCAATGCACCCTGTATCTTCTTTCAAGGGGCGTGCGGCGAGTTGGGTCCCAAGGAGGGCTATGTGGGCGACACATCTGTGGCCGACCGCAATGGACGGCAGGTGGGCTACGCCGCCCTCTCCACGCTGAATTCCATGGGCGCGCCTGCCACCGATTACGTCTACCAGGGTCCGGTCATCTCCGGGGCGACGGTGGGGACATGGCGCTACACCCCACTCTCGCCGGAGCGGATGGTGGAGACGACTCGTTTTAGCGGTGGTCAATCTGATGTGGAACTACCCTTGAAGCCCAAGCCCGACGCCAGCGCGCTCCAGGCCGACCTCGCCCGCTGGGAGGCAGAGTACGGTGAGGCCGAAGCTGCCGGCAAGGAGATCGAGGCGCGCAACGCTCGTGCCCACGCCGAACGCGCCCGCCGCTGGCTCATGCGCCTGCGCAATCTGCCCGAAGGGGAAAGCTATCCCTTCCCCTTTTCGGTCTATCGGCTGGGCGACGCCCTCTGGGTCACCTGCGGCGGGGAACCGTCCAATCTTCTGCAAACCGAGTTGCGCCGCCGCTTCCCGAGTGTCCCTATTCTCCTCTCGCCGCTGGCCGGGGACATGCAGGCAGCCTATCTGCTGCCGCGTGACCGCTACGGCCTCGGCCTCTACCAGGAGGAGCCGTCGATCCTGGCCCCCGGCTGCCTGGAGTTGTTGATCGACGCCATTGGTGAGACAATCGAAGAGATGATTGGATAAATTTAGGACTTACGCAGGGCGGATAGAGATAGACGGGAGACGCAATTGG
>JAHBVG010000033.1 GCA_019637695.1 Caldilineaceae bacterium | reverse complement strand
ACGATCAACGTGCCTGCTGGGCTGGAAGGGATCTATCGCCTCGATCTGCTGGGTGCAGACCAGGGCGGGCAGCGCAGCTACAACCCGACCCAGCCCCCTATCAACCAGACCATCGACACCCTGGCTCCCCGGGTCAGCCTCACCAGCCAGACCGTGGAACGGGGGATGCGCACCGAGTACGTCTTCCGGGCGTCGGATCTCTATCTGTCGGACGCACAGGTGACGACGCCCTGCGGCGCAGAGGGCCAGGTCCAGAAAACGTACCGCTGGGACGGCAATGTGCAGGGCAACAAGCAGTTGACCGAGTTGACCGTCACCTGTCGGCTGACAGAGACGCCCGCCATCCAAACCGGATCCATCTGCGACACCGCGGGCAACTGCGCCAGCGCCCAGATGACCTACCTGCCCGCAAACTACGCATCCCAGCGCAACGGGCCGGGGCTGTCCGACGGAGAGAGGGGCTTCGCACACGCTCCCGGGCGGATGGCATCGCCGGTTTTGATCGGCTATGCGCCACCCCCCGCCCAGGCTTCCCAGGGGCTGCTGTTGGCCTCCAATGTCCGACAGAGCGCACCGATCTATGCTTCCACAGTAGGCAGCCCTGTCTCCCAAGAAGAACCGGCTGGTGAAGCGGGCAACCGTGCAGAGATTGACAGTGGGTTAATCCTTCACTGGGACTTTGTGGAGGGACCGGGCAACTGCACCGTGCAGGACCGCACCGCCAACGGACTCAGCGGCAGCCTGACCAACATGGACTGCACGGGGGCCTGGCGCACGGATACCCCCCCAGGCCAGAGCCAGGGCTACTCCCTCTACTTCGGCGGCGGCCAGACCGGGGAATACCTGACCAGCGCGGTCAGCGAACTCTTCCCATCGGGAGACGCACCCCGCACCCTGTGCGCCTGGGTCAAGTCCGCAGATGGCGCAATCAACGACTGGGCCGATCACGCTGTGAATTACGGCTCCGCGGCCGCGGGCCAGGCCTTCGGTGCCATGCTCTACACTGGCAATACCTGGTACGCTTACAATCATGCCACAGATCTGAACACCCAGATTCCCGCGGACACCGAGTGGCATCACCACTGTGTGGTCTACGAGGGTTCGACGCTCACCTACTATCTGGATGGGCAGTCTCTGGCTTCCACAGCCGTCTCTCTCAACACCGCACCCAATACGGCGCTGTTGGCTGGCATCCGCCCAGACCTGGCTGCCAACACGAGCTTTGACGGCTTGATCGATGATGTGCGCCTCTATGATCGGGCCTTGGGCGGGGACGAGGTGCAGAGTCTCTATGCGCCCGTCGCCCAGAGCGACGCCCCCACCGACGCCGCCTACCCCCCGAATACCTTCCGCTTCATTGACCTGCCCGACGTCATCCCCAACCTGGAGACGCCTACGGAGATCAGCTTTGTGGCAGCCCCCTGGAATGCCCTCACGGGCCTGGAGATCGAGATCGAGGGAGAGACCCTGTTCAGCGAGACCTTTGGGAATGGCGGCGTGTCCCAGCGCCAGGCCCGTGTGGCCTGGCTGCCGCCGGGCGAGGGCGTCTATCGTGTCACTGCCCAGGCCACAGATGCCGTGAGCGGCACGGTTGTCATCAGCCGCACCCTCTTTGTGGACGCCACGCCCCCCACGTCGGTCATGGAGCGCGATACCTTCACCACCAGCACCTATGCCTGGGGCAGCAATCTGATCCTGGACGGCGAACTCACCGACGCCGCCGGGGTGATCAGCGCCACCGCTTCCCTGGAAGTGAACGGAACCCGGAGCGACTTGGTGATCCATCTCAATCCGGAATCCGCGCCGGTGGGCTATCTGGCCGGGAATCCGGTCTACACCTCTGCGCCCTGGAGCGCATCCTGGCGACCGTCCGCGGAGGGTGATCCGCTTGACTACACCGAGGCGGTCTTGGAATTGACCGTCTACGATGCCTCCCTGACCCCGACGACCATTCGACACCCTGTGGTCTTCGACCTACAGACGCCCACGCCCGGTCAACCCGCTATTCGGATCAACGGGGAGCCAGCCGTCGCCAACCAGACCTACGTTGCCAATGGATTCGATCTGGCGGTCGCCATCCCGCCCACCAGCGACGCCGGCGGTGTGAGCCTCTGGCATGGCTGGTCGCCCTTCATCACGGCAACCGTGGCGCTCCTCTCCCCGCCGGTGGATCCCGTGGATGGCCTCCAGATCGATCAGCGGATCGACCTGGCCGTGGCCGACGGCGGGCAGAGCTACTACTTCCATGTGCTCGCCGCGGACGGGCTGGGCAACACCAGCCGCCGGGTCTATGGCCCCTATCTCCTGGATGCGCCGGGCATGCCGGATTTTGTCCACATGCCCGAACTTCACGGCAATCAATTCGCCGGTCCGCACCGGGCGTGGCAGAACAACGGCTGCACCCTGCTGGGGACCGATGCCCGCTTTACCGACCAATCCCTCTATCTGACCTGGGATGATAGCCTGTTCCACTTCCTTTGGACGGGCTCGGATTGGACGACCGATGGGGATCTTTTCATCTATCTGGATACCCTCCCCGGTCAGGGCAGCCTGGCCGCGTACAATCCCTACCCCAGCACAGCCCAGAGTACGCTCCTGCTTTTACCCGCGGGCGAAGATCAGGCCAATCCAGCCGAGGGGGCAATGTACGCGGACTTTGCCCTGTGGGTGATGGACAGCGAGCGCGCCCACCTGCTGCGTTGGGACGGCACAAGTTGGATTGACGATGGTCCCCTGGAGGAGTTGGGCGGCGCCTATGCCTTCAATCATGCCCCCGAAGCCAGGTACACGGATCTGGCGCTTCCCTTCGCTTTGATCGGCAACCCTGGGGCAAGTAGTATGGGCCTGATCGCCTTTGCCGTGGATGGGGAAGAGGGGCCGAGCCAGGGGCTGCGCCTCTGGTCTGTGCTGCCCTACGTCAATCCGGTGGACAGCCGCCGGGTGGCGGCGACTGGGCCAGCGCCTGACCGTCCCCACCGCATGGCGCTGACGGATCGCTACACCGTTCCCCTGACAGCGGGGACCTGCTTCCGGCCCGAAGCCAATCTGGCTTTCTCTCTTTCCACAAACAGCGACGGCTTCACCTACGATCCCACGGACAACGCCACCCGCCTGCTTCTGGCTGAACTCTCCGCCACACCCGGCAGTTGGGACGCCCTCTTCGCCCCCTACGACGACGCTTATCAGGCATGGCTGACGGAGGAATACTGTCCCACCGATCCCGCCTTCCCCGGCTGCTGGGCGGCAACCAAGCCCCCGGCAGCCCTGGATGCGCGGACGCGGCTGGCCCAGTTCGGCCTGGCCGAGAGTCGTCACCAGCCCCTGTTGCCGGGCACAGCGGTCGCCTACACCCTGGACTTCCACAACCCAACGGCGGAGCAGGTGACCTTGCCAGCATATCTCTACACCAACGGAGATCGGGCGAATCCCCAGGCGGGTGTGACCTTTGCTGGCCAGTCCTGGGTGGACGGTTGTCCTGGCTGGCTGGCCCTCAATCTGCCTCCCGGCTCCGGCTCCTTCACCATCAGCGGTCTGGTCGGCGATGCTGGCGTGCATTCGCTCACCCTGGAGATCGACCCGACCTTCGGACGGAATGGCTGCGCCCTCACCGGCGACACCGGCGGCTCACCGGCCCATCGCCTGACCGTGGAACATACGCCTGACGACGGGCCGCCAGGACACATCGCCATTGCGCCTGACTTCACTGCCAGTGGGCCAGTCAGCGCCACTGTGCGGGGCGTCGTGCGGGACATCTCCCCTGTGCCCAGCCTGGAGATCGAGGTCACTGGCGACAACTTGGCTAGCAGTTTCACCTGTGGGGACGACTCCCCAACGGACGGCCAGTGGGCCTGCGCGTGGGACATCGCCGCCGCCAACGGCGGCAGTCTGCCCGCAGAGGGCGCTCGCTTCACCCTGCGGGCGCGGGCCACAGACATCTTCGGCCAGCAAGGCGCATGGTCTGCCCCGCGCGAGGTGACCATCGACACCCAGTCCCCACAAATCGAGCTGGCCGCTTCTCTCACGGCCTTCGCGCAACAGGACGGCGTCTCAGCGCCTCTGGTCTCCGATACCATTCTCCCCCTGGCTGGGAGCTTCAGCGACAGCGCCCCCCTGCGCACGGTTGAAGTCTGCCTGCCTGGCGCTGAGGAATGCGAACTTGCCGACCTTCACCCGGCGCCGTTGAGCGTCCCGCCGTCGGTCTACACCTACCCGGATCAACTGGATGTGCCCCTGGGGATGGACGGCGCGATCACCAGCGGGGCGACCTGCCCGGCTGGGTCCGTGGGGCTGATCCGCACCTTCCAGATCGGGGAGAGCTTTGCCATTGCCAATCTGGAAGTGGGCCTGCGCCTGGCCCATCCCTACCGCAGCGATCTGGCCGCCATTCTCACCGCGCCGTCGGGGGAGCAGATCACCCTCTTCGATTTCGACCGCAATGTGCTGGCCCAAAACGTCAACGCTCTCTTCAGCGACCTGGGGATAGCGCTGCTGTCGGACGACTTGAACAGCCACGACCTGGCCGGGAACTATGCCCGCAACACCTATCGCCCCGAAGACGATCTGTCGGCCCTGGCCGGGCAAAACGGGACTGGCGAGTGGACCCTGACCCTGTGCGACCGGGATCCGAACCGAGACGGGGGCGAGTTCTACGATGCCGTCCTGCGCTTTACCCCGGTTGCGCCCCCCCTCACCTTCACGGGGACGTGGTCGTACCGGGCCGATGTGGGCGACGGGGATGGTGTACTCTATGCTCGCCACCTCTTCGCCACCGACGAACACGGTCACCGCAGCAGCACGCCGCTGGCTGTCCAGGTGCTGGTGGACAATGTGGCCCCGGTTCTGGAAGCTACCCAGCTCATCACCAGCATGTTGATCTACACCAGCCAGCCGATGCTCACCGGCGCAGTGGAAGATGGGGGTGGCGTGCAGGATATCTGGGTGGCTGTCACCGATCCCCTAGGGCGGGTCACCACAGAAGCGATTGCTGTTGCAGGCTCTGGGTGGACCTATGCCATGTTTCCTTCTCTGGCGGGCGTCTACCGGCTCGTGGTCTCTGCGGCTGATGAAGCGGGCAATCAGGTTTCGACGGAGACTTTTGCCGTCGTCGTGCTGCGCCCGCCGCAGATCAGCCAACAGGTGACGCCAGAACAGAATGTGCAGGCTGGCAGTCTGATCACCTACACCTTGCAGGCCGTGAATCCCAATCTGGATGCCGCGGCGGAGAATGTGCGCCTGGGCATCTCTCTCAGCGAATGGCTGACGCCCGTGGAGACGGCAGGCGCCACTGCTACCGAAGGCGCGCTTACTTGGCCACCCATCCGGCTGGCCCCCGGTGAAGCTGTCAGCCGCACCGTTCTCGCCCGCCTGACCGACAACCTGATGATCACCAGCACCATCACCGGTACCCTGCCCATCACTGACTGGGTGAACCTGAACGGAGTCGCCATCATCAGCCAGGCATTTGTGGAGACTGACAACCTGGGGCGTCAGGAGGCACACCCTGCCAGTTTCACCATCAAGGATATCCACACGCAGCCGGAGAGCGCGCTGGAGAAGGAAGCGTTCGAGGGTGAATATCTTGCCGGTGAAGAGCCTGTCACGACCCCGCCGACCGAGGAAGAAGTCCCCGTCGCAGAGGTCGAGGCGTCGGCTCAGTTGGCGCTAACCCTGAAGATCCACGAGGGGCCGATCACCAGCATGGTTTCTGATTCTGAATTTGGTCTTGCCACAGGTTCTGAGGATGGCACGATTCGATTTGTACAAAATGAAGATGGCAGCGGCATTACGATTAACAACGGCTCAGGAGCTGTCAATAGCATCGCCTTCTCGCCAGATTCGAGCATTCTAGCTTCTGGGCTAGATAACGGTTCTGTGGAGATCTGGGCCTGGCAGGACGAAGAATTTCTCACAGTCCTGGAAGGTGTCGGTGGGGCCATCAACGCGGTAGCGTGGAGCAGCGACGGGCTGCTGGCGACAGGCGGTGATGACGGCGTCATCCTGATCTGGGACGCGCTGGCAGGGGAGACGCTCTTTGCACTCGAAGGCCACGACGGCGCAGTCAACGCCCTCTCCTGGATCCCCCCGTTCATCGGCGAGGGGGCAGGCTACCTTGTCTCGGCTGGTGACGATGGCACAGTGCGCCTCTGGAATGTTGAATCTGAACAGCCTGTCCTCACGATAACCGACCATGAAGGCCCGACCAATGATGTGCTGTGGGTTGGTCAGGTTATTCTTTCCGCCGGTGATGACGGCACAGTACGGCTCTGGAGACTGGCCGGAGAATCCTGGGAGTCTGTCACCGCAGAACCCCTGGCTGTTATCCGTCATGAAAATGCAGTCAATTCTGTGGCGATTGCAGAAGCCTCGGGGTATGTTGTATCGGGGAGTGCAGACGGCAGTCTTGCAGTCTGGAATCTATCTTCAGAGGAAATACCGACTGAACCAGAGTTTGTCCTCAGGGGGCATGTGGGGTCGGTGAATGGGGTGGGATTTCTAAATGAAACCATTGTTTCCGGCGGCGACGATGGTACGGTGCGCGTATGGGATCTGACGATCACGGAACCATAATAAGTTCTTGATAGCACCCGCCAGGTTATAAAAACCTGGCGGGTCTCGGATTCGATCTCCCCAATTCGCATTGGCGCTAAAACATCGTTCGCAGGATCTGGGCCTGCCCCGTCTCGGCGGAGCGGTAGGCGGCGTCGAAGATCTCGATGACGTGGCGGGCGTGTTCGGCGCTGGCGACGGTGGGTTTGTCCTCGCGCAGCCAATCCACAAGTTGCATCACATCCTCGTAGACGTGGGCCTCTTCCATTGACCGATGCGCGCCGACCACGTGGGGTAGCGAGCCGTTCATGCCGAACTCTTGATCCAACTCCATCCCCGCATAGTCGAAAGGCTTGCCGTTGAGTTTGTCCCCGTTGATGACGCCGGCCGTGCCGAAGATCAGCGGGCGGCCCATCTGGGGCAGACCGCCCGCAGGGACGCCGTAGACGAAGGCGAAGAAATTGTCGCCAAAGTCCAGCACCATCAACGTGTTGTCGTCCATATCCGTGGGCAGGACCTGGCCGAGGAACTCCCGCTCCTTGACGCGCACGCCAGAGAAGGCTGTCACCCGCCGTGCCGGGCCGAGGATGCCGGTCATGGCATGAAGGCCGTAGACGGTCATGTCGTAGAGCGGTCCCCCACCGGGGCGGCGGAAGTACCAGGCCGGGTTGATGTTGGTGAGCGGATCGTCGCCGTGGCGCACGCTGGCCTCGTCCTCGTGGTAGCGACCAAAGGCCGCGCCGGTGACGGCCCAGGTCAGCGTCCCCAGCACGCCCTCACTGATCATCTGGCGGATGCGCTGATGGCGCGGGCGTAGCATCTCGCCCGGCGATGAGACCAGCCTGACGCCCTTTTCAGCGGCGCGGGCGATGAGATCATCGGCCTCGTCTACGGTGGTGGTCATGCTCTTGTTGAAGTGAACGTGGACGCCGTGATCGATGGCGAGTTTCCCCTGCTCATAATGGACGCCGATGGGCGACGCAATCGAGACAGCGTCCACTGCGCCGGACGCCAGCAGTTCCTCGGCGGTGGCGAAGGCGTGGGGCACATTGAAACGCTGCGCCGCCGCCTGCGCCCGCTCGTAGACAGGATCGCACACAGCCGTGATGCGCACCCGATCCTGCACATCTTCCATCGTCAAATGGGGCAGCAGCCCCCGAATCGAAATACTCCCTGTGCCGATGATCCCCAAACGAATTGCATCGCTCATGTGTGGTGTCTCCAGTGGGTATTGGGTATTGGATATTGGGTATTGTTGAGTAGTGCGTAGTGCGTGAAGGATTGCCAACAGCAACACCTTCCGTTCTGCATTCCGCATTCATCGTTCCGCATTTGTCGCTGGTCTCACCCGCTGATAGAGGCTGGTCCCCAGCCGTTCGCTCTCACAACGGTAGCCGGCGGCGCGCAGTTCGGGCAGACAGTCTGCAAAGTAAATGGGATGGCTGTGGATGCGATCCTCCACATATTGGAGGGTGGAGTTTTCGTCGGCGTCGCCCTCTCGATAGGGTTTCTGCTCCAAAAAGGTCAGATCGAGCCGATCCCCTTCGACATGCGCGGCATAGTAGAGCGGATAGAGTTCGGGCCAGTGCGCAAAGAGGATGGCATTTTCCGGCATCTGGCGCACCGTCGCCGTCACGCTGTTGTGGAGACCGGTCATATTGGCGTGATCCACCGGGTAGCCGTCAAAGGCGAAGCGGGGAACCCTGCCCCGCGTCACATCATCCCAGCGCGGGGAGAGGATGGGCCAGACCGCAACGACGAGAAAGAGGAGGGTCAGCAGCGTTGACATTGCCGGTCGCAAGGCGGGAGGACGCGCCAGCAAGCGGGTGATCCATTCTTCAATGGCGGCGGCCCCGGCAGCCACCAAAATCGCCAGCAGCACATAGGCGGGGATAAAGAAGACGTGCAGATCCCATATGTTATAGGTGAAAGTATAGATCCACTGGCAGAGCAGGGCAAGGCCCAACAAAGCCAATTCTTTGCGCGCCCGCAACCCCAGCCAGATCAGGCCGATCCCGGCCAAGAGCAGCGAAATCGGGTGGAACTCCGCGCCCATGCCGTCCACATAGCGGAAGATATTTCGAGGCAGCGTGTCGATCTGGAACATGCGATCCTGGAATTGACGCCCGCTGACAGTGAACCAATAGCGGGTGAGCGGATTGTTCAGATCCTCTTCGCTGAGTCCCCATACCGAGCGCGAGGGGCGAATGCCGGCGTCGAGGAAGTTGGCGGTGGGCGCGCGCCAATCCAGGATGAAGAAGGCAGCCAGATAGAGGATGAGCCCAATCAGCGCGCCGCTCATGGCCGCGGACCACGCTATGCGATCCCTGGCTGTGAGCAACAGATAGAGGAGGATCGCCGGCGCAGCCAGCGCTACCGTCATGTGGACGCCCAGGCTCAGCCCGCCCAGCAGCGCGGCAAGGAAGAGGTAGATCCACTGTCCTGTCGCCCGCCAGGCCATCACCATCGCCAGGATGATCGCGAGAAAAAAGGCCGCGGCGGTGTAGACTTCCGCAATCAGCGCCTGTGACCAAAGGGTGGAGGAGACGGCCAGCGCCGCCGCACCCACCAACGCCGGTCCGCGACGGTGGGTGAGCAGACGGACCGCAATGAAGAGAGCGACCACGGTCAGAGCCGCCATCACCGCCGAAAAGAGATTGACGCCATAGGCGACGCTCTCTACGGGCAGCCAGGTGAAGGGGTGGGCCAATAGCAGATAGATCGGGTAGCCGGTGTTGTGGGTCGTCCCCAATAGATAGGCAAGGACTTGAAACTCACCGCTGTCCCCCTGGAGCAGGCCGGGGGCGAGGGTGCGCAGGTAGAGAAAAAAGGCAGCGCTGCCGATCAGCAGCGCCAGCCCTGTATCAACAAGGAGATCGCGCCTGTGTGTGGCAGATCCCATCGTCGAACCATCGATTGTCTGTGTCATACGCTCAAGCGATTCTAGTGGATTAGCCTTTGATGCCCGTCAGCGAAATACCCTCAATGAAAGTCCGCTGTGCCAGGAAGAACGCAATTAGAATTGGCGCGGTGACAATCGTACTCACCGCCATCAGGTAAGGATAGGCCAACGGCGCCGCGCCCGTGCCGGCAATCGTCGCGCGCAAATTGGCGAGTCCCAAGGCCAGCACAAATTGCTCTGTGCGCCGCAGGTAGATGAGCGGCCCCAGGTAATCGTTCCATGCGTTCATAAATTGGAAGAGGGCCACCACGATCAAGGCGGATTTGGTCAGTGGCAGGATGATGCGCCACATAATCTGCAACTCGTTGGCGCCGTCAATGCGCGCGGCTTCGGAGAGATCTACCGGGATCGTCATGAAGAACTGGCGCAGCATGAAGATGAAGTAGGGGCTGCCAAAGAACGCGGGAACCACCAACGGCAGGAATGTGTTCACCCAACCCAGATTCCTGAAGATGATGAAGAGCGGAACCATCGTCACTGCGTAGGGGACCATCATCGTCGCCAGACAGATGAAGAAGAGTTGATCGCGTCCCTTCCAGCGGATGCGCGAGAAGCCATAGGCGACAAAGGCGGAAGAGATGGTAACGCCGATGGTGGTGGGGATCGCAAGTCGCACCAGCGTATTGTACGCGAAGAGATTGAAATTGTAGGTTGTCCACGCGTTCCAAAAATTCTCCCACAGAGCTGGCGAAGGCAACCAGATGGGTGGAATCGTATAGACTTGAGAATCGGTCTTGATGGCAGAGACAAACATCCAGATCAAAGGCAAAATGAAACTAAATGACAGCACCAACAAGACTGCGTATTTCAGCACATCCGCCAGAATGCGTCCAACGGAGATCCCACTGCTGCGGCGGGCAACAGGGACCTGTGTCGTTTGATCGGTCGGGGTCGCTTGCACGGCCATGGCAATAACACCTCAACTTTCAGGATAAACAATCAATCGCTCTCTCCGCCGTAATAGACCCAGCGGTTTGACGAACGGAAGAGCAGGATCGTAAAGACAACGATCACCACAAAGAGGATCCAGGCCAGCGCCGACGCCTTGCCCATACGCAAATATTGGAAGGCATTGCGGTAGAGGAAGATCGTATACAACTCAGTGGCGTTGTTCGGCCCACCGGCGGTGAGCAGCCAGGGCAGCGTGAAGTTCTGAAAGCCATAGATCAACCCAATCACCAAATTGAAAAGGATAACCGGCGTTGTCATGGGGATGGTCACATTCCAGAACTTGTGCCAGGCGTTGGCGCCGTCCACAGTAGCAGCTTCGTAGAGCGAGCGCGGCACCTCCTGTAGGGTCGCCAGGAAGATGACAATGGCATTCCCCTGCGCCCAGATGTGGATCAAAATCAGCGTAGGTTTCGCATAATCTGGGTTGGCAATAAAGGGGATGACCGGCAGCCCCAACCCTTGTAACGTGCCGTTGATGGCCCCATACTGCACATTTACCAGGAACTGCCAGACAACGGCGGTGACAAAGGCGGGGATGATCGCCGGAAAGAAGAAAATGGCGCGAAAGATCGACCGACCTTTAATCTCTGTGTTCAAGAGCGATGCCATTAAAAAGGCAGCAGCTACGCCTAAGGGCGCGCTCAATCCTACATAATAGAGCGTATTATAGGTGACCTTCCCGAAGAGCGGATCTCTGGTAAAAATCTCGCTGTAATTTTCTAATCCGATAAAGATAGGCTCGCGTAGCAGATCGTAGCGAGTCAAACTGTAATAGAAAGAAGAACCCAGAGGGTAGAAAGTCCAGAGCAGAAATCCAAGAATCCAGGGGGATACAAAGAGCAACCCCATGAGTTGGTTGCGTCTTTGCAAAGCAGTCATCCCTGGGCGTCGGCGCGTGATGGCAGCCATAGATTCACCTCACGGGGTAGAAAAAAGGTAGGTAGGATCAGGCGTTGCCTGTCTACCTACCTTGTCTTCACAGCAAAAACAAAGGGTACGACTACCGCAGTTGTCTAGAAGCCGGCGTTTCGATATTCTTCAACGGCGCGGTTTTGTAGCTCTGCCGCAGCCTCAGCCGCAGTCATCTCGCCGCGGAAATGGGCTTCGCGGATCTGCTGGTATTGCTGGCTAACATACTGTGTGATCGGGCAACGCGCCGGAGACGACCATTCTGTGGCTTCGTCCACCGAGCGGAAGTAGAAATCAAGGCCCGGATAGGAAGCGGGATCGACGGATTCCAGGAAACTGGGGCGACCGGGCAGCCAGCCCGTATTGTTGAAGATAGTCGTCATCGCCAACGGCGTGTTGAGGAATTCGGCCACCTTGAACATTCCCTCTGTATTGGCTGCTTCTCTGAAGAAGATCACATAGTGACCGCCGGTGCCCTGCACCTTGACGCCGGCGCGATTCGTGGGCACAGGCGCCCAGGATGCCCGGTTATGTTCGGCGACTTCGGGCTTCTGAATGGCGGTTTCACCAGGATGCCAGTAGCCTTCAATGATCATGGCCTGGACGCTGGCGTTAAAGGAACCGCCCCAGCCACCCTGGCCTTCGACCTGGCGCATACCCGCCATGTTATCGGGCCCGGCGATTTTAATGAACTCGCCCATCACCTCAAAGGATTCGACCATCTGCTCGCTGTCCAGTGCGAATTCACCGGTTTCCGGATCGAACCAGGTCCATCCCCACGAAACCGACGGATAGAAGCCGTCCTGGATGGCAAGTTGGCCGCCCATGGCATCGTAGGGATCGAGACCGACCTGCATCATGTTGCCATTGGCGTCGAATTTGGTCAGCGCTTCGTGCCAGGCCAGACACTCTTCCCAGGTGGTGGGCGGTGCATCGGGGTCAAGTCCGGCGTCTGCGACCATCAGGGCATTGTAGTTGAGGCCATAGCGCACAAAGCCTTCGTTGGCTGGCACACCGTACATGGTCCCCTGGTAGAAAGCGTCTTTCCAGCTACCCTCTAAATAATCTTCCTCACTGATGATGCTGCTGGCGACGATCCAATCTGCTACTGGCAGCAGCACGCCACGGGCCATATAATCCAGATACTGGGTATTCGAGGCCCCATCTGGTGGATCGCCTGCGGCAACAGCGGTCAACAGCGCTTCGGCAGTGGTGCCCGGTTTGAAATCGACAGTGGCGCCTCCGGTCATTTCGGCGAATTCGTCCGTAACCGACATGGCTTCCCACGCGGGCGTCAAATTCGACCAACCCACCCAATATTGAATCGTGCCACCAGCAGCAGCAGGCGCTACTGCACCCGAATCACCGGCAGCCGGTGGCGCAGATGGTGCCGGTGACGGCGCACAGGCCGCCAATACAGCACCGGCAGCAACCAACGACGTGTTGCGCAAGAAAGTACGTCGGCTGATCCCCTTTGATCTTTGTTGCATTGTAACCTCCAGGAAAGAATAGAATTTTAACCGTAGAAATTGAAGAAAGCGCAATCGGCCGGGGGAAGGTTGAAAGCAGATTTATCATACTCTGAGTAGCTTGAGACGTCAAGAATGGATCAAAAGTTACAATTGGCATCGCAGAAGCGCTTCACAGCTACTTTGAGACAGGGACGAGGGGGCAACTAAGTTGCCCCCTCGTCCCTAGGAATAACCCGGATATGTGGGTGGATAGACCAGTGTTCCTAAATGGTGAATCGTTCTAGCGAAGTCAAAAGTCCAATCTTTATGCGCGAAACGCTATGGGTGGGGAAAGTGGACTTCACGCTCTGCCCGCCAGACCACACTGTAGGTCGCACTGCTTGGGTATGTTTCTTCATGCGTTTCGGAACGGGTATAATATTTCTCAAAATGGCAGGTTGAGATGGCAATAAAGATCAAGGACAGTCGGGCTGAGGAACAGATCTTCTGTCATTATTGACAGTCGAACCATCAAAGTGAAAGGTTTAGATCATGATCAACTTCAACGAGAGTACCCTGTTTACCCCCGTCACCCATCCCAGGTCAGGCGTGACGAGTTATGTATTGACGCACAGGGTTGCGCCAGTGCAGCAGGGGTTCTATTTTGTCAACGACTCGATGAGCGCCGATGGCCGCTACCTCTGGTTCTACTGCGCCTTTCCGCCAGCGCTGCATCGGACACTGGCCGTCATCGATTTCGTCGAACAAGAGGTGCGCCATTTCCCAGAGACGAATGCGGCGGGCGCGTACGTCGATCCGGACTCAGGCGATGTGTTCTGGTGCGAAGGGGCGTCAGTCTGGCGGCGTGGCCCACGTGCAGAGGACCTTCCGATCTGCGTAAATCAACTCCCGCCCGAACTCGTCGGGGGACGGCACGTCGCCGGCCTGGCCTCCCACCTGACCCGTTCCGCCGACGGCAAAGAGTTATTCCTGGATGCCAAGGTGGGGCTGTCTTACATCTTTGGCAGCCTCCCACTGGATGGCGGTCCGTTCCAACCCTGGTGGCGTTTCGACAGACATCACAACCACGCCCAGTTCAGCCCGACCGATCCCAACACGGTACTCTTCGCCCAGGAGTTCCACAACGACCCGATCACAGGTCTGCGCTTCCCCATCACCAACCGGCTGTGGATGATTACGCGCGGAGAAGCGCCGCGTCCGATCCTGCGCGAGCCGCGCTTTGTCTCGCACGAGTGGTGGGACGCGGATGGCGAACATGTCTGGTGCGTTGATGTGGGCAACAACAACGAAACATGGCGAGTGAGGATCGCCGAGGGCGAGGTCGAAAAAATCGTCTTCCCGCGGCAGTGTTGGCATTCACACAGTAGCCGCGACGGGCGGTGGATCGTGGGCGATTCCAATAACGGCTTCTTCCGCGGTTGCGCCTCAACTGTCCACTTTATGAATCGCGACACGGGCAAGATCATCGTCGTGGCGGAACATGATGAGCGCGCCGACTATGTTGGCCGCAGCTACCACATCGATCCGCACCCGCGCTTCTGCAGCAACGATCAATACGTCGTTTTCACCACCACAGCGCGCAACGAAATTGACCTTGCCATCATTCCTGTTGAGGACTTGATTGAAAAGAGTTTGTGATACGGGTTAACCGCGCCAGCACAGACGAGAGGCAAAGGCAGGAGCAACCTCACTCGCCAATACTTTATCGGCTTTTGCGACAAATTCTTGCCGTCCGCCGCACCTTCTTTCATGATTTCAGAGCCTTGACTCGCTACTTGCTTTCCCATAACTGGCAACATCTCGTTGACTTCATGATTGACGGCCTTGAAATCTTACGGGTGTATTCAGAATGAGTTGATGATTCGTAGGGGTTTGGGTGGACGGCAGACGCGCAATGGCTTACGCAGACGAATTTTGTGAGCCGTCCACCCAAACCCCTACCCAGACAGCCAACTCATTTTGAACCCACCCAAATCTTACACTCCCTTCCCTAATTTCCTCAGTTGGAATTCTTGATCAGTTTTTTGGTAAACTTGCTTTTAGAGCAGGGCGTATGGTACAATCTCCACAGTTTGTGAATCAGGTTTTCGATAGTGTGTCGCCGAAAGTGGGGTTCCCCCACTTTTGTTGTTGTATGGACCTTTTTGCAATCATCCCAGGAGTTGGCGTCGCTTTGGACGCCGCGAGGAAGCAATATCTCGTAGTTCGAGGAGTAGATTATAAAATATGAGTAAAGCGCTGATCGCTGGCATCAATCAGGTGGCAACTGATAAAGGGTTAGATCGAGAAGTTATTTTTAGCGCGATTGAAGCCGCTTTGATTTCGGCCTATAAACGTAACTATGGGTCAGTGGCCAACGTTACCGCAGAAATCGACCGTGTTCACGGTGATATGAAGGTTTTTGCCGAGCGTGAAGTAGTGGAAGAGGTCTTTAATCACAATACAGAGATCCGCCTGGAGGAGGCCAAAAAGGTCAAGCCAGATGTTGATCTCGGCGATGTGATCAGCGTGCAGAGCGCGCCAAAGGATTTTGGCCGCATTGCCGCACAGACGGCCAAGCAGGTGATCCTGCAACGCATTCGCGAAGCCGAACGAGATACTGTTTACGAAAACTTTGTCCACAAAGTCGGCGAGATCATCAACGCGCAGGTGCGCAGCATCGATACATCGAGCGGTACGGTAACTGTACTCTTGGGCGAAAAACACGAGAGCCTGTTACCCCGCGAAGAGCAGATCCCCAGCGAAAGCCTGCGCCGTGGCGATTATGTGCGGCTTTATGTTGTTGATGTTCACAAGAGCAATCGAGGGCCGGTCATCAAGTTGAGCCGCACCCATCGTAATCTCCTGCGCCGGTTGATGGAGCAAGAGATCCCCGAAGTGCGCGAAGGGACCGTCGAAATCAAGGCCATCTCTCGTGAACCGGGCGCCCGCAGCAAAGTCTCTGTTTCGGCCACCATACCTGGCATTGATCCTGTGGGGAGTTGCGTGGGGATGCGTGGGTTGCGCATTCAGAACATCGTCAATGAACTCGCCGGCGAAAAGATCGATGTTGTTGAGTGGAACACCGATCTGCGCACCTACATTGCCAACGCTCTCAGCCCCGCCAAAGTGCAGAGCGTTATTTTGGATGAAGATGCATCGGTGAAGACGGCCATTGTTGTCGTCCCCGATCGCCAGTTGAGCCTGGCAATTGGAAAAGAAGGGCAAAACGCCCGTCTGGCTGCCAAATTGACCGGGTGGCGCATTGACATTAAGAGCGAAAGCGAAGCCCGCGAAGAGGGCCTCGATCTGCTCGCGATCCATCAGTCGCCGCGCCAGACATCGGGGGGCGGCAAAGATCTCATGTCGATGGTTGAGCGCATCTTACAGAGCGACAACCCCGAAGCCCTGGCCGAAGAAAGATTGCGTCAGGCGGCAGAGACGATCCAGCGCATGGATGCAGAACGCAATATCGACGATCTCGCCGACGAGATGACAGCCTGGCCGGATTCCTATAAGGATATGGACGAAGTCTTGCGCGATCGCGACGAATCCAAAGCGGCGTTGGACGCGTTTGAGCGCGCTGCGGCAGCCATCAGTTCTGGGGAAAGCCTCAACCTGCCCTCCTATGAAGACTTTGCAGATGAAGAAGCGGATGAGGTAGAGCCGGCCCCGTTGCCACAAGCCTTTGACCAGACGAAGAAACCTCGGGTTGAAGAAGAAGTTGCTAGGGCAACTGACGCGGATCTTGACACGGATACACCGTCAGTGGAAAGCGGAGAACTGCCAGAAATTATCACCGCCGACATGCTGCGCCAGCGCATGGCACAGAGACGGAGCCAGCAAACAGCATTTGGGGCATTGGATGATATTGAAGTGCCCGAAGAATTGCTCGTTGGCATTGAAGAAGAGGAAGATGAGTTCGAAGATCGGGATGGCAAGCGCGCGAAGAAGCCCCGTCGTGGCGCCGTTAAACGCACTACACCGGTCCGCAAGACTGAGGAAAAGCCTGACAAAAAGAAGGCGAAGGCGAAGCGTGGTAAGCGAGGCTTTGACGATTTAGATGAGCTTGAAGAACTGGGCGGACGCTAGCGTACCATTTCGAGAACTTTGTTTGGGGTAGCATGGCTCGTAAACAGCCAATTCATCAAAAACATGTGCCACAACGCATGTGTATCGCCTGCCGCCAGGGCGCAGGCAAACGTGAATTGATCCGAGTTGTGCGCACGGAAGCAGGGGTGAAGGTAGATCCAACCGGCAAGTTGTCCGGGCGAGGAGCCTACCTCCACCCTCTTCGCGTCTGCTGGGAGAAAGCGCTCAACCATCGGCTTCTGCAACGTGCATTGCGTACCCCTGTCAGCGCTGAGGACCTCGACGCGCTGGCTCGACACGCCGCAGCATTGCCGGATGTTGAACCTGATGAGGATGATGACGATGCTGCCCAGGCAAGTTGATCACGCCCATTGGTGTCAAGGTTTAGCATTTTGGCTGAAGTTGCATTATTATACTGAAAAGGTTCGAGGCTGTTGAAAGGCAGCCAAACCACAGACAGAAAATTTCGACTGTGGTATTCTCTTTTGATATAGGATTTTATCCGACGCAATTGCGCCGGATACGCTCATTGAAGTGCAGAGGATATCTGCCATGTGTGTTGACCAGAATCGTTTTGGTGAAACCTGTGGCTAAGCGCTACTGGGGTGTCAGGACAAAGCTACAAAAAAGTATAGAAGGTACGATCCGGGTTTCAGGTATTCAAACCGGTGAGGGGGATCTGAGATGATTATGTAATGGCTCTTCTTGATAAGCTTCTTGGCGGGTAGGCTACGTCAGACTGAAGCAGTGAACGCCGACTCGCACATTCATCTCTCCTTTACTCCTCCTCAGGTTTCTACCTCGTTCCTCTACACAAATTTGCTTCTGTTCTCATTCCATCATTGCTGCCATGGGATCTTCAAGTTGATCGGTTTGCAGAATTTTCAGGCGTCCAAAGGAAGGCGGCCCCTGAAATCTGTTAATCGCGGTCTTGCCAAACAGTTTGTTCGATCTGGCACAAATGAAATGCGCCTCTGGATTTTGCGCGACTAAAGTATGGTGCTTTTTATAAAGGATGATTCAGATGGGTGTTGGCTGATAGAGCGGTTGATGCCTGTTAGAGGATATCGAGAAAGGTGAAGGGGGTAAGAGACTATGGCAGTAAAAAGTAAAGAAGTAACAACAACACAGCCCAAAAGTAGAAGTGGGGGAAGCAACGGCGCCGACAAACCCACTGAGATCATTGTGGAAGAGCACATCACTGTGCGCAAGTTGGCCGAACGTATGCAACGCAGCCCCATTGATCTGATCAAGGTGCTGATGCAATTTGGCATTATGGCGCCCATTGATCAGGCATTGGATCACGATACCGCCGCCATTGTCGGCGAGGAATTGGGCGTCAACGTGATCTGGCCTGAGCGAAAACCCAGTGAACCAGAACCCGAGAAGGCGGTCAAGGTCGAAACGCGTACGACCGCCCAGGTTTTTGTCGATGACATCATCGAACACGAAATAGAAAGCACCCTTGTAGAGCGTCCGCCGGTGGTGGCTGTACTCGGCCATGTGGATCATGGCAAAACCACGCTGCTGGATCGCATCCGCAAGACAAATGTGGTAGCCACCGAAGCCGGCGGCATTACCCAGCATACCGGCGCTTATCAAGTGGACGTAGACGGTCGCAAGATCTCCTTCCTCGACACGCCGGGCCATGAGGCGTTCACCTCAATGCGCGCCCGCGGCGCTCAGGTAACCGATATTGTCGTGCTTGTCGTCGCCGCCGATGATGGCGTTATGCCGCAGACCAAAGAGGCTATCAACCACGCCAAGGCCGCTGGCGTCAACATTGTTGTCGCCATCAACAAAGTGGATCGGGCCAATGCCAATGTCGGACGTGTCATGGAGGAACTGGCGAAAGAGGGCCTCCAACCCGAAGAATGGGGCGGCGACACCATTATGATCCCCCTCAGCGCGTTGACCGGCAAGGGCGTTGACGATCTGCTGGCGAACCTGTTGGTCGTTGCCGAGATCGAACAACTGCGCGCCAATCCGAAAGGAAAGTGCGTCGGCACGGTGATCGAAGCCGAAGTGGACAAACACCGCGGCGTCACAACCACACTTCTCGTCCAGAATGGCACACTCAACCGCGGCGATACGCTGCTGGTGGGGAAGACGTGGGGACGCATTAAGGCAATGTTCGATCACGAAGGGAATCAACTCAAGAAGGCGGGTCCATCCACACCCGTGATCGTCCTGGGCATTCAGGATGTTCCCCCGGCTGGCGAGATTTTTGAGGTGATGGCAAAGGATAAGGAAGCGCGCCGCATTGCCGAAGAACGGCAGGCCGCCGCCGCCGCCGCTGCCATCATGCCCAATCGGCCTCAGTTGACCCTGGAGGATTTCTACGCCCGCATTGAAGAGGGTGGCATGAAGGTGCTTAATCTGATCGTGCGCGCCGATGTGCAGGGGACGCTCGAACCTGTGGTGCATAGCCTGGAACAGGTCGCAACCACCAATAAAGAGGTCAACGTCAAAATTTTGCAGGCGGCGATTGGCGACATCACCGAATCGGATGTGATGCTGGCGGAAGCAAGCGAAGCAATCATCATCGGTTTCAACGTGGATGTGGATCGTTCCGCTGCTTCACGTGCTGAGAATTCTCACATTGAGATCCGCAAATATGACGTCATCTATCACATGATCGAAGATATTGAAGCGGCGCTGACCGGTATGCTCGAACCCGTCTACGAAGAGGTGACCCTGGGGCGGGCCGAAGTGCGTCAGCTCTTCCGTGTTCGCCGCGGCGGACTTGTGGCGGGCTGTATGGTACTCGACGGCGTTATCAAACGCAACGCCGGCGCCCGCCTGATCCGCAACGGCGCTGTTGTAGAAACCAGCACCGTCAGCACGCTCAAACGCTTCACCGAGGATGTGGCCGAGGTACGCACCGGTTACGAGTGCGGCATCAACCTGGCTGGCGTCAACGAAAACATGCAAGAAGGCGACATTATCGAAGCCTTCGAGAAGCAGCAAGTCCGTTAAGCTGGTGATTGGGGATTGGTGATAAGTGACTGAGATATGTACAGATGCTCTCTGCCCAGTCACCTATCACCAATCCCCAATCACTAATTTCTCACTAACCCCCGAAACGCGATAAAATACCATCATGACTACCATTCGACAACAACGAGTTCAAGAACTGCTCTTTCAGGAACTTTCGATCCTGATTGGGAATGAGTTAGAAGATCCCCAACTGAGCTTGATGACGGTGACCAACGTTGTCGTCAGCCGTGATCTACGCAACGCCAAAATCTACGTGTACAATGACGAGAGCGAAACATCGCGCCGCGTTGTGCTGCGTCACCTGAACAAGGCTACGCCTTTTATCCGCCGCCAACTTGCGCAGCGGTTGACCCTGCGTGTTGTGCCAGAGTTGACCTTCCACTATGACGATACGCCCGAACGCGCTGCCCGCGTGGATGAGTTGATCCAACTCATTCGCTCCGAACGCGGGGAAGATGTCAGCGGGGCGGCAACGACGCCCCCTGCGGTGGATACCCCTGCTACGCCCTCCCAAACTGAGGATAAAGAGGAGTAGGTTTGCATGGGCGTAGCCTCGACCGAGACTATCACCGCGTGGCCTCACATCGATGAGACGCTTCTCTCTATCCTCTTGGGGGCCGACAAAATCCTCTGTGTCAGCCATGTAGCGCCTGACGGCGACGCCGTCGGCAGTTTGTTGGGCATGGGCTGGATTTTGCGCGCCCTGCACAAGGACCCCACCCTGGCCCTACAAGATCAGCCCGGCGATGAATTCGCCATTGTGCCCGGTTACAGCGAGATCATCGGGCCGGAGGATGTTGAAGCTGACTACGATCTGATCATCTGCCTCGACGCCTCCAGCCCGGATCGCATGGGCGCTGTCTTCCGCGCTGCGGATCACGCTGGCATCCCCATGATCGTCATCGATCACCACATTACCAACACCAATTTCGGCGCTTATAATTGGGTGGAGCCTCAGTGCGCGGCCACCTGCCAGATGCTCGTCTACCTGGCGGATGCACTCGACGTTCCGCTGGCGGGCAACCTGGCCCAGGCGCTGCTGACCGGGCTTGTCACCGACACCCTGGGCTTCCGCACCAGCAACACCGACGCACGGGTGATGGGCGCGGCCATGCGTTTAATGGACGGCGGCGGCGACCTGGTGCGCATTGTGGATCAGACCTTGCGCCGTACTTCTTACAGTATGCTCAAACTTTGGGGGGAAGCCCTGAGCCATACTCATTTGGACAATGGCATCATTTGGGCCACGATCAGCCAGGATCAACGCCGCGCTGCCGGTGTAAGCGAACAGGAAAGCGACAGCCTGGCCAATCATTTGGTGACAGCGCAGGAAGCGGACATCAGCGCGACCTTCAGCGAACGCAAGGACGAGAAGGGCAATCCAGCGGTGGAGTGTAGCTTCCGCGCCAAACAGGGGTTCGATGTAAGCGCTGTCGCCTTTTCGCTTGGCGGCGGCGGTCATCCCCCAGCGGCAGGTTGCACCGTATTGGGCACGCTCGACGAAGTTCCCCAAAAGGTGATCGCTGCGCTGCAATCTGCGCGCCAGGCGCAGTTGAGCCAATGGCGGAGCCAGCGCGCCGTCACGGAGCAGATGCCCCGTGCCTAAATCATTACGTCCTGATCTTCATGGCCTGCTCATTGTCGACAAACCGGGGCTGCCAGATGGCCTTGATCCTAAAACAGCAGATCGACTGCCCACCAGCCACGATATAGTCCAACGGGTACGCCGTTGGAGCGGACAGCGTCGCATCGGCCATACCGGAACCCTGGATCCAATGGCAAGCGGCATCTTGATCCTCTGTCTGGGGGCGGCCACCCGGCTCGTCGAATATTATCAGGGCCATGACAAGTCCTACCTGGCCGAGATTGCGCTGGGCGTCAGCACCGCTACCTATGACGCTATGGGCGTAGTCGTGGACGAGCAACCCTCACCCCCTTTGACTGTGGATCAAATCGAGGCCGCGTTGAGCCAGTTTCAGGGGACCATTGAGCAGAAGCCGCCGATCTATTCCGCGCTCAAACAGGACGGTGAAAGTCTGCACCGCAAGGCGCGCCGGGGTGAAGTTGTCGAAGTCGCCGCGCGCAGAGTGACGATCCACCGGCTCGATCTCGTCGAGTTTTCGCCGCCCTCGGTGATCCGGCTGCGCGTTCACTGTTCCGCGGGGACCTACGTACGCAGCCTCGCTCATGATTTAGGCAAAGCTTTGGGGACCGTCGCCCATCTCAGCGCGTTATGCCGCGAAACCGTGGGAGAATTCACCCTGGCCGACGCCCATTCCTTGGATGCGATTGAGTCCGCGGCTCAGGATGATCGCCTTGCGGATCTGCTGCTGCCAGTGGGCGAGAGGCTGACCTTGCCCATCCTGCCGCTGGATGAAGCCGCTGTCGAACGTCTGGGATTTGGTCAGAGGATCTGGTTGCCCGCTCCCCCAACGCCTGTCGCCGTGGACGATGTTGTGCAGGGGATCGATGCCGGCGACCAGTTGCTCGGCATTCTGCGTATCCTTGACCTGGCGCCCGATGGCGAGGCCGTCCTCTGCAAAGCGGATAAATGGCTCGCCCCTCATTTTGGTCAACCACTTCACTCAGCATAGAACACGCCTACCCTTCTCAACCATCAGCCTATGTCCAAAGCCATCCAGATTTACCGCGACGTTCGAGAAGCCAACCTGACTGGCCCCACCTTTCTCACCATCGGCAATTTCGATGGATTACATCGCGGTCACCAGGCGTTGATTGCCCAACTCCAGCGCGCCGCCGCCGAGGGTGGCCGGCCTGACGCATGTACTGCGCTCATAACCTTTGAACCTCACCCGCTCAAACTGTTTCGCCCGGAAATGCCCTTGCAACTGCTTACCTCGCCTCAGGAAAGGGTGGAACTGGCTGGCGCTCTGGGCGTTGACATTGGCATCATCCACCCTTTTGATCGCCAGACCGCCGGGCTATCCCCGCGGGATTTTATGCAGATGCTCGTGGATCACCTGGGATTGGCGGCGCTGGTGGTGGGTCCAGACTTTGCCCTGGGTCGCAACCGCGCTGGTACGCTGGATGTGCTGGCGCAACTCGGCGAGGAATTGGGCTATCGTGTCATCGTTATCGATCCTGTGGTGTGCCAGGGCGAGGAAGTGCGCAGTCTGGCCGTGCGCGAACATTTGCAAACCGGGGATGTTGTCCGCGCGGCAAAGCTGTTGGGGCGACCGTATAGTGCGCCCGGTGTGGTGATCCCCGGCGACCGGCGCGGGCGGACCATCGGTGTGCCTACGGCCAATCTCGATACGCCCGCCGACCGCATGTTACCCACCGACGGCGTCTATGCTACCTGGACCTGGCTGGGCAAGCCTGGGGACGCTCCTCGCTTTGCCAGCGCCACCAATATCGGCGTGCGGCCCACGGTAGATGGCACTCATCGCCGTGTAGAAACCCATCTCTTTGATTTTCCGCCGCCCGGTGAAAGCGGCGATCTCTATGGCCGGGAACTCACTGTACAATTTGTCGAGTGGCTGCGCGGTGAACAACGTTTTGAAAACTTTGATGCATTGGTTGTGCAGATCAAGAGCGATCTTGTGCGAGCGCGCCAGATTCTGCAAAACTAAAGACCGTGCGCTTCCTTGAAAAGCTTATTGTGATTTGGTTTATGAGTGGCGATTGAGTGATGAAGAGATTGAACCACCCCGTCAATTTCTCAATCTTCTCGTCCAATTGACTCTATAGAAACGTTGCTATGATTAAATCTCACCCCTTCTTTACTCGTGTCCGTCTCCCCTGGCGAGAGATGCTGATCTGGGTTGGCCTCCTCTTGGTTACCGCTGGTTGCGCCACCCAATCTCCATTCGCACCTCTGCCGACCCCTACACCTGTGGCGACTCAACTCTTCTTGGGGCCGCCGCCGCCTTTAGGACCCGAAGGCGTTGGCGCCGGGTTAGGCGAGCCACGCTCAATCGCAGACATGGTCGACGCCTTCGCCTGCCTCGCCGATGGACAACCTGCCTACGCCTTGATGCAGAACAATGCCTCGGTCCTGTCCATGCCCTCTGCAGATGGCTGTACCCTTGGCAACGCGGCGTCCGGCTCGCTTGTGCGTATTGAGGGCATCTATCGCGAAGGGGATAGCGCGCCACTCGTGACGCTGGATCGACGCCAAAAACTGGCGACGTTCGATGCGGAGATCTCCTTTGAAGCCCAGATCATCGCCGATCCTGTGGGCTATGTCGAGGATATCAATCCAATCTTCGAGCGGACCTGCGCCTCCTGTCATGGATCGGCGGTGCAGACATTGAACCTCAAAGTGACCGATTATGATGCGCTGATGGCGGGCAGTCTGCGCGGGGATGTGGTGATCCCTGGCGATCCGCAGGCGTCCAAATTGTGGACGGTGATCGCCGCCGGCACAATGCCGTTGATCGGCGAACTTGCCCCAGAACACAAGCGGTTGGTCCGCGATTGGATTGCGGCAGGCGCGCCGCGGACACGTCCCGTTGCGCCTGAAACCGACTCGCTCTGGCTACAGATCAGCGCCGTAGATTTTACCGCAACCAACAATAATTGCACGGTAGCGGACAACGGGCCGCATACATTTATCCGCGCCGAACTTACCAAAATTGCCAGTTGCGCCGCTGCGCCCACGGCGGATCAACTGGCCCAATTGCGTCCCTCGGCGCGGCCCAATACCCAAATTGCCTCGTTACAGTCCGACGTGACGCCAGCGGATGTGAGCAGCGCCGCGGCTGCTGATGTAACCGCCAGCGCGGAAAGCGAGATCGAAACTGACGCCGCCGAGGCCACCGCATCGGCAGCGCCCCCACCAGTACAGGCGGCTGCGCCAGCACCCCGCCCCGCTGCGGGATCAGGCGCGGGCGTCCAGGCTGCCCCATTGGGGCTCGCTGCCCCCTCAGATTCGGATGCGTGGATGATCGCGCGCGGCGGTTTCTGCGTCGAGCCACGTCTGCAATCGAAATTAGAGAGAACCTACGGCATCACCAGCCTGGCCTTTGCGCCCGATGGACGGCTCTTCATCGCGCTCGATTCGCCCTCAACGGGCGACGGCGATCCGAATATCCTCTTCGATGCTTTCCATCCCAGCCGCTCGATTGTTGTCTACAACAGCAACAGTGGGGATGATTTCTTCGAGCAAATCTTAGGGGAATCAGGCCGTATTACCGGGCTAACCTGGTACAATGGATCGCTCTACATCAGCCGGGCCGGCGAGGTTGGCCGCATCCTCGATGGCGGCAGCTATGAACGGTTGGCCTCCGGTTTTGCCGTCAACGGGCGGCTTTTCCATGCCAACAATGGGATTGCTGTCTCCGGCGGCTGGCTCTACGTCTCCGCGGGCGGTGTACTCGATGGCTATTCTGATGGCATTATCAACCCTGCCGATGGCAATCTGCCCGCAGAGACCATTGCCGTCAACATGGCAAGCGGCGGCAATGTCCACGGCTCTCGGCTGGTGCGCGCCCGGTTGGATCAGTTGTTGACCCAACGCAGCATTGGCGCCTTTCAGACAGCCGCGCGTGGCTTCCGCAACCCCTATGGGATCGCCGCCGATCCCTTTGGCCGGATCTGGGTCACCGATAACGGCGCTACCAATGTGGCCGAGGAATATCTCGCCGGCGATAAGATCAACCTCTTTGAGCCGGCTGCGCTGCCGCCCGAAGCCATTGGCAACGAATCGGCGACGCCCTTCTACGGCTTCCCGATTGCGCTGAGCGGCGCCTGGAAGGATTGGTGGACACCGGCGGTGCTGCCATTGTTGAACACGACAGCGCCCACAGGCATCACCTGGGCCTACGGGACCGTCTTCTTCGCTCAATACGGACGTAACCCCGGCCTCTATCGCATGAGCAATTCTGGCGGGCAGGCCATCGCCGAGCGTGTGCTGCTCGGCTGGCCGATCCAGGCGGTGACAACAGCGCCCGATGGGGCGATTTGGATCGGCACCGGCAATGGCGGACTCTATCGTGTCGCCGCAGGGTGTAACTGACAGAACCTATGCGCTTCCTTTTTGTCTCTGCCCAACTCCCCGGCCATTTGGATTGGGGAGGCTATCTATCCACAGCAGCAGAATTGTTGAACCGCGGCCATGAGGTATTGTGGGCCACCGGGGAGACGATGCAACCTCTGCTTCAGGCCCGCGGTGTTCCTGGTCATGTGTTGAGCGAGACAGGCTGGCGCTGGCCGCTGCCGCCGCCATTGACGCCCGGCGAAGTCGCTTCGCCCGAGGAATACCGCCAGCAGCGCATGTTGCGCTCGTTGGATCAATGGTTGGAAGTTGAGCGCTTGCGCCAGGCCACAGACGAATTGATAGATCTGGCCCAACGCTTCAAACCGGATCTGATCGGCGCGGAGATGTTCATGGCGGCGAGCGGCATCGCCGCCGAAGTACTCGACGTGCCTTTTGCTGTCATTGGTTGGCCGGCGCTGCGCACCCATCTCTCCAATCCCGCTGCCCAGGAAGTCGCCGAACTGGCCGGCGAGCGGATCTTGGCTCTGCTCACCCACTTCAACGCCACAGGGATCAACTGGCAAATAGACGGTCCTCCAGCGTTGCTCTCCCCGCATCTACACATTACCTATTGGAGTCCGCGCTGGTTCAGTGGGCTACCGCTGTTGCCGCAGAATCAAGTCGTCGGCGGCATTGCGTCCGCCCCGCAGCCGTGGAAGAGTCCCTGGCTCAACCGATTACCCATGGATCAGCCCTGGATCTTCATCACCCTGGGAACCTCGTTTGCCCAGGATGCCAACTTTTTCATCGCTGCTGCCCATGCTGCCGTTGGGGTGGGTGGGTTGCCCATCCTGGCTATTGGCGATCAGCTCACCCCATCCAAAATTGAGGAGTTACAAACCAGGCTACCCCAGGGGACGATTGTGACGGCGCGTGTGGAATTTGGTGAAGTGTTGCCCTACGCTGCTGCTGCTATCCACCACGGCGGCGCAGGGACCACCCACGCGCTGGTGACCCATGCTGTTCCACAGATCGTCGTGCCTCAGGCCGCCGATCAATCGCGTCAGGCAGAAGGGGTCGCGCGCAGCGGCGTGGGCTATCGCATCCCGCCCAAGCAGGTGACGATCCCTCTCTTGGTGCAGGCGTTACAGGCCATGCTGCCCGACGACTCAGCTATCCGTCAGAATGCGCGTGTACTGCAAGCTGAATTCGCCGCGCTAGGCGGCGTCCCCAAGGCGGCGGATCTATTGGAAGAGGTGATTGGGGATAGGTGACTGGGGATAGGGGACTGGGGACTGGGGATCGGGTACGACACAATCTCTTTGCTACCTGCTATCTGCTACCTGCTACCTGCGGTTCTCTCATTCCACCACACTGACCCCGTTGATCTTCTGGATTCTCACGAGATTTTCGGTGGATTGCTCGAAGGTGTCATCGTGGCTGATGACAAAGAGCTGGCGGAAGCCTTTGATCTCGATGATCTGGCGGGCTAGCGATTCGCGGCGGGCTTCGTCTAGATTGGTGGTGGGTTCATCGAAAAAGGCCACGTCGATATCGCTCATCTCGCGCAGCAGGGCCAGCCGCACAGAGAGCGCCGCGCTCATCTGTTCCCCGCCTGAGAGTTGAGCAAACTGGCGCTCGTGACCGTCCACCTCCAGCGTGATCCCATAGTCTTCATTCCACTGCAAACGGCGAGAATAGTCGCCCATCAATTCGCCAAAGATCTGCGCTGCCTCAAAGCTGATCTGCTTGACAATGGCGCGGGTCACAAACGGCCCCGCCTCACGCAGGATCGAGCGTAGATAGTTGAGCAATTCGCTCTGCTGCTGCAAATGGGCGTGCTGCGCCTTCACTTCATCCAGTTCACGCTGGCGTTGGTGCAATTGATCCACTTCTGCCTCTTGCTCTGCCAACCGTTTCTGCTGTTCCGCCAGTTGACCCTTCAACGATCCCTGCCGCCCACGCAACTGCTCTTCCTGGCTGCTCAGTTGACGATACCGCTCTTCGTCGAAACAACTGCTCAGTTGACGATGTTCTTCTTCTTTCGCGGCCAATTGCTCCTGCGCTTCGGATAATCCGCGTTGAGCGAGTTCGGCGTCGTCACGGCGTTTGGGCAGACTTTCGGCCAACTGCTCATTGCGGCGGAAGATGTCATCGGCGGCGCGATTGGCTGCCAATTGATCGGCGACCGCAGCGATATGGCCATCCAGATCGGCGTAGACGGCCAGTTGCCCCTGTAGATCCGCCATGATCGCGCTCTGCTCGCCGATCTGACCTTCTGCACGCTCGATTTCGGCCATCACGCGCTCGCGATTGGCAACCTTGCCTGCGGCGATCTCCTGCCGGCGGCGTGGATGATCCAGCGCCGCCAACGCCTCTTGAAGCTGGATGACCTCCGTCGCTACGCCGGTCTCGCCTTCGATCTCGGCTTCGATTTGGCTCAATTCGCGGCGAACTTCCTCGACATTGGCGGCGGCGCGCTCCCCTTCCTCGGCGCGAGGAAGCTGGCGCAGCGTCTCCTCGTGAGCCTGGGCCTGGGCAGTCACTGTTTTTTGCTCACGCTCTAATTCTCTGACGGCCTGTTGGGCTGCCTTCCATTCGGCGCGCAGATCGTCCAAATGGCTCTCGTTGCGCACCAATAGATCACGGCGATGGGTCTCATCCAATGGCTGTTCGCAAACAGGACAGGTTACCCCATCCCCCGCGCCGAGCGATTCAATCTGCGCTTTGATCCGGTCTGCTTCGGTCTGGCAGCGGATCTGCTGTTCACGGGCTGTCACCAGGCTTAGTTGCACTTCATCCAGGCGCGCTCGGCTTGCGATCAGCGCCTGATCCTCTACTTGCGCCCGCGCCAGGCCATCCTTTAGCTCGGCCAGGCGACGTTCCGCATCGCTCACGGCGCGCTGGCTGCGCTTTTTCTGCTTTTCCAGATCGCCGAGGCGGGCAGCGCGTCGTTCGGCCTGGCGCAGCGCGGCTTCGAGACGATCTTCTTCAACGACGGCGTCGGTGAGGGCAAGCACCAGTCTGGAGGCTTCCTCGATTTCGGCCAGCGCGCGCTGTTGGCGCGTCAACTCGGCCTTCGCCAACGAGATCGTTTTATCTCGCTCAGCCAACTGATCGCGCACGCTCTGGCGCTGGCGGGATTCAGCTTCCAGCGCGCGTTGCTGGGTTTGCGCCGCCTGATAGGCTTCATGCCCGGCCCGGTTGGCCTCGATCCGCTCCTGAGCCTGTACGGCTTCATCCACCCGCTCTTGCGTAGCGCGCCATTGCTTCTCCCAGTTGGCGACGCCGTGGCGAGTCTGATTCACCGCTGCCAGCAGATCGGCGATCTGGCGGCGCAATTCCTCCCCTGCCTGGCGTTCCTGTTGTACGCTGGTTAATGCTGACTCAACTGCTGTCAATTCAGCTTCGCCAGCAGTGATGCTCTCTTGTAGCGCAGCGACGCTCTCCTCCAACTGAGGAAGCCGTTCCAGCCGCGCCTCTAGCCCACTGATCTGAACGTCGAGTTGAGTCTGGCGCTGACCCAGCACCCGCTCTGGCTCGCGCAGTTGATCGTAAGCGCGTCTATACTCTTCCACCCGCAGCAGTGGATCGAAAATAGGCTTACGCCGGGCGGTGGTCTCCAAAAAGGCGCTGGTCAACATCCCCTGGGGAACGCCAACGGCATTGGAGAAGAGATCGGAGAGGTCGGTATCCGATTCTACGCCGAGGTGTTGGCGCAGAAATTGCTGCACGTCGGCCTTGCCTTCACAGAGCTTTCGATCTAATTCAGGATCGAAGATCTGATATTGGCCGCTAGAGCCACAGCGGCGGATCACTGCGTACTCGCGCTCGTCCAGACTGCTGACAAAACTGACGGTGATGGTGGCGCTTCTCGCCCCTTCACGTACAAAATCGGCCTGGCTATAGCCTGACGGTGTATAGTCGAAGAGCGTGAAGCCAATCGCTTCGAGGATGCTGCTTTTGCCCGCGCCATTGTGACCGACGATGGCATTGGTGCCCGCAGTGAATTCGATGAGGGTATCGGCATAGCTCTTGAAATTTTCCAGACGCAGTGAGCGGATCTGCACCGGGTGTGTTTCCTTTGTGGGTGGGGCGAGCATTCTATGAAATCGTTATCGTTTTGACCAACAGTCCCTTCTCCGCCTGCGAGGAGGGTTAGGGAGGGGTTCCCGGCAAATCGGCCAATCGCGTCATCTGCGCCGACAACTCTTCCAAGATCGTATCGGGGTCCGCGCCGGTCAGAGCCAACTCTTTGAGGTTCAACGCCAGTTCGGTCCATTCGGCGCTCTGGCCGCGGAAACGGGTATCGCGCTCCAAAAGTTCGCTCACGATCTGGCGTTCTAATTGGCGGCGATCCAACCCTTCGTCGGCGTCGATGGCAAAATCCGAGGTTTGCGTGCCGTTCTTGACATGGCAGACCAGCGGATTGAATTTTTCCTCGACCAGCGACTTGAGCCGTTCCATGTCCAAACCGCTGCGGTCGAAGGGCAACACGCCCGAAAGATATAACTCGACCACAGGGCCCTGGCTGGCGTCGCCATTGGCTGTAAACCCCAGGTCAGCAATGCGGCGAACGATGTAACTTTCGCAGCTGTCAATGAGATCCACAGGCGAGGCGCAGTGATCGACTTTGAAATGGAGCCGGTGGAAGGCGCGACGCTGGTTGGCATAGAGTTTGGCAACGTGCATAGCGTCCCCGTTTTCGCGGGTTCGATCCGTGTCAACTTCGACTAGATAGTAGCCGCGATCCGCCCAGGCTACCTCTTCCATCGAACACGTTTCTGGACTGCCAGCGTTGTAGATCCAATTGTCGAAGGTAAAGGGTTTGTGGACATGGCCCAGCGCCAGGTAATCTACATGAGGACGCAACGGCGCCAGTTGGGCATGGGACAATCCACCCGAGTGGCCGGGAAGGACACCTTCCACGCCAGTATGGGCAATGAGGAGCCGGTAATCGATGCCATCCGTCGGCGCTTCGTTCAGCGCGGTCGCCATCCCGTCAAAGGCGGCAGAGGTGCTGCTGCCCAGGTAGCGCAGGCCATAAACGCGCAGCCCCGGCACAGGATCAAAGTACGCGCCCTGCCGCCGTGTGTACGGTTGTAACTCAGGTTTACCGCTCGTAAAGGTCGGGTGGAGCAAGATCAACAGATCGCGTTCGGCCAGGAAGCGCAGCCAGCCGATGGCTTCGTTGTAATAGGCAAGCTCATGGTTGCCTTCCACTGCGATACAGGGGATCCTGGCGCGGGCGAGTTTTTCCAACCCCAGCATGGCGCTGTTGAGGGTAAGGGCGTCAATGGCGCGCTTCTGAAAGAGATCCCCGGCCAGCACCACAAAATCAACATTCTCGGCGATGGCCGTGTTGATGATGTTCATGAAGGCGCGGCTGAAATCGTTGAAACGATGTTTGCTGCCGTACTGCTGATAGCCTAAATGGCAATCGGAAAAGTGGAGAAATTTAGCGCGCACGGCTTTTATCGTCTTCTGAAACAAAAATGCTGAGCAGGGTGCTGACAATCGCAATAATGATACCGCCGAAGAGCGCGGGCCAGAAACCCTCTACCTGGAACTGACCAACGCCCACGTTCGCCGCAATCCAGCCGGTGAGGAGCAGCATAAGGGCGTTGACGATGAACGTGAAGAGCCCCAGCGTCAGCACGTAAAATGGACAGGTGAAGAAGGCCACAATCGGTTTGATCACCGCATTGACGATGCCAAAGATCAGCGCCACGATCAACAGCGCACCCACATCCACGCCTTCGCCGCCAAAGCGGATGCCAGGCACCAGCAAAACGGTGACATAGATCGCAACCGCATTGATCAATAAACGTAATAATAGTTGTTTCATAGTCTATGCTCACTTTCTGTGCTCACTGCTCACTGCTATCTGCTAACTGCTCACTGCTCACCGCACATGCCGTCTCATGGTCAATAACGTGTGATGTTCACTGAACCCATAAGCAGCCAGCGTGGCCTGTGCCACTGTCTGGCTGGTGCTGAGTGTTACTTTCATCGGCCAGATCGGATAGTCCTGGAGTCGCGCCAGCGCCCAGAGGACAAGCCAGCGCTGGTAATCGTCGTCTGTATTCGGGCGCGTCCACAAATTCAGCTCGTGGATGCCCTGCCAGCGGCGCGCCTTCAACAAGAGCGCGCCCTCAAAGCGATTTTCATATTCTCGGATCGCCATCCGGTAGATGCGTCCGCGCCCGGCAACCTGAGAGATCCACTCGCCGAGTCGTTGTTCCAGTGGGAGATCAAAATCCGACCGGCGGATAGGACGCCACCATTGCGATTCACCATTTTGTTGCTGGGTAGCCAATTCATAGAGCAACTGGCTATCAGATGCAGAATAGGGCTGTAAACCCGCGATGCTCGGCGTGATCACGTCGCGAGGAGGTCGCCCGATGATCATCTCTGTGCTGCCGCCCATTTCCTCAAAGCCCATGCGTTCATAAAGACCGCGGGCAATGGCATTGTTGGCGCGCACCTGCAACACGGCCCAGGTTCCGCCCATCTCGGCTACATAGTTGATCGCCGTTTCCATCAGGGCACGGCTGATGCCGCGCCCGCGGTGCGCCGGGGATACGGCAACGTTGGCAATTTGCCAACGCCCACTGTTGTTGGCGGCGCGCTGCACGGTGACATTGCCCACCAGTTGCCCCTCTTCGACCCAGACGAAGCCGTTGAAGACATCTTGAAGTTCGCCAGTGCTACGTGTGAGTAGACGGATCAAGCCGCTCATGTGGCCGAGGATACGCAACTCGCGTAGAGCAGCTTCGCCGTGTTCGTCGAGTTCGTCGGCGAAGGCGATTGCAATGAGCCTGGCTACCGGACGCAGATCGCGTCCGATGTCGAAGGGGCGAACGCCATGTTCAATCTGTTGTTCACCCACTCTATCGGTGAGAACGTGCATTGCAGCCATAGGCGCCTGCTTACCTCTCGATAGGCTGTTGACCTGCCGTCGCCGGTATGGACGCCGGGGCAACAGCACCTTCTTCATCACTGCGCGACCCGCACCAGAGCTGGCCGCAATACACGATCCTTGTATTCGTAGCCAATGCGCAGGGTCTCGATAATGTGTCCGCTTTCCACCGTTTCGCTGGGTTCGTGGGTGATGGCTTCATGGCGATTGGGGTCGAAAGGTCCTGTAGGCTCGATGGCGGTGATGCCCTCTTCGTTGAGTAGACTTGCCATCTTTTGGTGGATCTTCTCGAAGCCTTCGACCCACGACGCTGTCTCACCCTCCAGGCTATCGGGGATATTGTTGAAGGCCAACGCGAAATCGTCCAACACAGGCAGCAGACGGCGGATGATCCCTTCGGTGGCGCGGTGGATACTCTCTTGTAGCTGCCGTTCCTGGCGACGGCGCACATTTTGGAACTCGGCCGCTGCGCGCTGCATCTGATCCAGATAGAGATCCGCCCTGGCGTTGGCTTCGGCGATCTCTGCTTCCAGGCGCGCGATGATCTCCTCTGGGTTTTCGAGGGTTATTGCGGTGGCGTCGATTTCCTCTACAATTTCGCCTTCGGCGTGGGAAACTTCAGCTTCCCCGCTGTGATTGCTCGACTGCCCAGGTTGGTCACCTTCCTCTTGGACGGGGGCCTTTGCTTCTGTTGCATCCATTTCGTTGAGTTTTTCTTTTTCGTTCATCATGCTACGCTCTATCACTCGGTTGAATTTGTGCCACAACTTGCGCATTGCCTATCGATTCTCTCAGGTCATCCAAAGGGGGAATTCCCTATTGCCTGAACCTGCTCCTGTAGCGTGGATACCGTCAGGTCTGCGCAAGTTCACTCCTATTTTACTCGATTGGAAACGTTTGCCCTATTTCCCATAGATTTGGTGCATCAAATCGCTCATTAACTCAGAGACGTAGCGCACCACGCCGATGGTGCGCGCATAGGGCATACGCACAGGTCCGATCACGCCCAACATACCGGTTGCTTCATCTTCCACCCCATACCGGCTGAGGACCAGCGCAATGTCCTGGAGTTCGACAAAGCGGCCTTCCCCGGCGATGAGGATATGGACATCGCTGACGGTGACCAGTTCGGCCAGGATTTCTTCGAGCAGCGAGCGCTGTTCAAAGACATGCACGATCCGCCGCATGTTCTCGCCTTCGGCAAATTCGGGCGCTTCTAACATTTGAGCCAGCCCATCGCGATAGATGCGTTCGCTCAGGTGGTCGTCCATCCGCTTCATCATGTCCAATACCAGCAGGGCAATTTCGCCTGGCAGTTTGGCAAGCGTGGGCAGATCGTGTTCGATCTTGGCGGCATTGGCATTGGTAAATTTTTCGTTGAGTTCATTGCTCAAGCGGCTCAACTCACTCTGATCTAGCGGCGCATCCAGGGTAATGATCTGCTGTTTGACGGCGCCTTCCTGAAGTACCAAGACCAGCAATACAGCCGCATCGCGGATCGCGAGCAACTCTAGATGTTTGAATCGGCTCTGGGCAGCGCGGGGCAGGGTAGCCAGCGCTGCGGCCTGTGAAGCCCGCGCCAGCACTGCTGTACTCAGCCGCAGCCATTGATCGATCTCTTGCCGCGCCTGGTGGAACTGGTGGCGGATCATGCGCCGTTCAGCCTGGGGCAGATCGGTGCTGGGCACAAGATGGCGAACGAAGTAGCGATAACCGGCGTCGGTGGGGACCCGCCCCGCGCTCGTATGGGGATGGGTCAACAGCCCCGCTTTTTCGAGCGCGGCTAATTCATTGCGGATGGTAGCTGAACTGATCCCCAGTTGATAGTTTTCGGCAATTGTACGGCTGCCGACAGGTTGCGCCGTATCCACGTATTCCTGGATCACAAGCCGCAGGATTAGTTTACTGCGTTCGCTTAATGGTTCAATCTCGCCCAAGAATGGATCAATCGTACTCACAAGGCTCCTCTACCCCAACTTGTTTTCACAAAGTCCGTTGCGCGTGACTCATTGCGTACTTCTTATCATTCCGTTAGCACTCAACGATGGCGAGTGCTAACTTGGACTTTCGGCGATCATAGCATCGCGTGTGGAGGCTGTCAAGGGTAAGCCAAATTGATGACCTATTTCATAGAGAACACATATAAAGTTCGTACAATCGTAGGGGCGCTTGCGGACGCAGCGTCCGCTTGCTGCATCCGCTGGGTGCGGCAAGCAGCACCCGTACCGAATTGTATGATGTTTAAATGGCTTCTATCAGATAGGGATAAGAATGTTCTTCGCCGGTCACGGACCCAACCGGAGCGCCCCAAAAACGGTGAGCCTGGATCAAAACGAGGAGTTGGGAGAGATCCCACTCCTCGTTCTTTTCTGGTTGAACTTCCGATCATCAGAGTTGGGGTCAGCGTTAATCGTCTCCCCAGAGACGTTCAAAAAACCCTTTTTTGGGTTCGTTTATTTCCGTGCCCAGGGTAACAGCGAGTCTGCGGAAGAGATCTTTCTGTTCATCGGACAGATCTGTGGGGGTAATTACCCGCACCGTCACATTGAGATCACCGCGTCCGGTGCGCTGCAAACGAGGAATACCCAACCCGCGCAGCCGGAAATTTTTGCCGGTTTGCGTCCCCGCTGGGATCTCCAATGGTTCGCGTCCATTTTCGAGCGTAGGGATCTCGATTGTATCGCCCAAAGCCGCCTGCGCAAAGCTGATAGGCAATTCCATATGGATATCGAACTCATTGCGCATGAAGATCGGGTGCGGTTCAATGGTGATCACCACAAAGAGATTGCCAGGCGGACCGCCCAACATGCCTGCTTCCCCTTCGCCGGCCAGACGGATGCGTGTGCCTTCATCCACCCCAGCAGGGACATTCACCTTTAACTTACGCGTGACCTGTACGCGCTTGCGTCCGTTGCACTTGGTGCAGGGTGTTTTGACAATTTCCCCTTCACCACCGCAGTTCGGGCAGGGAGACGCTGTGACAATGGCGCCAAAGAGCGGACTCTGCTGTCGCCGTTGGACTTCGCCGCTGCCGCCGCAAGTAGAGCAGCGCTCAGGGCTGGTCCCTGGCTCGGCACCACTGCTATTACAGCGATCACAGCCATCCATGCGCGGCACTTCGAGTTCCTTCTCGACGCCAAAGGCTGCTTCCTCGAAGCTCAACGAGATGTCCACACGCAGATCTGCGCCGCGGCGGGGGCCGTTGCGTCGTCCGCGCGTGTTAGCGCCAGCGAAGCCGCTGAAGAACTCCTCGAAGATACTGCCTAGATCGCCAAAACCCGCCCCAGAGAAATCGTTGAAGCCGCTGCCTGGCCCAGTGGCGGCATGACCAAAGCGATCGTACGCCGCCCGCTTCTGAGGCTCGCTCAACACCTGATAGGCTTCGTTGATCTCCTTGAATTGGGCTTCGGCCTCGGGTGATTTGTTAACGTCGGGGTGATATTGCTGGGCCAGCTTACGGAAGGCTCGCTTGAGCGTTGCCTGATCGGCGCCGCGCTCCACCCCTAACACTTCATAGTAATCACGTTTGCTCATAGTCGTTACTGTGTTCCTACTCGATCCACTGTATGCGTTTTATGGGGGATTGGTGACTGGGGATTAGAGATCGAGAAAGAGCTTCTTCCCAATCCCCAATCCCCAGTCACCAATCCCCATTTACTCATTCCCAATCGATGATCCAGGCGCAGAGGCCGGCTAACAAGACGGTGACTGTGATCAACGCTGCCCATTGGCCAGCGGTAAAGCCCACGTGGCGGGCACTGATCCCCAAAATGACGACAAAGCCCAAAGCAAGCACCAACCAGTTGGAAAGGAGAGGGTGGTTGCTCCAGAAATTCTTCAATGCTTGCATAACTATACTCTAGAAAGAAGGTTAGCGACTGTGGTTTATCAGCGCGTGCATCCGGGTCGGGTAGCGACGCCGCAAGTCATTCCAGATCGCATCGAGCTGCGCGTAGAGTTCATCCAGCGAACCGTTATTATCAATTACCCGATCCGCCTGGTTGATCTTGGCAGCCTGGGGCGGCTGGATGTTGATGATCTGGCGCGCCTGTTCTTCGTCCATGCCACGGAATTCTAGCAATCGTTTCATCTGATTGGCAAAATTAGAGGTGACTACCCAGACTTCATCGCAGAGCGTAACCATCAACCCAGCTTCGAGCAGTTTGATTGCTTCTAAAACCACAAGCGGGGACTCTGCTTTTTCAATTTCCTGTCGGCCCAGTTCAAAGACTTTGGGATGGACCAGCTTTTCCAGCTTACCCAATTCAATGGGATTCGAGAAGACAATTTGCGCCAGCTTTTTGCGATCTATTGTTCCATCCTCAGCGAGGATGCCCTTGCCGAAGACGCGCACGACAGCATCATAGGCTGCGCCACCCGGTTCCATCACCCGGTGGGCGAGTTTGTCGGCGTCGATGATCGCCGCGCACTTGTCGGCCAGATATTTTAAAATGGTACTCTTGCCTGTGGCAATGTTACCGGTCAAACCAATGACGAGAGATTTGTCAGACATAGAATGTGTGATCTACCTCAATGGAAGACGTAATTTCAACATAAATTAGCCAAACGTGTCCACTTCAACCGTTGAGTGTGGACAACGTTTGGCAAACTGCGCATCATTATAACATAGTCTTCTATTTCCAATAGAAAATTTCTCTAAAAGTAGATATGTCCTGATAATGTCTTTGACAAACTCAGGTCCATTTTCTATAATCGGAACGGTCCATCTTGTAGATCTCCCACTACATGTTTGTTGGCACTACCTTGCAGTGTTATCCACAGGCCAGTTATCCACATATATTCTTGAATGGTTTCTTGAGTGCAAGGTTCAAAACACCTGTCAGCAAGTATTTGATTAGATTAACAATTTCTTTTTGAATACACATCCATCCACTTTCTATCATCTGAGAAGGAGAATTTCATGCAGAAACGAACCGCTTTGTTAGGGTTACTTTTGGTGGTTGCGCTGCTTCTGGCAGCCTGCCCAGCTCCTGCGCAACCGGCCCCAGGAACGGGCGCGCAGCCTGCGGCCGCGACGCCGGCGCCGGCTGCCGAGCAGCCCGCCAGCAGTGGTGGTCAGGTCATTGTTGCTCCCGGTGAGACTATCCGCATTGGCAATTCGGTCGCCTTGACTGGCCCCATTCCAGATCCTGGCCTGGACATTCGGCAAGCTGCTGAGATCGCCGTCGACGATCTCAATGCTGCGGGCGGTTTGGAGGGCTTCCTCTTTGAGCTGGTTGTCGAGGACGGCGCCTGCTCTGGCGATCAGGGTACGGTGGTTGCGAACAAATTCGCCGCCGATGAGACTATCGTCGCCGTCAGCGGCGGCACCTGCTCTGGCGAGACCTTTGGCCTGATCCCGATCCTGCGCGAAGCGCGCATCCCCTTTGTCTCGCCAAGCGCCACCAATCCCAACGTGACTTCTGCTGATTGTGACGTCTGCAATCGCGTAGCCTTGAGCGATGCCTTGCAAGGATCTGTGGATGCTAACTTTGTCTTCAGCGACCTGGGCCTGACCAACGTGGCCGTGGTACATGACAACTCAGATTATGGCAAGGGCCTGGCCGAGGTCTTCCAGTCCAGCTTTGAAGGGTTGGATGGCACTGTCACCAATTTTGAGGGCGTGCAAGTGGGCGACACCGATTTTCGCGCTGCTCTGGCTCGCATTGGCACCAGCTCACCGCAATTGATTTTCTTCGGCGGGTACGCCACCGAGGCAGCGCTCATCGTCCAGCAGATGGCCGAGACACCGGGCCTGGAAGAGACTCTCTTCATGAGTGACGATGGCGCATACACCCAGCAATACCTGAATGCGGCAGGTGCAGCGGCTGAAGGTACATACATGTCCTTTGTAGCTGGCGCCGACAACCCAGATCTGAACACTGACTTCGACCAGAAATATCTGGACAAATATGGGGTCTCCCCCGACGATCTGGGGCCATTCCATGGTCAATCGTATGATTCCGTGATGTTAATTGCCGATGCCATCAGCCGTGTCGCCACCGTGGACGGCAACGGCAATCTGGTCATCGACCGCGAGGCGTTGATCAGCGCCATCCGCGAGACGAGTGGTCTGCAAGGGTTGACTGGCCTGCTCTCCTGCACCGAGATTGGTGAATGTGGCGCAGGTGGTGTCCAAATCTTCCGAGTCGAAAACGGTAGCTGGGTGCAGGTCGCCGGTTACGGTCTCGAATAGGCGATAACCGATCCTGATTTCCCAGAGGTGGGGCAGAGTGAGTCTCTCGCCCCACCTTTTTTTCAATCCTTCCTTGTGTAAAAAATTACGAATAGTCCGAGGGCTATCTCATTATCGCTGCCCCGGCTGGTTCACTGTGAGAGATCTATGGCTGGCTCTGTTTCAACCGATTCCCTACGTGGTTTCAGGACGTCAAAACAATCCTACTCGAAGCTATTGATCTGGACCTTTGGCGTCGTTATTTTATCGCTGGTGGTTTGGCGCGTGATTACCGTTGGCATTGCCGAAGGGTACCCCGCTTCATTTTGGATCTCCCAGGCGATTAATGGATTGGTGTTGGGCGGCGTTTATGCGCTTGTCGCCTTGGGCTATACCCTTGTCTACGGCATCCTCTTTATGATCAACTTTGCCCACGGCGAGGTGATGATGATCGGCGGCGTCACGGGCTTCTTTGCCTTGCAAGTGGCGGCTGCGCAAGGATGGATGTCAGGGCCGACGCTGGTGGTGGTGGCGGCGCTGCTCTTCATCCTCTTGTTGGGTATGACAGGCTCGGCGCTGACTGGCGTCACGCTGGAGCGGATCGCTTACCGACCATTGCGCCGTGCGCCCCGGCTCGTGCCGCTGATCAGCGCTATCGGCGCCTCGCTCTTTTTGCAATATTCAGTGCTGCTCATTTTCGGCGTCAGCCCCCACAGCTATCAAAAACCGGATCTTATCGCCGGCGGTCTCCGACTCGGACGTGTCTTTATCCCCTACACAGGGGCAATTATCTTCTTCACGTCCGTCATCCTTATGCTAACGCTCTATCTGATCATCAAGCGGACGAAACTGGGCCGCGCCATGCGCGCTGTGGCCGAGGATCGCGACACCGCTGCGCTCATGGGCGTCAACGTGGATGCGGTGATTGTAGCGACCTTTGTGTTGGCCGGGGCGCTGGCCGGCGCGGCAGGCGTCATGCTCGGCTTCCATAATACGATTGTCAAATTCAACAGTGGATTTATCCCTGGGTTGAAGGCGTTCACCGCGGCGGTGTTGGGCGGCATCGGCAACATCCCCGGCGCCATGTTTGGCGCGCTAATCCTGGGGTTGATCGAATCGTTGGGGCCGAGCGCGTTGGGCATCCCCACCGAATACAAGGACATCATCGCCTTTTCGGTCCTGGTATTGATCCTGATCTTCCGGCCTTCGGGCCTCTTTGGCGAAGTATTGAGTAAGAAAAAGGCCTAACCATGCAACAAGGAATCAAAACTGGCCTGATCGCGTTCGCAGTGATGACCTACCTGATCCTGGTTGGGCTGCCACAACGCATTGGAGAACTGGCGTTTCCGGTCCTCTCTGTGATCGTTGCGCTGCTCTTTTACCTGCTTCTGCGCAAACCATCCCAAAAAGAGGGTCCGAGATCGGTGCTGATCACCGGCGCGGCGGCAGGCGTCACCACGGGGTTGATGGCTGTTGCCCTGATCGCACTCTTCACCACATTGCTTGGCAATGGCGTACGCATACAGCCTGTCTTCGATAAGATCGTGCCTTTGAATATGGCAGCGCTGCATAACGTCAGCGCGGGGACGGTGACCAGCGGCAGCGTCTCGCCCATCTCCTATGTGTGGCAACTGTTGATGGTCGCTGCTGCCGGTATTGCCAGCGCGCTCTTGATCCTGATCTTTCGTAGCAACTCTGCTCACAACTTGCGACAGGTGCGGATCCCCGGTGGGCATTGGATCTTACTGGCCCTGCCTTTTCTCCTCTTTGGGATCGTCTACCTCTTGGGGCAGAGCGGTATGCGTTTCTTCGGCACCAACCAGGGGACCGTCCGCCTGTTGATTGCCATGATCGCGATTGGGAGCTGTCTCTTTGCGCTACGCCATGCCCGCCCAGGTCGCGAACAATGGATCGTCTCGATCTTGCTGGCGGTATTGATGCTTCTGCTGCCCCTCACGCTGGATCGCTTCCAAAATTCGGTCATGGGCATTGTCTTCATCTTTGTGATGATGGGGCTAGGGCTGAATGTGGTGGTCGGCTATGCCGGTCTGCTCGACCTAGGGTATGTGGCCTTCTTTGCCATCGGCGCGTACATCTACGCCTTCCTGGCAGCGCCAGCCTCATCGCCTTACATCAGCCAGCTTCTCATCAGCCTGGGGATCTCGCCGCAGAGTCCGCTGCTCAGCTATTGGATGGCGATCCCTGTGGCGATGCTCACGGCGGCAATTGGCGGCGTCATGTTGGGCATCCCTGTGTTACGGCTGCGCGGCGACTATCTGGCGATTGTGACGCTCGGCTTTGGCGAGATCATCCGCCTCTTTATGCTCAACCTCGCCAATCTGACCAATGGTCCGCGCGGATTGCTCAACATTGCGCCGCCCACACTCGGCGGCGCGAGCATAGGCAATCCCATGGGGATCTTCTACCTGGCGCTCTTGGGATCGGCGCTGATCGCTTTCGTCGCCTATCGGCTTAACGATTCGCGGCTGGGTCGCGCCTGGGTCGCCATGCGCGAGGATGAAGACGTGGCGCAGGCTACCGGCATTAACTTAGTGCGCACCAAACTGCTGGCTTTTGCCATCGGCGCCACCTTTGCCGGCCTGGCGGGCCAGCTCTACGCCGCTCGCCAGGTGAACATCTTCCCTGAAAACTTCTCGCTCTTTGTCTCTATCGATGCCCTGGCCCTGATCATCGTGGGTGGCATGGGGAGTATCCCCGGCGTAGTGTTGGGGGCGCTGGCGCTGAAAGGCTTGCCCGAAGTCCTGCGCGGTGTGGACGAATACCGCATCGTCGCTTTCGCCGCCCTGCTGGTGATCATGATGATCGTGCGGCCAGAGGGCATCCTGCCTTCGTCGCGACGGCAGCGTGAACTATCCGCCGAAACAGCCGCCGAAGGTCCACCCATCGAGACGGATCTGACAGCCAGCCCCGAAGGGGTAACGGCCAATCAGCAGCCAGAAGGAGGGCGAGCCTGATGAGTCTACTTTCCGCCGTGGGTGTTACCAAAGTTTTCGGTGGATTGGTCGCCGTCGATCGCGTTGATCTCGAAATCCAACCTAGAATGATCGCCAGCCTGATTGGTCCTAACGGCGCGGGCAAAACCACCTTCTTCAACTGTCTCACCGGGCTTTATCGCCCCGAGGAGGGCGATATCCGCTTTGACGGTCGTTCACTGGTGGGGTTGCGCCCTGATCAGATCACCGATCTGGGGATCGCGCGCACCTATCAAAATATCCGGCTCTTCGGCGGCATGACCGCGCTGGAGAATGTGCTGGTGGGCCAACATGTGCGTATGAAGCAGTCGCCGTGGGGCGCTGTCTTCCGCACGTCGGCGCAGAAGGCCGAGGAACAGCGCGCCGTAGACTATGCGCGCGAACTGCTGGCGTTCGTCGGACTTGCTGGCAAAGGCGACGCCGTCTCCACCAGCCTGCCCTATGGAGATCAACGATTGCTTGAAATTGCACGCGCTCTGGGCAGTCGCCCCAAACTGCTCCTGCTCGACGAACCCGCCGCCGGTATGAATCCGCGCGAAACCGATCGCATGATGGATCTGGTCCACCGGCTGCGCGACCAGATGGGGATCACCGTCTTTTTGATCGAACACGACATGAAAGTGGTGATGAACATTTCGGAACAGGTGACAGTACTCGACTACGGCAAAAAGATTGCCGAGGGGATACCCGCCGAAGTCCGTTCTGATCCGCGGGTCATTGAGGCATACCTGGGGCTGGGTGTGCTGGTGCATACTGGCGGCGTGGATCGGGGCGCATAGCGGACGTCAGCAAACCCAATATCCAATACCCAATTATCCAATACCCAACATGCTCACACTCGAAAATATTCACACCTACTACGGCCGCATCCACGCCCTCAAAGGCATCTCTCTGACAGTGGACAAAGGGGAGATCGTCACCTTGATTGGCTCGAATGGCGCGGGCAAAACTACCACACTCAACACCATCAGCGGGATCTTGAAGCCGCGCTCGGGGGCCATTCGCCTGGAGGACAACCAGATCGACCATCTGCCCGCGCACAAGGTTACGCAAATGGGGCTTTCTCAATCGCCAGAGGGTCGCAAAATCTTTGCTCGGCTCTCGGTGAAAGAAAATCTGGAAATGGGCGCGTTCAACCGCACCGATGCAAGCGGGGTGAAGGCCGATTATGAGCGGGTACTCGATCTCTTCCCCCGGCTGCGCGAACGGTTGAAGCAGCCGGGCGGCACCCTTTCGGGCGGGGAACAGCAGATGCTGGCGATGGGCCGCGCCCTGATGAGCCGCCCACGTATTTTGTTGCTCGATGAACCGTCAATGGGGCTGGCCCCCATCCTCGTGGAACAGATCTTCGAGATCATCCAGGAAATTAACCAGCAGGGGACGACCATCCTTTTGGTGGAACAGAACGCGCAAGCCGCGCTACAAATCGCCCACCGCGGCTACGTCATGGAAACCGGCCAGATCCGCCTGACCGGCAACGCCAAAACGCTGTTGACCGATCCACAGGTGGTGGAGGCGTATCTCGGTTTCTAAGGGATGAGGGCGGGAGCGCGAGGAACGAATCTCCGATACACAATATCTCGGTTACGGAAATTGCATGATTAGGCGATCTCAGATCCTCTACCCAATCCCCAATCCTTAATCCCTTTCTATTCGATACGACGCCCAGGCGATCTCGTTTTCCCAAATGCGGACGCTGACAGCGGAGATGTTGGGCGCGTGAAGTTGTTCGGAGAACCAGGCGCAGACAATGCGGCAGAAGTGTTCGATGCTGGGGTTCAACCCGGCGAATGCGGGCAGATCGTTGAGTGTCTTGTCGCGGTATTGGGCTACGATCTGCCCCAGCAGATCCTCCACATGGACAATATCGACAAGGTAGCCGTGCTGATCCAGCGCGGCCCCCTCTAGCCGGATCTCCACATAGTAGTGGTGCGAATGCCACTGATTCTCTGCGCCCCAATCTCCACCAATCAAGAAGTGCTGAGCCACAAAATCACGTTGAACAGCGAGGGTATACATGGATGGGTGTGATCCTTTCGAGTGAAAAAGGGGATTGATCAGGAAGATGATGAAACGTAGTGCGGTTACAGTCCGACCGCAGCGGTCGGCCCGCACCTACAGATTCCACCATGTCGTTGATCAGTACATTTCGAGTGATAAAGGGGATCGGGGATTGGGGATCGGGTTGACTTTCTGGAATCGTCTAATCTCGTCAGCGAGCGATTGAGCAATTATGTTACTTACTCCGCTCCCTGATCCCCAATATTCAATACCCAATATCTAATATTCAAAAACCACCTGCACCGCTTCCTCTGGACATTGATCCACCAGCGCGTAGGCGTCAGCGGCCTGGTCGATGGGAAAACGGTGGGTGATCAACTGATCCAGCGGCAGAGTGGGCAGGAAGGTCCACGCGTGAAACAGACGGCGCGCTTTGTTCCAGCGAGCCTGCAAATGGGACGCAATGGTGCTGACCTGGCTGCTGAGGATCTGAATACGGCTGCGGTGAAAATGACCGCCCAGATCGATGGGCGCTTGTTTGGCCCCGTACCATGAGCCGATCACCGTGCGACCGCCAAACCCGGTGTGGCGGATCGCCTCGTTCAACGCACTGGGATTGCCCGATAGCTCAAAGATGAGATCTGCGCGCAGATCACCCAAAATGTCCAGCAGTTCCCCACGGGCCACCCCAGCAGGGACAAAAGTTTGGATCGCGCCAAATTCCTGGGCCAGGGCAAGCCGTCTTTCCAGCGGATCGACGGCGTAGAGTCCACCCAGCGGAAAGGCGGCCAGCAGCTTTGTCACCATCAGCCCCACGATCCCCTGCCCAAAGACGACGATGCTCTCGCCGATTAGCGGCGCGCCATCCATGACCAGATTGACGGCGGTCTCGGCATTGGGCAACAGCGCGGCCCGCTCCATCTCCATCTCAAAGGGGAAGGGGATTAGTGTATTCGGTGGGGCGCAGAAATGGCTCTCGTGCGGGTGAAAGGCGAAGACGCGCCGCCCCACCCAACTCGGCTCGACTGCCGACCCAGCCGCGATCACTTCCCCCGCACAGGCATACCCATATTTCAACGGATAGGTCACCGCGCTGGCGAGCGCAGCGATGGTCGCATCCGCGCTCATGCCTGCGGGGATCTGCCCCCGGTAAAAGAGCATCTCGGTACCGGGGCTGATGGCGGAAATCTGTGTCTGCACCAGCACTTCATCCGCAGCGGGGGGGATCAACGGCTCCTTGCGGATCTCCACACGGCGCGGCGCGGTGAAATAAAGGCTATGGCGGCGGCTGGGGATCATTCGATCTCTCCCCACAGGATGATGTCCTCGCCAGCGTTGAAGCTCTGCGGGCGGCGCAACCGCGGGAAGTGGAGACCGACGCCGTTGGCCGAGTAGAGCGGAGCGCGCACAGCATGTAGCCCTCCCAAGAGGATTGGGGCGATGGTGATGATGGCCTGTTGCGCCAATCCACTGCGCCAGAAGCTCGTGAGGATCTCAGCGCCGCCCTCAACCATCATCGAGCGGACGCCCTCAGCGCCTAGTTGATCGAGCAGCGCAGCCAGATCCACCCCCGTCCCTACCGTGGGCAACGTCAGCACGCGCGCCCCATGCGCTTCCAAATGCTGACGACGAATCGGATCGGATTGGTCAGTGGTCGCCACCCAGAGCGGCGAGGATCGGGCGATCAGCTTTGTGGTCAATGGCAAACGCAGGTGAGAATCTACCACCACCGGCTGTGGATCGACGCCCTCGGCAAAGCGCACTGTCAAACTGGGATCGTCGGCCAGCACCGTGCCGATCCCCACGAGGATAGCGTCATGGCTGGCGCGCAAGGTGTGGGTCCAGGCCAGTGATTGAGGCGAACTAATGGCGAAAGGTTCACCCGGTTGCGCCGTAAGGCAACCGTCCAGGCTCTGAGCGTAACTTAATGTCACCAGCGGGCGCCCCGTGCGCCTGTGGTGATCCGCTGCCCGTTCACGCAATGTCTGAAAGCGGTCGGCATGGACAATCTGCGGGTGGAGCCGATTTGACTCAGGGGTGGGAGAGGCCGTCATCGGTCTCCCATCATTGGCTGAGGAATCGATTTCCAACAGGTGACGCATGCGCTGCACTTTGGTGGTGAGATAGCCGATGTTCTGATGATTGGCTGCCACCTGTAAAGGGACGCGATCCGTCACATGGATGCCCAGGCTGCGCAGCGCTTCGATTTTGGTCGGGTTGTTGGTTAAAAGGCGGATCGCGTGCAATCCCAGGTCGCGCAGAATGTAGACAGCGGGCAGATAGTTGCGTTCATCGGCTTGATGGCCCAGCAAAAGGTTGGCGTCCACTGTATCATAGCCTGCATCCTGCAAATTATAAGCGCGCAGCTTCATCTCCAGCCCAATGCCGCGCCCTTCCTGGCGTAGATAGATGATGACGCCACGACCCTCCTCGGCAATCATACGCATGGCAGCGTGCAATTGTGGACCACAATCACAGCGCAAAGATCCCATCACATCGCCGGTGAAGCATTCCGAGTGGACGCGCACCAATACAGGATCATGGCCGGCGATCTCGCCATAAACCAGGGCGAGATGTTCCTTATTGTCCAGATTGTTGCGGTAATAATGGAGGATGAAATCACCATTGTCTGTGGGGATGCGGGCGCGGCTGGTACAGTTAAAGATGATCTTTCTCGTGAGATCAAACGATTCACCGAGCTCTGAGAATTCGGTTGACATAACTCTATTTCCCATCTACGTCATGCAAAAAGATAGGGGATGGTCGTGTCTTTTGCTTGCGTTCTCGGGGGTGAGAGCGTAAGAAAAAAGGGACTTGCTCCCATTATAGTGAGAGAGGTCCCTTTTTGCATACTTTTGTTGACTGCGCTCAAATTGGCTACCAGCCAAAGCGCTCTTCGAGCCAGGGATCGCCTTCCATGTGGTAGCCGTTTCGCTCCCAGAAACCGGGGCGATCCCCGGCCATGAACTCGAAGCCACGGATCCATTTGGCGCTCTTCCAGAAATACTTCTTGGGGACGAGTAGGCGCATAGGATAGCCGTGATCCAGTTCTAAAGCTTTTCCTTCGTAGAGATAGGCCAGCATGGTATCGTCGTCGTCGAGGATGTCAAGGCTGACATTGGTGGTATAACCCAGCTCACAGTGGACCATGACGTGGGTGGCTTCGGGTTTGACGCCCAATTGCGCCACAAACTGCCGCCAGGGGACGCCGGTCCACGTGGTGTCGAGCTTGCTCCAGCGCGTGACGCAGTGGATGTCAACAGTTTGGGTGTTGGTGGGCATTGCCATGAGATCGCCCCACGAAAAGCGTTTTTCCGCATCGACAAGGCCGAAAACGCGTAGATCCCAACCGTGGAGAGTTTCATAATGCGGCGTCGCTCCATAGGTGAGGACGGGAAACCGGTCTGTCAGAAATTGACCCGGCGGCACGCGCTCATTCTGGCTAGGACCGGGCAGGTTCTTCACCCGTTTCAATCTTTCCACTTTTTTGAAAGGGTTCTCTAGACGCATGGGAACTCCGTGATTCGTGATTCGTGAAGGATTCTCACCTGCTACTTGCAAACCTGCAACTCGTTCTCATCTGCGGTCTGCTGTTCGCCGTCTGCGGTCATTCCCCTCGATACCGTTTGAGGATCAACGACGCATTCTGCCCGCCCATGCCGAATCCGTTACAGAGCGCTACATCGATTTGGTGGGGACGGGCGCCGGTGGTCACATAGTCGAGATCGCATTCAGGATCGGGTGTTGTGTAGTTGATGGTCGGTACGATATAGCCTTCCGCCATTGCTTTGACCACGGTCACCGCACTTTGCGCCCCCGCCGCGCCCATGGCATGGCCGATCATGCTCTTGATGCTGGTGACAGGAATGTTATACGCCGCTTCGCCGAAGACTCGTTTGATGGCGGCGGTTTCCATACTATCGTTGAGATGGGTTCCCGTGCCGTGAGCGATAATCCAGTCGAAGTTTTGCGGCGCAAGAAGGCTTTCTTCCAGAGCTAATTGCATCGCTTTGGCTGCGCCCTCGCCGCTGGGATCGGGTGCAGTGGCGTCGTAGGCATCCTCGGTGAGACCGTAACCAGCGAACTCGGCGAGGATGGTCGCGCCGCGTCTTTGTGCGTGTTCCATTGATTCTAAAACAAAGACGCCGGCGCCTTCAGCCACGACCATGCCATCGCGGTCGGCGCTGAACGGTTTGCACGCGTGTTCGGGATCGTCGTTGTTGGTGCTGGCGGCGCCCAGGCGACTGAAGGTGGTGAGGACGAGCGGCGTCAAATACCCATCGGCGCTGCCCGCAATCATTACATCGGCCTGGCCGTATTGGATGCGCCGGGCCGCTTCGCCCAACGCCACAATACCGGTGGCGCAAGCGGCCACCGGGCTGTTGGTCGGTCCTTTGGCGCCAAAGTGGATCGCCACCTGTGTGGGCGCACCGCTGGTGAGCGCGCCCAGTAGCAGCGCTGGGTTAAAGCGTCTGGGGCCTTTTGTCTCGTGGATCAGGGTCTGTTCCTCGACGATCTCCCAGCCGCCGAAGCCCATACCGATCTCCACGCCGACGCGGGTTGGATCCGTTTCTTCCATTTGCAAACCGGCCTGCCTCATCGCATCCTGGGATGCTTTTAGGGCGAATTGAGTACCGCGACTTACCCGACGCGCCTCTTTGCGATCCAAATAGAGGTTGGGATCCCAATCGTCCACGCGGGCGGCGAACTGGGTGGGGTAATCGGTGGGGTCAAAGTGGGTTACCCGCCGTGATCCTGATTTCCCGGCCAACATCGCCTGCCAGGAACTCTCCAGATCATGGCCCAGTGCGCTGATCATGCCCACACCTGTCACTACGACCCGGCGGGCAGGGCCGAATCGACCATTCTTTGTCGAATTCGCGCTCATAACGCGTCCTTCTTTCCAAAACTAGGTCATAAAGAGACCGACACGCCGCCGCAATGGTGCAGCAATCGTGCCGGTCATGGCAGTTATGTAAGTATAACACAGCGATCCCCAAAACGTTACGGAGATCGGAGATTGGGGATCAGGGATCGGGAGAATCGTTACGAATCCTCAATCTCTCAATCCCTTAATCTCTGCCAATTAGAAATCAGACAATGAAGCGATTTCAACGCCTCGATCCAATCCCCGATCCCCAGTCCCCGATCCCTATCTCATCGTCAACGCCATCACGGCCTTCTGGGCATGGAGGCGATTTTCGGCTTCGTCATAGACCACCGAGTTCGGACCGTCGATGACGCCGTCTGTGACCTCAATATTGCGATCCGCCGGCAGACAGTGCATATAGATGGCGTCAGATTTGGCAAGTCCCATGCGCCGCTCATCGGTGATCCAATCGGTGTACTTCTTGCCGATGGCTGCGCTCTCGGCGTTGTCCGACGTGGTGAGCAGTGCGCCCCAACTCTTGGGGTAGAGGATGTCGGCATCCTTAAAGCCAGCGTCAAAATCATCCATCATCTCGAAGCTGCCGCCGTGCTGCTTCACGTTGTCCTTGGCCTGCTGCACAATGTCGGGCATGAGTTTGTATTCCGGCGGATGGGTCAGACGCACGTTCATGCCAAAGCGGGTCATCTGCAAGATCAGGCTCTGCGGCACCGAGATGGGTTTCTGGTAGCTGCTGGCGTAGGCCCAACTGACGTTGATTGTCTTGCCGCGCGGATCGCCCACCTTCTCGAAAATCGTCATCAGATCGGCCAAAATTTGAAAGGGATGGTAGACATCGCACTGCATGTTGAGGACGGGGACGCGGCTGGCGGCGGCAACCTCGTTGATATACTTGTTGCCAAAATCCCAATCGCACTGGCGGATGGCGATGCCGTCGTAGTAGCGCCCGTAGATCTCACCGATCTCTTTGGCTGTGTCGCCGTGGCTGATCTGCGTTGTGTCCGAGTCAATGAAGGCCGCATGACCGCCCAATTGGGCCATCCCCACCTCAAAGCTGGAGCGGGTGCGCGTGCTTGTGAAGAAGAAGAGCAGCGCCAGCGTCTTTTGATCGAGCAACGGGTGTTTGATACCCAGGGCGCGATCTCGTTTGAGCTTAAACGCCACATCGAGGACGGTCTGTATCTCCTCTTTGCTAAAGTCCATGTCGCCGATGAAATCGCGACCGCGTAAATCAGTTTGCATGGGTGGAAACTCCTTTGGATGATGTGAATGGATGAGTAACAAGTAATGAGTAATGAGTAAGGCTTCGTCGATAGAATTGGTTCCCAATTGGCGAATAACTCTGTCGACCTACTCCTTACTCATGATTTTTTACAATCTTCGTCCCCGTCTCCCCGACGAGCGCGCGTTCGAGGTTTTCGGGGTTGGTAATCAGGGCAAACGACTCAGGATCGGCGCTTGCTTCGAGGAAGTCGATGCAGGCTTCGATCTTGGGCAGCATACTACCCGGGGCAAAGTGACCTTCGTCTACGTACTGCTTCGCCTCGGTTACACTCATTTGGTCGATGGATCGCTGGTTGGGCTTGCCAAAGTGGAGGGCGACTTTTTCCACGCCGGTGCTGATGAGGAAGAGTTTGGCCTGCAGCAACTGCGCCAGGAGGCCGCTGACCCGATCTTTGTCGATCACTGCGGAGACGCCGCGCAGCTCCCCTTTGGCGTTGCGCACCACGGGGATGCCGCCGCCGCCGCACGCAACCACAATCCAACCCATGGTTACCGCCTGCTGGATCGCCTCGATCTCCATGATCTCCATCGGCTGCGGCGACGCCACCACGCGCCGCCATCCTCGTCCGGCGTCTTCCACAATGCGCCAGCCTGCGCCCTCAAATTGACGCGCCGTGGCTTCATCCAAAAAGCCGCCGATGGGTTTGGTCGGGTTTTGGAAGGCAGGATCATCGGCGTCCACACGAACCTGGGTCACAAACGAGATCGACTGTTTGGGGATCTGGCGGCTGTAGAATTCATTGTTGAGCGCCTGCTGCAGCATATAACCGATGGCCCCCTGGGTATCCGCCACAATCAAACTGAGCGGCGTTGTGTGGACCTCCGCTGCCGCCAGTTCATTACGGCGCAGAATAAAGCCCACCTGCGGTCCGTTGCCGTGCGTGATCACCGTCTGCCAGCCCAAGTCCACCATGCGCGCAATGTGGCTCACCGTCTCGCGGATGGCGTCCCATTGGTGGTGGACTTCGAGATGGTTGTTGTCTTTGATCAGAGAGTTGCCGCCAATGGCGACGACAGCAAGTGGCGATGGGTTGGGCATAGTCTTTTCTGTTGTATACTCCAGGTTGTCAATCTACAAATCATCCATAAAGGGTGCTTTTATTGCATTGAGCGCAGTCGGCTGTTATGCTCACCCCCCAAACGATCTGCTTTTCAATTTTGCGAGACGAGCCATGAAACCGACAATCCTGCCTGCCAAACAGTTGATCTACATCCTTTCGGGCGCGCCCGGGTCAGGGAAATCGACAGTTGCGGCAGCCTTACTTCAACACTTCGATTTCGGCGTCCACATTCCCGTAGACGATGTGCGTGAATGGGTCGTTTCTGGCATTGCCCACCCCATCCCCAAGTGGACGGACGAGACAGGGCGGCAGTTTCGCCTGGCCCGTTGGGCGGCGCTACAATCGGCGACGATCTACGCCGAAGCGGGTTTTGCCGTCGCCATCGACGATGTTTTGGACGAAAAGAGTTACCAGCGCCAATATCAGCAATTGCTCCACGGCTACACCATTCACAAGGTGCTGCTCTCGCCAAATGTGGATGTACTCCTCGCCCGTAATGCCAGCCGCGCCAACAAGCCTTTCGATACATCCATCCTCGCCGAAACCAGCCATCGCCTGCACGCCGAACTGCTCAAAAGCAACCATCCCCAGGCCGGGTGGACCGTCATCGACAACAGCGCCCTCAGCGTGGATGAGACCGTGGCGCAGATTTTAAGAAAGGTGATAAGTGATAAGTGACTGGGGATTAGGACGAGAATCTCGACCAGATCACAATCCCCAGTCACCTATCTCCTAATCGCTTAATCCCCTAATCTCATCCCTCAATCAACGCCGGCAGGATAGCATAGAACTCTGTCGCCTTCACCACATCATTGAGCGCGACGCTGTCGAGGACGGTGTGTGCGGTGACTTCGTCGCCGGGGGCGAAGCCGATGGAAGGGATGCCAGCCTTGCCCGCCCAATAGATGCCGTTGGTGCTGAAATTCCATTTGCCGCTGGGCGCGTCGGGCAAACCGATCAACTTGCGCGCCTGCTGCCCCGCCGCTACCAATGGATGATCCTCGCTCAAGGCCCAGGCCGGGAAGTACTTGTCCACCGGAAAGACGAAGCCAGTGTAACTCGGCTCATCGTAGTAGAGCATCTCCACGGTGACGTCGCCGATCTCCTGATTTTGCGTGGGGATCAACTGGCGCACCTGCTCGATGACCCCATCCACAGTTTCGCCGAAGGTGACGCGGCGGTCGATGAAGACAGTACACTCGTTGGGGACAGCATTGATGCTGGGCGTCTGCACAGCCATATCGGTGACGGTGATCTTGCCGTGGCCGAGGAACTCGTGATCGCCTAACTGCGGCTCCAACCCGCTCACGCCTTCGATTACCGGCAGCACTTTGTAGATGGCGTTATCCCCCAGGTGATTGCTGGCGGCGTGGGCGCTCCTGCCCTTGGCCACCACCTTCATCTCGACGCGGCCCTTGTGCCCCCGGTAAACCTGCATCCGCGTCGGCTCACCGATGACAACAAAATCGGGCTTGATCCCCTCATGTTCGACAAAGGCATGGGGGGCAATGCCATCGCACCACTCTTCCATATTGCCGAAATAGTAGGCCGTCCAGCCATCCAACAACCCTAACTTTTTGGCGATCATCAGGCCGTAGATCATCCCCGGCGTGCTGGCTTTCTCGTCGCAGGTACCGCGTGCATAAAAGATGCCATCTTCGATCTTGCCCTGGAAGGGATCCCATTCCCATTCCGCCGGGTCGCCGATGCCGACGGTGTCGATGTGGCTATCGTAGACGATGACACGCGGACCATCGCCGATCCGGCCGACGGTGTTGCCCATGCTATCAAACCAGACGTCATCGAAGCCCAGCTTCTTCATCTCTGTCTGAATTCGCTCACCCACTTCGCCGATCTGTGAATCCATCGAGGGGATGGCGACGATCTCGCGCAGGAAGGTGATGATGTCATCGCGGTGCGCTTCCACGTCAGCGTAAACTTGAGAGATATCGATTTGTGCCATAGATGCTTTCCTTGTGGATGAGGCGAATTGCGAATTGCAAGAACGATTGTCACCTGCCACTTGCAAACCTGCAAACTTGCCATCTGTAAACCTGCCACCTGTCCTCGCCTACGTTTCCCGAATTCTGCGGATCAGGTGAAAGTCGAAGACGGTGGGCAAATAGTAGTTGCGCGAATAATAGCAGGGCAGGTTCGTGCTGGTGTAAACGGTCTGGTCGATGAAGAAGAGGAGCGTTTCGCTGCCGATTTCCAACGCGGCGCAGATTTCCTCGCTGCCGTGGATCGGGGCAATATGGGCGACGGCGTAGGCAATATCAAAATGGCCCTTTTCCTCGATCATGTATGCCAGTAACGAAGTGGTCTCCCCGCTGATCGCCTCCTCGGCGACAAGCCCAGCCGGAGCGACTTCTAACAGATAAGCCACGCACTGCTCGTCCACGGCATAGGTGCTGCTCACCACCGTCAACGGCGTCCCCTCTTTGAGGGCAAGGCGACTCGCGGCTTTAGGCAGCGCTCGTTCGCTGCGCGCCTGTCTCCTTTTGAGGGTGGGGGTAAGCTGGCGACTCTGCAACAGGAGTTCAATCGATTCCAGCGTCTCCAGCCCGCTTTCAATATAGAGCGGACGGCGGTTGACGAAGGTCCCCATGCCCTGACGGCGGCTGATGATCCCCTGTTGCTCAAAGCTGCGCAGCGCCTCGCGCAACGTCGCCCGGCTCACTTCCATCTGTTGGGCCAGGGAAGGTTCAGGGGGCAGCTTATCCCCAGGCCGATAGCCGCCGGTCTCTAGCAATGTGCGCAGAGCAGCTTCAACCTGAATATAGCGTGGTAGAGCGCGTGGTTCGTCAGCGGTTGACGACATAAACTAACTTCCCTGATTCGACAGAGACGAGGGTTGTCAGACAATAATTGTCAGACAAATTATAGGAGAGGTGAATGTGAAATGTCAATCATTGGGGATTGGGGACTAGGGATCAGGGACTGGGGATTAGGGCCGGTTGTGTTAGCAGTGGGCGCACACGGGGGTGCGCCCCTACAGAATTGCGGCAAAACAACTTTCGCGAACCCCGGCGATCAGGAAAGAGATGATGGGATGATGAATGTCGATACTCATCATCTCTTCTTCCCTTCTTCCCTCCCTCACCTCTTACCTCTCCACTCACCCTGCCAGGGCTGCCCATGTCTCCATCTGTTCTTCCAATGTGGACTGGGTGGCGCCGTAATCTGCGCTCAACTTTTGGATGGCGGCCAGATCTTGTTTGCGGCTGGCAGCAGCCAGGGCATCTTCCAAGGAAGCAAGGTGCGCTTCGAGCCGGTGGATCTCTGCTTCCAAGGCCGAGACTTGTTGGGCGCGCCGGCGTTCTTCGCCACGTTGGGCGCGATCCCCGCGCTGTTCGTCGTTTTTGGCCGCGCGCTGCTCAGTCGTGGACGCCCGCTCCGCTTCGCGGGCGGCGTCGCGGGCAGCAATATATTCCTGATACGAGAGCGGAGAAACATGCAAGCGCCCGTCGCGCAGTTCCCAGATCTGCGTTGCCAATCGGTCGATCAGATAGCGATCATGCGACACGAGGAGGATCGATCCGTCGAAGTTCTCCAACACCTCTTGGAGAACCTCCTGCGCGGGGATATCCAAATGGTTGGTCGGCTCATCGAGCAGCAGCAGATTCGCCCCTTCCAAGGCCAGGATTGCCAGCGCCAGCCGCGCTCGCTCGCCGCCGCTCAACATGCTCACGGTTTTATAAACATCGTCGCCGCGGAAGAGATATTGGGCCAGGTAACTGCGCGCCTGCCCCAACAACATGTGTTTGTGGGCAAGGAGTTCATCCAATACACTGTTTTCGGGGTTGAGTTTGTCATGCGCCTGGGCAAAGTAGCCGGTCTTCAAACTGGCCCCAAATTGGATCTGACCGGAGAGTGGTTCAAGCTGCGCCATCAACGTGCGCAGGAAGGTCGTCTTGCCCGTCCCGTTAGGACCGATCAACGCCGCGCACTCGCCCCGATGCAATTCCAGCGGATCGGTGACAAAGAGGGATACGTTGGGGTAGCCAATCGTCATCTCGCTTGTGCGCAACACGATTTTCCCACTGCGCAGCTTGCTGTTAAGTCGGAAGTTCAACGCCGGTGGGCGCAGCAAAGGACTGCGCAAGGCTTTGATGTGCTGCTCCACATCCATCACGCTCCATTTGGTGTCAGAGATGTTGACCTCTTCCATCACCTGGCCCCAGTTTTTGCTGTTGAGGAGCCCAAGCCCGCCCGCTTCCACTACTTTCACCTCGCGGATCAGCCGTTGCAATCGCCCTTTAGCCATATTGCTGGTGGCGTCGCGGGCGATGTTGCGTTTGACGTAATCCAACTCTTTGAGGAACTTCTCGCGGATGGTCTCGAACTCCGTCTCGCGCAAGGCCCAGCGTTCCTGACGTTGCTGCACATAGGCGCTGTAGTTGCCCCGGTACTCTTCCATACCGGTGCGGCTCATTTCCCAAATGCGGTTGACCACCCGATCCAAAAAGAAGCGATCATGGGAGACAATGAGCAGCGCGCCATCCCAGATGCGCAGCACACCTTCCAACCATTCGATGGCTTCCACATCCAGGTGATTGGTTGGCTCGTCGAGGATGAGCAGCGATGGACGTTCCAAAAGCAGACGCCCCAACAGCGCGCGCGTCTTCTGCCCGCCGCTAAGATGGCTGAGCGGTATATTCCAATCCTCACGGCCGAAGCCGAGGCCCTGGAGTACCTGACCTATGCGAACCTCGTAATCATAGCCGCCGGCATGTTCAAATTCCTCTTGGGCGCGGCTGTAGATCTCCAGCAATCCTTCGGACGAGTCCCCTTCAGCCATTTGATGCTCTAGCTCGCGCAACTTCGCTTCTTTCCGCTTGAGATCTTTGAAAACGGTGAGCATCTCGGCGTAGATGGTATTGTCGCGACCGACGAAGGCTTCCATAGCTTCCTGGCGTAGATAGCCGATGGTGGCGCCGCGGGCCACCGAAACCGATCCAGCGGAAGGGGGGTCGAGCCTGGCAAGGATGCGCAGCAGGGTGGTTTTGCCCACACCATTTTGGCCGACAAGGCCGATCTTTCCTTCGTTGGGGATGGCTGCGCTGATCCCCACAAAAACATCAAAATCCCCGTAGGATTGGGTCAGGTTCGAAAAAGTCAGAATGGACATGGTTCTATCTCTATCAAGGTCTATTTATCTCAACAAACCGGCGAAGGAAGTATCGCCAATCCATCTAAAGGTACATTACAAGAACGGCTCCCGTCAATCCTCATCATGTTGATCCAGCAATTCCAGATATATCAGTCCATCTTGTATCTTGTAGTTTTTGATTGTTCGGTATTGACAGAACAAACGAAATGAATTAGACTAACACCACGATTCTTGATTCACCGGAAAAAAGAAGGGATTTATGGCGAAACCAACGCAAGAGGAACAGAAATATATTGAGGAATTCGGCCTCTACTGGGAACAAATGGGGCTGCCGCGCATCACGGGGCGCATCCTGGCGTGGCTGCTCATCTGCGACCCACCGCAGCAGACGATGAATGATCTGACTGAGGCGTTACAGTCCAGCAAGAGTTCCATCAGCACAGGGACACGCACGTTGATCCAATTTGGCTTTATCGAACGGATCAGCCTGCCAGGCGAACGGCGCGACTATTACCAACTTGTGCCGCATATGTGGTCCCGTGTGCTAGGGGAGAAGCAGAATCAATTCACGCTCTTTTTACAACTGGCCGAACGCGGATTGGCTCTGCTCGACGAAGCCGACGGCCCACGTCGGGAACGGTTGGAAGAGATGTACGATCTCTACGCCTTTATGGATCGGGAATACCCGGCGCTATTGGAACGCTGGCGCGCGGAGAGGGGATTGGGGACTGGGGATTAGGGACCGTGTATTGGGTATTGGATATTGGGTATTCCGCTCGGCGCATCATCGCATCATCCGCCGTCTGCGGTCTGCCGTCCACCGTCTGCGGACCGCCGCCTATCTAAACAAGGACAAGGAATTCACATGCTTATTGAAGTTCGGAATCTCATTTATACCTATCCCAAGGGCGTGCAGCCGGCGGTGAAGGAGATCGATTTTGCGGTTGAAAAGGGGGAGATCTTTGGCTTCCTGGGGCCGAGCGGCGCGGGGAAGAGTACGACGCAGAAGGTGCTGATCAAGCTGCTGCGCGACTATCAGGGCGAGATCAAGGTCTTTGGGCAGGATCTCAAAACGTGGGATAGTCGCTACTACGAGCGGGTGGGCGTAGCCTTTGAACTGCCCAACCATTACCAAAAGCTGACGGCCGCAGAGAATTTAGAACTCTTCCGCTCGCTTTACAGCGGCAAGACAGCGGATCCGCTGGCGCTGCTAGAGATGGTTGGCCTCAAGGATGACGCCAATACGCGCGTGAGCCAGTTCTCCAAAGGGATGCAAATGCGCCTCAACTTTGTGCGCGCGCTGTTGCACAACCCGGAGCTGCTTTTCCTTGATGAGCCGACCACCGGTTTGGATCCGGTCAACAGCCGCAAGGTCAAAGAGATTGTCCTGGCGCAGAAGGCCGCCGGTCGAACCATCTTTTTGACAACGCACGATATGGCCGTGGCCGAACAACTCTGTGACCGGGTCGCCTTTATGGTGGATGGGCGCATTACGTTGATCGACTCGCCGCGCAATCTTAAGCTACAACACGGTGAACGTCGCGTGCGTGTGGAATATCATCTGAATGGGGCGGGCGCTAAATCGTCCGACTTCCCATTGGACGATCTGGCTGAGAACAAAGCGTTCTGGCAAGTGCTGCGCGAGAACCAGATCGAAACGATCCACACGCAGGAGGCGACGCTGGAGGATATCTTCATCAAGACCACAGGGCGGAGTTTGATATGAGCCGTTTACTTTCTTCACTACGCTGGGAAACGAAGATCCAATGGCGACAGGGGATCTACTATGCTGCGGCCTTCATTACGCTGGTCTGGACGGCTATCCTCTATCAGGTTCCAGAGGCCGGGATCGTGCCATTGCTGGTGTCGGTCCTCTTCCTCGATCTCTCGGTCTTCGGCTTCTTTTTCATGGCCGCGCTCTACTATCTGGAAAAGGGGGATCGGGTGATCGAAGGGCTGGTGGTGACGCCGCTGCGAATCTGGGAATACCTGACCACCAAGATCGCCACACTGACGCTGATCGCGATTGTCGTGGGCGCCATCGTAACGTTGCTCACCTATGGAACGAGGCTGAACTGGGGATGGTATGTGATCTCAGTCGCGGCCATGTCGGTGCCGTTGACGCTCCTCGGCTTTGCCATCGCCGCCCGCTACACCGGCATCAACGAATTCCTGCTGCCAGCCGTCTTCTTTCTGTTCGTGATGCAGATCCCGCTGATCGGCTACTTCGGCCTGTGGGATCACTGGCTGCTCTACGTAATCCCCAGCACGCCAGGCCTGGTGTTACTGGAGGCTACGTTTGGCCCGGTTGCCCTGTGGAAGATCAGTTACGCGCTGATCTACCTGCTGGGGCTGACCATCCTCAGCTACTGGTGGGCCAGCCGGACGTTCACGAACGCGATTGCGCGCAAGGTGGGCGGATAGGAATGAGGAATGCGTAACGAGTAGCCCGCAACAGGTAACGGATTACGCATTACGAATTAAGCCTTTTTCATTACAGGAGCGAAACCATGAATGCAATTCCTGCGCTAAGCAAGGTTGATTTCAAAAATATCCAGCGCGATTCAATGATGTTGTTCCTGCTGGCCTATCCCATCATCTTGGGGGCATTGCTGCGCTGGCTGATCCCCTTTGTGACGGAAGGGCTGGCCGATGTCTTTGATTTGACGCCCTACCATCTGCTCTTCACTGCTTTTTTTGGTCTGTTGATCATCCCCATGTTGACCGGCTACCTGGCAGGCTTCTTACTTCTGGATGAGCGCGATCAGAACACATTGACAGCGTTGATGGTCACGCCATTGCCCATCCAGACGTACGCGCTCTACCGCGTGATCGCGCCGGTTATCATCAGCATTGTCGGCGTGCTGATCGTGATCCCCTTCATTGGGGTGGCGGTGGTATCGCCAGAGAAGTTATTGCCCTTAGCCGTAGCGGCCGGGCTGCTGTCACCGATCTTCGCGCTGCTGCTCTCTTCGCTTGCCAAGAACAAAGTACAGGGGATCGCGGTGATGAAGGGCATGGGCATCCTTACCTTGGGGCCTTTTGTAGCCTGGTGGGTTCCCGAACCCTGGCAATGGCTGCTAGGGATCTTCCCCACCTTCTGGCCGGTGAAAGCCTACTGGCTGGCTGCCGCCGGGGAACCCTTCCTGTGGGCGACGGCGGTTGGCGTCGTCTACACGTTGGCGCTGTTGGCTGTACTCTTCAACCGTTTTCAAGAAAACTTGTACAGTTGAAGCAAATGCGTAATCCATAACTCAAAAGGTAGAGATGCCTCAACCAATTACGGATTACGCATTACGTTTTAGTAGCGCAACAACGCCGCCACATCCCCCTGCTTCGACAATCCTTCAATTGGATCGGTGAATTCGACAGCCGCGCTGGTGAGTTCGGCGCGGCGCACCAATTCGTCCACCAGATCGACAGTGAAGACTGAGTCCGATTTGCAGACCACGCAGATTTCGGGCGTCCCATGTACGATGTTCTCACAGTCGCGACAGCGCGTCCCTCTGATTTCGGCGTCGCGGGTGACGATGATCTCCTCGATCCGGCCCAAGTGCAGCGCGTCCAACACATCCTTCGCACCGACGACCGCCAACCCGTCGCTGAGGTATTCGTCCTTGATGCGATCCCACAGACGGATCTCCTCGTCGCGCTCCTCGGCGAAGAAGAGTTCATAGGCTTCGTCGATCAGATCCGCTTCGCCTTGGGCGGTGTCGGTAGTGCGCTTGCCGATGACTTTCTCGGCTACGGGCTGATCGAGTACTGACTCCAACTCGGCCAATGTCTCCATCGATCCCATCAGGACAATGCGGTTGTACTTCTTTTTACGGATCAACTCGCTCAGCACCTCGTTGATCTCCTTGGCGTAGTGGAGCAGTTCCTTTTGGCGGCGGCGGGCATAACGTTTCTGCGACCAGCCGCCTTTGCGCACGGCATTAGTTACGTCCCCGCGTACTTTTTTGGCGGTTTCGGCCATCGCCGACGTGACTTCGAGAATGCGCGTGGCGCGATTGTCGGCGACGACGATGACGAAATTCTCGTACTCATCCTGAAGCTCCGCCAGAGGACGCAGATAAAGCGCCGGCCCTACACGCAGCAGATCAGGGACCGAAACCGATAGCGGGATGCCCTGTACATAATCGAGCGCCCAACAGGCGAAGACGCACAAGCCTTCCGACTGGAATGGATTTTCCGCCAGCCAGCCGTGGATCAATTTCATGTTTTCGGTAAAATGTTCGGTTTCTTCGGCATTGTCGGCCAGCAGTTCGTAGATCGTCGCTTCGCGCTGGGGCAGCGTATTAATGGCGTCGGGGCTGGAAAGATACAACGAAGCAAAGGCGCGTTCCGCTCCCTCTAATTCCGAAAAAGCTCGCAGGTTAATTCCCTGGAGGTAGCCGACCTCTGCGGTCGACATGCTCTGGGCGGGGGAGGCCATGAGCAGTCTCCTTTGGTTACAAGATTCTACAGGTGTAGATTCGGCACGAATGGTGAATGGGGAATAGTGACTGGTGACTGGGAGCAGAGGCTTTTTCTCAGTCACCAGTTAT
>JAHBVG010000032.1 GCA_019637695.1 Caldilineaceae bacterium | reverse complement strand
GGCCAGCGGTTCTAATCCCTGTTCGCGGGCGACGGTAGCACGGGTGCGCCGTTTGGGCTTGTAAGGAAGGTAGAGATCTTCCACCGCTTGCAACGTCTGCGCGCCTTCGATATTTTGGCGCAGATCGTCGGTGAGCTTACCCTGCTCCTCAATCGAAGCCAGGACGGTCTGCTTGCGCTCGTCCAATGTGCGCAAATAGGTGAGCCGTTCGGCCACGGCGCGCAGTTGTTCCTCGTCGAGTACGCCAGTGCGTTCCTTGCGGTAGCGGGCAATAAACGGGATGGTGTTGCCTTCGTCGAGCAGTTCCACCGCGCCGGCGACCTGGCCCACTTGCAGGTTTAGAGCCTTAGCAATGGCGCGAATGAGGGTTTGTTGATCCATGGCCTGTTCCCCAGGAGGATGGTACGTGTTGCGTGTACAATGTTGGTATGGTGGATTGGACACTGTCTGGTTCAAGCGCAGTGCGTAGTATGTGAACAAGCAATGAACTACTGTCTCGTCAAGCATAAATTGAGGGGTACGGGCGCTGTTTGCTGCGCCCTCTGCACACCAGGCGCAGCAAGCAACGCCCGTACCCTGTTTCAATCAATTCATGGCTGACACGACACTACGCTCATCTTGGATGATGCCAGCGAACGGGAGATCAATCTCACGCCGCGCAACACGCAACAGTAGTACAGATGTTCAAACGATATCCCCAATGTACCAGATACAGACAAAAATGCAAAGAAACCAGCAACGGTTCCCCTCTAAAAATCTATGGATAGATCTTACCCAAGTTTGACGCCACCCAATTGTTGTATATACTATAAATATATACTATTGAAGGGTATGGTAAAAAGGGACGACCATGAAAACGGCAAAACTCTTTCAGAATGGACATAGCCAGGCAGTGCGCCTGCCCAAAGAATTCCGCTTTGAGGGCAGCGAAGTTTATGTAAAAAAAATAGGCAATGCTGTGGTCCTTTTACCATACGACGATCCGTGGCGTACGCTCTTTGAGAGTCTCGACAAGTTCTCCGACGATTTTATGCAAGAGCGCAACCAGCCTGAAGTGCAGGCGCGCGAGGATATTTTTGAGTAACATTCCAGTCCCATGTACCTCCTCGACACCAACATTTGCACCTATCTGATCAAGCGCAAGCCGCTCTCACTTTGGGATCGTTTCCGCGCACTAAGTGTGGGTCAGATTAGTGTTTCCACAATAACGGTGGCAGAGTTGCAGTATGGCATTGAGAAGAGCCAGTTTGTGCAGCGAAACCAGCAGGCTTTAGACGAGTTTCTGCTGTCGCTTATGATTTCGCCATTTGAGCAGGATGCCGCCATCCATTACGGACGCTTGCGCGTTCGGCTGGAAAAGAGTGGCCTACCAATTGGCGCCCATGACATGCTCATTGCTGCGCACGCGCTCTCCTTGGGCGCTGTGCTTGTCACCAATAACGATCATGAATTTGCCCGCATTGAGGGGCTGCATCTTGAGAACTGGGTAGAATCCTGATTCACGCTGAAAAAGATCATCCATGCCCAACCAACAGCGCCAACCAGCCGTCTACACCTATGAATATCCTCGTCCATCGGTCACTGTGGACATGGTTCTCTTTGCCTACTTAGAAAATCAACTCAGCGTACTCTTGATCCAACGCGGCGGGGAACCGTTCAAGGGGCAATGGGCGCTGCCCGGCGGCTTTGTCAACATGGACGAAAGTCTGGATGAAGCAGCCCGCCGTGAACTTCAGGAAGAGACCGGCGCTGGTAATGTTTATTTGGAACAACTTTACACCTTCGGCGCGCCCGACCGCGATCCGCGCGGACGGGTGATCACCGTGACCTATTTTGCCCTGCTCAGCGCGGACGAAGCCCTGCGCATGACGATCCACGGCGGCGACGATGCCCACGACGCCCGCTGGTGGAATATGTACGATCTGCCCGAACTGGCCTTCGACCACGGGCGCATCCTCGATTATGCGTTGCAGCGGCTGCGCTGGAAATTAGAGTGGACAGCCCTCGGTTTTCTGCTGCTGCCCCAGGAATTTACCCTCTCCGAACTCCAATCGGTCTATGAGACCGTCCTCAACGAGCCGTTGGACAAACGCAACTTCCGCCGCAAGATCCTCTCCACCGGCGTGTTGGAAGAGACAGGCAATCGCCGCGAAGGCGATCATCGTCCGGCCAAACTCTACCGCTTCAGCGCTAAAGCCGTCGAATTGGAGCAGGCGCGACGCCGTTTTCCGTGAGGATTGGGGACTGGGGCAGTGCGTAGTGCGTAAATACATTCTCACCTGCAACTTGCAGATCTGCATACCTGCCCTATTCTTGCCTTTTGCCGCGATCACTCCGGTCGGACTGCCTTTTGCCATTTCGACACGCCGGTACTCTTGAATTGCCCCTTTGGATCGTGTACACTCTTCAGCTAAAGAATCTGACCATACTGTAAGCACATCCTCGCTGTTCTCCCTGTATTTGTTCTGTCAGCTTAATGTCGCGCGCTTGCTGGCAAAAGGTCGGGACAGTGTCAGCAGAGCAAACTCACAATGTGAGTCCAGGGGAACAGCTTTCCAATTTGCCAGCTTCGACCTGGCAATCACAGCAACCACGCGCCGTTTTACAGTCAGGCATCTGTTGTCGTCTGCTATTTTGTAACTGACGAGGCTCTCCATGCATCAGACACACACTCTCTCTGGTTTGCCATCATTCCTCCTTCGGCGTCTTCTTCCTTTTGGCATTGCAATTGGGCTGGCGCTGCTGCTCGTCTGGCTCATGGGGATCGGCGGCCAGCCCGCACAGGCGACGGCACCCGCTGCGCCTGCGCCTGCGCCGATGATGCAATTGGGCGCGAGCCGCTATATTTCGACCACCGGCAGCGATTCCAACAACTGCGCCACGCGTTTCAGCGCCTGCCGCACACTGCAACGGGCCGTTGAGCAGGCCAACGACGGCGATCTGATCCGCATTGCTGGCGGTCTCTACGTGGGTACATCCAATGTAGGGGGGACGAGGCAGATCGCGCGCATCAACAAATCGGTGACGATTGAGGGCGGCTATAATCCGCTCAATTTTGAAGGCACACCCAATCCGGCGCTCTTCCCTGTGACCTTTGACGCCTCGAATACGGGCCGCGTTTTTGTGATCGCCGATGACGCCGCGGTGACAGTGCGCGGGCTGACCATCCTCAACGGCAATGGAACCCAGGGCGGGGGCAGCGGCAACGGGGGGGCGATCCTCGTCAGCAGTGGCAGCCTGACGTTGACGGGTATCCCGTTGACGGGACATCGGGCGACCAACGGCGGCGCGCTGGCAGCGGAGGGTGGCAGCGCGACCCTGATCAACAGCGAGATCTCCAATAACCAGGCGACCGGCCACGGCGGCGCGATCTACGTTGACAGCGGATCGGCGACTGTCAATGGCGCACCCATCACCACCAACAAAGCCGCAGAGGACGGCGGCGCTCTCTTCGTGGCGGGCGGCACGGCCACTTTCAACAATGTCACCCTCGCCAACAACAGCGCCGGCAGGGATGGCGGCGCTGTTGCCATGTCGGGTGGGCAGGCGCGGCTGATCAATGCACAGGTAGAGGTGAATGAGGCCGCCACGGGACGGGGCATAGCCATCTTTGCCGCTGGCGGCCAGGTCTTCCTCAACAACGCCACCATCACCAACCAGACCGGCAAGGGGGACGGTGGGGTGATCCACCTGACCGGCGGCGGGCTGCAAATGACCAACGGCAGCACCTTCAGCAACAACAGCACCGATGGGAACGGACCGATTTATGCGATTGGCAGCGCTATCCTTTTTGATGGGTTGACTGCGGCCAATAATCAGGCCGAAAGCGCCGGTCTGCTCTACGCCGTTGGGGGGCAACTCACTATCAATAACAGCCAGATTACACAGAACGAGGCGTTGGACGGGGACGGCGGCGCGGTGATCTTCGCCAATGGCCCGGTCCAGATCAGCAACAGTACGTTCCGCCAAAACAAAGCGCTGGAAGGGGACGGCGGCGCGCTGCTCGTTGCTCAGGGAACAGTGACGATCAACGGCGCAACCTTTGAACAAAATGTCGTGGGCGATGAGGCGGAAACCGAAGGATTTCGGCGCGGCGGCGCGTTGGCCGTCCTCACTAGCACGCTGACGATTAACAACAGCACCTGGCAGAACAACACATCCGGCGATCATGGCGGCGCCATCTATGGGCTGGGCAGCACCCTCAGCGGCGGCGGCGGTAGTTTCATCAACAACCGCACGGTGATCAGCGGCAGCGGCGGCGCCATCTTTTGGGAAGGCAATCCTCTGGCGCTCAACAGCACTGTCACCTTCCAGAACAACCGCACAGCCATTGAACCTGAGACGCTGGCGAACCCCAGGACAGGGGTTGAGCGTAATCCGCTGCAAGCGCAGATTCAGGAAGCCTTTACCCCCAAGTGGTTGTCCATGGAGGAATTAGCCGCACGGGGATGGGTGAAGGATGGGCGCGTTGAAGTGACGCCTGAAATGGTTGGCGGCGCAGCGGGGATGGCGCTGGGCAACGTGATGGCGGCTTTGCAGCATCCCTTACCTGTGGATGTCGGCCACCTCTCGGTGGCAGTCGAAGATCGGTCGATCATGGGGCCGATGGCGCGCGCCGTGGCGGCGACGACCGTGATCACCACAGAGGTGATCACGCGCAGCGGCGGCGCAATCTACAGCCGCAACGCCGATCTCACCTTGACCAATCCCAGCTTTAGCAACAACGAGGCCGAGTTTGCCGGCGGCGCGGTCTACGCCGAGGGTGGATCGTTGACAGTGACCGGCGGCAACTTTTCCGGCAACCGCGCCTATCTTTCGCCTGGCGGCGGCCTCTATGCCAGCAAAATGAACGGCGAGGTGAAGGGGACGACCTTTGCCAACAACCGCTCGGCCAACGGGGGCGGGGCATATGCGCTTAACAGCGACCTGCTCTTTGAGAACACCACAGTGCGCGGCAACCATGCCTACATTGACGGCGGTGGTCTCTACCTGTTCGGCGGTAGCTACACCGTGCAGGGCAGCACCGTGGAGCAGAACAGCGGCGACCGCGGCGCGGGTCTCTATTTCAATAGCAAAGAAGCGGTGATCATCACCGGCAACACCATCCAGGACAACACATCCACGGCGGTGCGCGCCGATCTCACCGGATCGCAGACGGGTGTGGGCGCCGGCGTCTATGTTTCGGGCACAAAGGAACTCTCCTTCACCCACAATATAGTTCTGCGTAACACGATCCCCTTTACACAATATGATCGGGTCATCAAAATCCTTGATGAGCCGTTGATCATCAACTCGGTGGATCCACCTATTCTGAAGTGTATGTTCCCCACGGATCCGACTTGTAAAGTCACCGAGCCGGTGATAGTGGCGGACAATGGCGGCGGTCTCTATACCATCGACACGGATGGCATTATCGCCAATTCGATCTTCCGCGAGAATCAGGCGTCGCGCAGCGGCGGCGCGCTTTTGCTGAACGGTGGTAAGCTGACCATCGTCAACAATTTGATGGTGCGCAACACGATCATGGTTTCGGTCGGGCTGGGCAGCGCGGTCTACATTAGCGGAACCCATGCCAGTTTCATCCACAACACGATTGCCGACAACACCCACCAACATGTGACAGGCGAGGGGATCAACGCCGCCCTCTATTATGCGGACAAGGGCAACAAACTCACGTTGAAGAACAACATCTTCGCCAACCACGAGATCGGCGTGGCGGGCAGCGACGGCGCGCAGGCGACCGAAGAGAACAACGTCTGGTGGAACCACAGCGCTCGCCATTGGAGTGAGGAACTCTTCGAGACGATGGAACCGATCTTCGGCAACCCGGCTTTTAAGGACGCAGCCGGCGGCGACTATCGCATTACGCGCCAATCGGCGGGCTACAACCGCGGCGTTGATGTGACCGATCTGGCGGCAGGTTTCGGCGGCGTGGATCTGGTGGGCGAAAACCGTCTGCAGCCGGTGGATGTGGGCGCGTACGAGGAAAACTATACGCGCGGGCTTAATCTCTTCCAATCGGCGACCGAGTTGAACCTCTCCGAAGGTCTGACCACTACTTATGTGATCACCGTCATCAACAATAGCAAGTCGGCCATCTCGGACATTTCGCTGCAAAATGCGCTGCCATCCCAACAGCAAGCATTGGCGATCAACAGCAGCCAGGGCAATTGTAACCTGGGCAGCCTGAGTTGTAACGTGGGAACGCTGAACATTGGGCAGCAGGCGACGGTTTCCATCCTGGCGCGAACAATGGTAGCGCCGACGCCGGGGCAGATCGTAGAGATGAAGAGCGTCGCCACTGTCAACTTCCCCGGGTTGGACGCCAACGATAGCGACCGCGCCAGCGAACTGACAACTTATCTCCAGGCGCTGGTGTTGGGTGATCTAGCCCAGGCCCGCGATGGCGAACCGACCTACACCGGCGCGTGTGGCGTCAAACTGGTGACCGAGGAACGGGGCACCGTCTTCTTATCTTCGGTGCAAGATGCAGTGAACCGGGTGCTGCTGGGCACCGATCAGATTTTGGTGAGCGGGACCTGTCTGGGCACTGTCAATCTGGCGGTCAATAAAAATATGATGATCCAGGGGGGATGGAGTACGGACTTTAAAGCGCACGATCCGGTGAAGTACCCGACTACGCTACGCGCCACCAGCGGACGCGTTGTCAGCGTTGCGCTGGCCGGGATCGAGCCGCGTATCTACGACGTGAAGCTGACCGGCGGCAACGCGCCGCGCGGCGGTGGTATCTATGTGCTAGAGGCCAGCCCGGTCTTCAGCAATGTGATTGTCTCAGGCAATACGGCGAACACAAACGGCGGCGGCATCTATATCGATCTAGGCAGCAAACCGTCCTTTTATGACAGCACTATCGAAAGCAACAGCGCTAACGTGAGTGGCGCTGGGGTTTACATTAATCAAGGCGGGGGCAAGTTCGAGAAGACGATTGTGCGCAACAACACCGGCGCAACGGACGGCGGCGGCTTCTATTTCAAGGGCAGCGATGCCGAGGTAGCCAGTAGCGAGATCCGCAACCACAATGTCAGCGGCTACGGCGGGGGGATCTATATGACCGCCAGCCGCCCGCAGATCCGCTCTACCTTGATCAGCAACAATGTTGCCAGCAGCAGCGGCGGCGGCGTTTTCGCCCTCAAAAGCCCGGCCACACTCCAGTTCAACCGCATTACCGACAATCGCACAAGCGCTGGTGCAATGAACTTCATCCCCTTCCTCTTTGATCTGGCATTGGTGGAAAAGCGCGGCGGCGGCGGCGGCATCTATGCGGAGTCGAGCGATATCCGCATCCTCAACAACTATATTGCCAAGAACCGGGCCGGCGCCAGCAGCGGACACGCCGGGGCGGGCATCCATATGTGGCTCTTCAACGCGCCGGAGATCAGCGGCAACATGATCGTGGACAACCCTGGCAATGGCGTCTACCTGCGCCAGAACCGCTCGATCTTCAAGTTCTTCTTGTTGCTGCCGCCGTTGATGCCGCCGCCTTTCAGCCCAGAGATCATCCTGCCCTTGGCGACGCCGCCGGCGGTTAAGCTTTACCACAACACGATTGTCAACAACAGCGGATCCGGCATCTATGCCTACAGCCAGACCAATATCGATCTGCTCAACAATTTGATTTCGGGCAACAGTGGGGACGGCGTCAAGATCGGGGAAGAGATCATCCCACACCTGATTGTGGTGATCATCCCAGGCTTTGGCTTCTTCATCCCCATCCCGATTATCTATCCGACCTTTTATCCGCCCAAAGCCGAGATTGCCTTCACCTTTGAGACCAGATCGCCAGCGCCGAGTCTTCAAGGCGCTTGGCAAACTTCGGGCCGATCACTGATCTGTCCAATGGGCGAGGATACAACTTTTCCTCCAGCGGCATGCAGGATCTACCACATTAAGCGCATTTCTAAAGCCTTCCAAATGGCGAAGGCGTCATCGGTGGGCCAGGACATCGATCAAGAGGAACGCAAACAGGGGCAGGAGGCTGACATCGGCGCGGATGAGTATACCTTCCGCCGCACGCGCTACGCCACGGTGGGCGGCACCGACGCCGCTTCGGATCATCTCTGCCTGAATTGGAAGACGCCGTGTACGCTGCAAACGGCCATCGACACCGCTGAGGATGGCGACTTGATCAAGGTGGCTGGCTACAACGATGGCCGCGCCTATTCCACCATCATCGACCGCGATGGACACAAGACGGTGGCAATTGTGCGCAAGAATATCACCATCCAAGGCGGCTACTGCGAGACAACAACCGCCCAGAGCGGGGTGATGGACTGCGACTGGGAGTATCCGCACCCGGACCGCTATAGGACGATCCTTGACGCTAAAGGCGGCGGGCGGGGGTTGACGATTTCCACCAGCAAAACGATGGAGATCTTCGACATCCACATCACCGGCGGTGTGGCCGAGGTGGGCGGCGGCCTCTATGTCATCTCCTCAACGGCGGTACTCAGCCATGTAAATATTTATAACAACAACGCCACCCACGGCGGTGGGGCCTATTTTGTCAGCAGCAAGGCGATTATGAACGAGAGCCGGATCGCCAACAATACGGCCAAACAAGGGGGCGGCCTCTACCTGGCGCAGAATAGCGAGATCACCTTCCAAACGAGTATTGTTGAGGACAACAACGCTACCGAGGACGGCGGCGCTGTCTATGCCAACGGCAGCAAGAGCAGACTGCTCAACAATACCCTGCGCAGGAACAAGGCCGTCCAATCCGGCGGGGCCTTCTATCTGCTCAACAGCGAAGTGATGATCGAGCAGAACCAGGTCGAAGCAAGTGAAGCGCCTCTGGGCGGCGCTTTCTATCTAGGGCCAGGAGAGCCGAAAATCACCGGCAACACGATCACCCTCAACAAGGCCGCGATCAATGGCGGCGGTTTCTATCTCAACGGAGCCGCTGGCGTAATTGAGAAGAATACAGTGTCGAACAATGCCGCGCTGGGCCAGACAGAGCAGAGCGGACAGGGAGGCGGTTTCTACGCAACCAACACCAAGGCCAATATTGCGCAAAACAAGGTGCTGAATAACCAGGCGCGCACGGGCGCAGGGTTGCATCTCTTCGCGGCCAGCGACGCCATTGTGACGGGCAACGAAGTGACCGACAACATAGCCACCGGCAACGGCGGCGGCTTCTACCTTGATTCCAGTTCGGCGACGCTCGGCGGAAACACGGTTGCCCGCAATCGAGCGATCAACGGCGGCGGCATCTTCTTCATCAACTTTAGTGCAGCCAGTTTGGAGAATAACCAGATTTTGAGCAACGTCGCCAGCGAGGATGGCGGTGGACTCTACATGCGCTTGAGCAACGCCAGCCTGATCAGCACGACGATCACCGCCAACACAGGACGGGCCGGCGCCGGTCTCTTCTCGAAGTTGAGCAAGCTGACCATCGAACGCGCCCATGTGGAACGCAACGTGGGCACATCGCTTGGCGGCGGTTTTTACCTCGACGAAAGCGATTCCTCGATTGTGAGCAGCGCCTTCTACACCAACAGCACGCCCCTGGACGGCGGCGCGCTTTATATTCTGCGTTCGGGTGCGGCCAAGGTGCTGACTGCCAATTTTAGCGGCAACAGCGCGGGCGGCAATGGCGGCGCTGTCTACATCAACGATAGCAACATCGAACTTAAAGGGCGCTCGCTGTTGAACAACACGGCTGGCGGCAAGGGCGGCGGCCTCTACGCCGACAAGAGCGACATCAAGCTGGGCCAATTCCTGATCCGCGGCAATCAGGCGCAGAATGGGGCTGGCGTCTTCCTTTCCAATGGCAGCGACGCCGAGATGGGGGCCAACGCCTTTGTGGACAACATTTCGGCGAATCGAGGTGGGGCGTTCTACACAGAAGGATCGTCGCCCACGTTGGCGCAGACTACCATCGCCCGCAACACCGGGTCTGATGCCGTTTACATCGACACCTTTGGACCGGTGATCAGCAAGGTGAGTTTCCTCAATACGATCATCGCCGATCAACCGGTCGCCATTCGCATCACCGAAAAGAATTCGGCTACGCTGCAAGTGACGCTCTGGCACAATGTCGCCAATTATTGGGTCGGCCCAGTGCAGGTCTACACCGGTACCAAGGAGATCTTCGACGATCCACGCTTTGATGTGGATGGCTATCATCTGCTCAAGAACTCGCCCGCCATCAACGAAGGCGATCCCACCACCGTCAGCGAGGATATTGACGGCAACGCCGTACCGCAATCGGCCGATCCCGACATTGGCGCCGATGAATTCCCCGTGCCCTGTGTGGCGCAGATTGCCAGCAACCCCAACCGCACGTACACCGATCTGCAAGAGGTGGTGGACGACGCGCAGCCCGGTGAATTGATCAAAATCGCCGGCACCTGTCGCGATGTCTTCGAGCGCAATGGGACGCGGCAAGTCGTCCGTGTGGAGAAGAATGTCCACATTCAGGGCGGCTACAGCCCTGACGATTGGAGCGCCTCGTATCCCACCCAGACGACCTTCATTGAGCCAGGGGCAAGTGGGCGCGCCCTTTTCATTACGGGGAACGTGCAACCGCTGATCGAATCGGTGACGATCCGCAGCGGCAAGGGGTTGGGGCTGGGCGGCGGCCCTGATGGGCAGGACGCAGGCGGCAACCTCTATGTTGTGGAGGCGTCGCCGACCTTTAGCAACACCGTGATCGAAGGCGGCAGCGGCGTGATCTACGGTGGGGCGGGCTATCTGATCCGCAGCAGCGCCACCTTTATCACCAGCACTGTGCAAGATAACAACGGTACAGCGGGGGCGGGCTTCTTCCTGAATGAGAGTACGGCGACCTTCATCGACAATGTCTTTGTGCGCAATGGCGCCAGCAAGGATGGCGGCGCGTTCTTCCTCAGCAATAGCGCGGCGACGATCCGCAGCAACCAGATCGACGAAAATGTGGCGGCCACCGCCGGCGGCGCGATCTTCCTTGATGCCAGTTCGGCCATTATCGAGGGGAATCGATTCACCAAAAACAGAGCAGGATCGGCTGGCGCTATCTATCTCGACTTTAGCCCGGCGCAGATTGTGGGCAATCGCTTTGAGGAGAATGGGGCCGAATCGGCCGGCGCGGTGATGATCGCCAACAGCGAAGCGATCTTCGACAGCAACTTCCTCTTGAGGAACAGCGCGCTCAACGGCGGCGGCGTCTATGTGGAATCGAGCGCGCCCCAGATCGTCAACAATATGATCGTGAGCAACACGGTCACCAGCAGCGGCAGCGGCGTCTATGTCCTTTCCGGTTCGCCGCAGATGCTGCACAACACCTTCCTCTACAACGGGGGCGGCGACGGCAGCGCCATCAGCATTGCGGCGGTGGGCGACAAACAGAGCGCGGTGACGCTGCTCAACAATATTATCGCCTATCACGAGTTGGGCGTCTTTGTGCAGGCCAACAGCAGCGCCAGCGCCAATGCCACACTCTGGTTCGAGAATAAGACCAATTTTGGCACAGCGCCGGATAATCCAAATGGGTTCAGCGAGGGCGCGGTGAAGTTAACAAGCAATCCACGCTTTGTGGACGAAAGCAAGCTCGACTTCCGCTTGAACAGCGACAGCCCGGCGATTGATGTGGCCCTACCTTCGCCTGTGAACCGCGACTTTGAGGGCCATCCGCGTCCCACGGACAAGGCCGCGGATATTGGCGCCGACGAGTACTACTATCCTGATATGCGGATTCAGGCGTTAACCGCGCCATCGCCGCTGGTGGCGGGCAACAATGGGATCTTCACCTTCCAGGTGATCAACGTGGGCAATGTCCCCTTACGCGCCGTTGTCACGGGGACGATCCCCGCTGGCGTCTCGCCCGACAACATGCAGACATGGACGGTGACGATCCCCGTGGGCCAGACGTGGAGCGACAGTATGCAGCGGCTGATCCCCGAGAGCCAAACTGAGGACATCCAATACTCGATAAACGTCGTCGCCGTGGAAGGGCCACGGGCTGCCATCACCAATACTGTCAAAGTGACCCCGCCCAATCGTACCCTCAAAGTCACCGTCAAGCGCGAGACCGAAAAGGTACTCATGGGGCAGCCTGTGCCCTATGCCCTTACAGTGGAAAATCAGGGCAACCAGATGAACACGGTTGCCATCACCGCCACTGTGAACGGCGATAGCGGTGCGCCGCTGCTGACCGATGGACTCAGCCTTGCACCGGGCGAACGCTGGCAGAACACCGTGGTGGTAACGCCCACGGCGGACGCCACCGAACTGAACTTCCGGCTGGAGGTGAGAGGCTCCGATGGTACAACCGTGGTCGAAGAAGACAAGTCCACTGTGGGCCGGGCCAATCTCAGCCTCGGCCAGCAGATCCAGCCAGATCCGCCGGTAATGGGCCAACCCTTCACCATCACCGTGGTGATCACCAATACGGGGGATGTGGCGCAGCAGATGGCATTGACCGTCACCCTTGAGCCGGATTTCCTGGGCCAGCCGGTGACGGTGCAGAAGAGCGTCAGACCGGGTGAGACAGCTACCCAGGTTGTGGGCATAGAGGCCAACAGCTATGTCGGCCCACTGACCAGCACTGTCACCCTTGTCACCGATGCCGGAATCCGCATTGAGGAGAGCATGGGCGCGACCGCGGACTTTGCCACACTGGAACCGACGATTGTAGCTGTCAACGACGGCGACTGGGATGATCCCAACACGTGGCAGCCGGCGCGCGTCCCCAACGCCGATGATGTGGTCCTCATCCCCGAAGGCCGCACCGTTCAATCGACGGGACCAGTGGTGGTCAAATCGCTCGACAACAGAGGGACGCTCTTGGGTCCGCCGGATGGTGCGCTTTCCATTGCGGCCAGCGAGGAGATCCAAAATACCGGTCTCATTCAGGGCGCCGACGGTGCAGATGGCAATGGCACAGGTAATGGCGCAGGCGGCGCAGGTCAGGGTGTGACACTGAAGGCGCAAACTGTCCACAACGAAGGGGAGATCAAGGGCGGCAAGGGTGGTAAGGCGACGCAAGGCCGCGGCGGCGACGGCGGTAGCGTTACCATCGAGGCAGATTTGATAAGCAATATGGGCAACATTGAGGCGGGCGCAGGCGGCAACGGCGCGGACGGAGGTGGACCAAACGACGCCAATGCGGACGGCGGCAACGGCGGCGCGGTTAACCTGAAGCTGACTTCGCCCAAAGGTGAGATGATCAGCGAAGGGAAGATCCGCGGCGGCAGCGGCGGCAACGGCGGCGCAGGCGGCGGGCCAAACAAGGGCGGACGCGGCGGCGCAGGCGGCAGCGTTACGATCACCGGTCCGGGTGGCAGGGTCGCTGGCGATGCTGGCGCTGGTGAAGGCGATAACGATGGCGGCGGCGATATCATCATTGTGGGGGCTGTGGAAGGCGGCAACGGCGGCGACGGGCCGGGGGGCGGCGGTGACGGGCCGGGGGGCGGCGACGGCGGCGGTGTGCGTCTGGATGTGGGTGCTGCCAATGCTCAGGCCAAAGAGAGCGGCGGTCTTGTGCTGGTGGTGGCAGATGCCAGCATCAAAGGCGGCAAGGGCGGCGCGCTCACCGGCAATGGCGCCGGCGATCCCACAAGGGCCGGAAAGGGCGGCAACGGCGGCGCTGTTCAGGTGGCAGCACAGGAGATCGCCAACTACGGCGAGATCCTCGGCGGCGACGGCGGCAATATCACCGGCGACGGCTCGGCCCAGGCGGCTGACGAGAAGAGCAAGGGCGGCAAAGGCGGTGATGTTACACTGGTCGCGGGCCAGGGTGGGCCAGGTCTGCTCGATAATACAGGTGATGGCAGCGACAAGAACGGTAAGATCAAAGGTGGAAACGGTGGTTCCGCTGCGTCCAATGCTACCAAACCGCAGGATGGTGGGGATGGCGGCAACGTTACGCTCCTGGCGTCACCGGTCCTCGTGATCGAGGATGGGATCGTGGTTGGTGGAGAAGGCGGCAGCGGCGCGGCTGGCGGCAGCAATGGTCAAGATGGCAATGTCTCGATCAGCGGCGGCGATGGTAATCAGGTACAAGATCCCGTGATCATCATCTTTGGCGAAGATACCGAAATTTCGGGCGAAGATGTAACGATTTTCGGCGGCGATGGTCTCTATCTTCAGATTTCGGGCTTGAGCCTGGGGGCCATCCATGTGAAGGGGACATTTATCCTGGCCGTTGGCGCAGGGGGGGGCATTGACCTGACCGACAACGCGAGTGGGGTCTTCCTTTTGGTGGGGGGCAAGTTTGAGATCTACGTCAACGGCGCCAACCTGCTACTCGACACTGGGATGACATTAGAGCAATTGGCCGATGGCGTAAAGGCGGTGATGAGGGGTAGCCGCATCCTCTATTCTGTACGGATAGTGGCGCCGCCGGTCATGCTGGTGCGACCAGGCGAGCAAGTGATCATCCCCGTCCTCGTGACCAATCTCAGCCCAGTTGCAGACGCGTATAAACTTGTCCGCAGCGCATCGGTGCGTTCCCAGTCTGGCGGGGCGGGAACGATGTGGGCAATGACCGATCTGCCTTCAACGGTGGCTATCAATGGCAGTACCGCCGGGCGGACGACGTTGACAGTCACTGTTCCGTTCGATGCCCCTCCCGGCTCCAGTCAGTTTGTCACCATTTCGGCGCAGTCGTTCTCGGACGGTCAGGTGAGCGATATCGTTGTTACCGAGCTGATTGTCTACGGTGTTGGGATCAGACCCATCTTCTTGCCGTTGGTAAGCAAGCTCGTCACCGTTGCGACGCATCAGGCCCCGCTGAGCGTTCCACAACTCTATCTACCTATGATCAGTCAGGAGCAAGCGCTGAACACACAAGCGGCAGATATGGACTCTCCATCTAGCGCAGAAATTCTCGAACCTGAGTCTGAGCAGCCATAGTAGAGATCCAGCCCTGTTGGGGTCTAAAAACCCTGGCAGGGCTGGATCTAAAAACATAACCACCACCCTTATGCTCCAAGCGGGTCCGTGACCCGCCGCCAGGTCCGTGACCTGGCTAGAGCAGAAGTAAATGGTTGCCTCAAAACAAAAACACCCCTACGCGTCTTCACGTTTGACATTCCCCCTTTGGGTCTTGTAGAATGCGGCACTGACCTGTCCACATGGATAGGTTGCCGAGGATTTTCCGGTCTCGATTTGTGCAAAAGCGCACAATCTTGCGAAAAACTACGGCTCAAAACAAGACAATCATGACTGCCCTGTTGATCAAAATGGTTCATCGCCGTGATTGCTCTCGATCCGCAATTGCGCACAGACCTCACCCGATTTGTACAAATCCGAATTCGGGGTAAAATCTTGTTGTCATTAAAAAGGACATCTTAGATAGCGATGAAGCGTAGACTGATAGCCTTGTTGCTGGTCGGTACATTTCTGTTGTGGTTGGTAGGCAGTTACCTGCTGCCGGAAGTGGCGCCGTGGCAAACTATGCCTGGCGAGGGGAATTTATCCCTCTTCCGCATGGCTTTGGTGGGCAGTGCTGCGCTTTTTGTTGTGATTCAGATCCTGTTGGTGGCCTCTGTCTTCAAATTCCCACAGCGGGTCAGCCGTTACGAGCCGGGCGCGGCATCGGAAGAGGTCCTAAACACTAAGGATAGCGGCGACATTTTGATCAAACGCGGTTGGGAAGTGGTGTGGACGGCAATGCCGCTCATTGCCTCGTTTGGACTTTTTGCGGTTAGCTACTGGATGTTAAGCGGGTAGCCAGCGCGTTATCTCACGCAGCCCTGGAGATAGTCATCCCCCGTCTTGTTTCGTTTTATTTTGAATGTGAACTTGTTTGCTCGTTTTATTGGTTGCGCCATCGTTTATTTTTCACATTGAGGGAACTGTATGCAAAACAATTCTCGCCATTTTGGAATTGCGGCAGGCCTCGTTGTCGTGAGTACCTTTCTGGTCTACTGGCTTTTGGATTCGGTGTTAAGATTGCCGGCCCAATCCAGTGTTGAAGCGGTGTCGATTGATCGTCTGTTTAATTATCACATCTGGCTGATCGCTTTCCTCTTCTCATTGGTGGTCGTTTTCATGCTCTACGCGCTCTTTGTCTTCCGCCACCGCAGAGGCGAGGACGAAGAAAAAGAAGGCGAATACTTCCACAGCAATGTGCGACTCGAAATCGCGTGGACGGTGATCCCCCTGATCTTCGTCGTCTTCTTCAGCGTCGAGGCAACCCGCATCCTGATCGACATCACGACGCCATCGCCTGACGAGTATGTGATCGAAGTGGAAGGCTTTCAGTGGGGGTGGAATTTCATCTACCCGGAGACTGGGCTGATCACCCAGGAGCTGGTTTTACCCCTGGATCAGCCGATCCTCTTAGAGATGCGGTCGCGGGATGTGCTGCACAACTTCTATGTTCCTGAGTTCCGCGTCAAACAGGATCTAGTGCCAGGGCAGACCACCCGCCTGCGCTTCACCCCCATCGAGACGGGTGATTTTACAATGGTCTGCGCCGAACTCTGCGGTTTCAACCATACAGGTATGCAGGCTGCTGTGCGCGTGGTTCCTGAGGATGAGTTTGCAATGTGGATCAGCGGTCAGGTAGCAGCCCGTTAAAAGGGGAGAGTGCGTATTGCGTTCTACGCAACACGCACTGATTTCGGATAAACGTCATTATCTTGTCGCATAGGGAGAAACTTCTATGTCGCTATTTTCACTCGGCCTGACACGGGCAATTGTTGGCCAGATCTTTGGCACGCTTGCAGGCATGGCGCTGGTCATGATCGTCCGTGTCTTGATGGGGCTAGAAGCCTGGTCCGCAGAGCCAGCCTGGGTTGTGGGGGCTGTCTTCGGGATCATTGGCTCTTTGTGGGCGGTCGGCGCACTTGCAGACTGGGTCAAGTGGATGAGTGGAACTCCCACGCCGATGCACCATGGCCCGCCGCATGGCAAGCCCGCGTGGACCCGCTATTTCGCCGTGGATTACAACCACAAGGTGATCGGCATTCAATACGCGGTATGGGGCATCTTCTTACTCCTGGTAGGCGGCACAGCGGCGCTCATCTTCCGCGCCGAATTAGCCCAGGCTGGATTGCAGATTTTGGCGTTGGATGTCTTCAACAATTTGATCGGCCTGCATGGGATGATCATGATCTTTGCGATTCTGCTGGGTGTCGGCGGGATGGCGAACTATCTGGTCCCCTTAATGCTGGGCGCAGAGGATATGGCCTTCCCGCGGTTGAACGCGCTGGGCTTCTGGTTCAATGTGCCTGGCAGCCTGCTGCTGATCTTCAGCCTCTTCGTCGGCGGCTGGGATTCGGGCTGGACGGGCTACCCGCCGTTGAGCGCACGCGGACCTGTGGGCTATCAGCTCTTCTTCCTGGGCGTCTTTGCTATCGGTCTTTCGTCGGTGGTTGGCTCGCTGAACCTGATTGTGACCATCCTGCGTATGCGGCCCAAAGGCATGAGCCTCTTCCGTATGCCGATCTTCTGCTGGGCAGTCTTCGCCACGAGCATGATCCAGTTGACGGCGACGCAGTTGATCGGTCTCTCGTTCTTAATGGTCTCGATGCAGCGAGCGCTGGGGATGGGCTTCTTCGATCCCGGCCCGGTGGGCGCTACCCCATTTACTGGCGGCGGGGATCCGATCCTCTTCCAACATCTCTTCTGGTTCTACAGCCACCCGGCGGTCTATATCTTCGTGCTGCCAGGGCTGGGGATCATCAGTGAGCTGCTGCCCGTCTTCGCTCGCAAGCCGCTCTTCGGCTATAAGTGGATCGCCCTTTCCAGCGTGGCGATTGCGATTGTGGGCTTCATCGTTTGGGGCCATCACATGTTCGTGTCGGGCTACAACGACATCCTGCGCATCCCCTTTATGTATTCGACGCTGTTGGTGGCTGTGCCGACGGGTGTAAAGTTCTTTAGCTGGCTGGGCACGATCTGGGGCGGCAATCTGCGCTTCCCCACGCCCATGCTCTTTGTGCTGGGCGCTATCTCCGTCTTCTTGATCGGCGGGTTGAGCGGCCCCATCCTGGGGACGGTGCCCACGGATCTACCGTTGCATGATTCCTACTTTGTGGTGGGCCATTTCCACGCCACCATGTTCGGCGGTTTCGTCTTCCCCTTCTTTGCGGCGCTCTACTATTGGTTCCCCAAAGTGACAGGGCGCATGTACAACGAGACGCTGGGCAAGATCCACTTTTGGATTATGACGCCGGCCTTCTGGGTGCAGACGCTGGGGCAGATGGGTGTGGGTGTGATGGGTATGCGCCGCCGCATCGGTGACTACGATCCGCTGTTGGGCGCCGGTGAGATCACGGCCTGGCACATGGCGATCACCATTGCCGGTTTCGCCATTGGTTTCGGCGTTCTGCTCATGCTGTGGAACTTCTTCCAGAGCGCGGAGGTGGGTGTGCTGGCGGGTGACAATCCCTGGCGCTCGCGCTCGCCCGAATGGCAGATCCCCTCACCGATTCCTGAACACAGCTTCCCGGCGCCGCTCGCCGTGGTGGGTGAACCCTACGACTACGGTCTGCCTGGGTCGTCCTATGTGAGTGTGGTGGCCGCCACGGGGGATGATTAATGAGTAAAGAGTAATGAGCATATTCCGTTGACGATATTGGTTGCCAATTGGCGATCAATGCCGTATGGCTAGTCATTACTTTTTACTCATTATTTGCACTAGACACTATCGATTTACTTTTAGTCGAATCTGGAGCATTCGATGACACAAAAGACTCAAACCAAACCGCGCAAACCTATCTACCGGCAGGGGATTATTGTTGCCGTCGCTCTCATGATCCTGACCCTGATCGAATATTATGCAGCGCTTTACACGAATTCAGCAATCTTGCTCTTTTTGCTGGCGATCTTTAAGGGTGCGCTGGTGCTGAACTACTTTATGCATATCACAAGCTTGTGGTCATCCAAAGAGGAGCATTGATCTATGGCTGCAATTGTCGCATCCGCGCTAGAGCAGTATCGTGAACAGACTCGCAATAATCGAATGGGTATGTGGCTTTTCTTTGCCTCTGAGTCCTTCCTCTTTGGCGGTCTGCTGGCGGCTCGCTTCTACCTCTGGCGGCACGACGGCCAGATCGTCCGTCCGGAACTGGATCAGGTGATTGGACTGATCGTAACAGTGGTTTTGCTCATTAGCAGTTATTTTATGAATCGCGCTGAAGTGGCGATTGCCAACAATGATCGCACTAACTTCTCGATCAGCCTCTTGATCACCGCCTTCCTGGGGACGATCTTCCTATTCGGCGTGGTGATCTTCGAGTGGGGGATGTTCCCGTTCATCTATGAAGGACATCTAAAACCGTCAGATGGCGTTTTCGGCGCCGTTGTCTTTGGGATGACCGGTATGCACGCCCTGCACGTGCTATCTGGCATTATCCTGATTATGAATGTGTGGTGGCTGGGCCGTAAAGGCCACTTCTCGGCGGATAAGCACTGGGGCGTCGAAGCGTGCGCCATCTACTGGCACTACGTCGATCTCGTCTGGATTTTCTTCTACCCGGCGCTCTATCTGATCGGGCACGCAATGCATTGATGCTGGGGACTGGGGATCGGGGACTGGGGACGTGTTTAGAGTCTCTGATCTCCTCATTTTCCAATCGCTTTCGACACGAGATTAAGCGATTAAGAGATTTCAGATCCAAAACAAGATCCCCGATCCCCAGTCCCTGATCCCCAATCCCTATATCAGCTTGAACCGGCAGGGGGCGCAAGGGATGCGAGCCTGCCGGTTGTTCTATCGCGAAACAATATGGACCCATTAACCAAAGCCCTGCTTCTCTCTTGGGATCTGCGCGTTGAAGCGATCGCGCTCCTGTTGACGTTGGGCACGCTGCACGTGATCGGTTGGCGCAATTTGCGCCAGCGAGGACGGACGCGCTTTGCCAATTATTGGCGGCTGGCCTCCTATCTGGTTGGGCTGCTGCTGCTGGCAATCGCACTCATGTCCCCGATTGACGTGCTAGGCAGCCAACTCTTTCTAATGCATATGGTTCAGCATCTGCTGATGATGATGTTCGCCGCGCCGCTGCTTATGTTGGCGAACCCATTTCCTACCTTTCTGTGGGCGCTGCCCAGAGATCTGCGCATCCGCATTGGGGGATGGTTCCAGCCGGGCCATCGCGTCTATCAGACATTGGCACAGATTCTCAACCCTGGCCTGGCGTGGATGCTCTTCATCACAGTCTACCTGGGCTGGCATGATCCCAATCTCTACAACCTGGCCCTGCGCAACGGTTTTGTCCACGATGTGCAACATATCACCTTCTTCGGCGTGGCCATGCTTTTCTGGTGGCGGATCACCGGCGCAGGGCCGCAGATCGGCAAACGGCAGCCAAATTTGGTGCGGGCCGCCTATGCGATTTCGTTGGTTCCACCCAATATGCTGGCCGGTTTGGCGATTACCTTTGCCAGCAGCCCCATCTACAGCCACTACACAACGGTCCCCCGCCTCTATGGTCTCAGCGTCATGGACGATCAAGTCTGGTCCGGGCTGATCATGTGGATTCCGGGCAGCATGATGTACATCCTGGCTGCCATCTTCCTCATCGGCATTCAGATGAACCAGACCAAGAAGAGAACCGCGCAGTCGGCAGAGCGGGCGGCGGAGATGCGCGCTGCCGGTATCGATCTGGAGGAGCGACGGCAAGCCCGCTGGCGGCATACGCACGAACTCCGTTCGACGGAAGCCTGACCATGAAACAAAACTGGATTTCAATCTGGCTGGCCTTGTTGCTCATCGTTGTGCTTGCCGATTCGATGGCGGCGCACGGCGGCACAGGCACGCCTCAACTCACCAACGAGGATATTGGCCCTTACCGCATTTTTGTCTGGTCCGACCCAGAGCCGCCGCAGGTGGGGCAGTATCACGTCGCTATCGCCATGACCGAATCGCTGCCTGGGGACGCCAGTGGTTTCGCCGGCAAGCCGATCCTTAACGCCGACATCACTGTGATACTGACCCACATTGCCAGTGGTGCGACGCTGACCAAAAAGGCGACCCATCAGGATGCCGTCAACAAGATCTACTATGAAGCTGATTTTGAGGTGCCGACACCAGGCGAATGGCGGGTCGATCTGGCTGTCATCGGTCCTGATGGCGCTGCAGAAGCCACCTATATGGAGGAGTTCATAGAAGCAACTTTCAATTGGATGCCGATTGCTGGCGGCGCGTTGGCGGTATTGCTGGCGGTTGGCGCCCTTGTGTTTCATTGGCGCGTGCAGCCGCAGCTCGTGGAGGCCCATTGAGCAAACTCTTCTCGTTTATCAAACTTCTCTTTGGCCGGCGCTGGTGGTGGAAAACGCTGATAGTCATCGCCGCCATGATGGTGATGGCGGGTTTAGGCAACTGGCAATTGGATCGGTTAGAGCAGCGCCGCGCCCACAATGCCCAGCTTCTAGCCCAACTAGAGAGCGAGCCGCTGCGCGTTGACGGCGGTCCACTGCCCGAAGCGCCCACCGCTCTGGTGGATCGGAAAGCAGTGGTCAGCGGACGTTACGATTACGCCCGGCAAATTGCCATCAAGAATCAGACCCGTCAGGGTCAACCCGGCGCTTTTCTCGTTACACCGTTTGTAATCGAGGGGAGTGACCGTGCTATACTAGTTAACCGAGGATGGGTTCCTTTCCGCGAAGGGACGCCAGAGCGTTGGGGACAGTTTCAAGAAGCAGAGGAGCTTTCCCTGACCGGTCACTTGCAGATGTCGCAGCCGTTGCCAGAAGCGAGCAGTACGGGCAGCGTAGACAATCCCCAGTTGGAATGGTTTCGGCTCGACATTGACAAGATCCAGCCTCAGATGCCGTATGCGCTGATGCCTGTCTACTTCAACGTGGCTTTAGAAGCGGATCGCCATGTGACGACGCTGCCTATTCGCATCGAGCCAGCAACCGACCTGAACGAGGGCAGCCATTTGGGCTATGCGCTGCAATGGTATGCCTTTGCGCTCATTGCAGGGAGCGTTTACATTGGCGTCGTGCGCCGGCAAGAACAGGAACGCCTTAAACCCAAATTCATAGAAGCTAATCCGTTTCAGGATGAGCGACCATCAAGTTCAGACAACCAGTTTGCCCACTGATCGTCGCCTTCAGATCTGTGCCACCTACTTGCTTTACTCAACAATGGATGGAAGATGCAGTTACAAACTTCTTTTTTCAAAGGTGCAGCCGCTGCGGGCGGCGACAAGGCGACAGAGACGCACTCAGGCATAAGCGTTCAGGATCTGTTTGCGCTCACCAAGCCCAAGATCATTGCCCTCCTTCTTTTGACAACACTCGTGCCGATGTTCCTGGCTGGGTCAGCGCCGCCCAGCCTGGCGCTGATTGCCTGGACCATGCTCGGTGGCTTCCTGGCAGCCGGAGGGGCTAACACCCTCAACCAATATCTGGATCGCGACATTGATCATGTCATGGTGCGCACGCGCAGACGCCCCCTGCCAGATGGGCGTATGCGTCCGCTGCAAGTCTTCATCTTTGGTCTTGGTTTGAGCCTGCTCAGCTTTGTGCAACTCTGGTTCACGGTGAACTTCCTGACGGCGTTGCTGGCGTTGATCGGGATCATCTACTATGTGCTTTTCTACACGCGCATCCTCAAACGCACGAGTACGCAAAACATTGTCATCGGCGGGGCGGCGGGTGCAATTCCACCGCTGGTGGGGTGGGCCGCCGTCGCCAACGAGATTTCACTGCTGCCGATCTTCATGTTTGCCATCATCTTCTATTGGACACCGCCCCACTTTTGGGCGCTGGCCCTAATGCGCCAAAAGGAATACCGCGCCGCTGGTGTGCCTATGCTCCCAGTTGTCGCCGGTGAACAGGAAACCTACCGGCAGATTATCCTTTACAGCCTCTTGCTGGTGATCGTCTGCACGGTACCGGTCTTCCTCTATCTGCTAGGACCGGTCTACCTGGTAGCGTCGCTAGTTCTCAATGGGATCTTCCTCTGGCAGGCGCTCCAAATTTGGGGACACCCGACCAACGCCAACATCTGGCAGCTTTACAAGTACAGCCTGCTCTATCTGGCTCTGCTCTTCCTCTTTATGGGGGTGGATGGTCTCTTCTTCACGTCACCGACATCTATCCAAAATATCTATTTGCGGTTGCCTTTCTAGACACAGAACAGGTAAACGCGCTGCCGGGTGAATTTCAGTTTGGAGGCGCTTCGGTCGGGTCACGGACCGGCGCAGAGCATTCTCGCCCCCGATTTTACTACACTCCGCGCTGCCCCAGAGGGGGTACGTGAGCGCAAAAATCACAACAAAAAAGGGGCGAAGCCACTATCGGCTTCGCCCCTTGTCTCTCATCTTCTTAAGTCGCTCACACCGGAACCCAAACAGGCGGTGGCTGGATCACATCATCTGGTCGTGGGCCAGGATCAGGGCGGCCGCTCCCTTCCAAACGGCTGATGGCGCGCACACTCATATCGCTGTTCACATAGATCTGGCAAGAAAGGCGCACGCCGGTCAACCCCCGTTCGGCGAGTTTCGCTTTCTCCGCCTCGGTCATCATGTCAGGCTCACCTTCAATGAACTCCACACGGCAAGTGGTACATCTACAATTGCCGCCACAAGCGTGCAACTGATCGACGCCAGCATCTTCTTCCAGGGCCAGGACAAGACGCTTTCCTTCGGGGACTTCAACGGTGTCGAAACCTTCGACCATCAACTTCGGCATGGTGACTCCTCTATGGTGGTGATTGGTGAATGGTGATTGAGGATCAGGCATCGGTGTCAAACGATCACCGAACCGAATCATCGATTCTAGTCGCTGATGGTAATGCACACCTCTGGGGAAGACAGTAAGAGTCTATCCTGAGTGGGAAGGAAATGACATCAGTCATTGGGGATTTGTCGTCTGCGGTCTGCGGTCCGTCGTCTCCTCTACAAAGACAAACATGAGGTCGTTGACGTTAGTGCGGGTAGGGCCGGTGAGGAGCAGATCCTCCACGGCGGCCAGGTACGGGTAGGCATTGTGGCGACGCAGATGATCCAGAGCAGAGAGACCGAGTGAGTCGCCGCGGGAGACTGTAGCGCCGTCTCCAAGACCGCCTGCGCTGTCTGTGGGGCCGTCCGTGCCGTCCGTGGCAAGGGAAACAACGGTGACGTCGCCGATCCCTTGCAGGGCCAGGGCAGCGGAAAGCGCCAATTCCTGGTTGCGGCCACCTTTACCCGATTCGCGGCCCAACGTGACGGTACTCTCTCCGCCCAAAACGAGGCAGGCAGGCGCAGGGATAGGGTGACCGCTGTCGAGAACTTCCTTGCCCAGCGCTGCCAGCAATCTGCCCACTTCGGCGGCTTCCCCTTCGACGAAGGTAGAGAGGAGCAGGGTGTTATAGCCGAGTTCTGCCGCCTTTGCCAGGGCCGCTTCCGCCGCCAGCCGATTGTCCGCCACGATGTGCGTCTGCGCCTGCGCGAAGCTGGGATCGCCGGGCTTGGGCGTGTCCTCGATTTCACCGCGCAGGCCAGCCCGCAGCCGGTTCACGATGGCTGAAGGGAGCGTATCCGCCAGATCATACTTTTGCACCAAAGCCCAGGCGTCCTCCCAACCACTCTGGTCGGGGACAGTGGGGCCACTGGCGATCACGTCGAGCGGGCTGCCGATCACATCGCTCAGCACGAGCGTAATCAATGTGGCTGGGGCGACAGCACGCGCCAGTTGACCGCCCTTCACCGCGCTGCAATGTTTGCGCAGCACGTTGATCTCGTTGATCGACGCGCCACAGGCGAGCAGCGTCTTGCTCAGATTCTGCTTGTCGGCCAGGGTCAATTCAGGGGCCGGGGCGACCAACAGCGCTGATCCGCCGCCAGAGAGGAGCGCGATCACCAGGTCGTCCTGAGTAGCCTCCGCTGCCAGCGCCAGGATGGCCTTACCTGCGCGCACGCCTGCCTCATCCGGCACAGGATGGCTGGCTTCCACAATACGCACCCGTTCGGTGGGTCCACCGTGGGCGGTCTTCACCACCACCAGCCCATCGTCGATACGGTCGCCCAAAATGGATTCCACGGCCTGAGTCATGGGCGCGCCGGCTTTGCCCGCGCCGATCACAAGGATGCGGCGATAGCGGCGCAGGTCATAGCGTTGTCCGCCCACAGAGAGGAGATCCTCTTGACGGCGCAAGGTCTGCTGCACTGCCAAAAAGGGATCAACGGCCTCCAGCGCTGCCTCAAGGACAGCTATGATTTTGCGACGGCGCGGATTAGAGCGCAGGATCGACGGATCAAAAGGCATGGGGAACCCTCCATAATCTCGATTGGGTGGTCAGCCTTAAAAAGAAGCCACCTCTCGTTGGAGAGGTGGCTTCGGCAAAACGAAAAGGAGAGAGCAATGGTGCTACTGTAAATTAGCCACTACGTTCAAGTTGGCGCTGATCAGTACGGGCAGAATGTTCTGCTGGAGCAGGGTCATCACGTTCTCGTCCATCAAGATCGCGCCTGTCTCGGCGGGCAGGAAGGGTTCGAGAATTTGCAGCGTATGTTCCAACGTAGCGGCATCATAACGCAATGTCAGCAATGACTCGCCGTTTGTGCTGATCGTCAGCGTGTTGGGAGCGCCAATCAGCCGAATCTGGTCCGTCTGCAACTGCTGTGTAAAGAGAGTCGCCAGATCGGGTGGCAGATCCAGAGACGGGAAGCCCAGAGATGCCAACACATCGGCGGGGATGCCGCCAGCTTCGACCAGTTGTCCATTCTGGTAGTTCAACACCAATTGGATTACGGGCTGCGAAATATCGCCCAACTCTGGGGTCTGAAGTTGAACCTGGGTTACGTCAAAGCCCTCAGCCACCTGTACAGCAGCAACACCTTCACCCGGAGGTAAAGTCACTTTCAGACCGACGTCGATGGTTTGAAGCAACCCCAAAGCGGTTCCGACCAGAGCCGGGGAAACATTCGCCAGCGCGCCAACCATCTGCCCCACCGTATCGAACGATTCCTCGTTCCACGAGATGATGGGCAGCGGCTCGCCATTCGCCGCCAGATAGAGGTTGTTGTCGAGAATATCGAGATCCAATTGCTGGACATTGGCTGCTTGCAGCGAATTGACAATATCGGCCGGCAAGACCGAACCCAAGCCCAGGTCTGTACCGAAGACGATCAACCCGCCGTCCTCTTGAATGCTGACGGGGATGTTCGCCAGCCGTGTGGCAGGGGCATCACCGCCGACGAGCGAGACAACCACGTTGAGCGTCTGGCCTGTCAGCAAGGGCAGATAGCCTTCAACAGTATTCACCAACTCGCCATTCTCCGTCAACGCGCCCACAAGGACGAGTGTGCGCTGGAGAGACTCTTCGTCGTAAGTCAAGGCCAGCAGTGTTTCGCCATCACCCTGAATGATCAGCGCATTGCCCGTATTGACGATCTGCAATTGGGCCACACCCAGATTGTTGAGGATGTTAACAATGTCCGCGGGCAGGGCAGGCACAGCAACGCCTAACCCTTCCAGCGTGGAAACAGGCAACCCGGCCACCGACTGAAGCTGTCCATTCGCGAGGACAGCGCCAATCTGTATATCTGGCTCAGGCAGAGCAGAGATATCGGGAACCTGCGCATCCACAGCGACGGGGGCGGCGCTTTGCGCTGGGGCTACAGCGATGGTCAACCCCAGGTCGCTCTGCGATAAGAGGGTCTGCACGGTGGACAATCCCCCCCCAATCAGCGCAGGATCGACGCCCAGCGTCGGCGCCAACTGGCGGACGACATCCAATGTTCGATCACTCCATGTAATCACAGGGAGCAGTTCGCCGTTGATGGCAACCACCAGGGTGTCCTGTTGGGCGTTGAGGTAGATCTGCTGCACATCGGCGCTTTGGAGCGTCTGCACAAGATCCGCGCCCACGTTGGTCACGGCGATACCGTAGGCAACCAGTGTACCGTCCTCTTGTAATTGCAGGGGCACCGCGGCCAATTGAATAGGACCGGCAGGCTCACCCGTAAAGGAGACCGCTACCTGGATATTGGCCCCGACGAGTTGCGGACCCAGATTCGCAAGCGTGCCTGCCATGGGCGTCCCGGCAACGAAGGGCTGCGCCAATCCTAATGCACGGTTGAGTCTATCTGTATCGTAGGCAATGCCTGGCAACGGGCGACCATTGAGGCCCAGTTCTATGCCAGTGGGGCGCGTGTTGACCGTCACCTGTTGGGCATCAAGTGCGTTGAGGATTTGCAGGACATTCGGCGGCAGGCTAAATCCAGCGCCGAGATCGGCCAGCGAAACGCCACCCAGGCTGGCATTGCCTTGTTGATCAAAGGCAAGACCGCCCATCACAATTGGGCCAATCGTCGTCGCCGGCGCGGTGCGCGGTGCAGCAACCACTTGCTCACCCTGCCAGCGCGGAAGATCCTCCCTGGCCCCAGGCAATCGCAACTGAGCGCCTAGGCCAATCCGCCGCAGCCAGGGAAGCGCTGAAGCGATGGTGCTGCCATTATTTTGGAGCATTGGCTGCATTTGAGGGTTGCGAAGGACATCCTGTAATGTTGCGACCGAGGCATCATCCCAGGTGATGTAGGGTAAAGGGGCTCCATTGGAAAGAATGAAGATACCCTTGTGACCGATGCGGACCTCCAGCGCTTGTACTTGGGCGGCTTGCAGTTGGGCGATGAGCGAAGGCGTGAGTCCGATATACCCGATATTGAAGCCAAGTGCAGTAGCGTTTCCATTGGCATCGACATTGACGGGTATAGAGGGGAGGTTGAACCAGGTGGAGCCTTGCCCGCCGCTGCCACTACAGGCAGTCAGTACGAGACTGGCGATCAACACGACCACTACAGTGCGGAGATAACCGGGTTTTACCTGCACGTGCAGTCTCCTTTGCGCGTTAGATCGTCGGATAAAAGATAAATGCTCAAATGGTCAATGTGTGTGTCAACCATTTGAAACAAGTCATCATCGGCTAAGTTATATCACGGAAGCCGTTTGAGGGCAACGAAATAGACGTTCGTAGTAACCAATTCAGGATAAGTTCCGCTGTAGCCATGAATTGTACGGAACTCACCGCAAAACACCAATTGTGTTCCATACTGGATCATCAGGAAGTTCAACTCAGTAGGGGGATAATGCTGACCGAGCGATCTTGAGCAGAACAGGGACAATCATACACTATTTTTATTATGGGTACAAACGGATTAGAGAGGGGATCGGGGAAAGGTGACTGGTGACTTGAGATTGGGAAGGGCCAATCTTATCCCAGTCACCTATCACCAATCACCTTCCCCATTCTTTTCTCCAACGCCTCCAGCATTGCCGCCTGATCGCTCCAGGGATATTCAGTTTCACCAAAGCACATGCTGCGTTCGTGTCCTTTGCCAAAGGATGCCACCACATCGCCAGCGCGGGCCAGGGCGATTCCCTGCCAGATGGCTTCACTGCGATCCGGCACAATACGATAGGCCGTGGACGGCGCGTATTCCTCAACGCCTGCGGCGATCTCGCGGTTGATGGCGTTCAGATCCTCGGTGCGGGGATCTTCGGCGGTGATGATCGTGGTATCAGCCAGCCGTCCGCTCACCTGCCCCATGAGACGACGTTTGGCGCGGTCGCGCAGCCCAGCGCTGCCAAAGATGGCGATCAAACGTCCGCCCGGAGCAACCAGCGGACGCAGCGTCTTCAGCGCCCGTTCCAAACTAACGGGGGAATGGGCAAAGTCCACAATGGCGAGAAAATCTTGCCCACGATCCATACGCTGCATCCGCCCCAAGACGCCAGCGAGCGCCGCCACGCCCGATTGCACATCCTGGGGTGAGATCCCCAAAGCCAGGGTTGCCGCCGCCGCACAGAGGATATTGGCAACGTTGAACTCACCGATCAGCCGCGTCTCCACAGGGAAGACGCCGCCCCACCAATGCAGATCGAAGCGGGTAGCATCGGAATGATAGGCGATATTATCGGCGTAGAGATCCACGTCTTTGGTTTGCACGCTATAGGAATGGATCTGCACGCACGATTCCGGCGCGGCGACTGCTTCCTCGGCCAGCACTCGTTGCAGTTCCGCATAGCTGCCCTCGTCGTCGGCATTGAGGACGGCCACCCGCGGCACGCCTTCCTTCGGCGGAGTTTGGAAGAGCGACCGAAAGAGCAGCGCTTTGGCGGCCCGATACGCCGCGTAGGAGCCGTGATAGTCGAGGTGTTCGTGGGTGATGTTGGTCACCGCGGCCACGTCGTAGGCCACCGCCGCCACCCGTCGCTGATCGAGGCCGTGGCTTGTACTCTCGACCACGGCGTAACGGCAGCGGGCGTCACGCATTTGGGCCAGATAGTGCTGTACGGCTGGCGCGTCGGGCGTGGTGACGTGGAAACCCGTATCCTGTTCCGCGCCGTTGATACGCGCCCCGATAGTGGTGATCACGCCGACGCTGCGCTGCGCCGCCTGCAAGATCGACTCGATCAGCGTGCAGGTGGTTGTCTTGCCGTCTGTGCCGGTGACGCCGATCACCTGCATGGCGCGACTGGGGAAATTGTGCAGCGCAGCGTTAAGATGGGCCAGCGTCTCACGGCTATCTGCGACTTGAATATAGGGCAATGACGACGGCAGTGGAATCTCCATCGCCTCAAGCTCGGTGGGCGAATGCGTCCCTACCACGGCGACTGCCCCGGCATCAACCACAGCGGGGATAAAACGATGACCATCCACGCGCAGACCGGGGATCGCCACGAAGAGCGTCCCTGGCGTTACGGCCCGACTGTCAGCCACCACCGCCGAGACAGGAGTGGCAGCCTGCGCCGTCCCCATTTTCGTTTGAATCCCAGCGGCGTGGAGGAGTTCTTGAAGGTTCATCTTGGCCTTTGTCAGGTATTGGAGATTGGATATTAGAGATTGGGTCGGCGCGTCGAGCAATACCCAATACCTTTAATATCCAATACCTAAATGTCGCTGGGACCGCGCACAACGGCCAGCCCGGCGATGAGGATGACGAAAAAGAAGACGATCCCCGCGCCGACCCACACAGGTGGGAGCTGGGTCACCGTTTCCTGCGCCTCTTGTAGCGCGGTGGGCGTCGGCGTATCCGTTGGCGTTGGGGTTGCTGTTGGCAGCGGCGTCTCTGTGGGCAACGGCGTATCCGTGGGCGTCGGCGTCTCCGTCGGCGACGGCGTGGCTGTGGGTGTATCCGTGGGCGTGGCCGTGTCGGTTGGCGTGGCTGTCGGCGCAAAAGGATCAATCGTCGGCGTCGGCGTCACCGTCGGCGTATCTGTCGATGTGGCGGTCGGCTCCGGTGTGTCCGTGGGCGTCGGCGTGAGCGTTGGCGTATCCGTAGGGAGCGGTGTATCCGTGGGCAACGGTGTATCCGTGGGCGTCGGCGTGATGGTTGGCGTCGGCGTCTCCGTTGGCGTCGGCGTTGGGAGCGGCGTCGGTGTCGGCGGCGGCGGCACCAGCCCGCGGATCAGGACGCCCATATCGTCGATTGAGGAGAGACGGCGACCGGCGTCAAGGCTGCGCACCACCCACCTGTTGGACGTTCCGGCATAGACGACCCCTGGCGTGTCCGGCGCAGGTGAGAGCTTATAGACTTCACCAGTGTATGTGGCATTGTTGAGCGTCGACTGTGACCATTCGCCATCAAAGAGACTCCAGACCCCCTGGTTGGTGCCAACAACCATGCGATAGCCCGCCGTGGCGAGATCAAAGACTTGCAACGACGCCGGGAAGGTTGCATCGCGCAGCCAATTTACCCCATCCTCGCTGACGTAGATACCGTTGGCAAAGGTCCCCGCGTAGATGCGCCCGTCCATCACGTCCATGCCGCGCACAACTGCTGTATTGGGGATAGCGACCCGTTCCCAAATCGCGCCGCCCGGCGGCAAGCGGAAGAGGCCCGCATGGGTGCCCGCGTATAGGAAGCCGTCCTTCTCGGCAAAGGAACGCACACGCCGTGCGTCCCCGTCAAGGCCAGCGGCGAGCTGTTGCCAGGTATCGCCTCGATCCGCACTGCGCAAGACGCCGTCGAAACGAGTTCCAGCGTAAAAGACGGTTTGTCCGTTTTCGATACGGGCAAAGAGACGCCCGGCTACACTGTTGGCGCTGAGGGCGTTCGAGAAGGAAGGCTGAAGCCGCCAGTTCTGACCGCCATTTTCGCTGATGTAGAGCGCGCCGAAGCCTGCATCCGCCGCCATCGCCAGGTTTGGATCCTGTGGATCGTAGAGCAGGGACGCAATACTGGCATTGGCAGAGAGCGGGGCATCGGTTACAGCCCAGGTGCGTCCGCCGTCCGTGCTGCGATAGATCGCCGCAGGCGACGGCGAGTTGAGCGTCCCTGCCAGGGCGATTGTGGGATCATTGGGGGCTACGGCCAGGCCAATGACGGCGTTAGAGCTGGGGGCCGTACTGCTCTGCGCCAGCAACATGCCCGGAAGCAGCAGTGCGTTTATCATGAACAGGGATAGCATTAGCCCTGCCATTTGGGGCAAGCTTCTGCCACCCAACCAATATAGATTCTTCCTCAACATGAAATGCTCCTCTAGGGGAGGCACGATAGAAATCCAGTAACGTAGGACGGACTGACAGTCCGTCCTACTACTTCCTGGGATTATACGATAGGTGACCCAAAGCACCAAGATAAGGGCTGAAGCAGGAATTTTCGACAAAAATGTATTGGTCAACGACATGGTAGAATCTGTAGGTGCGGGCCGACCGCTGCGGTCGGCCCGCAACCGCACGTTCACCTGTAGACGTGCGGTTACAAACCGCACTTACGTTTCATCATCTTCCTGACCAATACAAATTTTCGACAAAAAAGACCGCAGGGACTGGCCCTGCGGTCTCAGCAAACGTATTCACAAGGGATATAAAGTCCGGCGCTTTATTCTCTGCCCAATCCCCAGTCACAAATCCCTGATCACCTTTTTCTCTATTAGAACGGCGGCGTCAGCAATTGGATCGACGCATCGTTCACCCAGTTGATAACCGTAATCGGGTAGATGCCGATCCAGAGGGTAGCGAGGGTGCAGATCAAGAGGCTGATCTGCGTCCCTACAGGCACATCAAGGACGGCTGTACCAGTGACAGCAACGCCCGATCCATCCACGCCTCCATCACCGGCGGCAACGTCGCCATCGGTGAAGAACATAGCGCGCACGATGTTCAGATAGTAGAAGGCGGCGATGGCGGCGTTGATCATGCCCACAGCGGCCAACCAGAAGTATTGGTGCTGAATGGCTGCGCCGAAGACGTAGAACTTGCCCAGGAATCCCCCTGTCAGCGGGATGCCGGTGAGGCTGAGCAAAAAGACAACGAACATGGACGCCAGCCAGGGCGCACGCCGGATCAACCCGTTGAAGGCGTGCATGTCGGTGCTGCCTGTCGTCTCTTCAACGGCCATCACCACAAGGAAAGCGCCCACATTGGTGAAGAGATAGGCGAAGAGATAGATCAAGACGCCGTTAATGCCGTTCATCCCGCTTTGGGAACCAGCGGCGACAGCCACCAGGCCCATCAGCACATAGCCAGCCTGCGCCACCGAGCTATAGGCCAACATGCGCTTCACATTGTTTTGACGCAACGCAGCCAGGTTGCCCATGGTCATGGTGATGATGCTAAAGGCGGCCAGAATGGGAACCCAGTTCACCTGGAACGGTCCTAACCCGACGATGAAGACGCGCACCAGCACGGCGAAAGCCGCCGCCTTGGATGCGGTGGAGAGATAGGTGGCAATCGGCGTAGGCGCGCCGTCGTAGGTGTCCGGCGCCCATTGGTAGAAGGGCGCCAGGCTGGCCTTGAAACCAAGACCCGCCAGCGTCAGGATCGTCGCCGGGATCACAATATAGCCCATGCCCGTGATCTCACCGCCTGCGGTCATTCGTTCGCTGAAGAACACGGCAATGTCACGCAGATAGAGCGAACCGGTAGCGCCGTAGAGCAGGCTGATGCCGTAGAGCATCACCGCCGAGGCAATCGACCCGTAAAGGAAATATTTGAGCCCTGCTTCGTTGCTGCGTCGTTCCTCGCGCAGAAAGCCCGCCAGCATATAGCTGGTGATCGAGAGGAACTCAATGCTGATGTAGATCAGCACCAGGTTGTTGGCGCTGGACGCTACACTCATGGCCAGGCTCACCATCAAAAAGAAGGTCCAGAATTCACCCTGATTTTTGGTGCGGGTGTGCATATAGCGTCCGCCCGCAATTGCAATCAGGAGCATCCCGATGAAGATCGTCAATTTGATGAAGCGGGCAAAGGCGTCTACATCCATCATCGATAGCGCCACCTGAGGCGGCATGTCCATTTGCAGCAGGACAGCCAGCGCCGCGGCGGCCAGCGTCAGCACCGATAACGCCATATAGCTAACGCCTGATTTGCCCTCATGGGTAAACGCCACATCCAGGCAGAAGACGAGCAGCGCGCCCACCAGCAAGATCATTTCCGGTGCAAGTAATCCAATGTCGTACAAGTTACCCTCCCCAAATTCAGTGGACAGTCGTCAGTGGTCGATTGAGAACACCGAGAACCAACCACGTTGTTACGGCAGACCCGTTACAAAGTTCAACAGTTCCACCGCGGATGTGTTGAAGTAGAGCAGCAGCACCGTCGGGTAGACGCCGATGACAAACATACCGATCACCAGCGGCCATAGCGTCACCTTCTCGAAGGTCGCCACATCGGTCGGCCCCTCGGCGTGATGGCCGTCCACTGTCGTCCAGTGGGTGTGTCGCGCCGGGTCGTAATCGCCTAAGAAGACATTTTGGATGATGCGGTAGAGGATATAGACCGCTGTCATCACAATGCCAATCGTGCCAAACGCCGCCCAATAGGGGACAAGCGCAAAGGCGCCGCGGAAGGTGAAGAACTCAGCCCAGAAGCCAGCCAGACCAGGCAGCCCCAAACTGGCGAAAGCTGCGACCATCATAAAGCCATAGAAGTATGGCGTCTTGGCAGCCAGACCACCGAACGCGGAAAGCTCACGCGTATGCGCCCGTTCGTAGATGATCCCCACCAGGAAGAAGAGCGCCCCAGTGATGATGCCGTGGTTGAACATCTGAAGCGTAGCGCCGTTGATCGCCATGGCCGCGCTGTCGCGGACATTCTCTGGGGTGACGCCATAATTCGTGGCGACGGTCGCCAGCGCCTCCGGCGTCATCACTGTGGCGGCAGCGCCGATCCCCAATACGACGTAGCCCATATGGCTGACCGAACTATAGGCGATCAACCGCTTGAGATCGGTCTGCGCCACACAGACAAACGCGCCGTAGACAATGGCGATTGCGCCCAACGCCACCAGCCACGGCGCCCAGTAGACCGCCGCAATCGGGAAGGTGGGCAGCATCATGCGCAGCAGACCATACGCGCCCAGTTTGAGCAGCACACCTGCCAGGATCACGCTGCCGGCGGTGGGGGCTTCGGTGTGGGCGTCAGGCAGCCAGGTGTGGAAGGGGAAGCTGGGAACCTTGAAGGCAAAACCCAGGAAGAGACCCCAGAAGGCCAAGCTCGCCAGCGTCAGGTTGTCGGCGAAGGGTTGCGCCGCCGCCGCTTCGAGGATGTTAAAGGTCCCCGTGGCAAAGTAGATACCCAGGATCGCCAGCAACATGGCTACTGAACCGACCAGCGTGTAGATGAAGAACTTGATCGATGCGTAGTTGCGGTTGACGCCACCCCAGATGCCAATGAGGAAGTACATCGGCACCAGGCTGATTTCCCAGAAGACGTAGAAGAGTACATAATCCAGCGCCACGAAGACGCCCAACATGCTCATCTGCAACAGGTGGAAGAGGAAGAAATATTCCTTCACACGCTTGTGAATCACACCGGCGCTGTAGTAGAAGCTCAACGTCGAGAGCAGCGTGGTGAGGAAGATCAGCGGCACGCTCAACCCGTCCACGCCCAGGTGGAAGCTGGCGTTGAGCGGCGGGATCCAGGGGGCCAGGGTGACAAATTGCATACCGCCCTGACCGAAATCATAGGCGAAGAGCAGGTAAATGCTCAACCCCAACGGCAGCAGGCTGGCTACCGTCGAGCCAGTTTTGATGATCCTGTCGTTGCTGCCAAAGGCCAACACCAACAAGGCTGACACCAGCGGCCAAAACAGGATGACGGTCAGGATCCAACCGTTAAGCGACTCCATGAGTTCTTCTCCTCGCAATAGTGATTAGTGATTAGTGATTGGTGATTGGGAGAGAAAATCCCTGTCACCAGTCACCAGTCCCCAGTCCCCAGTGAATTACACCAACGTCAGAATCACCGGCAACACGTTCAGGAAAATCCAGACGGCAGCCGTTAATAGTCCAAAAAGCAGGTAGGTCTGCACCCGTCCATCTTGGAGCAGACGGGTGACGTTACCAGCCTGATCCGAAAGCCAGCCTACGCCGTTGACGAACCCATCCACTACGAAACGGTCAAACGCGGCCATCACCACCGAAAGGAGAATGGCGACGCGACCAATATAGTTAACTATCCAATCGATGACCCATTCTCGGTCAAAGAGGGCCAGGAACTTGGAGAAAAGCAGGGTGAAGGCGACCACCGTATCGCGATAGAATTCATCCACCCAATACTTGTTGTGCCACATTGTCCAGATCGGGCCGAAGAGCTTCGCCAGCGGATCGATCTGGCCTGGGCGTAATCCTTTACCATAGACAACATACCCCAATGCCAGACCACCCAACGCCACCACCAGCGAGGCGATCAGCGGCACCCAACTAAATGAAGGGTGGTAAGGATAGATGTGCATGTGAACCATATAGGGTTCGAGGAAGTGTTCGATCCAGTTGGGCACAATGCCGCCAATCAGCGGGAAGTGTTCGGGGATGCCGAACCAACCCGCGCCAATCGCAAAGATGCTGATAATCATCAGCGGCACTGTCATGCTCGGCACACTTTCCGGCGCATGGACAGCGCCATCCGAGCGAGGCTCGCCGAGGAAGGTGAGGCCAATCTGGCGCATGGTGTAGAAGGCAGTGAGGAATGCCGCCAACGCCAGCGTGGCGAAAATCCAGATGTGGTTGCCATCCCAGGCGACAGCGAGGATCTCATCCTTGGACCAGAAGCCAGCCGTCAACAGGGGGAAGCCAGCCAGCGAAAGGCCGCCAATAATGAAGGTCAGCGCGGTGCGGGGCATCCGGTTGAGCAGACCGCCCATGTTGCGCATATCCTGCGGATCTTCCAGATCGAGCAGACCATCGGGGCGAGAGACAACCCGCGGCGATGGCTCGGCGCTCTGTTCTTCCGGCACTTTTTGATGGGGCAGAACCGGTCCACGATGTGGATCATGGGCGTGCAACTCATGGGCGTGGTGGAAGCCATGCTCCACCCCGTGGATCACACTGCCCGAACCCAAGAAGAGCAGCGCCTTGAAGAAGGCGTGGGTAAGCAGATGGAAGAGGGCAGCCACATACGCGCCCATGCCAATCGCCGCCACCATGAATCCTAACTGGCTGATGGTGGAATAGGCCAGCACCCGTTTGATATCCCATTGGGCGATGGCAATGGTGGCGGCAAAGATAGCTGTAAAGGCGCCGATGAAGGCCACAAATCCCAAGGACGCTGCCGAGACCTGCCCCGCATATTCGTAAATGGGGAACATACGGACAAGCAGGTAGACGCCCGCCGAGACCATCGTCGCCGCATGGATAAGGGCGCTGACCGGAGTCGGGCCTTCCATTGCGTCGGGCAACCAGACGTGTAGCGGGAATTGCGCACTCTTGCCCACAGTGCCGAAGAAGATCAACACGGCGATCAACGAAATCCAGGGCACAACGCCGAAGATCGGTAGATCCACTGTGCTGGCGGCCAGATGTTCCAGGTTTGAGGCAGTAAAGAGTTCGCTAAAACGCAGGGTACTCGGCTCGCTCTTGATGTAGAGCAGCAACATGCCGATCAGCATGATGGCGTCGCCCACACGCGTGGTGATAAACGCCTTAAACGCCGCCCGCTTAGCCGATTCCTTCTCAAACCAGAAACCGATGAGCAGGTAGCTACACAACCCCATGATCTCCCAAAAGACGAAGAACATGAGCAGGCTGTTCGAGATCACCAGCCCCAGCATACCAGTGGCAAAGAGGCTGATATAGGCGAAGAAGCGGCTGTAACGCGGATCCTTGTGCTGCGCATAGGCCAGCTCATAGTTTTCGCGCCGCAGATGCCCTGGAAAGGTCATATAGCCGCTGGAGTAGATGAAGATCATCAGCAGCAAAAAGGGCACCATAATCAGCATCAGCGCATTGGACGGATCTACCGCATAGCCGATGACAAGGTCCACCGTTCCAGTGGGGATGGTGTAGAGTGCGTTGTCGATTGGGTGTTCGCCAAAGTGATCGATAAAGAAACTGGTGAACGCAATTCCCCAGCCCAGGACAAAGCTAATCGCTGTCGCCCCAATGGCGATCAATGAACTGGCGCGCTTATTCGTATTTAGAAAAAGCACAATCGCCAGAAATGCCAGGAACGGGGGAATGGGAATCACCCACGCTAAATTGAACATACCTTCCATGAATCAACCTCACTACGTTAGTGATTCGTGATTAGGGATTGGTGATCTGTGGCTGAACTATCGAATTGAGTGTCATTATCGATTGTCCCGCGCCTTCAATCTCCAGCCACTGATCACGGAAGCGATGCCGTATCCAACCACCAGGCCCACCAAGGCCAGGAGCAACAGGAACAGATCGTTCGAGACGCCTGTGAATGTACCAAAACCGACGAAAATCGCTGCGCCGAGTAACGAAAAGATGAGCAGGTTGCGCTGCTGGGTTTTGCGCTCTTTGGCCAGAGCCAGCAACTCAGCGGCGTCGGCATAATCGGGCGCATGCTGGACGATCTCCTGCAACGCATGGATAGCGCCCGTGTAGTTGCCTGCCTGCATTTTCTCTTGGGCAAGCTGGTAGAGGAATTCGCATTGCTCTTCCAGTGGACCCGTCAACAACTCTTTTGGCATGGAGTGTCACACCTGCCACTATCCGGCCAGTACGTCCAACTCTTCCACATTGACTGTCTTGCGCGCCCGATAGACGGCAATGATCAATGCAAGCCCCACTGCAGCTTCGGCAGCCGCCAACGCAATGATGAAGACGGCGAAGACCTGCCCCGATAGATCGGCGAGGGTATCGCTAAAGCGCCAGAAGGCCACCAGATTAATATTGGCGGCGTTGAGCATCAACTCTACGCTCATTAAGACAGCGATGGCATTACGGCGCGCCAGCGCTCCATAAAGTCCACACGAAAAAAGAAAAGCGGCGACAATCAGATACCAGTTCAGCGGAACCACAATTATCCTCCTCTGTTTTGAATTAGCGATCCCGTGCCAGCATCACAGCGCCGACGAGCGCTACCAACAAAAGCAGCCCCAGCACTTCAAAGGCCACCACATACGTTGTCACAAATTCGATCCCCAACAGGGCAATCATACTTTCATCAGCGATCACCGGTGCAGCCACCGTCGGCCAGGGTACGCTCTGCAAGAAGCCGAGCAACGCCGAAAAGAAGAGGAGAGCAAAGAGCGCTGCTTTGCCCCACTGACGGTTGTTGGTCGAAGTTTTACCAAACATCATGCCCTGTGTAAGCATAATGGCGAAGGTGATCAACGTGGCAATCGCGCCCACATAGACGAGTACCTGGCTTACGGCGATAAACTCGGCTTCTAGCAACACATAGAGCCCCGCCACACCAAAGAGTGTCCCTACCAGGGCAAGCGCATTGTGGAAGAGATTCGGGCTGACCACGACAAGAAAGCCACAGACAACGGTGAAGAGGGCTATCCCCACAAAGATCACCTGGCTGACTGTCGGAATTGGAAAAGGTAGTTCTGGCATAATAACTTCAATCCTTGTTAGAGATTGGTGATTGGGAATTCGTGACTGGGGACTGGGATCGACTCTATCCTAATCCCCAGTCCCTTCTTATTCAGCCGTTTGCATCGTGCCGATAAGTGACGTTGGTTCAAAGGATCGCTTGGTGCGAATGGTTTCCCTTCGGAAATATCCTGAGAGGGTATTCGCGACCACGGCAATCAAGCCAATGTTAGTCAGGAAGATCAACCCATACTGAACGTAGAGAGGAACGGGGAGCTTTTGCACAATCGCCTGCACGACGATCAAGCCTACCATCAACGGCACCAACACCTTCCAGGCAAAGGCCATCATCTGATCAATGCGCACACGCGGGAAGGTGCCGCGCACCCACTGCTGTAAAACGTAGACCAGATAGGCTTTCCCCAGGAAGTAGAAAAGGCCCAGGATCGGCAGTTGATCCACAAAAGGCCCTTGCCAGCCTCCCAAGAAGAGGACCGCCACCACTGCCGCCCAAATCCAGGCAATGACGAACTGAGCCAGGAAGAACATGGCAAACTTCATGCCCGAGTACTCAATATGGAAACCGGCGATCAACTCTGACTCCGCTTCCAGCAGATCAAAAGGCGTCAGTTCCGCTTCCGCCAATGTACTTATAAAGAAGACAAGCAATACACCGGGCATCAAAAAGCCCAACCAGCCCAATCCCACATTAAAGCCAAAGATATACAATGATTGGAACTCAGTGATCCCACCCAGGCGCATGGTCCCGGTCAAGAATACAACGCTCAACAAGGCCAGTACCATCGGGATCTCATAGCTGAGCAATTGCGCCACAACGCGAAAGCCTGCCAATAGCGCGTACTTGTTGTTGCTGCCCCAGCCGGCCATTAACGCTGCCATCACGGCGATGGATCCGAGCGCCACAATGTAGAGTACACCTACATTCAGATCGGCGCCGACGAAGCCTGGAGCAAAGGGGAGTACAGCCCACAACATCAACATGCCAAAGACGGCGAAGATGGGGGAAAGATTGTAGGCTACTCGATCTGCTTCAGCTGGGGTGATATCTTCTTTGGACATCAGCTTTACAGCATCCGCGGCCGTTTGTAGCAGCCCGTAAGGACCTACACGATTAGGACCAATCCGATCCTGAATGCGGCTGACCACCTTGCGTGTAATCCAAATCAGGAGCAGGGCTGAATTCAGCGCCACAAAGACAAGGATAAACCCGCCGATCCCGTATGCCAAAATAATCGCCAGCAATTCAGGCACGCCGAGGCCAACCAGCCAGCCGATAAATGCTTCACTCCAATGTACTCGCATGAAACAACCTCCACCCAATTCAGGGATAAATCAATCGATTCAGGCCGCGCCATTCATGGCCGTTACTGCCACTCCAATGCGCCTTTACGCCAGTCGTAAAGCAAGCCTATGACCAGCAATAGGATAAAGAGAATAGTAGCGACGACGCCAAAAAGATCCAAAGCGCCATAGGCGACGGCAATCGGGAAGAGGAAGATTGCCTCCACATCGAAGACGACAAAGACCAGGCCGATCAAATAGTACTGCGCGCGAAACTGCACCCAGGTATCGCCAATGGTCTCTACACCACTTTCATAGACAGCTGTTTTAATGGGATCAGGGCGGCGCGGACCTAAGAAGTGACCAATCGTGATGGCGGCAATCGGAACAATCAACGCCAACGCACTCAAGATCAAAATAAATGCGTATTGAGAGAGCATTCAATCGCTCCTTCTGCAAAGATTATAGAAATAAACAGATGGATTGTGTGGAAAAGTACAAAGCGTCGGCATTATAGCATAGCGCAAATCGAAAAGAAAAGTTTGTACGGCAAAAAAGTCATTTTGTTTTGGATCAAGTCCTTTTTTCTGAGCCTGACCGCTCTATTGAAGCAACCGATTCACTACCCTACAACAAAGCTCCAAATTTCACAAAAAGTTCGTTTGTCTTTGACAACACTATTCCTTCATGCTAGAATCACGCCGGTTCGTGGAAAATTGCACGAGTTTGATTGTACTATCTCCATAAGCAATTAAGCATGTTGGTTCCGCTCTTCATCCACCCATTGGGCGTAGAAATTGATATTCTGGTAAGGAGTGTTTCATGGCGTCTGAATATATCCCACTCCTCGTTTTGCTTGTGCTGACGAGCGGGTTCGCCGCAATAGCCATTGGGATGCCATCGGTGCTTGGCCCGAAGGTGAAGAACAAAGCAAAGCTCGAAGCTTATGAGTCTGGGATCATCCCCTTTGGCGACACACGACGGCGTTTCCCGGTCAAGTATTATCTGGTGGCGATGCTCTTCTTAATCTTTGACATTGAGGTGATCTTCCTCTACCCGTGGGCTGTCGTTTTGCGAGAATTGCGGGTCTTTGCGTTGATTGTGATGGCTCCGTTCTTGTTGATCTTGATTATCGGGTTTATTTACGAATGGCGCAAAGGCGCTCTCAACTGGTAGCGTTGCATCAAGCATAAATTGAGGAGTACGGGCGCTGCTTGCTGTGCCCTCTGCACACCAGGCGCAGCAAGCAGCGCCCGTACTATGTTTCACTCAATTCATGAGTGACAAGACAGTAGTCGAAATCGAGGAAATCGCATGGGACTAGAGCAAAATATCCCCGAAGGCGTCTTGACGGCGTCTTTGGATAAATTAGTCAATTGGGGGCGACAGAACAGCACATGGCCGCTGCTCTTTGGTCTGGCCTGTTGCGCCATCGAGATGATCGCCGTGGGCACGGCCCGCCACGACATCGCTCGCTACGGCTCGGAACTCTTCCGCGCCAGCCCGCGCCAGGCGGATCTGATGATCGTCTCCGGCCGCGTCAGCAACAAGATGGCGCCGGTGATCAAGCGCATCTACGATCAGATGTCTGCGCCCAAATGGGTCATCGCCATGGGCATCTGCGCCAGCGCCGGCGGCCCGTTCAACAATTACGCTATCATCCAGGGCGTGGACAAGTTGATCCCGGTGGACGTTTACGTGCCCGGCTGCCCGCCCCGTCCTGAGTCGCTGCTCTACGCGCTGGACAAACTGCGCGAGAAGCAGGGCAAAGAGAGCATCCGCGACGCCGCCAATCAAGGTCGCCGAGAACGCGTGGAAAGCCTGGAAACAATCGCGCCGCTGGGGTAAATGAGGCGACGAGGCGTTGAGCAAAACACGCAAACTCGCCCCTCGCAATTCGCAACTTGCAACTCGCAATTCTGGAGCCAATGATGTCACTTATGACTTCTTCCCCCACCCACCGATTGGGCACGTCGCCGGGCCCCAAGCCGTATGAGATCCTGCCCAGCCTGAATGTACCTGGTGTGCCTGCGGTAGCGCCTTTGCCCACAGGCGAAACCGAGGACACCACCCGCCTTGTCGAACGCTTCGGCGAGGACATTCTGGCGGCGGGGCTGCACAACGGCAACCAGGTGGTCTATGTCAAGCCTGAACGGTTGGTCGAGCTGGCAACCTTTATCAAGACCGATGAAAAGCTGGCCTACGAAACGTTGATCGATGTGACGGCTGTGGATCGGTTGCGGCTGCCCATTGGCGAAGATGAGGCGCGCTTCCAGGGTATCTATCAATTTCGCTCGTATGGCCGCAAGAAGATGCTCACCGTGGCCTCGCCGGCCACAGGTGGTGATCAGCCCCATCTGCCCAGCCTGACAGGGGTCTTTCGGGGCGCGACCTGGCCCGAACGTGAGAGCTATGATCTCATGGGCGTTGTCTACGATGGACACCCGGATCTGCGCCGCATCCTCATGCCCAAACGCTGGCCCTACCATCCGCTGCAAAAGCAGGTTCCCCTGGGCGGCGAGGAAGTCCCCTTCACTGTCACCTGGGATGATCCTGAATTTGAGACCTTTGGCACGCAGATCTACCCGGCCACCAGCGCCAAGCCCGATCTGCCCCCCGGCATGAGCCTGGAAAATATGGTCATCAACATGGGTCCACACCACCCTAGCACGCACGGTGTACTCCGTCTTGTGGTGGAATTGGACGGCGAACGGGTGGTGCGCATCGATCCGGATCTTGGCTTTTTGCACAGCGGCTTCGAGAAGATCGCCGAATACAAGCGCTACAAAGATTTCATCTATTACACCGACCGCATGGACTACCTCTCGGCCATGAACAACAACCTGGCCTTTGCCCTGCCCGTGGAACAGATGCTGGGCATTGATGTTCCCGAACGCGGCCAGGTGATCCGAGTGATCATGGCGGAGTTGCAGCGCATCGCCGCCCATCTCTTCTGGCTTTCCACCCATGTCCTCGACGTTTCCGGCACGGGGATGAGTCTGCTCATGTACGCCACGCGCGAACGCGAACGCATCCTCGAACTCTTTGAGATGGCATGCGGCGCTCGCCTCACCGTCAGCTACCTGCGCATTGGCGGCGTCTGGCAAGATCTGCCGCCCCGCTTCATCGAAGAGTTGAAAGATTTCATCAAGGTGATGCCGACCAAACTCAAAGAGTATCACGCCATGCTCACCGACGCGCCGCTCTGGCGCGAACGGCTCGAAGGCATCGGCTACATCAGCCGCCAGGACGCGCTGGACATGGGCTTGACCGGTCCCATGCTGCGCGGCAGCGGCGTGGATTGGGATCTGCGCCGGGATGTTCCCTATGCCGCCTATCCCATGTTCAACTTCGAAGTGCCTACCAGCAACGCCGGCGACTGCTACGGGCGCTATCTGCTGCGCATGGAAGAGATGAACCAGAGTATCCGTATTCTCGACCAGGCTGTGCGGAATCTGCCGGGCGGTCCCTTCAAGACCGAGAACCGCAAGGTGACGCCGCCGCCGCGCGCCGAGTTGGACGTGAGCATGGAATCGCTGATCCACCACTTCAAGCTGATGACCGAGGGTTTTCAGGTTCCTGCCGGCTTTGTCTACGGCGGCGTGGAAGCCAACAAGGGCGAACTGGCCTGTTTCGTCTACAGCGACGGATCGGCCAAACCCTATCGTGTCCACATCCACGGGCCGAGCTTCAACAATCTCTACGCCATCGATCACATGTGTCGCGGCCATATGCTGTCCGACGTGGTAACCAATATTGGTTCGATTGACATTGTGCTGGGTGAAGTGGATCGGTAATGGAGAAAACCGAAGCAGAGAGTGAAGGGATCTTTGCGCATGTCAAAGCCTATTTTGACTGTGTTTAACCTGATTTGGATGCTTATACTGCTCTTGTCTATAGCTATTCTAGCAGGCTGTGGACAGGAAGTATCGTCCATGTCAGTCACCCCGGAGAGGATAATTCTAACACCTGGCACTCTTGCATCTATAAGTCAGTCGCCATTGCCCACGCCAGCGCCTGTCTATGGGGCGGAGGATCTGGTTGTCGTCGCGGAGACCCAGCTTACCACGGATGGGAGTGTCATGGGTGGGGTGACGATATCTTCCCGTGGGGATCGCATTGCTTTCTTAAAGCGGAGTGACCACTTTCTCGAACTCTCTCCCCAAAAAGGGCGTATGGTCACGCCGCTGTGGGTGATGGATCGAGATGGCAGCAACGCCGTTCAGATCGCAGATGACGCCCAATGGCCGGCTTGGGAAGCGAATGGGATGCGGGGGGGATCCCGCATCGCCTATGTTCGCGAGATTCAATCTGAGTGGGCCAGGATGTATCTTGTCAACGTGCAGACAAAACAAATCCGCACTCTAGGCGAGATGCCCTGGCAGCGTCCCTTCTGGGATGGACCGGAACGGGTTGCCTTTGTTGCTGAACAACGTCTGCGCGTCTGGCGCAACGATCAGGTAATTCAACGTTCTACGCTGGAGATGCCAGGGGATGTGGTGTTCCACCAGATCTATCCTTCTCCGGATGGGCAGAAATTATTCTTTGCGCGCAAGCAGGAACTCTGGCTGGCAGACGTGCAGACAGGGGCAATGCAGCAGGTTGCCGATAGAGGGTTTTTAGGCTATGTGAACGGAGTAGCCTGGTCGCCTGCGAGTAACAAAGCGGCATTCCCCATCCACCACGATGGGCTTTGGGTGATGGATTTGACGACAGGCGAACGGCAAAAGATCTCAGATCTCACAGTGACAGGGGTGACTTGGTCCCCGCAGGCAGACATCCTGGCCTTTACAGGCCAAGAGGTGGCAGGTTCTGGCACAGCCATGTTCACAGAAATTTACCTGATCAACGCTGATGGTACAGGAATCCAACAGTTGACTCAAAATGAGAGCCCTGATTCTGTGGTTGCGTGGATGCCTGATAGCCTGGATCTGCTGATCGGTCGTTCTGCTGCTGAAGGCGGAAAGGGCGACTTGTGGATCCTATCCCTTGCAGTCCAACCATCTTGGACATAATCAGATTGAGAAAAGTACTGAGGGAAGTAATGAAAGCCAACATCATAAAGTCTTTGTATTCTCTGGGCTGGGTTTTCATGCTACTTTTAACATTTCTTCTCGCTGGCTGCGGACCTGAAATGCCATCCGAGGTAGTGGATGCCTTACCTACTGGGGAAGTAGTAATTATGCCTCCTGTCACCAACGCGTCTACCTCCCAGTCGCCACTGCCTACACCAGAAGCACCTACAGAAGGAAGACCGCCACTTTGCGAATTCAGAGGACAACCTACTTCTGAGCTATTGGCTTCGTCTGGTCTAGATAGATTTGCCTTTTCAGATCCTGTGGTGGTTCTGACGCATACGGCGACTATTGCCATTGCAGAGTGGCTACCGGACAACCAGCGCGTCTTAATCACGCGGCTGCTTCGGGAACAGGAAGAGGAAAGAATTGAAACATTTAATATTAATACTGGCGAAGTACACCTTTATGGGAATCGGCAGAATGTCCCAGCCAAGCCTCACTGGCTCCATTCTAAACAATCGGTAGTCTTCGCCGACGTTGAAGGTAAACAATTAGTTTTACAAATCCGTGGCAACCCTGCAGGTTCTGACGAACCGCCTTTTGTCGGTCTATCGGGTCCCTACATCGCAACAGATGTCGAAGGCAAAAAAATTCTCTTGGTGGACAAAGCACAAACACAGCCCCTTGTCTTTGATGCAGTTCAATCTCGGCTAGAGTCTTTGCCTTTCTCGCTGTCTTCTCTGCAGCAAGAAGTCTACAGAGGGGCATACCGAATTGCCTGGCAACCACATGGAGATCAGATTGTATACTATGACAACATGGCTCTCTACCTAGGTGATGTGGCAACTGGAAAGTTTTGCCAAGTGGATCTAGGAAACGATGAGCGATATGGAAAGCATTGGGTGCTAGGGGCAAAATGGAGTCCCAATGGTCGATATTTGGCAATGGAGGTAACGGCTGGTGAAATTCCAGTGTCATTTGTCGGTTTACGGATTCTCGATACCGTCACCAATGCAGTTCACATACTAGACATGGAAGCCCGCTACACGCTCGAAACAGCATGGGGGCCCGATAGTAGACATCTGATAACCCTGGGCCAAATTGAAGTACTCGATAGTGGTCGTCCTCTTTTTGGCTTATACCTTGTAGATGTCATCAGTGGCAAGTTTAACAGAATTCTACCTACCTATACGTTTAGTACTGGCACGTATGCGTACGAGGATGGCGGGTTGGCGTGGTCTCCCGATGGGAAAAGTCTTCTCACTCGTTGTTCAATTTGGATGGACTCAATGCCAGCCATTGTTGAAGATCGCCTCTGTCTAATAGAAGTCAACCTGCAACCATGAGAGATGGACAAATGGTCATTAAACGTATTCTCCTGACATTCAGTTTCTTTATGGTTGTTTTGTGGTGTACTACAACGACATCCGAATCGGCTTCATTGTATCAGGTATCCCCAGTAGGGACCTTTACACCTCCTAGCCTACTTACTGTAACTATGTTCAGATTGACTGCCAGTGGAGGATCTACAGGAGATCAGTGTACTCTTAGTGATACCTCCTTTGGATGTACAGCCTTCGTTGGCAATCCATCCTACAACTATCCCTACTCAACCAATCCTGCCCTCGTACTCTTTGAAACGGACTACCTTCTAGATGTAGTCCCCCAGGAAATGGGACTATTCTATCATCCTACTGCCTTGCATGCTCAAGCAGTAGCTGCTCGCTCCTATGCATATTGGCATCATCATCAGGATAGCGCTGTCAATAACTCTATTTCCTTTCAGGCTTTCATTCCCTATAAATTCGAAAGCCTTACCCCAGCAACATTCCCTAATCAATCGAGTACCCCTTGCAGTAGCAATAATCTTAATACCAATCAATTGCTTATTTGTGGTGCTACTGCACCGCGCCACTACATTTCTTATGAAGGTAGCCTACCCGCATTTACAGAATTTGCTGCAGATGCTTATGCTAACACGGTAAATCATCCACAGCTAGGAAACCACCCATATATGCTAGGTGTTGCTGACCCCATTAGCACAGCTTGTGACGCAAACAACTTCGGTCACCAACGGGGAATGAGCCAAGAAGGGGCTAGTCGTTGGGCGCGTGGCAATCAATGTTCATACGCCGGGGCTGGAAATATACCGTGGAGCGTTCGTTGGGAACACGGTGAGCAAATTCTGACACACTACTACACAGGGATTCAGATTCGGGACGTGAACAACAGTAGCAATGTTATTACTCCCAATGCCCGCTGGGTTCCCCTGGAGATCGATTGGAAAACAGCAGGCAACCAGCCGCCTCAACTCTACCACGGTAGCAACCATTCGATTCGTGTGCGAGTGCAGAATACCGGCGTTGGCAATTGGAATTGCACCTACCCCTTCTTTACCTATAATCTGCGCTATCAATGGCGGCGGGCGGGTCAGGTACATACTGCCCTCGATACATTACAATCTCTGTGTCCTTTAGCCAAGGGAAATAACCAGTGGGTGGATCTGACACTAAGCAACATCCCTAACTGGGGACCTGGTGCATATACCCTGCGGCTGGACATGGTGACGACCAATGCGACGGGTGCGACCTGTAGCGATGTTCAAGCAGCATCTTCGACTACCGAACTCTGGTTTGGTGATGATTGTGGCTGGCCGCCTTATGAGGTTGCCTTCTGTGTCGACGGTCCTTGTCGTACGTATTTGCCTTATCTAAAGAAATAGAGAAAGATTAGAAACCTAACCTGCACCTATCGATTTAAGCTTGTTTAGGATGGAAATTCAATGATTAAATCCACAAACTCAGATCTAGCCAATTCCATTGGCCTTACTCCTGCCATGCGCGCAGAGATCGCCGAGATCATCGCACGCTATCCTCAAGGACGGCAGCGGTCGGCGATCCTGCCTGCGCTCTATGTCATCCAGCGCGAGTATGGATATTGCGCAGTGCCGGCGCAGAACGAATTGGCCGAAATTCTTGATATCACCCCGGCGGAAGTGGGCGCGGTGGTTGGCTTCTATAATATGTTCCACGAGCAGCCCAAAGGCGAATACCACGTTGAGGTCTGCACCAACGTCCCCTGTATGCTGCGCGGGGCGGGCGAGTGTATGCACCACTTTGAGGAAAAGTTGGGCATCCACCACGGCCAAAAGACCCAAGATGGCAAGTTTGCCCTTGACCACATGGAATGTCTGGGATCGTGCGGCAGCGCGCCCATGGTTGCCATCACCGAGCAGAAGACGGGCCAGATCCGCTACTTTGAGGAACTGGATTCGGCGGAAGATGTGGAAAAGGTGGTGGCGCTGATCGAAGCGGGCAATGGTTTCACCAGTTTGGAACGGTGGACGCCCGAAGGCGATCCCGAAAACACGGGCAAGGCAGCCGGTCCCTATCGCTTTGGCGGCATGGACCCCATGTATTTGATGGGGAGGGTTGCCACGCCAGACGGCCACAAGATCGAAAGCTACGAGGCCGACGGCGGCTACGAGACGGCGCGGCGCGTCCTGGGCGAGATGACGCCCACCGAAGTCGTCGAGAAGGTGAGAGACAGCGGCATCCGCGGGCGCGGCGGTGCAGGCTTCCCCACCGGCGTCAAATGGGGCTTCATCCCCAAGGGGATCTATCCCCGCTATCTGGTTGTCAATGCCGATGAATCGGAGCCGGGGACCTTCAAAGACCGCATTATCATGGAATACGATCCCCACCAGTTGATCGAGGGGATCATTATGAGCGCCCACGCCATTGAGGCGGAACGGGCCTTCATCTATATCCGCGGCGAATATTACTTTGGCTATGTGCGGCTGGTCGAGGCTATCGTAGAGGCCGAGGCCAAAGGCTATCTGGGCGAGAATATCTTTGGATCGGGCAAGAATTTGAAGATCGTCGTCCACCGCGGGGCGGGCGCGTATGAATGCGGCGAGGAGACAGCGCAGCTTTCCAGCCTGGAAGGCTACCGCGGCCAGCCGCGACTCAAGCCTCCCTTCCCTGCGGTGGAAGGCTTGTACGCCAAGCCCACCATTGTCAACAATGTCGAGTCGATTGCCAACGTCACCCATGTTATGCGCCACGGCGTGGAGTGGTATCGGCAGTTCGGCACCGAAAAAAGCCCTGGCATGCGCATCTTCTGTCTCAGCGGCAACGTGAAGACGCCGGGCGTCTATGAATTGCCCCACACCACACCCTTGCGCGAGTTGATCTACACCTACGGCGGCGGACCGGTCAACGACGATGTGCCGATCAAGGCAGTCGTCCCCGGTGGGCTTTCGATGAAGCTGCTCACTGCCGATCAACTGGATACGCCGCTGGACTACGAAGCAGTCGCCACAGCGGGCTCGCTGTTGGGATCCGCGGGCGTCATCGTGATCGACGAGAGCCAGTCCATGGTCGCGATTGCGCGGCGCACGCTCAGTTTCTACCGCGAGGAGAGCTGCGGCAAGTGTACACCCTGTCGCGAAGGAACCTCCTGGCTGGAGAAGATCTTGATGCGGATGGAAGAGGGCGGCGGACGCACGAAAGATCTGGCTTTGATGGAATACATCGCCCGCAACATCGCCGGCAAGAGCTTCTGTCCTTTTGGCGAGGCTGCCGTGTGGGGACTGCAAAGCAACTTAGCCAAGTTCCGCGATGAGTTCAACCTGCACATCGCCGAGACCAATCCCAGCGAACTGGGGCCGGAGATCCCAATCCGCCCGATCTACCGCCCGGATGTCTACACCGGCAGCGGACTGCACGAAAGCGTCTTCCCGCAGACGGGCAAGATTGTTCTTCACGATACAATTGTCTCGCATGAGCGTGGGGACTAGGGACTGGGGATCGGGGATCGGGCGTCTGTTCCCGATCCCCGATCCCTGATCCCCGATCCTTGACACAGAGGAATGAGCATTCGCTGAGAGGACTCAGATGGCCGATAACGTAACCCTGAAAATTAACGACCGCGAGGTGACTGTCCCCATTGGCACGCTGGTGGTGGACGCCGCCGCCAAAGTCAATGTGGAGATCCCGATCTTCTGCTCGCATCCCAAGCTCGATCCGGTGGGCTGCTGCCGCATGTGCATGGTCGAAGTGGAAGGTCCACAGGGCAGCCGCTTGATGGTGGCGTGTACCATGCCGGTGCAGCAGGGCATGTCGATCCGCACGGACACAGAGCAGGTGCGTTCGGTGCAAGAAGCCAACCTGGCTTTCATCCTGCTCAACCACCCGCTGGACTGCCCTATCTGCGACAAGGGCGGCGAATGTCCGTTGCAGGATCAGACAATGCGCTTCGGCCCTGGCATCAGCCAGTTAGTCGAGCCGAAGCGGTTGAAGAAGAAACACTATTTGATCTCCGATACGATTGTGTTGGATCAAGAGCGCTGCGTCCTCTGCTGGCGCTGTATCCGCTATCTTGAGGAGTGGGAAGATAAACCTCAGCTTGGTCTCTTCCAGCGCGGCGCGGAGACGATCATCGACATCCAGGATGGGCAGCCGGTGGACGCCAAGACCAGCGGCAACATCATCGATATCTGCCCGGTGGGCGCGCTGACCAACCGCATCTCGCGCTTTGCCTTCCGCCCCTGGCAGGTGGATCGCACGCCCAGCATCTGCAATCTCTGCTCGGTGGGCTGCAATCTGCGCATTGATAGCCGCTCGCACGAGATGCGCCGCATCATCGGCCGCGAGAACATGGCCGTCAACGATATCTGGCTGTGCGACAAAGGACGCTTCGCCTTCGATTGGGTCAACCACGAAGGGCGTTTGCAGATGCCGCTGGTCCGCAAGAACGGCGCGCTGACCCCTGTGCAGTGGAGCGAAGCGTTGAGCTATATCGCCGACAAGTTCAAGGCGATCAAGGCGCAGCACGGTGCGGACGCTATCGGCGCTATCGGCAGCGGTAAGCTCTCCAACGAGGCCAACTATCTGCTCCAACGCTTTATGCGCCAGATCATCGGCAGCAACAATATCGACCACCGCGACGGCGGCGACGTGGCGGCCATCGCCACCGGACTGCCCGCCATCGCCGACGTGATGAAGCCGCAGTACGGCCCCAACCCCACTGTCGATACCATCTTCCTTTTCGGCGTCGATCCCAGCGAGGAACTGCCGATCCTGGACGTTCACCTGAAGCGCGCTGTGCGGCGGGGCAAGGCGAAGCTGATCATCGCCCATCCGCGCCAGGTGGAGCTGACCCGCTACAAGGGTCCATACCTGGGGTACAAGCCGGGCAGCGAGGCCGCTCTGCTCAACGGATTGGTCAAGGCTGCGTTTGATTCGGGTGTGGAATTGAAGAGCAACAGAACCACTGGGCTTGACGATCTCAAATCGTGGACTGCCAATGCAGATGATGAGATGATGCAGGAGATCTGCGGCGTCGATCCTGAGGCGGTGAAGGCGGCAGCGAGGATGCTGGCCGAAAGCGAAAACGCGCTGATCGTCTACGGCCCCATGGCGGGGAGCGCGGGATCGGCGGTGAGGCAGGGGTTGATCAACCTGGTCTCCTTGACCGGCCACTACGAACGGCTGGCCTATGTGGGTCTCGACGCCAACAGCCAGGGCTGCCGCGATATGGGCGTGCTGCCCGACCGACTCCCCGGCCACGCCGCGCTAGACGATGACAACGCCCTGCGGCGATTGCGGACGGCCTGGGGCGGCGCTCAACTGCCCACAACGCCGGGCAAGACCTACGCGCAGATGCTCGATGCCGCTGGGGATAGCATCAAAGCGCTCTATGTCATGGGCGCCAACCCGGCCAGCGAACGGCCTGAGTGGGCCGCCAATTTGGAAAAACTCGATCTGCTGGTGGTGCAAGAGATCCTCGACACCGAGACTGTGCAGCGGGCCGATGTGGTGTTGCCTGCGCGCAGTTGGGCGGAACAGGATGGGACCTTCACCAATTTGGAGCGCCGGGTGCAGCGTGCGCCCAAAGCCGTGGACAATCCCAACACCCGCGCCGCGCCCGATTGGATGATCCTCGACCATCTGGCCAACCGCATGGGCGTGGATTGGCCCTTTGCCGACCTGCGCGGCGTCACCACCGAGATCAGCCGCACCGTACCCATCTACGCCGGTATCACCTGGGACGCGTTGGGCGATCAGGGTGTGCAATGGGATGCAGCTAAGGTCCGCCCCGAACCGGTCTACGCGCAGGTCGAGGCGGATAGGGGAAGCAGCAATGCGGACTATCCACTGGCGCTGGTCACGGGCACGGTCCTCTTTGACGGAGGTACGATGTTCTGGATCACGCCGGAGCTGCGCAAGATCGCCTTTGACGCCGTGGTTGCGCTCAATCCGTCCGACGCCGATCAACTGGCCCTCTCCGCGGGGACGCCGGTATCCGTGATCAGCCCGGAAGGCGCGTTGGATCTCACAGTAACGATCAGCGAACAGATCCAGCCCGGCACCGCCTGGATTCCCGAAAGTCTGCCCGGCGCGCCGGTCGGGACGCTTCTCAACGGCAGCGTCAATCAGCATGTGCGGATAGAACGCAAATAGTGTGGTTCCGAATCGGAGGCGACCATGCAAAAGCCAATTAAGATCATTGTCGAAAAACATGCAGATGGCTATGTGGCGTATCCTGTTGGATTGAAGGGAATCATCGTGGCCGAGGGAGATACCTACGAGGAAGCGTTCTCTGACGTACGTTCGGCCATCGAATTTCACATTGAAACTTTTGGCACCGAAGTTCTAGAAAATGACGATACGGCACAGGAAGTTTTCGTGGCAGAGATGAGCGTAGCTTTCTAATGCCCAAGTTTCCGGTTGATGCGGCCAAAGCAGACGTGATTCGAGCCTTTCGCAATTTAGGATTTGTCGTTGTCCGAGAGGGTAATCACATTGCGATGGTTCGCGAAGAGAGCGATGGTACGCGAACACCGTTAACCATGCCCAATCATTCTCGCATCAAAGGTTCGACTTTACGCACGATTCTGCGGCAGTCCCGAATTTCTCGTGATGAGTTTCTCGATGCATTCTCTGAGCAATAGCAGAACCTTATTGCGACCGCAAAGATCTGAGGTTGTTTATGGACTGGCTTAATCATCTCGTTTTTCCAGTGATCAGGGCATTGATCCTGATCGTTGTGCTGCTGACGGGCTTTGCCTATTTGACATGGTTCGAGCGCAAGCTGTTGGCGCGCTTCCAGGTGCGCTATGGACCGAACCGCGCGGGGACCTTCGGCCTGTTGCAGCCGGTGGCGGACGCGCTGAAGGCTGTCTTCAAAGAGGAGATCATCCCCAACCATGTGGACAAACCAGTCTATGTAATTGCGCCGGCGCTGGCGTTGATCCCTGCGCTGGTGGTCTGGGCGGTGATCCCGGTGGCGCGTGACATCCCCGCGATTGCGGACGTACCGATTGGCTTCCTCTGGATTCTGGCGATTGCCGGTGTGGAAAGCTACGGCATCATCCTGGCGGGGTGGAGCAGCAACAACAACTATTCGCTGTTGGGCGCGCTGCGTTCCTCGGCGCAGATGATCTCCTATGAGCTGCCGCTGGGTCTCTTCTTGGTGAGCATCCTCATGCTGGCGGGTTCGTTCAGCCTGGTGGAACTTGTGGAAAATTCACGGCCCTGGTGGGTATGGCTCTGGCTCTGGCTGGCCTTCCCCTTCTTCTTTATCTGTATCCTGGCCGAGAACAACCGCAGTCCCTTCGACCTGCCGGAGACGGAAAACGAGTTGGTGGCCGGGTTCCAGACAGAGTACGGCGGCATCAAATTTGCGCTCTTCTTCATGGCCGAATACATCAACATGATCACGCTCAGCGCGATTATGGCGACGCTCTTCTTTGGCGGTTGGCGCGGTCCCTTTGCCGAGCAGTTCGTCTGGTTGGGACCCGTCTATCTGGGCCTCAAGGTGATTGCCTTGCTCTTCCTTTACGTGTGGGTGCGCGCCTCGATTGGCCGCCCGCGCTACGATCAGTTGATGCGCTTCTGCTGGAAATTCTTACTGCCGCTGAGCCTGGTCTATATGATGATCACGGCGGTGTTGACGGTCTTTTTGAAGTAGTTAGTGATTGGGGATTGGGGATTGGTGACTGGGCCAGAAGGTTTTCCCAGTCACCAATCCCCAATCCCCAATCACCACTAAAAGGGGAAAAATATGGCACTGAGAGATTACATCAAGGGTGCGGTGGATATCGGCAAGGCGATGGGGGTGACGCTGAAATATTTGGGGACAAAGCCGGTGACGGTGGAATACCCTGATGTGCCCATCCCTGTCTATCCGCGCTTCCGCGGCAAGCACTATCTGCGGCGCTACGACAATGGGCTGGAACGCTGTATCGCCTGTCAGCTCTGTGAGGCAGCCTGCCCGACCGGGGCCATCTATGTGGAGGCGGCAGAGAACGACCCGGCCAACCCGACCTCTCCCGGCGAGCGTTACGCCAAGGCGTATGAGATCAACTTTTTGCGCTGCATCTTCTGTGGCGACTGTGAGTATGCCTGCCCCACCGAGGCGATTGTGCTGGGCCATGATTTCGCCATGGCAACCTATACGCGCCGGGGCTTTGTGGTGACCAAAGAGGAGTTGCTCAACCCGGGCCAACCCAACGTCATTATTCGACCGGAGTAAGTGCGATGACTTTGCCGCTGATCTTCTTTCTATTGGTGGGCGCGGTCTGTCTGGCTGCGGCTGTGGGCGTGGTCCTCAGCCGTCAACCGGTGCATAGCGCTCTCTTTCTGTTGGCGAACTTTGCCACGCTGGCTGTCCTCTACGTCATGTTGGAGGCGCAGTTTCTGGCCGCAGCCCAGGTGATCGTCTACGCCGGCGGCATCGTCATCTTGATCCTCTTTGTGATCATGTTGATCGGCGGCGACACCAATGATTTCAGCGCCAGCCAGCGCACATGGAGCCGCTACGCCGGTATCCTCCTGGGCGTGATCATGTTGGGGAGCCTGGGCTACGCTGTGCTTCTGCGCATACAGCCTGTTTCACCCGAAGCGGTGATGGCAGTGGAAGGCGGCGCGCCTCCGGTGATCGGCCTGACGCTCTTCACCCAATACATCCTGCCTTTTGAATTGGTGGCGATCCTGTTGCTCGTTGCCCTGCTGGGCGCGCTCGTCCTGGGCCGCCAGCCGGAAGAAGAGGCTGCGCCGCGCGTCCGTGAGGGAGATACACTGCCCAATCCGGTTCCGCCCTCCCATCGCCAGCCGACGCAACATGATCGTCCAGTAGAACCCGCCAGAGAGAAAGAGTTGCAATCCCCATGATTCCAACCAGCTATTTTTTGATCTTGAGTGCGTTCATCTTCACGATTGGGGCGGTGGGCGTGCTGCTGCGCCGCAACGCGCTGATCATCTTCATGTGCGTGGAGATGATGCTCAACAGCGTCAACCTCACACTTATCGCCTTCAGCCGCGAATGGGGAAATCTCAACGGCCAGATCTTCGTCTTTATGATCATGGCCGTCGCCGCCGCCGAAGTTGCCGTTGGATTGGCGCTACTCATCGCCAACACCCGACACCGCAAGAGCATCAATATTGATGAGATCGATTTACTCAAGTGGTGATTCGTGATTGGTGATTGGTGATTGGGACAGAAAGACCTCTCATCCAGTTTCTTCTCTCCCCAGTCACTAATCCCCAATCACCAGTCACCTTCCTCCAGGAGTTCTGGCCTTATGTTCACCTATGCCTGGCTGATATTTCTCTTTCCGGCGCTAGGCGCGCTGATCAATATGCTCTTTGGCGACCGGCTGAGCAAAACCGTCGTCGGCGCCATCGCCTCCGGCGCGATTGTGGCGTCGTTCGGCGTGGCCGTGGCGCTCTTCGTCGGCCTGTTGGGGACCGACGAACACCACCGCGCCGTGGTTGTCCCCCTGTGGGATTGGATCACGATTGGCAGTTTCCACGTCGGCGCGGCCATGCTCATCGACACCCTGAGCGTCAGCATGGCCCTGATGGTGACGGGCGTGGCCTCGTTAATCCACATCTACGCCACCGGTTACATGCACGACGAACCCCGCTTTCAGCGTTTCTTCGTCTACCTTAACTTCTTTGTCTTCGCCATGCTCATCCTCATCCTCAGCGATAATTTCCTGGGCATGTTTGTAGGCTGGGAAGGCGTGGGGCTGGCGTCGTATCTGCTGATTGGCTTCTACTTCGAACGCTACGATGACACCTATGGCTATTACGCCGACGCCGGCAAGAAGGCGTTTTTGGTCAACCGTGTGGGCGACTTCGGCATGATGCTGGCGATCATGGCGATCTGGACGACGCTGGGCACGGTGAGCTTCCTCGAAGTCTTCGCCAATCTGGGCGAGATGGCGCAGGGGACGCTGACAGTCGTCTGTCTGCTGCTGCTGCTGGCGGCCACCGGCAAGAGCGCTCAACTGCCGCTCTTCGTCTGGCTGCCCGACGCCATGGCCGGTCCGACGCCGGTCTCGGCGCTGATCCATGCGGCGACGATGGTGACGGCGGGCATCTACATGATCGCCCGCACCTCGGTGATGTGGGAAGCGGCGCCGTTGGCATCCAATACCGTAGCCTGGGTGGGGGCGTTGACAGCGCTGCTGGGCGCCACGATTGCCCTGGTCCAGGTGGATCTGAAGAAGATCCTGGCCTATTCCACGATCTCGCAGTTGGGGTACATGATGTTGGGCGTGGGCGTGGGCGCATATGCGTTCGCTATCTTCCATCTGCTCACCCATGCCTTCTTCAAGGCGCTGCTCTTCCTTTCTGCGGGGAATGTGATGCATGGGCTGCCCGGCGGCACGCTCGACATCCGCAAGATGGGCAACCTGCGCGCCAAGCTGCCCACCACCCATCTGCTCTTTTTGATTGGCTCGCTGGCGCTGGCCGGTTTCCCGCTCACATCGGGCTTCTTTTCGAAGGATGGTATCCTGCTCAATGTCTTCGAGCATAGCCTCATCTTGTATGCCATTGGTCTATTCACGGCGTTGTTGACGGCCTTCTACAGTTTCCGCGCCTTCTTCCTGGCCTTCTGGGGCAAAGAACGCGATCACCATGTCTTTGACCATGCCCACGAAAGCCCGGCCGTGATGACAATCCCACTCTGGGTGCTGGCCGGGCTGGCGTTGATCGCGGGCGTGATCAACTTGCCCTTCATCCTCACCCTGGAACACTGGCTGGAACCGGCCATTGGTCCGCTGCGCTACCATCCGACGGCAACGCTGGAATGGACCCTGCTCGTCGTCAGCGGGCTGATCGCCATGGCTGGCATTGCCCTGGCTTATTTCCGCTATTTGGCGAATGCAGGATGGGCGGTCCGCCTCACCAATCTCTTCAAGCCGTTGGAAGGGGCCGCCCAACATAAGTGGTATATCGACGATGCCTACAATGTCATCTTCGTGCGCTCGCTGCGCTGGGCCTCGCTCTGGTTCGCCAGCGTGGTGGACAAGAACACCATCGACGGCGCTGTGAACCGTTTCGGCCAGGCGCACATGGTCGCTGGCAACGCCGTGCGCCGTCTCCACAATGGGCTGGTCCCCACCTACGCGCTCAGCCTCTTCTTAGGCGTAGTGGTGGTATTGGTATACTTTGTGATGGCGATTTGATGGTGTAGAGGTCACAATGGCTTACGAATTGTCTGTAGAAGAACTGAGGCAGCGCTTGGGTCCTGCGGATGATCTGCAGATTCGGTTACTAATGCGTCTGCCGCCAGGGAAACGCGTTCGCACCATGTTAAATGTGCAGAATGTACTGATCACGACATGGCAAAGACGCCTGCGCCAGACCTATCCTGAGCTAAGCGATCTTGAACGTTGCCAACTGATGTTTGAGAGACTTTATCAGAATGGATAGACCCGATTTAGATTTCTACTTCCATATCCTGCGCACCCTCGAAACAATCGAGATCCCCTATGTTATCATTGGCGCATTCGCTGGTGCTGAGTACGGGATTACACGGGCGACCTACGATGTAGATATTGTTGTCGATCTAACAGAGCAAAAAATTGATGCGTTAGCGGCCGCTTATCCCTCACCCCGCTATTATGCAGACCCATATCAAATGAGAGATTCAATTCAGATGGGAATCCTTTTCAACATCGTTGACAGCAGTGTGGGGCGCAAGGCGGACTTGATCCCGTTGACGATGAAGCCAGGCTACGACTTTGCCTTACGCAATCGAATTCGTAGAGATCTTGTCCTGAATGAAAGCGAATTATTTCAAGCCTGGTTTGCAAAACCTGAAGATGTTATCGTAGGCAAACTCATGGCATGGAATGAATCTCGCAGCTATCGCCATGAAACTGATATACGCGATATTCTGCACGCTATGCAGCAGGGCGAAGATGCAGAACTGTCTGCGTCGTTTGATATATTTTACATCGACCGATGGGCGCAGTGGATCGGCAACGACGTAGTAGATTTCTGGAACAAATTGAAACAGGCTGTTCAATTCAAACCTTTTGAGGACCTGTGACGCAATGAACTATTTACTTTCCATCATCACCTTTTTGCCCCTGATTGGGGCGGTGATCGTACTCTTCCTCCCCGGCGACGGGGCCAAGAAGACGACGGCGCTGGCGTCGACGATCATCACCTTCCTCGTCAGCCTGCTCTTGCTGACGGGCTGGCAGGACGGGGCCGCCATGCAATTCCTCGAAGAGTTTGCCTGGATGCCGGCGTTCGATGTCTACTACCGCCTGGGCGTGGACGGCATCAGCCTCTGGTTGGTGATCCTGACCACCTTCTTGATGATCATCGCCGTGGCCTTCTCCAATCAGCACGTCAAGGAAAATGTGGGCGCGTACATGGCGCTGATGCTGACCATGCAGACCGCCACCATTGGCGTCTTTTTGGCGTTGGATCTGGTCCTCTTCTTCGTCTTCTGGGAGTTCAGCCTGATCCCCATGTACTTTTTAATCGGGCGCTGGGGCAGCCAGAACCGCATCTACGCCGCGCTGAAATTCTTCCTCTTCACCCTGGCCGGTTCCACGCTGATGCTTGTAGCGATCCTCGCCGTCTATTTCCAGACGGGGAGTTTCAACGTGCTGGAATTGCCTGCCCTGGCCGCAGGGATGCCGGGCTGGCTACAACAGGCGGCCTTCCTGGCCTTCGCCCTGGCCTTTGCCATCAAAGTGCCCATCTTTCCCTTCCACACCTGGCTGCCCGATGCCCATGTGCAGGCGCCAACGGCGGGGTCGATTCTGTTGGCCGGTGTACTGCTTAAATTGGGGACCTACGGCTTCATCCGCTTTGCCCTGCCCATCTTCCCCCAGGCCAGCGCCGACTACGCGCCGCTCATCTCCATCCTGGCGGTGATCGGCATCCTCTACGGGGCAATGGTGGCATTGGTGCAGCGCGACGTGAAGTCGCTGGTCGCTTATAGCTCAGTGGCGCACATGGGCTTCGTGGTGCTGGGGATCTTCGCCCTCAACCAACAGGGCGTCAGCGGCGCGGTCTTGCAGATGGTCAACCACGGTCTGAGTACAGGCGCGCTCTTCCTCATGGTGGGGATGCTCTACGAGCGCCGCCATACCCGTGATCTGGCCGAGTTCGGCGGCCTGTGGAAGAGCGTGCCGATCTTCTCCTTCTTCTTCCTGGTGGTGGCCATGAGCAGCGCCGGATTGCCCGGTCTTAACGGCTTCGTGGGCGAGTTCACCATCCTCTTGGGGACCTTCGCCAGCAATCCATTCCTGGCGGTGCTGGGCACGGCGGGGGTTATCCTGGCGGCCTGGTATCTGCTGGTTGCCTTCCGCCACATGGCGCAGGGACCGCTCACGAACCCGGCCAACGAAAAGGGGGTGCTGCCTGACCTGAAGTGGAGCGAGATGGCGATGTTGATCCCGCTGGTGTTGCTCTTCTTCCTGTTGGGTCTCTTCCCCAATCTATTTTTGGATAAAATCAACCCATCGGTGGCCGCGCTGGAGATCATCAACGATGCTGCGCCGGCAATTGTGGTAGAGGTACAACACTAATGGATCTCTCGATTCTGACCGAAAACTGGACCGTCCTGCTGCCGGAGATCGTCCTCACCCTCTTTGTCATCGCCGTGATGATGGTGGACATCCTGCCTGGGCGCAACACCAGCAGCAGCAAAATCCTGGCCAATATTTCGCTGGTAGGTGTGATCGTAGCCCTGGCTGCTAACGTCTACGTGTGGACGCTCCCCGACGCCGTCTACCTGGGCGGCGTGGCTGCGGACAACTTCACCTTCGGCGTGCGGCTGGTGGTGCTGGTGGCGGCGCTGTTGGGCATCCTTCTCAGCAGCGATTACATCGATCACATCACCCAAAATGTGGGCGAATATTATTCGTTGCTCCTGCTCACCACAATCGGCATGATGTTGATGGGCAGCGCCGTTGATCTCATCGTCATCTTCCTGGCATTGGAGATCTTCTCGCTGGCGATCTACGTACTCTGCGGCTACCATCGAGAGAATCCCCGCAGCAGCGAAGCTGGCATGAAGTACTTTTTGCTGGGCGCCTTTGCCACGGCCTTTTTAGTCTATGGCATGGCGCTGATCTACGGCGCCGGCGGCACCACCAATCTGCGTCTATTGGGAGAAATTTTTAACAACGGCGGCGGCAATCTGACCTTCCTCTTGCCTGGCATCGCCCTGGTCATTGTCGGCTTTGGCTTCAAACTCAGCCTCGTCCCCTTTCACATGTGGACGCCGGATGTCTACCAGGGCGCGCCCACCCCGGTGGTCGCCTTTATGAGCATCGGCACCAAGACCGCCGCCTTTGCTGCCTTCCTGCGCCTGTTGAATGAAGCGCTGGCCGGTCAGCAAGAGACATGGGGATGGATGTTGGCCGCGCTTGCCATCCTGACGATGACGGTGGGCAACCTGGCTGCCCTGCGCCAGAGCAGCGTCAAACGGATGTTGGCCTATTCCAGCATTGCCCATGCCGGCTATGTGCTGGTGGCGCTCGTCCCCGCCACAGCAGAAGGAGCCGGCGCGGCGCTCTTCTACGTCTTTGCCTACGCCTTTATGAACATCGGCGCGTTTGCCGTCGTCATCGCCCTGGAGCGCATCGGCGAAGGGGATGTGGAACAGGAGCGCTTCAACGGCATCGCCAACCGCTGGCCCGGCCTGGCCCTGGCAATGTCGATCTTCATGCTCAGCCTGGCCGGGATTCCGCCGCTGGCCGGGTTCTTCGGCAAATTCTTCGTCTTCCGCGTGGCCGTCGAATCGGGGTGGGTGTGGCTGGTCGTGGTCGGTGTGGTCAACAGCGCCATCAGCGCCTATTACTACCTGCGCGTTGTCGTCTCCATGTATTTCAGCGAGAGTACCGTGGCGAGCGAACGGCGCAATTGGCTGGGTCTCAACCTGGGCGTGGCCCTCACCGCTATCGGCACTGTGGTCGTTGGCCTTTACCCCACGTTTTGGACAAATCTGTTGATGGGGTTGGGCGGGTAACCCTCCTCTAGCTGAATCAAAAACGCCGAAGAGCGCATCCGCTCTTCGGCGTTTTTGTTGTCGGCGTACGTGACAGATGCTAGAATAGAAACCATACCTGGCTATAGAGATCGGAGGCAATCGTGGAAAAAGAATGCATCACGCTAGAACTTCCAATGCATTTGGCGCAAAAGTTACATTCATTAGCAGCAGAAGAGCAAGCTGATCCTGTTGAAGTCGTCACCAGGCTGATTGACATTGAATTTCAACGCCGCAATTGGCAACGAGATCTCAACACACTGCCGTCGGGCTTTACCCCAGTCAATCTTTCCACTTTTAAGCCAC
>JAHBVG010000031.1 GCA_019637695.1 Caldilineaceae bacterium | reverse complement strand
GAGCGCGATCCCATGCGGCTGTTGATGGGTAAAGGCGCCTCGCCGCATCACGGTTTCGCCGCCTTCTACACATGGATCGATCAAGTCTACGGTGCCGATGCCGTCCTCCACTTTGGCACCCACGGCGCGCTGGAATTTATGCCCGGCAAACAGACCGGCATCAGCGCCGATTGCTGGCCGTCGCGGCTGCTGGGCGCGCTGCCCAACTACTATTTCTACAGCGTCAATAACCCCAGCGAAGGATCGATTGCCAAACGCCGCGGCGCCGCCACGTTGATCAGCTACATGGCCCCGCCTTTGCAGCAGGCAGGCCTCTACAAAGGCTTGCGGCTGCTCAAGGATAGCATCGACAATTATCACCGCCATCCGGGCGACGAGTTGGCCGAGGACATCCGCACGCAGGCGCAAAAGTTGGGCATCAGCGTCGCCGTGGATGACTCCTCCGCCGACGCCTACATCGCCGCCCTCGGCCACGAGTTGATCCAGGTCGAGCATCGCATGATCCCCATGGGGCTGCATGTGCTGGGCAAAGCGCCGTCGAACGGCGAATTGGTGGACATCCTGGCGTTGGTGGCCTCCTTCAACCCTGCCGCTCACCCCAAAACAGGCGAGAAGCTGCGCACGCTCCCCGCGTTGATCGCCGAAGGGCTGGGATTGAACTACGAAGTGCTGCAAGAGACGATCAAGATCGACAGCGCCGCCCAGGAACATTGGGAACACATCGAGGAGATCGTCCACAGCGCCATGACCCTCTTTGTCGACGCGCCGCGCTCGCCCAAACTCGACACCCGCGCCGTGGATGGCTACCTCCACGCCCACGCCCGCATCCCCGCCGGGCTGCTCGTCAATCTGTGGAACTCGCTCGACGATCTGCGCTCGCGGCTGATCCACGACCACGAGGTGGAAGGGCTGCTCCACGGGCTGGAAGCGGGCTACATCCCCCCCTCGCCGGGCAACGATGTGGTGCGCAACGAGGCCGTCGCCCCCACCGGGCGCAACATCCACGCCCTCGACCCCATGCGCGTGCCCAACGCCGTCTCCACCACCGCCGGGACCAAATTGGTGGATCAGATGTTGGCCCGCCTTGTGCAGGAACAGGGCGGCTTGCCCGAAACCGTGGCCATGATCCTGTGGGGGACGGACAACCTCAAGAGCGACGGCGAAGGGGTGGCGCAGGTGTTGGCGCTGCTGGGCGCTCGCGCCCTTGAGGATGAGTTGGGCAACGTCTCGGATGTGGCGCTGATTCCGCTGGCCGAGTTGAATCGTCCGCGCATTGATGTGGTGATGACCGTGAGCGGCATCTTCCGCGATCTCTTCCACCACCAGATGAACCTGCTCGACAAGGCGGTGCGCCTGGCCGCCGAAGCCCCCGAATCCGTGGAACGCAACTTCGTGCGCAAACATACGCTGGCCCACGCCGCCGACCTGGGCATCTCGATCCACGAGGCCGCCACCCGCGTCTTTTCGAATGCGCCGGGCGCGTATGGGGCCAACATCAACCATCTCATCGAAAGCAGCAACTGGGAGAACGACAACGAACTGAGCGACATGTTCATGACGCGCAAGTCCTATGCCTACAGCCGCAAGAGCGGGTGGAGCAACCAGCGTGCGATCATGGAGCGCAGCCTCGCCACCGTGGATGCGGCCTTCCAGAACATCGACAGCTTTGAGATCGGCATCAGCGATGTGGATCACTACTATGAATATCTGGGCGGCGTCTCCAAGAGCGTGGAGACGCTGAGCGGCAAGCGTCCGCCGGTGCTCGTGGCCGACGCCTTCTCGCTCAACGACCGCCTCTCCTCGCTGGAGCAGATGGTGCGGCTGGAATCGCGCGCCAAACTGCTCAACCCCAAATGGTACGAATCGATGCTGGCCCACGGCTACGAAGGCGTGCGCGAGATCGAGCACCGCGTCAGCAACACCTACGGCTGGAGCGCCACCAACGACGCCGTGGAAGGGTGGGTCTATCAGGACGTGGCCGGCACCTTCCTCCTCGACAAAGAGATGCGCGAACGCATGGCGCGGGCCAATCCCCACGCCACCGCCGCCATCGCCCGGCGGCTCCTCGAAGCCGATTCGCGGGGATTTTGGGATGCGGATGATGAGACGATTGAGCAGTTGAAGGAGATCTATGTGGATCTGGAGGATCGCCTGGAAGGGATTGTCACCGCGTAGGGGAAGGCAAAAGTCAAAGTGCAAAAGTCAAAAGGACAACCGTCAAGGCGGTTGTCCTTTTTTCTACTCAAATTTCAGAGCGACTTGTGATAGAATCTTATTTGTTGGTTCACCCTACCCCCTGTTTTCCAACAGCGTCTTACACCACATTAGTTCTTCGAGTAAGCCCACATCGGGATCTAGCAGGAGCGATCTTCATGAACGTCATGGTCATCAATCAGCAATCTATTTACCTGAATGAAGTTATTCGGTTAGCAGATGAGAACTCCAATACTTTGGGTTTCATGCCGCGAGATGCATTTTCGCAGCACGCTCAAAATGGTAGAATCCTGGTTGCGTTACAGGATTCTGAGGTTCTCGGCTATTTGTTATACGGAGTTAACTCGAAGGCATCACTGATTTACATCACACATCTATGTGTGGATCAGAAACATCGTGGTTCTGGTGTCGCTCGTGCATTATTTGAGGCGCTAGTGGCAAAAACACGGCAAGATTTTCGTGCCATTCGAGTTCGCTGCCGCCGTGATTATGAAGTAAACAAAATATGGCCTAAATTGGGCTTCCATCCTCCAACCGAAATTCCAGGTCGAAGCCAAAAGGGATCACTATTAACTGTCTGGTGGTTCGATTTTGGACACCCGACCCTCTTTTCTTATGCAAGTGAAACCCAAACGGAATCTCTTCTACACGTCGTTATTGATGCAAATATATTCTTTGAGTTGCAGGAACCGCCCAATACAACGAACCAAGTATCTCACTCTTTGCAGGCCGATTGGTTAGATGTTCGTCTGTGTCTCACAGATGAGATTTTTACAGAAATCGACCGCGGCGAAGAGCAGTATAAAAGACAGAAGGCACGAAACTTCACCGCAGAATTCAATGTTGTGAAAAGTCCGAGTGAAACATTTCAAAAAATCGAACGGAACCTACGAGATCTGTTTCCAAGAAAAATGACTGAGCGAGATGGGTCGGATTTGCGTCAGATCGCAAAGACCATTGCAGCCCAAGTTCCGTTCTTCGTCACACAAGACGAAAATTTGTTGAAGAAATCCGACAGCGTGTATGAACGGTACGAAATGCGTATCGTCCGACCAACAGATCTAATCATTCACCAGGATCTACTTATTCGCGAGTCGGAGTATCGCCCTGCATGGTTAAGCGGCTCTCGTATCCAAGCGAGACGCGTTTCCCAAGAAGACAGCAGTCGCCTGGAAGAAGCATTCCAACAAAAAGATAGAGAAAGGAAACCCGAATTTCGCCGCACGCTTCAACCGTTCCTTGCAGATCCCCGTACCCATCAAGTCACCGTTATTGAGCATGGCAATCAGTTGCTTGCCTTAGTCGTTTACTCTCGCAAACAGAAAGACGAGCTTGAGATCCCACTGATACGCATACCTAACACTCCTCTCGCTTCAACACTTGCCATTCACTTGGTAAATACCTTTGTTGTTGACTGCACTCAAGAAAAACGTTCCATAGTTCGAGTAACAGATAGATTATTGTCTGATACGCTCACGAGTGCTCTTCGGGAGAATGAGTTTGTTTTGTCTGATGATCAATGGGTAAAAGTGAACCTGAGAATGATGAAGGAAACCAGCGAACTGACTTCTGTGCTTCATCAACTTGCAGAGAATCGACCTTTGTTGCATAACTACTTCAAACAAATGTTCGATTGGTTGCACTATTGCCAACATGTGTCACGGGATTCTCATACTATTTTGCATTTGGAGAAGACACTTTGGCCTGTGAAGATCGCAGATCTTAATTTGCCGATATACATTGTTTCCATTCACCCTCAATGGGCCATGGAAATGTTTGACCCATATCTGGCAGACCAGACGCTCTTTGGTGCTAATCCATTTTTAATGTTAAATGCCGAAAATGTTTACTACCGTTCTAGCCGGTCTCGTCTAGAGGCTCCAGCGCGCATTCTCTGGTATATTACAGAAGGACAGGGAAAACGTCCTCTCTTAGGTACGAAATCAATACGTGCGTGTTCGTACCTTGATGAAGTGATCATCGACAAACCAAAATCTTTATACTCTCGATTTAAGCGCTTGGGCATATACTCTTGGGAACATGTGCTTGGAGTAGCCAAAGGTGATCTTGAACAAGACATAATGGCGTTTCGCTTTAGCAAAACTGAGTTACTCAACAGTCCTGTTGATCGAAACACGGTACAGCAAATTTGGCTTGATACTGTGGGTAAGAATTTCAACATTCAAGGCCCGATCAAAATATCGAGTGACCAGTTCGCAAGAATCTATCAAGCGAGTTTGTAGACTTGGAAAAGGTAAACACTATGTCCTCCAATGCCATTGTATTGTCAATTCGTCCTCATTATGTGGATATGATATTTAACCGAACAAAGACGGTAGAACTGCGCCGTAGTCGTCCTAAACGGGTGGTACAAGGGTCTTTAGTTTTAGTTTATGCTTCGTCACCTATTCGTTCTTTAGTAGGTGCATTCAAGATAGCTAAGATTGTTGAAAAACCTCTTGGCGAACTTTGGGAACTGGTCAAAGATACTGCGGGTGTCACGAAAGAAGAATACTTGGAGTACTTTCAAGGTCTTGATTCTGGTGTAGGCATCTTTTTGGACGATGTTTGGCTTCTAGATGCTCCGATCAACCTCGACGATTGGGCAGAACAGGGGATTAGTTTTCACCCTCCTCAAAGCTTTCGATATGCAACGGATGACGAACTGGCCACGCCTCAAATAGCAGAATTGGTTGACGGATACCAAGCCTCAATTCAATATCGGTTGTTATAGCATTATCCCCAGCACGGCATTGCGGCTGGCGAAGGTCTTCGGCACGTCCCTGAGTTTTGGCTGAATTTACAGATGCGGTGGGATGTCACCTTCCAGGAGGCGGAAGCCGCGGCGTTGGCGGTCATTGAGCCGTTGGCTGTCCACGAATGAACTGTGGAGAGAGCACGCCCACGTGCGGCTGAAACCCCTCGGTTGCCACTTTACGCGCCAACTTTTTCCATGCTACAATCGATTCACATAGCGTTGGACTGAGTGAGGAGACATTGAAATGGACCTACGCGATCTGTTGATCGATATTCATGCCTTGGAAGAAGAACTACTTGCTTTTGAGCGAAAGTATGGCATCCGCTCAGAGACGTTGTACGCGTCCTATGCAGCGGGCGAAGAACCGGAGCAAGAAGAGTGGGTAATGGATTTTGGAGAGTGGGCCAGCATCTACCGCACATGGCTCACCCGTCAAGCCGCCTATCGCAATGAAGTACAGCGTCTTTTGCAGCAAGACAATAGCCTTTCCAGTATCATCCAGGTAGCAGCATGAACAATCCGCTGCGCACAGCCGAAGACTATGAGCTTTTCCTCTACACCTTGGCTGAGCAGTATCCTTCAATCGAGCGTTCCACCGTCAGTTTTCAGCGCCGAGGACGAACCTTGGCGCGTGTTTCAGGCGAGATTTTCTTTGTACGAGGATTTCGTCTTGTCGTGAGCGAACGCATCGTCTACGACCGGCTTCCCGCTGTCCTCGACTGGTATGGCTATGAAATCTGGCAACATCAGGAGAAACTCTACTGGTATGATCCACAGCCACATCCAGACGAACCCCACTTGCAGAGCACCCATCCGCACCACAAGCATTTGCCACCAGACATCAAGCACAATCGTGTTCCGGCCCCAGGCATGAGTTTTGTACGCCCCAATCTGCCCCGAATCATCGAAGAAATCGAAGCCCTGATTCGCTCTCAAATCTCAGCAGATACGTAGCTTCAGAGGATCATCAGTATGATCGTCAACCTCCATTTCCACGCGGACACCCACATCGTCACTCTGTCCGATGGCAGTGAAGAAGTGCGCGCGCCGCTGTCCTGGCACCCGCGGCTGCGTCATGGCACGGAAGCCGAGCGCGCCAACTGGCGTTTGATTGGCAAAGGCGTCGGCGTCCACTGGCCCGATCTGGATGAGGATATCGGCGTGGAGGGGTTGGTCCTGGGCAAGCGGTCGCGGGAGAGCGAAGCGTCCTTGGCGGAGTGGGTGCAAAGTCGAGGTTCGTGTTGAAAGTTACGCACAGCTTGAGTTACAATTGATTTAGAATCACCATCCAACGCAGGACAACCAAAAGCCGTATGTAGAAAAAGGGAGAAAAAAGGCAAGAAATGCCAACGCAAATTGCTGTTTCGCATGACTTTGCCGAGGAAACGCAGGAAGCCAAAGCACGTTGGTTCCAGTCCTTATCGCTGAACGAGAGGATGGAAATGCTCTGTATGTTTACGGACATGATTTTGAGCGTCAATTCACAGATTGTGGATCAAAAAGATGCTGAACCAGTTGCAGGGCGTGTTCTCGTCCTTTCACAGTCATAACGTCCACTATGTCATCATCGGCGGCATTGCTGCCATCCTCTATGGCGTTCCACGTGCCACGTTTGATCTCGATATCTTGATTGAGGCTACGCCTGAAAATGCACAACGGCTGCTTGCTGCTCTGCTTGACGCAGGCTTGGGCACGGCCGACCTGACAACAGCAGAGGAACTCCTCAACCACGAGATCACGATTTTTCGCGATAAGGTGCGTATCGATGTACAGACATCAACGCCCGGCATCGATTTTGAGCAGGCGTGGGCAGAGCGGGAAGAGATGCAGTACGCGGGGCAGGTTTTCTATGTAGTCTCTCGGCGGCATCTCATCGCATCCAAGCGTGCCGCAGGACGAGCGCGAGATATAGAGGACGTTAAGTTGCTTGAGCTTGGTCATGAAGAGGAAGAATAATTCTATTGCTGGCTGCTGTCGGTGTGGTCAAGGCCGATGGTGTGATTGCCAGGGAAGAGAATAAGTAGCTTCTAGAGAGAGCATGCCACGTGGCGTGCTCTCTCCGCGATTATGGGTGGTATCTGATCGCCGCGAAGTGTACGTACCGCTGTCCTGGCACGGATACCGAACGCGCCAACTGGCGACTGATTGGCAACGGCGTCGGTATCCACTGGCCCGGTCTGGATGAGGATATTGGCGTCGAGGGGTTGGTCCTGGGTAAGCGGTCGCGGGAGAGCGAAGCGTCCTTGGCGGGGTGGGTGGCGAAACAACCTTGACCAGCATAACGAGTAGCGTTATTATTTATCCATGATCAAAAGCTTTGCCGACCGTGAGACGGAAAAGATCTTCAATCGTGAATTCTCGCGGAAACTGCCGCCAGACATTCAGCGGCGGGCGCGTGCCAAGCTCGAAATCCTCGACGCTGCGGAGGGACTGGACGATTTGAAGATTCCGCCATCGAATCGACTGGAAAAGCTGACCGGCAACCGTGCCATGCAGCACAGTATTCGCATAAACGACCAATGGCGGCTCTGTTTCATGTGGCGTAACGATGACGCATATGATGTTGAGGTGGTGGATTACCACTGAGAGGATAATCAGCATGACTGAAGAAAAGCTGCCCCCCATCCACCCTGGCGAAATTCTTCTCGAAGAGTTCCTGGAGCCAATGGGCATTTCGCAGTATCGGCTTGCCAGAGACATCGGCGTACCGCCGCGCCGGATCAACGAAATTGTCCACGGCAAGCGCGGCATCACACCGGACACAGCGCTGCGCCTGTCCCGCTACTTCGGCATGTCGGAGCGATTCTGGATGAACTTGCAGACACGCTACGATCTCGAAACAGAAAAAGATCGACTCGCCGACCGCTTGGATGAAGAAGTCAAAGTCCTGGCCGCGACGTAAAGTATCATCTACAAAATGAAAACACCCCGTCTTCCCAGCACTAATGACCCCGAAGAACTTGCCCGCTTCTGGCAAGAACACGACATCACCGACTTCGAGGACAAACTCGAAGATGTCACCGAGCCTGTCTTTGCGCGTGCGGAGCCGTTCATCGCAACCATCGTCAAGGTCCACTGCCACGAGGACACCCTCATCGTCGTCCTGTCCGATGGCAGTGAAGTGCGCGCGCCGCTGTCCTGGCACCCGCGGCTGCGTCATGGCACGGAAGCCGAACGCGCCAACTGGCGACTGATTGGCAACGGCGTCGGCGTCCACTGGCCCGATCTGGATGAGGATATCGGCGTCGAGGGGTTGGTCCTGGGCAAGCGGTCGCGGGAGAGCGAAGCGTCCTTGGCGGGGTGGTTAAAGAGTCGTGGGCAATCGTGAAGTCGCAGCAGAGGCGTTAGCGGTTGATGGGGAGCGTACGGATGCGAATGCGCTTTTCTGTCACGCTGAGAATTGCTCCGCCAGGAGAGATGCCCATATCGGCCAGGAATTTCATGCGGCAAGTGAAGGGATTGGGTGGACGCTTTCATCCGCCAGCCAGGCCGCGTATTGAAGCGCTTGTTGAATGTCTTCCACTTCCAGATACGGATAGTCGGCGATAATCTCGTCCGGCGACTGCCCGTTGGCAACCAGATTCAGCACCAGCGCAACAGTTATGCGCATCCCCCGAATGCAAGCGCGTCCGCCCATGACGGCTGGGTCAAAGGTGATGCGGTCAAATGTGTCCATCTCTCTCCCGATAAAAGCGCAGCAATCACGGCCCGTTTCACAGGTTAATTTCGTAGCCTATTGTAGCATGAAAGTTTCTGAATCGGCGTCCACTGGCCTGATCTGGGTGAGGATATCGGCGTTGAGGGGTTGGTCCTGGGCAGGCGGTCGCAGGAGCGTGGAGCATCTTTGGCGGAGTGGGTGGAGGATCGATAGCACGTTGACACCTTGGTGTCAACGTGCTATCTTCTTGTCAGGAGGTGAACATAATGGAACGACAACGAATTCAAGTATATGCCGATCCAGAAATGAAGCGTCGGATTGAGTTGGCGGCGGCCAAGCATAATGTCGCGGTCACCGAATACTGCCTGGACGCCATTCGGCAGCGGCTGGCCGATGATGAAATGCTGGACGCGACTGAGGTGACAATTGCCATCAACCCAACCCAAGAAAGCCCGGCGTCACTCTTGGCCGATCTTCGCTTGGTGCGCGAAACAATTCTGGCTGATCGAGAAGGTCAGTTTGTAGATGTAGATGCCGCCTTAGACCAAACACGGGACGAACGAATTGATGAACTCATCGGTCTGCGTTGATGCCAGTCTGCTGATCCGCACGCTGGTGCCGGACGCGTACAGCCCTCGTTGTGAGTTACTCCTGGCCGGTTGGTTGGAGACAGAGCAACGCCTGATCGCGCCAGCGCTGCTTGCATTTGAAGTGACGGCTACGTTGCGCCGTTTGGTCTATCAGCAAGTGATCTCACCGGCGCGCGGCGAAGCTGCTTTCGCCACCTTCCAGCGCATCCCTGTACGCCTTTCGCACCGACAACAGATTTTCCCTCTGGCCTGGGATCTGGCCAAACAACTCAACCGCCTCAGGGCTTACGACACAGCATACCTGGCGACTGCACAACTAAGCCGTTGTGAGTTTTGGACAGCGGATGAACGTCTCTACAATGCTGTGAAATCCCAATTGAATTGGGTTCGGTGGGTAGGAGAACCCGGCCCAGACAGTTTCTGATTGCCAAAAATCGTCTGTGACTACAATACCCAAGAGAGATGACATGCTGCGTATCCACCTGCTGGGTCAATTCCGCTTGACAATGAATGAGCAGATCTACCTGATTGCTGGTCTTCCGAAAAGTAAATTGTTACTCGCTTATTTGCTCCTGAATCGTGCGGCGCCCTCTCAACGTGATCAGGTCGCGTTTACCCTCTGGCCCGAAGTATCGGAACAAGAAGCGCGCGCCAATTTGCGCCGTCATCTTTACGATCTACAGAAGATGTTGCCCGAACCTGTGGCGGAACTCCCGTGGTTGGCGCGCACATCAAAAACCATCCAGTGGAATCCGCGCGCAGCTTATTGGCTGGATGTAGCAGTCTTCGAGAGTTTGGATGGCAGCCCGGAACAACTCGCCGAAGCTGTGGGTCTCTATGGCGGGGAATTGCTGGCAACCGAAGATGAAGAGTGGCTGAGCTACGAGCGTGGAAGGCTGCGCGCGCTCTTTCTGCGCAAACTCCAGGAACTTGTCCACGCGTATCAAGAGCGGGGAGAATATGACAGGGCGTTGATCTTCGTGCAGCAGGCGCTGGCGGACGATCCGCTGGACGAGGAGATGGTGCGCACCTATATGTGGCTGCGCTATTCAACCGGGGATCGGACGGCCGCATTGCAGGCATACCGACAATTTTGTGAACAGCTCAAGCGGGAATTAGATCTGCCGCCCATGCCCGAAACCGAGGAACTGGCAGCCCAAATCAGTGGGCAGGTCCTGCCCGTATCGCCATCCACCCCAGCCTCCTCAGAAGTCATTCGACCAACCACATCCTCAGCGCCGGCGCCGTCCAATCTACCCGCAACGATGCGCAGGATAATTGGACGAACAGAGGATCTCCAAGCACTTCTTGCCCTCTTCCAATCCACAAAAAATCCGGTACGGTTGGTCACCTTGACCGGCGCGGGCGGTATTGGCAAGACTCGGCTTGCCACAGAGGTTGCCAACGCACTGCACCAACAACAGCCTGCTCTTTTTGGGGATGGGATCTACTTTCTGTCTCTGGCGTCGGTACTGGATCGCGATCTGATCCTGCCCACGATTGCCCACCTTTTGGGCATTCACCTGGGCGCGGGCATCCCTGTTTTAGATGGGCTGATCGATGCGCTGCGTTACAAGCGATTGCTGCTCGTCCTCGATAATTTTGAGCATCTATTGGCCGCCGCCGAGGATCTGGCGGCCCTGCTCGCCGCTGTCCCTGGGTTGCATCTCCTTGTCACAAGCCAGGCCCTGCTCAATCTCTATGGTGAGCGCGCCTATTCGATCTCCCCATTGTCGTTGCCTGCGCCCAGCGCCGATCTCTCTGCTGCCAATCTACTGGAGATCCCAGCGGTTGTCCTCTTCTGCGAGGTAGCCCAATCTGTCAATGCTCAATTTCAACTGAGTGAAGCCAACGCCAGCGCCGTTGTGGAGATCTGCCGCCGCCTGGATGGGATGCCGCTGGCAATTGAACTGGCCGCCGCCTGGATCAAACTCCTCTCCCCGGCGCGGATTCTTGAGCAACTCTCCGCCCGGCTCGATTTCCTCACAACCAGGTTGCGCAACATCCCTGAGCGCCATCGCTCGTTGCGGGCAGCCATCGAGTGGAGTTTCAACTTGCTGGGTGAAGAAGAACGCCGTATTTTCACCCGCCTTGCCATCTTCAGTGACAGCTTTACGCCGAACGCGATTTCCGCTGTACTCTACGGCCATTCGGCGAGCGCGACCACCGTTCACTATGCGCTGCTAGACTGTCTCACCTCGCTGGTCGAGAAGAACATCATCTACCAGATCCAACCGACGACCGAGGAGGAGACCCGCTTTGCCATGCTTTCCACGCTGCGCGAGTACGCCTGGGAGCGGCTGCAAGAAGATCCTGAGTTGCGCCTATTGCAGGAGCGCTATGTCCACTACTACGCCAAGATGATCGCTGAGGAAACCGCCCAGTGGAACGAATCACGCCAAAAGGAGAAGCTACAACGGCTTTTGCTCGAAGAAAACAATGTGCGGGCGGCGCTGGCCTATGGCCTTACAGAGGATACACCGCTTCCTCTCTTGGAAGAAAGCGCGCAGTTGGTCGCCGGGTTGAGCGTCTTTTGGGAAAGCGCCGCCCGCTTTGACGAAGCCATTGAATGGCTCAATCAGATCGTCCATCGCCGAGCCGCGCTGAAGCCAGAGACGCGGGTGCGCATCCTCAACAGCGCCGGGCGATTTTATCACTACAGCAGTGAACATCGAGAGAAAACAGCGGAGATCCACGAAGAAGCCTTGCGCGCCGCCTATGCCCTGGAGAATGTACACCTCTTGCTCGATACACTCGACGGCTACGCCATCAGCGCCAACGAGTCGGGGAATTTTGAGCAGGCCGCTGCCCTGTGGACAAAAGCGATCCAGATTGCGCGCAGCGAGGCGTCGACTGGACGGCTGGGCCACCTCCTCAACAACGCGGCGACGAGCTACACCTTGATGGGGCGTTACGCGCAGGCCATGTCTCTGCTTGAGGAATCGTTGACCATTGCGCGTGCATCATCCGGCTCGGATCGCGTCTTCAGCGCGCTGGTCAACCTCTCCAATGCAGCCAGGCTGGATGGTCAAACAGCGCTGGATCGCGCCTATCTACAGGAAGCATCCCATTTGGCAGAGAAAGTATCGAGCCGTATTACCCTCATTGTCTTCCTCAGCGCCGCCGCCGAACGCGCCCTATACACAGAAGATTATGTCATGAGCGCGCTTCTGCACCAGGCGCTCCAGGCCATCTGCCAACAGATCAACATGGCGTGGCCGGCCCGCTACCAACAGGAATTTGCAGGCTATATGATCAAAACCAAAGCCCATCTAGATGAAGGACTTTTTAACCGGCTGGTCAATCAAGGCGCCCGGCTCACATTGGATCAAGCCATTGAGCGTGTGGCAATCTGGCTAGAGGAGAGATGAAGGGTGAAGGGTGAAGGGAGAGAACGTTTTTCTCACTCTTCACCCTTCGCTCTTTTATGGGTTGGCGGCGAAGTTGTCAATCGCCTCAATGGATGGTTCCAGATCGGCGCATGGATTGGTGCTGCGCGCGGGGACGGTGATGCTGCTCGTGCCCGACAAGACGTCGACAATCGCCTGGGATCGTCTATTCTCGTAGTCGAGACATTGGATCAAGCGGTCTTGATGTTCGGCCAGTTCGGCGGGCGGGGTGAGTTGATTCATCGCACCCATCAACGCTGCGCTTTCATTTACAATCGCCTCATAGATCGGCTGTAGACGGGGCGAAATTGTCTCCTGGACAACCCAATCCATGGCCAGATCATTTCGGCCCGTTGCCTGCGCCTGCAAATAGAGAAGCAGGAAATTGCCATAGGTCAGGTTAGAAAGCGCGCCGGCGTTTTCCATCTTCGCCTCCAACGCTTCCGTCCGCTCTGCAATTGGCCCTGCCTGCCACTCTCGAAACGAAATTAGAAGAGGTGACACTGCATCGCCGTAGCCCTGCCCTGGATTGGCCGCGGCAGGGTTTGCAGCGTCGGTGGCGGTTTCGCCGGTGGTCCCCGATACGATGGCTGTCTGCCCGCCGGGCAACAACCCGCGCCCAAACACAACGGCAACGACGATCACAACGACCAATGCAACGGCAATTAAGATGACATTTCGATTCATAAGGGCGAACAACCTCTGTCCCAAGTGGACGATAAATGCAACCAATAACAGGGCCTTCCAGCTTGCTTCAACCGTAAGAAACATACCCGATCCCCTACAAAAGCGCAAAATCATGGCTATTGTGATTGCTTGCACAAGCCCCCCATTGACTTGCTATCGGTCTCTCATTACACTGTAGATCAGCGCGCTTCCCAGCTTTGCGGCGCTGCGTCATTTCAAAGACTACCCAAAGGACACATCTATGATCACCCGTTCGTCTAGCGCAAGTCAGTTTTGGGCGTGGCGGTGGTTTGCGGCGTTGGCGTTCGTCGTCTGCGTTGTGATGGCGACGCGCCTCTCCCTCTCTGCGCAGTGGTGGGGAGAGGGACCCAACTTCGGCTGGGGGCGCGGCGTTCAACAAGTGGATCCCAGCGGGTACAACCGAATGCCGCTGTGGCCCGGCCAGGGGACCGTCACCATCGATTTTACCCTCTACCCGCTGACGCCCGTGGAATTTGTTCGGCGTATGGCGATCTATGAACCCTACAACAATTCCGTGGTGGAAGTCGTCGGGTTGACAGCAACCGTCGCCTGGCAGCAGACATTCACCACCTACGATTGGTATACGCCGCAATACGCTAACTTCCCCGCCAATGTGCCAAGCGGATTTTACGCGATCACCGCCAGCAGCAGCGCCGGCACAGACGCCGACTATGTGATCGTCGGGCGCAACGGGCTGATGGTCAAGCAAGCCGCCGGCGGACAGGTGATCGCCTGGCTCACCAATTTGCAGGGGCGTCAGCCCAGCCCGGGTGTGGCTGTCACGCTCTATGACAGAGAGGGCGCGGCGCTCACCTCCGCCCTCACCGACGCTGACGGTGTAGCGCATCTGTGGGCCGCCGAAGTTGAACCGTTCATGGTTGTCGCTCAGGGCAACGGCGAGGTCAGCGCCGTCGGCTTCCACTGGCAGTGGACCTCGGAATGGCAGTGGTGGGATAGCGCGCCCGCCGAGGACAAGACCCTTTATCTCTACACCGACCGCCCTATCTACCGCCCTAACCAGATCATCCATTACCAGGCCTTTGTGCGCCAGCGCAGCGTGGACGGCTACAGCCAGATCTCGGCCAACACGCCGATCACGGTGACTTTGCGCGACGCCCGCAACAACCTCATCGCCACCCAGCCAGGGATGCTCGACGCGTTCGGCGCGCTCCACGGGGAATTTACGATTGGCGATAGCCCGCCGCTAGGCTGGTGGACCCTCATCCTTAACGTGGATGGGCAGACGCAGACCCAGCGCCTGCGTGTGGAAGAGTACCGCAAGCCGGAATATCAGGTTATGGTCAGCGCCCAGAGCAATTCGCTGATTTCGGGGGACAGTACACAGATCACCGTGGCGGCGGATTACTACTTCGGCCAGCCGGTAGCAAATGCTCAAGTCCAGTTGAAGATCTACCGATATACGCTTCCTCGCTATGGCTGGTATTGGTGGTCCGGCGGTGGACAATCGCCTTACTACAACCAACTCATCGAGACGCGGACCGGCGTCACCGCGCCTGATGGCACGTGGACGATGAGCTATGCGCCCGAAGCCACGGATCAATACGACGCCGTCTATACCTTTGAAGCGGAGGTAACCGATGCGCGCGCGTTGCCTGTGACCGGCGCAGCACAGCTCCCCGTCTATTGGAATAGCTTCGTCCTCTCGGCGGCCCCCCACAAATGGGGATACAGCACGGATGAAAGCGTACTCATGGACGTGCAGAGCCGCAACCATGACAGTTCCGCTGCTGGCGGCAAAAGTGTGACCGTGCGTATCATCCGCGACTATTGGGATGAAACGCCTGAGAGCGACGCCGTCCCTGCGCAGACGCTCGTTACCGATGGCGCGGGCCGGGCGCGCTTCACCTTCGTCAATGTGCCCCAGGGCTGGTATCGCGTGGAAGCGCAGACAGTCGATGGCCGTGGACGCAAAGTGTTGGCAGTGAACTACCTTTGGGTCTTCGATCCCAACGCCAACGATTGGTACTATTTCAACGAGAACGAGCTATCCATCCTCACCGACAAGGAGAGCTATCTGCCCGGCGAGACGGCGCGCCTGCTGATCCAATCGAAAATCAACGGCGTGGCGCTCCTCACATTGGAACGGGATGGGATCTATCGCGAGCAGATCGTCCAGATCAACGGCCCGGTGACGCAGATCGATCTGCCCATCGACGAACAGTTTGCTCCCAACGTGGTTGCTCGACTCCACATCTTCAAAACCGGCGACGTTAGCGAATGGGAACGGACCCGCGAAGGGCGGCTGCTTATGGCGCGGACCGAGTTGATCGTCCCCGCTGACAACAAAAAATTGAATGTGAGCATCAGCGCCGACGCCCCCCAATATCGACCCGGGGAAAGCGCTGCCCTCACCGTGCAGGTGACGGATGCAAACGGCGTAGGTGTGCCGGCGCGGGTGGGCCTGGTGCTGGTGGATGAAGCCATCTACGCCCTGCAAGCGGACCTCTCCGCCGATCTCTTTGATGTCTTTTGGGGACGCCGCGCCAGCAGTGTCCTTACCTACGATTCTTTGGTCCGCCGTCCTTGGGGCTACAACGCGCCGCCAGTCGAAGGGACGCCATCGCCCGGCGCGCCAGCGGGAGGCATCGGCGGCGGCGATAGCGCTGATACCGTCACTGTACGCCGCAATTTCGTCGACACCGCCTATTGGAATGCGACGATCACCACCGGCGCCGATGGCAAGGCCACGGTGATGGTGGATCTACCCGACAACCTCACCACCTGGCGCGTGATTGCCAGGGTCATTGACGCCGAGGCCAACGTAGGGACGGGGCAAAAAACGCTGCTGGTGACGCAAGAGATCATCGTGCGCCCGGCGCTGCCACGCTTCGGCGTGGTGGGGGATCGCTTTGAGGCTGGCGTAGTGGCGCAGAACTTCTCCGCCGCGGCCATTAACGGATCTGCCAGCGTCAACGCCGACAATCTTGTGTTGCTTAACAACGAGGCAGCAGGGGTCGCGCTTCCCACCGGCGGCAGCGCCGCGCTCAACTGGACGGCAGTGGCCGCGCGCAGCGGAACGGGGCTGATCACGGCGACGCTGCAAACCGCTGCCGGTGGGGATATTGTCGAACTGCCCTTCCCCATCAAGCCCTTTGCCGTGCCGGATCGATGGCTGGCCGCCGGTGGGGCCAATCTCAGCGCAACCGAACACTTCACCCTGCCGCTCAACGCCGTCGCCGAAGGCACAACGCTAGAGGTGCGCATATCGCCGTCGCTGGCGCTGGGCGTACTCGACGGGCTGGATGAGTTGATCGACTTCCCCTATGGCTGTGTGGAACAGACAATGAGCCGGGTGGTGCCCAGCGCCGTGGCCGCCAAAGCGTACGCCGATCTGGGCCTGCCCAACCCCAAGGCAGCGGATCTGCCCAAGATCGTCGAGCAGGGCTTACAGAAGATCTATGGTTTCCAGCACGGCGGCGGCGGCTGGGGCTGGTTCTACGACGACAACGGCGACGCCTTCCTCACAGCCTATGTACTCTTCGGCCTGCACACCATCGCCGAGGCTGGCTTCAACGTGGATGGCAACGTCCTTCAGCGCGGCTTCGATCATCTGGATAATACGCTCAACGGGACAACCGATGTGGGTATCCACGCCTTCGCGCACTATGTCAAAGCGCTGGCTGGTCGCGGGGATCTGCCGATTCTCCAGGCGTTGATCCATCAAACCGCTGAAATGGACGCCTCGCAGATCGCAGCGCTGGCGTTGGCGCTCCACCTCAACGGCGATGGCAGCAACGCCAATACGGTGCTCAACACCCTGCTGGCGCGCGCCGTCGAAACCACGACCACTGTCTACTGGCCGCTGGCTGGCGATTATTGGGATGGCCGCCATTGGCAGACAATGGCCTCAGATACGAAGAACAGCGCGCTGGCGGTGCGCGCCCTGGCGACGCTGCGTCCGAACGATCCTAAACTGCCCAAAGCTGTGCGCTGGCTGCTGGAAAATCGCCGCGGCGCAGGATGGGGCAATACCCAGGCCACCGCCTTCGCCGTCCTCGGCCTGGTGGACGTGATCAAGTCCACCGGCGAGTTGCAGTCGAATTACAGCTACAACGTCAGCCTCAACGGCCAATCCATCGGCAGCGGCGCCGTGACCCCACAGACCGCTGCCGCGCCGATCCCACCCATCAAACTCAGCGGGGATCAACTGACGGCGGGCGACAACACGCTACAGATCGAACGCAGCGCCGGCGCGGGGTCGCTCTATTATACCGCCATCCTCAACCAGCAGATCTATTATGAGGGCTTCACGCCCGTCTCGTCGGTGGATGAGGGGCTATCCGTGGCGCGCAGTTATAAACTGGCCGAAGGAACGCCGCGCAACGACGGCGCGTACAATTTGAACGATCTCGTTGAAGTGACATTGAAGGTCAAAAACAACCAGGAACTCTGGTACGTCCTCATCACCGACCCCATCCCCGCCGGGTTCGAGGTGGTGGAAGAGCGCATGAATCCGCGCGGCTGGGGCGGCTATGATGACGTCTTTTACTGGAATATCTGGGGCTACAACCAAAAGGAAGCCCGCGATGATCGGGTGGAATTCTTCATCACCAATCTGTGGCAGGGCGAGCATACCTTCACCTATCTCATGCGGGCGACAACGGCGGGGGATTTCAGCGTGCTGCCAGCGACGGCCTCGCCCATGTACAAGGATGAAGTGTGGGGGCGCACGGGCAGCCAGCGCGTGCTGGTAGCGCCGGACAAGTTGGGATCTATGCCCAGATTGGCCGGTGACTTCGACCGCAGTTGCCAGATCACAGCCTTCGACGCACAGTTGACGGCGGCAGCGTGGCGCACAGATAACCTCCATCACGACGTCAATGGGGACGGCAAGGTGGATCTGCGCGATGTGGCTGCCGTGGGCAGTTGGCAGGGGACAACGTGCGGTGTCCAACGGTCACTGCCTGGCGCTGGCAGCGGCTCGGCCAGCTTTACCATCACCACAAATAAGGATACACTTTGGGTCGCAGAGGAAGTGCGGGTCACGGTGGCGCTCAACAGCCTCAACACGGGGGAAAGTAACGCCTCCGCCCTTGGCGGCTTCGATCTGACGCTCAACGTTGATCCCACCCGATTGACGCTCAAGCGCATGGAGGTCAACCCGGCGCTGGGCAGGGTAATCCCATTGGGACCGCAGACGGAGCCGGGCGGCGTGGCCGTGGGTATCTACGATCTGCCCGCATATCTGCCCAGTGGAACGCCGCTCGCCACACTCGTCTTCACCAGCAGCAGCGTGGGATCGACCACCATCCGCGTGGCCGAGGCCAACGCCGTCGATGGCGCCGGCCGTACAATCCAGACCAATGCAGCCGGTAATCATGTGCTAACCGTAGATGGAACGCAGACGTGGCTACCAATCGTGGGGAGATAATGCGTAATGAGTAATGCGTAATGAGTAAGGTCGTGTAGAGCAGCTTTCGCCCTTTGAGGTGCCACTTGGTCTACGCAAATTACGCATTACTCATTATGCTTGTCCCACAGCGCGAGAGGGCCTACAATTCCCTGTCATGGACAACCTGGAGCCACTGCTACAGACCAAGTTTTATATTCCTCCACCGCGACCTGATCTGATCTCGCGCCCGCGCTTGCTGGAACGCCTGGACACCGGACTCCAGGCAAAGCTGATGTTGATCTCCGCGCCGCCGGGCTTTGGCAAGAGTACGCTGCTCGGCGACTGGATCGCGCAGCGCAATCTTCAGGAGCGCACTGCATGGCTTTCTCTGGATGAGGGCGATAACGATCCTGTGCGCTTTTGGCGTTATGTGATCGGCTCACTGCAACGGGTGCAGCCGGAGATCGGACGTGCGGCGCAGGGACTCTTCCCTTCGCTGAAATCGCCCTCGCTCGAATCGGTAGTCACCTCGTTGATCAACGAGATTACGGCTTTCCCTCAGCCGTTTTTCCTCGTCCTCGACGACTATCATCTGATCGAGAAGGACACCATCCACGAAAGCCTGCTCTTCTTGCTCGATCACCAGCCTCCCCAACTGCATCTTGCCATTACCACCCGGGCCGATCCTCCGCTACCCCTGGCGCGGTTGCGTGTCCGGGGTAGCTTGGTGGAAATTCGCACGGCGGATCTGCGCTTCGCGCCTGAAGAAGCCCGATCCTATTTGCACAAGACGGCCAATCTCGATCTGTCGCCCGATCAGATCGATATGTTGGGCGCCCGCACCGAAGGTTGGATTGCCGGTCTGCAATTGGCGACGCTCTCCATGCAGGGGTATCAAGACTTCGCCCGCTTTATTGCTACCTTTACGGGCAGCCACCGTTATATTATTGACTACTTGAGCGAAGAGGTCCTGCAACGCCAACCGGCTTCGCTGCAAAGCTTCCTCTTGCAGACGTCGATCCTTGATCGCTTTTGCGCGCCCTTGTGTGATGCGATCACAGAGCGTAGCGAGGGTCAGCAAACGTTGGTAAAGTTAGAACAGGACAATCTCTTCCTGATCCCATTGGACGATGAGCGGCGTTGGTATCGGTATCACCATCTCTTTGCGGATCTGCTGCGCAGCCGTCTTGACGTAGAGAAGAGCGATCATCTGCGCAGCCTGCACCGCCGCGCCGGGGAGTGGTTCGAGGCCCAAAATCTGTACAGCGAAGCCGTCCACCATTTCATCGCCGCGCAGGTCTGGGAGAGCGCCGCCGCCCTGATCGAACGGCTGGTGGATAGCCTGTGGATGCATGGTGAAGTCAATCTGCTTTTGGCCTGGTTGAATCCCCTGCCCGCGGATCTCGTCCACCGTCGGCCCCGTTTGTGCCTGGCGCACGCCTGGGTGTCGCTCTACAACGGTCCCCTGGATGCGGTGGAAGGGTGGCTGCACCGGGCAGAGCAGACTGTTTCGGCCGCCGATAGCGAGATCCTTGGCGAGATTGCGGCCATTCGCGCATCCACTGCCACCATACGCGGGGAGGCAGAGCAGGCAACCGCATTTTGCACCCTGGCGCTGCAACTGTTGCCGCTGGAACGTCGTCTCTTGCGCGCGGCAACCGTCCACGCATTGGGAACAGCCTACCGTGTCAGCGGCAATATCGGTGCCGCGCTCCAGGCTTACACCGAGGCGGTGACAGTCGGGCGCGCCTCCAATCATTTCTACCTTCTGATCGATTCGCTCTGCAATTTAGGTCTTATCCAGATGGCGCGCGGACAGCTTCATCTTGCCCATAAGTCCTACCTGGAAGCCCTGGCGCGCGTCGAAGCCGATCATGGACCTGCCCTGCCCATCGCCGGAGAAGTCTACATTGTGATGGGGGATCTGCTGCGCGAGTGGAATCGACTGGACGAAGCGGAGTCCTATTTACGGCGCGGCCTTACACTGGGAGAACAGGGAGGCATCGTTGATCTCATTATGACCGGCTACTTCTGGCTTGCGCGCATCAAACAAGCCCAGAGCGATTTCACACAGGCGCTGGATCTGCTCCACCGGGCGACGCAACTGGCCCAGCGCCATCAGATCCACCGGTTGATTTCGCTCTTTGCCGCCCAGGAGGCGCGACTGCTGTTAGTAACTGGTCAGTTGGATGCTGCCATGCGCTGGGCGCACTCGTACGCGCCTACGCTCTCCGAAAGCACCAGCTACATGCGCGATTCCCAAATCACCACCCTGGCGCGGGTCTGGTTTGCCCACGGGCGCTCTGCACAGGCGCTACATCTATTGGATCATCTCTACCCAGTCGTGGAAACGTCTGGCCGTATGAGCAGCGTAATCGAGATCCAACTGCTGCGTGCGTTGGTTCTGTCTGCGCTCGGCGATGTGGAAGCCTCACAGCAGGCGCTGACCCATTCGCTTACCCTGGCCGAGCCACAGGGCTATCTGCGACGTTACCTGGATGAAGGCCAGCCCGTGGCCGATCTATTGCAACGGACATCTCTGCGCGATCCTCACCTGCGCGCCTATCGCGAGCGTCTGCTAAGTCTCTTCGGCGAAGGTGAGCCCCAACCAGCGCCGCTTTTGTTCGCGCCAACTTCCGAGTTGGTCGAACCCCTCACCAGCCGCGAGGTGGAGATCCTGCGTCTGATTGCCGCTGGTCGCACAAACCAGGAGATCGCCCAGCAGTTAGTCGTGCAGCCGAGTACCATCAAAAAGCACATTAACAACATCTTCGGGAAACTGGGCGCTACCCATCGTACCCAGGCTGTCGCCCTGGCCCACGAATTTGGGCTGCTCTAGGATTAGTACACCCGTTCTGTTCTTCATCTTCTCCCCAGGGTGGATGCGTCTACACCCGTCGATTTTCTATACTGATCACGAGGGAAATTTGTGAGAAGCGAAGGAAAGTCGAAAGGAAATGACGATGATCAGTTTATTGGACGAGATGATTGCAGCGGAACGTCGCCGGGATTCTCTACGTATCAGCGCACACGAACAACTGTTGAAGGATGCTCAACGAGCCGCAAACGCCTCGAAAAAGCCTAACCGGTTCGTTGACTTCGCCATCAATGCGCTCACCTTTCGGGGTGGTTGATTGCACCGATTCTGTACACAAGGACCGTCAGCAATGGCGGTCCTTTTTTGTGATTCTTGAATTGCGTTCAATAAAGACCCGTCAGGTTTCAGAAAATCTGACGGGTCTGAAACCTGGCGGGTCGCCAAATGCCCAACCACATGCGTAAGTTCCAAAAGGATAGGGTTAGATGCTTCCGATAGCTGATTTCAAAAGATTGGACATTGCCATCAGCACGCTTCGTCCTTGTATGTTTTGTGCATGTGTGGGCGCATCGATCCATAGTGCAGGATCTCGATGAAGTGCCCGTTGTTGTTCTGTCTGAATAAAGACGACCGACTGTGTGTGCAGGTAGGACATCATCTTGGTTTCTCCTCGGCGAAAGGGATCTGAGTGCCAGTTGCTGGTTCAGACTTTACACCGAGAATCGGCGGGATGGATTCATCTCAGGGTGTATGTTGAGGGTGAATCGGGTGTATGTTGGCTCGACAGGGGGTGGATAGAACGCAGATTGAGCGGATAGGGCGGATTCTTCGGAATTATCCCTTTTGATCTGCCCCACCCGCGCGATCCGCGTTCTATTTCTGCCATTCTGAAAAGGAGGTCACGATTCCGAAATGGATCGGATGAGGTTGGCGCCCTCGGTCAAGGCGCGCAGATAGATGGCATAGTCGCTGCTGTACGAGATGACGTTGTAGCCCAACCCCATCCAGCGGCGCGCTTGTTCGGCGTTGCCCGGTTGGATGCCCGCTTTGCGGCCATGTTTTTTGGCCGTCGCCGCCACCTGCGCCAGCGCGTTGAGAAAGCGTTGATCCTGAAACTGGCCGGGGATGCCCATCGACAGCGAGAGATCGGTGTGGCCGACCCAGAGGATATCCACGCCGGGCGTCGAAGCGATCTCGTCCAAATTCTCCAGCCCTTCTACGCTTTCGATCTGGCAGATGATAGTGGTGTTGCGGTTGGAATAATCGATGAATTCGGCTGGCGTTGCTGTGCGGAAGCCGGTCAGCGCGCCGCCGATCCCCGCGCCGCGCTTGCCCAACGGCGCGTACTTGACGGCGTCCACAATGGCGCGCGCCTCTGCGCCCGTCTTCACATTGGGGACCATCACGCCCAGCGCTCCCGCATCGAGGACGCGTGCAATCAGGTGGTATTCGAGCTGCGGCACGCGCGCAAAGGGCGCAACCTCGCTGGCGTGTGTCCAGGCGATGAGGTTGGCGACATCTGCCGTGCTGAAGCTGGCGTGTTCCATGTCGATGAGTACAAAATCGAGACCGGCGACCCCCAACATGCGGCCCATTCCCCGTGTGTTGAATTCCATAATCATGTGACCGACGGCGACTTTGTCCTCGGCCAGGATGCGTTTGCAGATGTTTTCTTTCATGGTTGATCTCCTGAAGAAGGTGATAGGTGACTGGGGATAGGTGACTGGGCGTCATGCGAATTGCGAATTGCTACTTGACTCCTCTGCCGTTCCGCATTCCTCACTCCGCATTAACCTCCGCCCAACGCGCCCGCAGACGGCGTAACTTCTCTTGAAAGCCGGGACGGTCGAGTACGGCTTTGTTGACCGGGTGATCGGGGATCTCCCCGCGCAGGACGCGCAGGACGCTCTGGCAGGCATGTTCGCCGTTGAGTCGATAGAGTTCATCGGTCCAGGCCAGATCATGGAGCGAGAGGATCACATTATCCAACCGGGTGATAGGGTCGTCTGCGGACATTGGCTCCTGCTCAAAGACATCAATGCCGGCGCCGGCGAACTGTCCCCGTTGCAGGGCTTCGGTGAGATCGCGCTGGACGACGATAGCGCCTCGCGCTGTGTTGATGAAATAGGCGGTGGGCTTCATCAATGCGAAGAGCCGGGCATCGATCAGCCCGCGCGTCTCCGCCGTGAGCGGACAGTTCACCGCCACAAAATCCGATGCGGAGAAGAGCGTTTCCAGATCCACCAACTCCACGCCCAGACGCTGCGCCCGCTCCGGGTCGAGATAGGGATCGGAGACCAGTTTGCGCCCCAGTTCAAAGGGGCCCAGCAAGCGGAACATCTCCGCGCCGATGTTGCCCATCCCCACCGAGCCAACGATTTTGCCGCGTAGCCCCAGGCCCACAGCCTGTCCGCGCAGATCCCAGCGGCCGCTGCGCACGAGCCGATCCCTGGTTGGGAGCTTTTTAGCCAGGGCCAGCATCAATGTGAGGATGGCCTCGGCCACAGGGCGGCGCACAGCGTCCACGGTGATGGCGAGCAGTACATCGTTGCGGGTGATGGCCTCGGTGTCGATGCGGTCATAGCCGACGCCCCAGCGCGCGATCAGAGCCAGCCGGTCATCCCCTGTAAAGGACGGCTGACCAAAAGGCGCGCCCAGCACGATCACGGCGTCGTAACTGGCGATGGTCTCTGGGGAAACAGGCTGATTGGGCGTGAAATCGAAGAAGTCATACTCGATATAGGGCAGCGGATCGAAGATCTGCGCCAGCACAGGCTGCAAGGCGCCCGTCACCTTGAAATCGGCGGAAACCCCTACGCGAAACATCAAATTCTCCTGTTCAATGATTACCAGTTGGTCACCGATCCATCCCGTTTGTGCAGATGGGGTGGCTCGGCAAACTTGAATTCCTGGCGTTTGATGTATTCCTCGTCTACGTCGACACCCAGGCCGGGGCCATCGGGCACGGGGATGCGCGGACCGTCCGGCTTGAGTTGCACGGGGAAGATCGTTTCGTTGTAGTGGGTGCTGGGCGACAGGGGCGTAGCAAAAATCTCAAGCCAGCAAAAGTTAGGAACGGCGGCGGCCAGGTGGACAGAAGCCGCGGTGCAGACCGGCACACCCAGCGCCTTGCCTGCAATATCATAAAGGGCGATGTCGATGGCAGATTGCGCCCCCGTAAGGACACGCCCACCCTCGAAATATTGGCTGCGATACATCTCCTGCCAGAGCGCGCCGATCTGCATGGGATCTCGCCCGATCAGCCACTCTCGATAATGGCGCACAGCGCCGGAAACCGCCAAATCGCGAAACGACATCCCCGATTCACCCCAGCCGTAGATCCCTTCATCGGTCTCTACCTTGACAAGGCATTGGTTGCGATGACCCACCCAGACCGGGTAGGGTTTGACATCTGTATTTTCGGTGGTGGGGGTGGGTCTCTGTGCCCGCCCACAGCAGGTAGACACAGGGGGTCCACCCCTACAAATTGAGAAGCTACCTGGAGGATGAGTTAGAGTTCCAGCACAACCACCGTATTATCTAAATCTGGTGCAGCCGTTGGGCCTTGAATCACAAGCTGATCGCCCGATTGGCTCATCCTGAGCTGCTGGCTGGGGTCGGCGAGCAGATGTGCGGTGGTCACCGCTAACTTAGGCAAGGAGAGCTTTCCCCCTTGTGGCCAATCAAAGACGTGGAGGTAGATCTTGCCATCCTTCTGCGTCGTGCGATAGCCATCCATCCCCTGGATCGGGCCAGGGCGTGTGCCGTAGATTGATTCGCCGTTGACGGCCAGCCACTCCCCCATCGCCTCCAGCCGTTCCACACTCGGCTGAGGAATGATCCCCTCGGCGGTGGGGCCGACGTTGAGCAGGTAAGCGCCGCCTTTGCTCACAATATCCGCCAATTTGTGGATCAGTTCCCGCGCCGATTTCCAGTTGTGGTCATCGCGTTTGAAACCCCAGGTATCGTTGATGGTGGCGGGCGTCTCCCAATCCAGATCCACCAATGCGCCGGGGATGTGATTGTCGTTGGCCGAGGCATAGTCGCCCAGGCCGTTGCCCAACCGCCCACAGACAAGGCACGCTGGTTGGATCTCATGCACGAGATCAAGCAGAAATTGGCTCTGCTCGGTGGTGATGCCTTTGGGGGTATCGAACCAGATAATGGCGATAGGTCCATACTTCGTCAGCAGTTCGCGCACCTGGGGCGCTACATAGTTGTGGATGTAGCCGTCAAAGTCCTTCTGCGCCTCGTCATAATCCCAGTCGTTGCCGTCGCCGTCGGGGTGATGCCAATCCTGGGTTTGGGAATAGTAGAAACCGAGCTTGATCCCCTCTCTCTGGCAAGCTTCGGCCAGTTCCTTTAGCACATCGCGTTTGAAAGGCGTAGCGTCCACAATGTCATAGTCGGTGAGGGCGGAATCAAAGAGACAGAAGCCATCGTGGTGCTTTGCGGTGATGACGAGATATTGTTGCCCGGCGCGCTTCGCCAGCGAAACCCAGGCGGCCGCGTCAAATTTGACAGGATCGAACGCCGCGGCCAGTTTCTCATACTCGGCCACAGGGATGCGCGCCCGCAACATGATCCACTCGCCGATACCGGGGATCGCCTCCTCGTTCCACACCCCCGCAGGGATGGCATAGAGCCCCCAATGGATGAACATACCGAACTTGGCGTCTCGCCACCAATCCAGCCGCGGATCGGTACGCGCGCCCGGTCGCTGGCTTCGATCTGTACGAATTGCATTGTCCATAGGTTGTACCTTTCATCGAGTTGATTGGAGATGGCGCGCAGATGAAGGACCAACTCACTCCACTGTTGCGAACGCCCTCACAGGATCGGTCAAACAGCGACCGAGGGAGGTAGAACATAGCAGAGATTGTACTGCACGTAGGAGCGCATGCCAAGCTATCTATGAATCGACTGGAGTAGGCAGAAGCATGATGTGGCCTTTGTCAATGAGAAAAGAGGATTCATGGAAACGTTTGTGATAGACCAGAGTGAGGGCTTTTGTGCAACCGGTGATTCGCCTCGTTTTCGTGGACAGCGGCAATGGGACCCAAAAATGTCTTTTCTCGGCGCTGGCATATGTGCGCGATCACGGCAGCGATAGCTATCTGCTACACCCGCGCGGGATCTATAGCCTGAATAGGCAGAGCGCAGAGCAATCCTGTCCCTCACCTGAACTAACTCGATCTGTCATTTGTCGTTTGCCTTCCCCACCACCCCGCGCTATACTTCCCCTGTCAGCCCTTGCCTCTGGCTAACCAGTGTTGAACACATACACAGCCAAGTAGCTCGTAGAGGCCCACGCAATGAAAACCCTGCAACAACTCTGCACACCCCGCCTCAGTGTCTTCGACTCCCAGCGCCTGGACAGGATCCTGGCTCTGGCCGACCTGACCGCCGGGTGTATCAACTCTGCAATAAGCAACGTTTTCTCTTAGTCACCCACTCTGTCTGGCATCGTGTCAAGTTTTATGCCTGAACAAAGCGACTTGGGTAAAGGTAAATTGGATCAATGGGAGAAGCGACTTCGTCAGCAGGTGAGCGAAGGTGATTTGTTGTTGGGCGAGTTAGGATACACCCAACAGCATTTGGAGGAGATTGGCAAGCTTCTCTACACTACTCTTTTCCATAGTTTAGAGAAAGGTGCAAAGATTGAGGTGAAGTTGCGCCAGGCGCAGCACACATGGCCGTTGACCTTCGCCCTCTATCTGGTCCTTGAAGGTATCTATAGCTATGGCGATGAAGGACTCTGGCACGGTCCTAAAAATCGACTAAAGATTCGTGACGATCACACATCTCTGTGTGGAGAGTGCTTTCTTAAGATTCTAATCAAATACAACCTTCCCACATTTGAAAGGAGTGTTGAACAAAGCGGCGGGCATCGCTATGTAACACCCATTTTGCTGCACGGCGGGATTCCTGACAGCTTCTTGGATGAATTCTTTGACTTCCTATATCGCCACGAAGTGCAACCCCATCGCATCGCCATAGACGCATCCGCGTTGGTTACGTTATGGAGGCACAATACCACTGAATTGACTGGCTTGCATCGGCCAGTCTCTCGTTTCTTGCAGTATGGCGGTCTCGTGGCCGAGGATTTTGTGGCGCGTTGTCTGGACCTTCTACGCACCAACTCAGAGTCAGAATGGGATACATTCGGTTTGCCCGAACGCGTTCTGCAATCCTATCGGATCTGGCTGGCAAGACAGACAGTTGAGACCCGTTCGCGCCCTCTCCAGTCCTCAATACGATTGCAGCGACCAAGACTCACCGTTGCCCCATACACGACGGGAATAACACTTTACCTTCCACCGCAACAGTTACCCAATCGGGATGCGCCAAGGGAGTTAGTGTGGCGGGTAACAGACGGAAGTCGAATACAGGTGATCGGTACGAATCGGCAGCGAATTGAAAACGGTTACCAGTATACTGCTACCAATTCAGCTTCGGTTCTACCTGCTCAAGGTTACGAATTGGAGTTGCTCGCTGATAGTTCTTGTCTACAGAAATGGGTGGTGTCAGGTTTTGGTACATCGCCGCTGCTTGTCTTTGAGTCTTTTGATGATTATGAAGCGGATAGCCTAGATGAGCAGGAACAACACAGGCCGGGGAAACGCTGGCTGCTCTATCCCGATTCGGTTTCCCTGCAAGCAAAAGGAGGTAGCCGCCGACTACGCCAGTTGCCACGCTTGACAGATTCCTGGCGTGGATTCTGTCTGGAAGAATGGCAATTAGAGCCAGGAGAATTGGCCCTTCGTGAGGGCAACGGCCAGAGAGACCTGCAATTTTCCATCATCCACGAGAAAAGTCATAGCCGGCCCTATTTGGATGGTGGGAAACGGGTGTTACCCGGCTTTGAACACGAGGATTTCCCTCTTTATTGTGGTCACCCGCCCGCGCTTGTCATACAGACAACACAGCCACAACGCTGGCGCGTCTCTGTGCGCGGGGCCGGGAATGCGCAGCCACCCGGTTACCGTAGCTTTGTGCTCTCAGACCTTCCTCTACGCAGAGAGGACGAGACAGTTTGTCTGGAATTGACTCATCCACAATTGCTGGGGAATCAACCTGTCGGCAAATTTGAGGTGAGTGTACGTGGGCCGCTGGGGCGCAACTACACGTTGGGTTTGCGATGCTCTCCCTCCATCACGATTGAAGGGCACGATTCCCTCTATCTGGCGCAGCCAGACGCTCCAGCCCATCTCCGCGTCATCTGTGACGAGACGCTCAGCGTTCGCTCTAGCCCGCCGCAGACAGGTGTCGCTTTACGGGAAGAACGATTGAGTGATGGACAGCGAGCATATACGTTGGTCGCTGAGGCATTCATCCAACAGGTGACACTACAGATCACCCATGCATACGGCGTTGCTATGCCGCTGAGTATCCCCATTCAGCGGTTGCGATGGTCGCTCTATACTGGATTGGAGGCAGGCGGTGACGTCAATTGGAAAACACAGCCATTCGCTCTCTTCCCCGAGGGGCTGGGAAGCGATGCTGAGTTACGCGTGTGGTTGCCGCTAGTGGCTGGTGGCCCAACATTTCATCTCGGCTGGCGTCTGCTGGATGCTAACGGGCAAGTCTGGCGCGAAGTGCGCCCCGATCAGACATCATTGCAGCGTATTGTAGCGATTCCTTTGACCGAAGTGCTGACTTTGTGGAGGGAGAGACAGGAAACCTTACTCTGGCAATTGGAGATTACTGCCGAGGGAGAAGCCGAACCGATTACAGTTGACGCACTCTATCTCTTGCCCAACCACGATTTGGGGGAAATTCAGTACGATTGGCACGACAAAGACGAACAAGTACACTTGACGCTCTATTGGGAGAATTCGCAACTAGGGCGCACACAGTTGCGTCTTTGGCCTTTGGATCGGCCGTGGGTGGATATACCCATCACCCTCGCTATACCAGAAATGGCTACGATATCGGCCGAATGGGTTTTGCCTAGTAGCGAGTTGCCAGCCGAGGCCTATTTGGGCGAAATCGTCATCTACAATCCCTGGGCCAGCCAGGCGACACAACGTCCAGCATCCAATCAATCGAATACAATCCTTATCAAGCCGCCGGGACTGACACAATACTATGCAGAAATAGTCAAGCTGCGAAACCAGGGACAAGCTGACGTTGGGCAACTGCTCGCTCTATTCTGTCACCAGTATTACAACAATCAACACCAGGAACTTCACAATACAAACAAGGCCCTAAGTGACCAGCGCCAAATCCTCTCCTTAATCTGGCTTACCCGTTGGGCTGAAACAACTGCTAAGTTGGACAATAACGCCTACAAACTTGCGCAGCTCAGAATATTTGAGCAGTCAATCATTGATCGACTGGCGCAAGACGATCATCCAGCAGATGAAATGGAGCGATACTTTCAGCATCTGCCCCACTCATTTCCAGAAAAGATTCATATGTGGGTATTGCGAAGCGGTTTGCGCCTCCCGCGCAGACGTTGTCTAGAATCCCTGTGTCATCTATCTTTGGATAGTGCAGAAAAAGAAGATGCCTTTCAAGCGGCAATGGAAGCGCTGCTGGAGGATGTGACCAATGGCGATCTACTGATTGGTGATGCAGTCACTCTACTCAAAGAGAATCCGCAGAGCGCCGCTGAATACCTGGCGATGCAGGGTAGTCAGGATGCCGCCGAACTACTACGGGAATTGACTTACAGAAACCCTCTGCAAATAACCTGGCTTTGGCCTCGAATGCACCTGGACACCAGTATCGGACCAATTTTCATCCACAACCTGCGTGACCGCTCAACTGGTCAGGCGCGGTTTTGCGCACCCCTGGCAGAGGATTATTATGCATACGGAAGCATTCAGCTATCGCCTTTTCCCCTATCTGTACGCTTACATCTAAGCAACAGCCTACTCCATTTCACCGATCACAGCCCGTATCAATGCGGATACTGTCAAGAGTTGTTCAGTGATATGGTCGGCTATGCGCAGCATCATGAAGCTGCTCATGCCGGGCAATTCCAATCCCGCAGACGGCTGAAGCAGGACGAAAAACTGACGTGGATTCGTGTACGAGTGGACGAGTCAAAAGAGGAGCAACACCTGTGAGTCTGCATCCCATCCAAACCACACGCAAGATCGCCGACGCCTACGAACGCTATCTGAAGACGATCTACCCCTTCCGTAACGAAGAACTACGTCGTTCCTTTTGGCAGAAGCTGGCTGAACCCGAACGACTGGTCAAGGGACCGCTGCTGGAAGCAGCGCCACCCTTCCGCAGTGACCGCTCCATCGCCCAGTTGGTGACAGAAGGTGTGCTGCATCAGCGCTTTCGCGCCCTTTGCGAGTCTACCGCCGATCTTGAAAAACCACCCCTACCCTATGGGAGAAAACTGTACGTTCATCAGGAAAATGCCATACGCAACGTTGCGGAGCGCGGGCGCAATCTGATTGTGGCAACAGGCACAGGTTCGGGCAAGACCGAGAGTTTTCTCATTCCCATTTTCGATCATCTCCTGCGCGAGGAGGAAGCCAGCACGTTGAGACTGCCCGGTGTACGCGCTCTGCTCCTCTACCCGATGAATGCTCTGGCCAATGACCAGCTAAAACGGCTGCGTCTTGTACTCCAGCGCTATCCGGCGATTACCTTTGGCCGCTATATCGGCGAAACCCGCTACCGACGTGAGGATGCTCTACAACAATTCCGGGAAGAATGGCACACGGAGCCGTTGCCCAATGAGTTGATCTCCCGTGAGGAAATGCAGGATCGACCGCCGCACATTCTGCTGACCAACTATGCGATGCTGGAGTATCTGCTCCTGCGCCCACAGGACACAGCCCTGTTTGACGGTTCTACCGGCCAACACTGGCGCTTTATTGTTGTGGATGAGGCCCACGTCTACGATGGGGCCAGCGGTATAGAAGTGGCGATGCTGTTGCGCCGTCTGAAGGATCGGATTGTGCAGAGTGAGGCGGGACGACTCACCTGCATTGCCACATCGGCTACGTTGGGAAAGGGCAGCGAGGATTTTCCCAAAGCCGCTGCATTTGCCGAACAACTTTTCGGCGAACCTTTCGACGCCAGCTATGTCTTTGAGGCCGTGCGTAAGAGCGTGGACGAATTGGGCGCGCCCTGGGGTATGGGTGCAGTAAACCTATATAGCGCGTTGAATCAGCTCTTTGAGGGTCAGGGCGCTGATCCGTCCCCGAGCATGATTGCACAAGTGTGCCAACAACACGGCGTAGCCGCTCACTTTGTGGAGGAGGCACGCGGCGCTGCCGATGCCAATCGGTCGCTCTACGCAGTGTTGCGGGGCGACCAGCGGGTACACAAACTGCAAGCCGATCTGTCAGGTAAGCCGGATTTTTTGACTACAATTGCTCAGGCTCTTTTCCCCGAATTGGAGAAAGATGCGGCGCAAGAGGCCGCAATCTGGTTGGTGAATCTGGCCGTACGTGCGCGGGAGGATGGCGATAGTATGCCCCTGATTCCGGCCCGTTATCACGTCTTTGCCCGCGCTCTGGAAGGGGCGTTTATCTGCTTTCACGCAGCCGGACACGACGATCGTCAACCTCACCTCTTCCTCAATCGCCACGAAAGTTGCCCCGACTGTCAACAACAGGTCTTTGAGATCGCCACTTGCGCCCGCTGTGGCATCATTTACATCGTAGCTGAAGAAAAAGTAGAAGATCGAAACGGTAATCGCTCCCGCTACTTGCGCATTCCCAAGGGGGGGTATGGTTCGGAGGATCGACCCCTAAGCTATTTCATCCTTGCCGATTACCTGCCGGAGCCGAATGAAGACGAAGATACCGAAGATGAGGCCAGCGATGACAATTGGCCGGAATATACGCTTTGCGTGCGCTGCGGGCAACTTACCGACGGTCTTGAGCCACTAAACTGTTCTTGCCAGGCACCAGTTCAAGCGCGCAAAGCCCCGTACAATGGCACACAACAAGAGCGTATGTACTGCCCCCATTGTGCGGCCCGGGCACGCGGCGGTGTAGTCTATCGCTTCCTGACCGGCCAGGATGCGCCAGTCAGTGTGCTGGCTACTGCCCTTTATACAGAAGTGCCTCCCGATCAAAGCGAGGAGATGCAGGAGAAACCGGGACAAGGACGCAAACTGCTTATCTTTGCCGACAGCCGCCAGGACGCCGCCTTCTTCGCACCCTACCTGGAGCGCACCTATAAAAATATTCTTCACCGCCGCCTGATCTATCAGGCCTTGCTCCAGGATGGGGCAGGCAGACGAGGCGAACTGACACTGGAGGACCTGGCCGAACGGCTGCGGGAACAGGCCGAACAGGCAGGCATCTTCAGTTTTCGGACGAGCCGAGATGAGAAGTTGCGCGAGACGCGCACCTGGCTGATGCAGGAATTGGCGACTTCTGACCGTCACCAGAGCCTGGAGGGATTGGGGCTGATGCATCTGCGTCTGCGCTGGCCTCGAGGCTGGCGCGCGCCCGCGCCTCTGCTGACTTCTCCCTGGAATCTGAGCGAGACGGAAGCCGAAACTCTGCTTCGGCTGCTGCTTGATACACTCCGTCGTGGCGCAGTGCTGCGTTTCCCCCCCCAAGTTGACCCTACAGACGAAGTTTTTACCCCGCGCAACCGGGCGCATTTTGTTACTAATGAGCCGCACAAAGGCGAAAAATTGCCACGTCATATCCTGCGCTGGACGCCGGCTCGATCTGTAAATGGCCGCCTCGAGATTCTGGAGAAACTTCTTGAAGAGACCGCGCCTGGACTTTCTCCCCAAGAACACAAACGAATCGCCAAAGAAACTCTGAACGAGCTTTGGGAAAAACACTTCAGCCCTCTGGATAGTCTGTGGCGGCGTTATGCCTATTTGAAAGACAATATGCTGCCCCGGCGGCAGGGCATTGGCTACCAACTGGATTACGCTTTGTGGGAGTGGGTGCCGGTTCAGAACGACACACCGCTCTGGCAGTGCAATCAGTGTCGCAGCCTTGCCTATAACTCTCTACGCGGTATATGCACTACTTACGGTTGCCAGGGGGAATTGATCCCTGTCAAGGTAGCGGAAGTCGCGCGTCTAGATAACCACTACCGCGATCTGTACCAGCGCCTTTCGCCTGCGGCCATTCGTGTGGAAGAACATACGGCCCAGTGGACGGCTGAGGAAGCCCGCAAAATACAGAATGACTTTGAGCGGGGCGACGTGAATGTCCTCTCCTGTTCGACCACCTTTGAATTGGGTGTGGACGTGGGTGAATTGCAGGCTGTGTTGATGCGCAATGTCCCTCCGGCTACTGCCAACTATCTCCAGCGCGCCGGTCGCGCCGGTCGTCGCGCGGAGAGTGCTGCCTTTGCCCTCACTTTTGCCCAGCGCCGTTCCCACGATCTGGCCCATTATCGAGATCCTCGCAAAATCGTATCCGGTCGTGTGCCCACGCCAGTGGTAGCTGTGCGTAACCCCAAAATTGTGCAGCGTCACATGCACTCGGTGCTGATCGCGGCCTTCTTGCGCTGGTGCGGGGAGCAGCACGAACGTTTCCGCGAGCGTGCAGAGATGAAAGTGGGGCTTTTTTTCGACCCAGGCAATGGTGTGGCTTCAGGGAGCGAGTTGTTCCATAGTTATCTGGACCAAAGACCAGAAGATGTGCGTCAGGCGTTGGTGCGTGTTGTACCTCCAGACTTACAAGCCGAATTGCATGTGGCCGATTGGGGGTGGCTAGGCAAGCTGCGGGAAGACTTCGATCTGGCCGCGCAGAAAGTTCTGGAACGATTGACCTATTATGATGAACAAATACAGCAAGCCAGGGACGAACAGAAGGATTTCCGAGCAGGGCATCTCCGCAATATTCGCAACACCATATATGCTCGTGACCTGATCAACTTCTTTGGGCAGCACAATGTGTTGCCCAAGTACGGCTTCCCGGTAGATGTGGTGGAGTTCATCACTGACTATGTACCTGACAATGACATAGCTCAGCGCGTGGAGCTACAGCGCGACTTGCGCATGGCTATCTCAGAATTTGCCCCAGGGTCCAAGCTAGTGGCGGCCAAGAAAGTATGGACAGGCGGCGGCATCTATCGCTTACCAGATAAAGGGTGGGAGCCCGAAGCGTTTGCAATCTGTCCCGACTGTCATCACTTTAATTTGCAGTCAGGGGATCACTCCATTCTCCAATGCCAGTGTGGACGCAACTTGCCAGCGAACAGTCCGCGCGTAAGTGGTGTGATGATCCGCCCGGAATTTGGTTTCCTGGCGGATCGCCGTCTGGATGAACCGGGCGAGGCGCGCCCCCCGCGCCAGTATACGTCACGGGTCTACTTCAGCGATTACGCAACACCGGACGACGGAGTAGAAGTGTCTCCTTTGGATCACCAGGAAACGGCCCTAACTCATCCCCTCCTAACCAGACCAGACATCGCCGTTGCCACCCGTTACTCCCGCTTCGGTCAGCTTGTGCTGGTCAATCACGGCCCCGATGGCTACGGTTTTCATATCTGTCCTCTGTGCGGTTATGCGCATCCGATTCCGGCCTCTGCCGGGCAGACAGATAGGCAGTCAGTTAACCGTGGCCGCAGTCGTGGTCGCCAGCGACAAACCATCCAGCACAAGAATCCTCGGACCGGTCGGGACTGCCCCGCCGACAACCTGATGCAGCGTCGGCTCGGCCACAGCTTTATCACCGACGTTTTGGAGATTCAACTGACAGGTCCGCTTGCGATGCAATATCTCGTCCAATGGGTGCAGGGCGAAAAAAATGTCTGGTTCTCGCTGTTGTATGCTCTCATTGAAGGAGCCAGTCAGTCGTTAGGTATCCGCCGGGATGATATAAACGGTACGCTCTACTACCACACACTCGGTCTTACACCGGCGCTGATGCTCTACGACGACGTGCCCGGTGGGGCCGGTCATATGCGCCGTGTGAATGAAGCGCTGCCAGATGTGTTCCGTTCAGCCTATGAACACGTCGCAGGCTGTGAATGTGGCGATGAAACTGCCTGTCATCAGTGCCTATGGCATTTCCGTAATCAGCCTTTCCACGATATGTTAGCGCGTGGGCTGGCGAGAGACTTCCTGTACTCTACTCTTTGACATGAACAATTTGCTCATTGTGCCGGGAATCCCAGCACTTGCGACAGGCCGAAGCGCGCAGAAAAAGTCCAAATAGCTGTGGCCCTGCTCGAACAGGTTTGGGCTGTGCGTATCATCTTGTGTTCGGCCCTTAACCATCTGGATTCGTTGCCCTATATTCTGCGCGGGCAAGATGGGTTGGCAGGAACTAAAGCAACTTAGATCCCTGGTCCAGTGGGAAGCAATGGAACCAGGTCCATTGACACCTTCCCCACCGTATCGATTCACCGCTATTACAGTTCACGAATCGACGATCACCGTCTGCCGCTGAATATTGGGATCGGTGAAAACGTCCTGAATGTCGGTGGCCTTGGTGGAGAAGCTCCAGATCACCGCGCCCTGGGGACCGCCCTGGAACCAATGCGGCGAACCGGGGAGGAAGGTGACCTGATCGCCCGGTCTGAGGATGTACTCGCGCCAGACGGTGTAGGTGTCGAGGCGATGGGCGGGCGGCTTTCCCTGTGGATTGGGCGTTGCCTCGCCCGGACCGTAGAGATACAACTCTCCCCACTCACAGCGGACGGTCTCGTGCTTGCCGGCGTAGTCGCCAATGGCCGGGTGCATGTGTTCCGGCTCGGTCTGATCGGGCAGCATGACCAGCAGCTTGGCCGCGATCTTCTCGTTGTCCACCAGCGTCAGGATCTGCGCGCCGCTGATCTCGATCTCGCTCAGGCCGAAGTCGGCTACCTCCATGCGTTCAAGTTCATCCGCGGTGACGACGACGCCGGTCTGCGCCAGCAGATCCGCGGCGCGCTGGCGGATCGATTCATATTCGGCTCTTGTGATCATCTGTTTTCCCCTGTCATTTCATCTTGCAGGACCTCGCCCACGGCGCGCAGCATGTAGAGCATGGACATGGCCCCCGGATCGAGATGGCCGATGCTGCGCTCGCGCAGCCGCGAGGATCGCCCGCGCTTGCTCATCATCTCCACCGTGGAGCGCGCGCCGGCCTCCGCCGGGATCAGCGCGGATCGCCAGGCTGTAGGCAGATCCTCACCCCGCTCGGCAGCCTCGCGCAACGCCGCGGCAAAAGGATGCAGCGTGTCGATCATGGTCTTGTCGCCGGGTTTGGCCTTGCCCAGTTGCATCATCATGGTCATGCCGTCGCTGAGCGCACGCTCGACCGATTTGGCGTCAAAAGGACCCTCCCCCAGCGTCTGGCCGATGGTTTGCAGGAAGCTGCCCACCAGCGCGCCCGACGCGCCGCCGGCGGCGTCGGCAAAGGCGGAACCGGCGATGGTGAGCAACTCGCCGGGCGTCTGATCGCCCGCATTCTCAGCGGCATCCACCGCAGCGCGCAGCCCACGCACCATGCCGCTGCCATGATCGCCATCCCCGGCGGCGGCGTCGAGCCGTCCCAACTCTTCCTCTTTTTCAACAATGGCGGCGAGCATCCGTTGCAGGCTCAGCCGCACGATTTTCTGGGCGGAACCGCTCATCTTACCCTCCGATCTGCGTAAAGGCCGGGGTCGAGGCCGCGGCGTCGAGCAAGGGTTGCAACTCATCGTCCAGCCACATGAGCGTCAAGGAGCAGCCCTCCATATCCAGCGAGGTGATCAACTCGGTCACCATGGGGTTGTGGAGTTGCAGCCCTGCGCCTTCCAGCCGACTGTGGATGCTCTTGTAGAGAACGAACATCTCTTCGTAATGGGTGCTGCCCAGCCCGTTGACGAGGACAGCGACCCGATTCCCCGCGCCGGATGGGGCGTCGGCCACGATCTTGTCCACGAGCATGGCGGCGATCTGGTGGGCGGGCAGCAGTTCGCTGGTCTGGATGCCCGGCTCGCCGTGGACGCCCAGTCCTAGCTCCATCTGCTTCGGGTCCACGATGAAGAGGGGTTCGCCCTGGCCGGGGAGCGTGCAGCCGCCGAAGGCCACGCCAAAGGAGCGCGTGCGCGCGTTGGCGTGTTGGGCCAGCCGTTCCACATCGTCCAATGAGTCGCCGCGCCAGGCGCTGGCGCCGGCGATCTTGAAGACATAGAAATCACCGGCGATGCCGCGGCGATCCTCTTCCTCTTCGGGCGGGGCCGAGGCCACGTCATCGGTGACGAGGACGGTGCGCACGTCAATGCCTTCCCTGCGGCAGCGATTTTGGGCCATGCCGAAGTTCATCACGTCGCCGCTGTAGTTGCCGTAGGAATAGAGGACGCCGGCGCCGCCGTCAATGGCCTTGGTACAGCGGTAGACCTGTTCGCCCGACGGGCTGGTGAAGATGTCGCCGATCACGGCTGCCGTGGCGAAGCCGTCCCCCACGTAGCCACAAAAGGCGGGATAGTGGCCGGAACCGCCGCCGATCAGCACCGAGACCTTGCCCGGCCGCGGCGCGTTGACGGCCATCACACCCGACGCGCCCGGCACGCGCTTGACATACCGTCCATACGCGGCCACAAAACCGTCGATCATCTCCTCTTTGAAGTTCGTTGGTTCGTTCCAAATTCGTGTCATGGGTGGGACTCCAGAAATGGTGATTGGGGATTGGGGATTGGGGATTGGATATTGGGTATTAGATATTGGGTATTGGATATTGGCGCTAATTCCACAATATCCAATACCCAATATCTAATATCTTTCACGCCGATCCTGTTCCTTCATATATTCTACCGAACCGCGCAGCATCTCATCAACCTCGGCCAGGGGACGGGGATGGGGGGCGATGCGCGGGGAGGCGTCGGCGGCGCGGCTGACCCGCGTGGGGATCTCGATGCTGATTGGCAGATCCGGCGCGCAGGCAGCCAGATCGGCGAGGATGGCGGCATAGTCGATCTCGCCCCTGCCCACCGCCGGGAAGGACCAGCGCTGCTCTGGGTTGTTGGCGGTCTGCACATCCTTGATGTGGAGGTAGGCGGCGTAGGGCAGCGCGGCTTTGTAATCCTCCTCAGGGCGGACGCGGCCGGCGAAGTGAGAGATGACGTTGCCGAAGTCGTAGTTGAGCCGCACGGCTGGCGACCCGATCTCTTCGATCACGGCGGCGCCGGTTGGGCCGTCGTTGACGATGCTGGCGCGCCCGTCGCCGGGATTTTCCAGCGCGATGATCATCCCCAGCGATTGGGCGACGGTGGCAAGTTCTCGTATGTTGTCATCGAAGACCGCCCGCCGCGCCGGTGGGCCGGCATTGGTGATGACGATCCGCGCGCCGACAATCTGGGCAAAGTGCAGCCGCCGCGTGAAATGGTGGACAGCCCCAACCTCGGTCAGATCCATCTGCGCCGAAAGGGCCAGCGAGGACAGCCCTGCCTCGTCCAGTAGATCGCGGATATGGCGGGCGTTGGCCTCATCGAAAACACGCTCGTCAAAGGTCCCCGAATAGCCCTTGATGAAGGCCAGTTCCGCCCGCTCCACGCCCAACTCGCGGATATGACGCAGCGCCGTCGGCAGATCATGACCATCATAGGCCACGGCGCTGATGGAAAGAAGTCTTGTCAAGGATCGACTCCTGAATAGCAGGTAGCAGATAGCAGGTAGCAGTCAGCGCAGACCGCAGACGAGCGTAGAATAGCAGGTTGCAGGTTTGCAGGTTTGCAAGTGACAATCGTTCACGAATCACGAATCACGAATCACGAATCACGAATCACGCATCACGAATTACGCATCACGCACTAACTCAATTTCCTCGCCGTCACTCTGGACGACGCGCGCCAGCCAACGATCCCCCGGTTTGGGATAGACGGGACCTTGAATCCAGGTGGTGAGGTAGTCGATGTAGAAAGGTTCGTCGTAGGCGCGATCCACGAATTGGCCGTTGCAATAATATTCCACATAATCGACCTTTTCGGGGTAGAGCGCAGCCACGTGCAGCCACCGTTTGCCGTCGAGTTCGATGTGCGGCGTGAAGCCCTGGAAGTAGTAGTGTTCCTCTTTGGGCAGCGGCGGCAGATCAATTCCGATCCCCTCGGCCATGCGCCGGGCGAAGAAGGTGTCTTGCCCCGGCGTCACCGACCAATCCGCTGGCGGGTCCTGTTTGGTGGGGTTGTTGTAATAGCCCCAGGATGTCTTCGTCTGATAGGCAACCTTGAGCTGGCTGACCCGCGGCGAATCCTCGTTGCAGACGATGGGCTTGTTCAGATCCCAGCTTTGTACCTTCTTCACCAGGTTATAATACTCCTGGCGGAAAGCGCCATTGCCGTGGATCAAGATGATGTCGCTGGCCTCGGCCACCTCGCGGTTGGCGAAATTGCCCGTGCCGCTGGAACCGACGAGCAGCCCCGATTCCTGACGAGCCAGGTCGATGAGGGTGGAGATCCCCTCGGCGCTCTGGATGATGGGGTGGATGGCGAAGCCGTTAAGGTTGTATTCGTTGGCGACCTCGACGATGACATTGGTATAGCCGCCCTCGCGCAAAAATCGGGACGCGCCGATGACGGCATTGCGCACGGCGCGTCCATCGCGCAGCCGCGGACCCTGCGACGCGTAGAGATAGCTGACGATGACGACCATGCCGATCTCGTCGCAGGCGCGGATCAGCCGATCCAGCCGCCCGGCGTAGGCGGCGTTGAAGGATTTGCCGTCGTTGCCATAGGGGTTGTTGTCGATGGTACTCCAATCGTCAATGGTGTAGACCGGCCCGCCGCCTTGCAGACCGACGGTGAAGGCGCGCAGACCGTAGCGGTACCATTCGGGCAGCGCCGCGATCAGGCGATCCGTGTTGGCTTCGGGGTCCCAGTCGCCGTAGCCGAAACGGGAAAAGCGATGGGGCAGCGCCCGGTCGTCGAAGATCCCCTGGATAAAGCGAGCGTTCATGAGCAGTCCATGCGCGTCGGGGTTGCTGCCTTCAATCTCGGCATAGACTGGCTCTCCGTTGATGAGGATCGACGTGCCGCGCACGTCGACGGATGTTTTGGGCATGGGGGAACTCCTAATTGGATATTGGGTATTGGATATTGGGCGTCGTCCGCCGTCCAGTGCTGGTTCCTCACGCTCTGCGTGGAAACCTCTGCCAGGCGCTCCGCATCTCAGGCAGCAGAGGACGCGGAGCGTCCGCAGAAGCATTCCACGCAGAGCATGGAACGAGCAGAAGTTCGTCTGCGGTCCGCCGTCCGCGGTCGTCTCTACGCCGCGATGCCCAGCAGTTGCCGCGTCTCCGCTGCCGTGGCAATCGGACGCCCCACTTCGCCGGCGATGCGGGCGAGCCGTTCGATCTGTTGGGCATTGCTGGTGGCCTTCTCGCCGGGGCGATAGTAGACATTGTCCTCGAAGCCGGCGCGGGCCTGCCCACCCATGAGGATCGACATGGAGCTGGCCCACAGATCGTTGCCGCTGTGACCGGCCACCCCCCAGATCGAGTCGCGGGGGAGCGACTCGACAAGGTGCATAAGGTTTTTGGACGTGGCCGGCATAGCCCCGCGCTGCCCCAGCACAAAGGCGAAGAGATAGGGCGGTCCGATCAACCCTTCCTCAGCGTAGCGCATGGCGTTGGCGATCATGCCCGTCTCGAAGATGGCGATGTCGGGCTTGACGCCGAGACGATGCATCTCCTTCACCCAGAAGTCGATATCTTGCGGGCTATTGACGTAGACGCCGCCGTCGTAGTTGACCGATCCTGGGTTGAGTGAGGCCAGTTCCACGCCCGCCTGTAACGAGACACAGCGCTCCGCCGGGGTCAGCGTGTTGACGCCGCCGGTGGAGCCTTCGAGGACGATGTCGCAGCGCTGGCGGATCAACGCCAGCGTGCGGCGGAAGGCGGACAGATCCTTAGTGGGGTAGCCATCCTCGTCGAGGACATGCAAATGGGCCAGCGACGCGCCGGCGTTGTAGGCCCGGTAGACCTCGTCGGCGATGGTCTCCGGCGTCAACCGCATCCCCGCGGGCAGGTGATCAAAGTAGGCGGGCGGCGTACACGGCGCTACGGTGATGACCAGTTTTTCCATCTCAGTAGCCTGTCATCTCTTTGAGAAGTTGGAAGAAGCCCCGTTTGCGTTCGGTGTTCAACCCCCAGTTGACCGGCGGGCACTGGTAGCCGTCCTCGTAATCGTTCTGCCCCGGATCGAAGTAGCCCCAGGAGGCATAGTGCGAAACTGCGGCGATGAAGTTGTTCCAATCCTCTTCGAAGTGGAAGTGATCGTCCTCATTGAAGAGGATGGGCATGGGCCGGTAGCCAGGGACCTGGCGCGTCTGCTCCACCATTTCGGCGATGCGGTTGGGATCGGAGACGCCGTTGCCGTGGAGCAGCAGAAAATCGGAAGTGCGGACCACATTCTCCAGCGGCACAAAGTTGCCGCCGTAGCTCGTCCCCACCAGCAGGCGACGCCCATCTTTGGTGATCTCCTTCGCCCGTTCGATCAACTCGTGAATGCGATGCGGCTGCAAGATCTCGTGTTCGTACTTTTTGACATTGCACTCATTGTTCACTTCGAGCAGTACATGCTCGTAGCCCTGATCCAGCACCCAGTTGACCACATTCTCCACGCCGCGGATCACGGCGGCCTCGTCGTTCAGCCGTTCATCCTGGCCGAAGTAGTAGATGCCGAGGATGGCGACCATGCCCAGTTCGTCCAGCCGGTCCAGCACCCGCCGCATCCGGTCGAGATAGTCCGGTTTCAGATCGCCGACGGCGTCCAGCCCGGTGTTGCTCCACGGCTGACCCTTGCTGTAGCCTTCGGGACTGCCACCCTGAAAGTTGACCGTCACCGCCAGCAAGCCGTGTTCGTTGTAGACGGGCAGCATGGCGAGGAACTCCTGCACATTGCGCTCGGCGTCCCATTTGCCCGTGTCGGGATAGGCCCAGCGTGAGCGCGTCTCCGGGTTTTCATCGTCGAAGGTGGCCTGGATCATGCGGCTGTTCATCAACAACCCCTCGATCTTGTGCCCGCGCCAGCTTCGCCCCGGATAGGTCACTTCGCCGTCAATATAGAATTGTTCACCGTTGATGGTTACGTGTGTCATGATCGTCTCTTTCGTATTGCGAATTGCGAATTGCGAGGGGCGAGGGGCGTATCCTGTCGTCGCCTCACCCCGTCATCTCTCGCGCCAGCCGCGCAAAATCGCGCTTGCGCTCGGTGTTGAGTCCCCACTGCACCGGCGGGGATTGGTGGCCGTCGTGGTAGTTGTTCTCGCCGCATTCGAGATAGCCCCACGATGCGTAGCGCGAGACGGCGGCGACGAAGTTGTTCCACTCTTTGTCGAAGTCGAAATGATCGTCCTCGTTGAAGAGGATGGGCATGGGCCGGTAGCCGGGAACCTGTCGCGTCTCTCCCACCATTTGGGCGATGCGGTTGGGGTCCAAGACGCCGTTGCCGTGGATGAGTAGAAAATCGGAGACGGCGACCACATTTTCGGTTGGAATCGAATTACCCTTGAAGCTCGTCCCCACGAGCAGACGACGACCGCCTTTGGTGATCCCTTTGGCCCGCTCGATCAACTCGTGGACGCGCTGCGGCTGGAGAATCTCGTGTTCGTAGCGGGGCACGTCACACTCGTTGTTCACCTCGATCAACACATTCCCGTACCCCTGGTCCAACACCCAATGGATGGCGTTGTCCAGGGCGCACAGCACCGCGGCTTCGTCGGTCAGGTGTTCGTCCTGCCCGAAGTAGAAGACGCCGAGGATGGCGACCATGCCCAATCGATCCAACCCTTCGATCACCCGGCGCATCCGATCCAGATAATCGGGCTTGAATTCGCCCTGCGCCGTGAAGGCTGTGTTGATCCAGGGTTGGTGGCGGTCGTAGCGGTTGGGATTGCCGCCCTGAAAGTTCAACGTCACCGCGAGGATGCCGTGATCCCGGTACTCTGGCATGGCCGCCAGGAACTCGCGCACGTTGCGCTCCGGATCCCAAACGCCCGTGTCGGGATAGGCCCAGCGGTCACGCGTCTCCGGATTGGTATCGTCAAAGGTGGCCTGCACCATACGCACATTCATTAGCAGACCTTCCACCGGCCAGCCGCGGAAGCTCGCGCCCTTGTACGTGGGTTCGCCGTCGATCAAAAAGCGTTCACCGTCAATTGTGATGTGGGTCATGGGGGACTCCTTGGTGGGAACGTTTCAACGTTTGAACGTTCAAACGTTTTGCTTACAACAACGATCGCACCATGTGTTGGAAGGTGCGCGCGGGGATGCCTTCCTCAATGCAGGCTTGGAGTTGCTCGCGGCCCATCTTTTCGAGCAGCTTCTCTGCGGTCTTGACGATCTCGATGGAGGCGGACATGGTCTCGACGGGATCGCCGTCGCGGGTAACGACATCGTAGGCCAGCCAGCCGTTCCAGTTGAGCCGATCCATGTAGAAGAGCATCTCCAGCGTGTCCCAGAGGTTGACCGAGGCGGGCAGCATGTCCCAATCCCATTCGCGACCGTTGTCGTTGAAGTGGACATAGAAGAGGCGGTTGGAAAGCCCGGCAATCGCCAGCATCTCGGCGGGGGTCTCCTTGGCGACGAGGGCATGGCCCACGTCCATGGTGACGCCGACATTGGGCAGCCCCAGCCGTTCGCACATGTAGAGCGAGCGCCCCATGTCGCCGATGACGATGTAATTGCGCGACTCGTTGGGTTTGTATTCCAGGCTGACGCGGATATCGGAGCGGTGGCGCGCCGCTTCGGCCAGCCCCTCTTCCATCCAGCACCACTGTTTGAGGTAGTCGGCCTCGAAGTTGTAGTTGTGGCCGTCAATCAAGGTGCAGACGGTGATCATCTCCGCGCCCAATTCGGCGGCCAGATCCATGCCAGTCTTGACGTAGTCCACCGCGGAGCGGCGCACAGCCGGATCGGGCGATGAGAACGAACCGGTGCGGAATTGGCGATCCCCTTTGACGTTGACGTTCACCGCCGAGACCGGCAGCCCCGTGTCGCGGATCAACTTGAGCGTGGTGTCGATGTCGGCAAAGTCATTGGGGTAAACCGGTTCAATGCCGTCAGCATCCTTGACCTGTTTCGCCATCTCCAATCGGCGCGCCAGATCCTGGGCCGGTTGATATTCATGGAAACGGTCAAACTGGCGGCCCATAAAGCCGATCATCACAGAGTGTTTGAGGTTCATCGTATATCCTTTGAGCGGTTAGCAGGTAGCAGTTAGCAGATAGCCCAGAGCGGAAGAAGGCAAAGGGCAGAGAAGGCAAAGGGCAAAAGGCAAAAGGCAAAAGTGGTGGCAAGTTGCAGGTTTGCAAGTTTGCAGGTTTGCAAGTAGCAGGTGACAATCGTTCACGTTTCACGCAACACGCTTCACCGTATCCTCATCCAATAGCAGCAGCGGCAACCATACGGTGACAATCGTTCACGTTTCACGCAACACGCTTCACCTCTTCCCAGTCCCCAGTCCCCAGTCCCCAATCCCCATGATCATCCCTTGAGCGCGCCGGCGCTGATCCCCTGCACCATGTTGCGCTGGGCAAAGCGGAAGAGGATCACCGCGGGCACGGTGGTCATGACACAGGCGGCCATGAAGGCGTTGGCGCGCTGCACGCCGCCCATTTCGCCGATAAAGTCGCGCAGCCCCACCTGGATCGTTTTCATCTGTCCCTGGTAGAGCAGCAGACTCGCCCACAGGAAGTCGTTCCACGCGCCGAGGAAGGTGAAGGTGGCAATCGCCATGATCCCCGGAATCGAGATGGGCAGCACCACGCGCCAGAAGGCGCTGAACCAGGTACAGCCGTCGATGAGCGCGGCGTCCTCTAGCTCGATGGGGCAACTATTGGCGAAATAGCCTTGCAGCATAAGGACAGCATAGGGCAACGAGAAGCTGACGTAGGCGATGACCAATCCCCAATAGGTGTTGATCAGATTCAAGTTTTTGATCAGGAAATAGACCGGGAAGACGCGCGTAATGCCTGGGATCAACTGGGTGAGCAAGAAGAGCGCCAGGATAAACATCGCGCCGGGGAAACGGTAGCGGGCCAGCACATAGGCCGCCATACTCGCCAGCATGGCCGAAATCAATGTTGTCACCAGCGAGACAAAGAGCGAGTTCCCCAGGTAGCGGGCAAAGGGGATCATGAACATGGCCCGCTCGTAGCCTTCAAAGGTAAGCTGGCTGGGAATCCAGATCGGCGGGATCGCCATGATCTCGCGATTGGTCTGGAAAGAACTCTTGAGCATCCAATAGAAGGGCAGGAGGATGTAGAAGAGTATTAACAGCGAAAAGAGGCCGACGACAACACCGATGAGGATCTTCTGGAGTTGTTCGCCGTCGATGGGCAATCCCCAGCCCCGCGCCGATGCTACGTCCCGTTGACCTTGAATGGCTCTGCTGCTTTTCATTGTTCGCGTATCCTATCCCGAATATAAAGCCCTGCAATAATCGCGGTGATGACGAGAATGACGCTGCTGATGGCCGAGGCCAGATCAAAGCGGAAGAGGGTGAATGCCTGCTGATAGGCCATGACGGCCAGCACATTGGTAAGGTTATTGGGGCCGCCGCCGGTCATGATGTAGTTCATCTCAAAGTGGCCGATGCCGCCGATGGTGAGCAGTGTGATCAGGATCGCCAGCACCGGGCGCAGCATGGGGATGGTGACATAGCGGAATTTGTCCAGCGTGCCGGCGCCGTCGATCTCGGCGGCTTCGTAGATATCAGAAGAGATAGATTGCAGCCCGGCCAGGATCATCACCGTGACAAAGGGCAGGCCGTTCCAGACGCGCACAGAGGAGACCGCCAGCATGGGGATGTTAACCCAACCCCATGTGTTCGTCGCGTCGGTGAGGAAGCGGATATTCATAGTGATCAGCCCCAATTCACGCAGGACCTGGTTGATGGGGCTGCGATCCGGTTGGTAGACCCACATCCAGATCGCTGACGCCACCACCGGCGGGATCACCCACGGGATCAACACCGCCGAGCGCAGTGTGCCGCGACCGGGGAATTCCAGGTTGAGGACCTGGGCGATCAGCAGGCCCAGGAAGATCACACTCCCCACGGCGATGACAACGAAGACGAGGGTATTGCGCAGAGTCTGTAGAAATCGCGCATCCTGGAAGATGGTTTCAAAATTGCGCAACCCGACAAAGGGCGTACCCTCGGTGGGGATGCGCATCAGATCATATTGGAGTACGGCCAGGCGCAGCGAATCCAACATGGGATAGACGCCCAGGGTCAGCACTAGAAAGAGCGCCGGGGCGACCATGAGATAACAGAACAGGGTTCGGCGTCTGTGGATACTCATCTTCTTCTCCTGTTATACAGCGGCGAGCCGAGAAGTGCGCGTCGTCACATACATCGAAAAGCGGGGCAGAAGGAATGAGTAAGGAGTAATGAGTAGTTAAGGCGAATCTTAACGCAACAGGGAACTTGTCACGAAAAGAAGATATCAAACCTACTCATTACTCCTTATTCATTATCCCTACGCTTCGATCTTATCCATTTCCTCTTGAGCGCGCTCTTGAATCACAGGCAGAACCTGGTCCAGGGGTTGGCGTTGGACAAGGGTCTGGTAATAGAGATCGTAGAGGACTGCTCCCGGTTCTGTCGCCGTCATCTTGCTCCAGGCCGGTGAAGCGTGCTGCGAACTATGGGCATAGTTGAGGGTCTCTACAACGATCTGCTTCCAGGGGCGATCTGTCCAATACTCAGAGGCCATGACGTTCTTGTTGGCGCTGACGCGGCCGATGAACTCAGTCATCTGCTGCATGTTCTCATCGCGGCTGAGGAAGGAGATCCACTGGCAGACCTCGCGCGGGTGCTGCGTGCCGCGCAGGGCGCCCCAGTAGCCGGCGCCGCTGTAGGCAGAGCGGTTGGCGGGTCCTTCGGCGGGCAGGGCAAAGGCCCAGCGCCCTTCCATTTCGGGGTAGTCGCGGTCGAGATCCATGCCCATGGAATCGGAGACCTGGCCGATGATCGCCATTTGATCGGCAAAGAACATGTCGGTGGCGCTAAAGCCGCGCTCCATCAACTCGGTGGGGGTGGCGTTGTGTTCCCAAAGCATACGCAGGAAGAACTCCAACGATTCGCGCATCTCTGGCGTGTCGATGGTGGCTTCGCGGCCATCCAGGGTCATATACTCGCCGCCGGCTTGCCAGAGATAGGCCATGAACTGCTGGATGGGCACGGCGCTGCTGGGTGTAAAGCCCCACTGCAACACATTGCCGGCATTGTCGCGCTTGGTGGTAGCGGCAGCCATCATCTCCATCTCTTGCCAGGTCTGCGGCGGCGCCGAGAAACCGGCCTCTTCGAGCATATCAATGCGGTAGATCATGGGGCGAATGTCGCCGCGCCAGGGAATGCCGTAGAACTCGCCCTGCCAGAAGACATCCTTGAGGGCAGGGCCGAAGAAACGTTCTTCCAGATCCGGCCAGAATTCGTCCTTGTACTCCGTAATGGGCAGGGGACCGTTGTTGCCGCCGCCCAGCGTGGAGAAGGAATAGAGCCAGTACATGTCGGCGCTGTCCGGCGCTGTGCCGCCCTGGGAGACAAGCAGCCAGGTGTTCATGCCGTTGGTCCAGTTGATCATCTGCACATCTACGTCGATACCGCTTTCGCCCTTAAACTCGACAGCCTTGTTCTGCAACAATTCCAACCAGAGGGCAGCATCGCCATAGTTCATCGTCCAAAATTGCAGGCTCACAGCTTGTTGCGCGGGCTGCTGGGCCTGTCCTCCTGCTGGCGCGGCCCCTGGAACCGCCTGGGGAGCGCAGGCTGCCAACGTAGCGCCTGCCAGTGTCAAACCTGAGTACTGCAAAAACTTGCGTCGAGACATCCGCTCTGTCATGAGATTTTCTCCCTTGTGTCAACAAAAAAAGAATGGTTGGGGTCAAGAATTACAAACACAGGTGAAAACAACGCGCAAACGGTTGGGCGAAGGCACAAACGATGTAGAAATGGTAATGGATAATGCTCAGCTCGTTCTGTTCAGCACGTTGGGGTAAGAACAGATACGACAGATTGTATCTTCATTCTGGTGTGTACGGACACGATATATCGTGTCCGTACGCTTGCCATCCCGGGCTATTGAGCAGGAACGACAGATCGGATTAAATCGTCACCCCGTGGTGGGTTCCGTTGGCAATGAGCGTCAACGCTTCCTTGCTCTGAGCGCTGACCCGTCGGTTAATGGACCGATGTAGACGAACCACTTCTGGCAAATCACGGTTGTGGAACGCTTCAAGCAGCGACTGGTGATCGACAAGCACAGAAGGGACCACTTCTTGCGGGTTGTGGGTCATCCGCTGGTAGAGGATCACCTTCCACTGGCTCATCAAATTGCCCCACCAATCCAGCAGCCGGTTATGGTTGGCGCGCTGACAGATATACTCGTGGAAGCGCATATCTTCGTGAAGCAGTTCAATATATTTGGTCTCCGCAACCAATTGACGCTGCCGCTGAAGAGCATCGTACAAATGAGTGAAATCATCTTCATTCAACTGGTCGATCACCAATTCAGCAGCCAGGCATTCGACCATGGTGCGCAGCGTGTGGATCTCCTCTACATCCTCGATCGTGGGCTGCCAGACGTAACAGCTTCGATTCGGCTCACGCACTACCAATCCTTCCTGTTCGAGGCGGCGTAGCGCCTCGCGCACAGGGCTGCGGCTCACCTGGAAGAAGGTCGCCAGCTCTGGCTCGGCCAGTTTCTCGCCTGGTCGCAATTGACCGGCAATAATACCATCCCGAATTTGATTGGTGACAATATCGGCCAGGGTCGTCTGTTGGACTGGCGCAAGGGAAGCCCATTTCATAGAGGATCGCTCTCGTGGGGGAGGCGTCTGTCTCAAAAGTTGTATCCTGCATCCTGGATACAGAATACAGGATACAGGAAGATTGCGTCATTGTCAATACTGCTGGATGTATTCTGGGTGGGTTGATGACTCGTAAGGGTTTGGGTGGACGGCAGACGATTTTTGTGAACCGTCCACCCAAACCCCTATCCAGACGACCAACTCATTTTGAACACACCCAATACATTTTTCGCAGCCTTAACGCGCAAAAATAGGGAACGCTCAAGGCATCCCCCTCCAATGTTCGTCTAAGTTTGTGCGATCTGGATCTGGTTTTCTTCTGTTTACGAGACAGTAGAGGCAGGTTTCGGCTGAAGTGGAACGTGGCGTCGCTGCCGCCACAGGTAAATAGCTGGCATAAGGACGACGAGCGAGAGCATAACCGCTGTCCAATAGGGGACACGCGGGTTGATAGCGAAAAGGACGCCGCCAATGGCAGTGCTGAAGATGGTGGAGAGGCTCGCCACCGATTGGAAGACCCCCAAAATGCCGCCGCGGTTGCTATCGTTTGCGGTTTCGGTGGCAAGGGCTTGCAATGGCGGCATCATGATCCCCATGCCCAGGGCAAAGAAGATCGAACCGAAGACGCCCAAATAGGGCGATGAAACAACGGCGTAGATGATCAAGCCCATCATGCGCACTACAATGCCAACAACCACCATCACGGTCTCTCCGTAGCGGGCGAGTAGACGCCGCAGGATAAAGAGTTGGGTGATGAACTGGGTCAACCCAATCACAGCCAAGAGCAGACCAATGCCAATGTTGGTTGCTTCCTCGCTGTAGCCCGAAAAAAGGACTGCGCCGCCGTAGAGCGCGAACGTGGCTTGCAAGACCCCCAGCCCAAACTGGCCCACAAAGGCGATCAGCAGCACCAGCAGCAGGGGGACGTTCGTTGCAAGCGAGCGAATATTGAAAGCGCTCTGCTGAGGTTGTTGCGCTTTTGCCCGCATTTCAGGGGTCACCGTCTCATCGAGCGTAAACCAGGTAAGGATGGCGACGAGCAGCGCCGCAACTGCGGCCAAAATAAAGGGAACGCGCGGGCCAAAGGCCGCGGAGAGTAGACCCCCCAGCGCTGGGCCAAAGATGAACCCCAACCCAAAGGCCGCCATGAGATAACCCAACGACTGCGCCCGTTTCTCGCGCGGTGTAATGTCAGTAATGTAAGCCTGGGCCACGATCACATTGCCGCCGGTCAGCCCGTCGAAGATGCGCGCGAAGTAGAGCATCCACACGCTGTTGGTCAGGCCGAGGATCAAAAAGCAGACCGCAGTTCCAAGCTGACTGAGGATCAAGATTGGCAGCCGCCCATGCCGATCCGAAAGCCGCCCCAAAAAGGGACCGGCCACGAACTGCGCCGCAAAAAAGGACGAGACGAGCAGCGTGATCGCCTGCGGCGACAGATCAAAATATCGTTGCGCGTAAAGCGGCAAAATCGGCAACGCCAGCGAAGCGCCCAAAATCTGCACAAAGACAATGAGGAAGATCGTAATGATGCGGCGATCAAGTTCTTTGAAGTTCAAAGTGAGTTCCAGTCGTTGAACCAGTATGGAATGGGCTTCGCTGTATTGTATCGAAAGAAGTTCATTCTAACCAAAGCTAACGGCGTCTAAAGCGGTAAAGATTCCAGCCTGCCTTCTGCCGAAATCTCACCTCATCCCAATTCACTTTTGACAATCGACGCCAGGGTATCTATACTGTGGCGCAATTGAATTTTGTCTGTGGCATGGCGCCCCAGGAATTGTTCCTGGGCGCTTTTTTGTTCCGTTTCGCCTGAATGGGAGAAGATCATGGCTACCTTTGCCAATGTCCAATCGGAAAGACCGTCGGCGTTGCCGCCGCAAGTGAGTTTGCCATCTACCTACGCTTCTGCTGAGATCGCCACGCGCTTCCCCATCTCCTGCTTCTGTTGTACCTCCTGTTGTACCTCCTGTTGCTGTTAATCTGCATTTCTGTTGTTGATCCTATTTTCCAAAATCGTTTGATCTGACAACTGTATAGCGTCCCAACTGATGTCGCGCCAAGCAGTCATTTCTTTGGCGATTGGTGACTAGCCCTATGCTCTGGGCGGATCACGGACCCGCCGCCAGGTCCGTGACCCGCCCAGAGCAGGGGTAAGTAGTACGGCGATTGAGCGATTCGGGGATTTAGCGATCGGGTGATTGAACATCTGACCAATCGCCTAATCACCTAATCTCAACACTTCATCCAACGAAATCAACTGATCACTGATCACTTTTCCCCTGAGGAGGGAGCTATGAGCAAGCAATCCGTCGAGAACATCAAGTTAGAGAGCAAGGGCCTCTACGGTCCGCTACCCGATGAACTGCGCAACGAAGCCGATCATTTTACCGAGGCGGGCAAACAATTGCTCAAATTCCACGGCATCTACCAGCAGCACGATCGCGATGTGCGCGGTCGCAACAATCGCCAGCACACGTTCATGGTGCGCAGCCGCATCCCCGGCGGGCGGCTCAATGTGGATCAATATCTCGTCCACGATGCGCTGGCCGACGAATACGGCCAGGGCGATTTCCGCCTCACCACGCGCCAGTCGATCCAGATCCACGGCGTCATCAAAGGAGATCTGCCATCGACGCTGCGCGGGCTGAACAATGTCCTCATTTCCACGCTATCGGCCTGTGGCGACGTGACCCGCAACGTCATGTGCTGTCCGGCCCCGTTGGGGGACGGCGTCCGCAGCCAGATCGAGGAACAGGCCCGTGGCATCGCCATGCATCTGGCCCCGCGCACCAAGTCCTATCACGAAATCTGGTTGGAGAACGACGAAGGCGTGAAAGTGCGCCAACATTTTGACGACGGCGCCGAAGCGGTGGAAGAGCCCATCTACGGCAAGACCTATCTGCCGCGCAAATTTAAGATCGCGTTGGCCGCCCCTGGCGACAACTGCACCGATATCCTTACCAACGACATCGGCATCGTCGGTTTGGCAGACGACGCCGGCGTGGTCCACGGCTACAACGTTTTTGTGGGCGGCGGCATGGGCATGACCCATGGCAAAGAGGATACCTATCCCCGGCTGGCGACGCCGCTGGCCTACGCCCCCGCCGAGAAGCTGATCGACGTGGTGGAGAAGATCGTACTGGTGCAGCGCGATCACGGCGATCGCACGGATCGCCGCCACGCCCGCATGAAGTATGTGGTGCAGGAATGGGGTATCGAGCGCTTCCGCCAGACGGTGGAGCAATATCTGGGCTACACACTCGATCCTGTGCAGGAGATGCCGGCGCTGGAACACGACGATCATCTGGGCTGGCAGCAGCAGGCAGATGGACGCTGGTTCCTGGGGATCTATGTCGAGAATGGCCGCGTCCGCGACGAAGGGGATCATCTGCTGCGCACCGGTCTGCGCCACATTATCGGTAAATTTGGGCCGGGCATCCACATCACCGGCCAGCAGAATCTGCTCCTCAGCGGCTTTACCACCGAACAAAAGGATGAAATCAACACCTTGCTCGCCCACTATAAGATCGCCCGCATCGAGGAATTGACCAACGTGCGGCGCAACGCCATGGCCTGTCCGGCCATGCCAACCTGTGGATTGGCGATCTCCGAGGCTGAGCGCTATCTGCCCGATCTCATCACCGAATTGGAGGCCGAGATCGCTGATCTGGGGTTAGGCAATGAGATCTTCGCTGTGCGCATGACCGGCTGCCCGAACGGTTGCGCACGCCCCTATGTGGCCGATATTGGATTGGTGGGCCAGTCGCTCGACAAATACGCCATCTACCTGGGCGGCAATTTGGAAGGGACCCGGCTCAACATCCTCTACCGCGAACTGATCCACAAGGACAATCTGCGCGGCGTGCTGCGCGATGTGCTGTTGGCCTTCCGCGAGCGGCGACAGCCCGGCGAACGCTTCGGCGACTGGGCCATCCGCGAGGACGTGGGGCAGATCGAGCGGCTGACGTTGGAACTGGCGGCGGCGTGAAGATGGGGGACTGGGGATCAGGTATTGGGGATTGATCTGTCGTCCGTCGTCTTCCGTCCGTCGTCACTCTCAAAGAAATGAGCATTCAATGACTACCATTGCACCTGTCCAAACAGAGCTAACTTCATCCTTCGATAGCTGGCAATTGGTCTTTTTTTCGCGGTTGAACCGGCGCTTCGAACATGCGTCGGCAGAGGAGATCCTGCGTTGGGCCATCACCGATTTTGGCGCAGGGCTGTCGATTGGGACGAGCTTCGGCGCCAACGGCATGGTGATGATCGATATGGCGCTGCGCATCGACCCGGATGTAGATATTTTCTACATCGACACGGGCTACTTCTTCCCCGAAACCTATGATCTGATCGACCGCGCCCAACGCCATTACCAGCGTACCTTCCGGCGCATCACCCCGACGCTTTCCATCGAAGATCATGAGGAAGCGCATGGGCGACTCTATCAGATCGACCCAGATCGCTGCTGTCATCTGCGCAAGGTGGAGCCGCTGACCCAGGCCCTGCGCGACAGCACCGCCTGGGTCACCGCGCTGCGCCGGGATCAGTCGAAGACGCGCGCATCCACGTCGGTGGTGCGCTGGAATGCGCGCCATAACGTCGTCAAGATCGCGCCGCTGGTCCACTGGGACGAGAACGAAATCTGGGATTATGTGGATAAACACAACGTCCCCTATAACGCGTTGCACGACCAGAGCTACCCCAGCATTGGCTGCTGGCCCTGCACACGCGCCGTAGCCCCTGGCGAGGATCCACGCGCCGGGCGCTGGGCAGGCATGTCTAAAACCGAGTGCGGTCTGCACTGGGCAAATGGAGGCGGCATATGAACGCGGTTGTCCTCATCGGCCATGGCAGCCTGCTCAGCGACAGCGGCAAAGCCATGATCCGCCTGGCGGCCCAACTGCAAAAACGGGGAATCGCGCCGATTGTGCGGCCCGGCTTTCTCAACTACAGCCAACCGACCCTGGCCGAAGCCATCGCCGACTGTGTGGAAGCGGGCGCGGCGCAGATCACCGTGCAGCCCTACTTTTTGATCGATGGCAAATATGTGCGCGAGGATCTGGCTGGGGAGATCGCTCAGATGGCTGCGCACTATCCATATGTCACCTTTGCTATGGCCGAAGTCTTCGGACCGCACCGGTTGCTGACGGATATTGTCTTTGACCGCATCCGCGCTGCAGACCCGGCGCTGGGCATGGAATCGCGACCGGCGGCGTTGCTTTTTATGGCTCACGGCTCGCCTTTCCCTGAGGCCAACGCCCCCATTGAGCGGATCGCTGCCCGCGTTCATGCTCGCGCCGATTACTGCCAGGCTGTGGTCAGCTATCTCGACTGCAACCAGCCCACCATCGACGCCGCCATCGATCAACTGACGGCGGACGGCGCCAACCGTATCATCACCGTGCCCTATTTCCTCCACGAAGGACGGCATACGCAACGTGATCTGCCGGCAATCCTCGGCGGCGCGCGCCATCGCCATCCTCAGGTGGACTTCCGCACTGCCGCACACCTGGGCTACGACCTGCGCTTTGTCGAGATCATCACCGATCGGGTGAAGGCGGCGAAAGAGGTGGAGAGGGAGCGAGTGAGGGAATGAGGGAGGGAGGGATCTCGTCTCTCCAATCGCTTAATCGCTCAATCGCCCGTTCATGTGAAATTGGCCTGAAAAGGATACTTTTATGTCTACCTCAAATCATACTTTCGGCAAAGCCTACCTCATCGGTGCAGGACCCGGCCGCGCGGATCTGATCACCGTGCGCGGGCTGCGGCTGCTGCGCCAGGCTGATGTGATTGTCTATGATCGCTTGATTGCGCAGGAATTGCTCGACGAAGCCCACCCCGACGCCGAGCTGATCTTCGTGGGCAAGCGTCCTCATAACCACGCCCTCAGCCAGGATGGGATCAACCGGCTGCTGGTGGAACGGGTGCGTGCGGGGCAGATCGTCGTGCGGCTAAAGGGGGGCGATCCCTTTGTCTTTGGCCGCGGCGGTGAGGAAGCGCTGGCCCTGCGCCTGGCTGGCCTGCCCTTTGAGATCGTCCCCGGCGTCTCGTCGGCGCTGGCTGTGCCCGCCTATGCTGGCGTCCCCGTGACCCAGCGCGGCGTCGCCACCAGCTTCGCCGTGGTCACCGGCCACGAATGTGATGAGACAGACGCCGCCGCTACCGATTGGGCGGCGCTGGCGCGCATCTCCACCCTGGTGATCCTCATGGGCGTGGGCCATATCCGGCAGATTCGCACGGCGTTGATTGAAGCCGGGCGCGCGCCCGATACCCCCGCTATCGCCATTGCCCAGGGGACCACGGATCAGCAGCGGAGTGTACGGTCCACACTGGCGGATCTGCCCTCGGCGATTGAGGCAAGCGAATTACAGTCCCCGGCCACGATTGTGATCGGCGAGGTGGCGGGGATGCATGATTTTCTCGATTGGTATCGGCCCGATGGCGAGGCCGCCGGTTTTATCGAGATGGATGAATTGAATTCAATGGCGCTGCCCATCGTTCGCTCTCAGGAGGAAGTGGCATGTTACCCATTACGTTGACCCATGCGGCGGAGATGCTGGCGATTGTCGTCGGCGGCGGCAAGGTTGGGGAACGCAAAGTGCGCGGATTGGTGGATGCGGGCGTGCGTGTACGCTTGATCTCGCCGGTTGCCACACCTAAATTGCAAAAACTGGCAACAGCGAGGCAGATCGAGTGGATCGAACGAGGCTACCAGCCGGGGGATCTCTCTGGCGCGCGTCTTGTTGTCGCGGCCACCAATGTACGCGCCGTCAACCACGCCGTCGCTCAAGAAGCCCACGAGGATCATTTGCTGATCAACGTGGCCGATTGCCCCGAAGAGGGGAACGTCCACATGCCGGCGGTCCACCGCGACGAAAACCTGGTGGTGGCGGTCAACAGCCGCACCGCCCGTCCCCGCGTCGCCGTTGTCGTCCGCGACTGGATCGCGGGGATGCTGCCGAGCTATCCGTGGTGATGGGGATGATGGGGATGATGCGTAGTGCGTGAACGATTCTCACCTGCCACTTGCAACCTGCAAACTTGCAAAGCATCATCTCCATCATCTTTCAGTTCAACTGCGCCAGATCTACCTTTCTCTCCGCCAGCAGCGCGGCGAAGCGATCTGCTGAGTCGCGGATAGCGGCGCGCAGGGATGTGTGGGGGATGGTGCCCAAAATGCCGCGCAGCCCGCTGTCGTCCAGATCGGCGGGGAAGGGGAGGAGGTTGCCCGCCTCGTAGGTGACCTGCGCGGCGGGGAGTTCCGCCCCCAGCGCAGCCACAAAATCGGCCACGTCCACCACATCGTTGCGCAGATTGCAGGCCGTCGCCCCCTGATAGCCAGAGCGGGCGCAACTGATGAACATCTTCGCCACATCGTCGGCGTATTGCAGCGCCACCTGCCCCCCAAATTTAATGTGATAAGGTCGCCCCGCCACCGTCGCCAGGATCGCCTTGGCAATGTCCGACGTCATGCCCTGATCGCGCGCCACGCCGTAGACGATGTACGGGCGCAGCCCGATGCTGGGAATACGCCAATCCTGCCAGTAGATGCGTGCCGTCTCCTCGTTGGCGGTCTTGTAGACGCCGTAGAGCGTCTGCGGAATGCGATCTACATTGTCCCCCACGGGCGTCTCGTAGAGATGGCTGGGACCGAGTACCGCCAGCGAGCTGGCATAGGCGAGACCCTGCACCTGCCCCCAATGTTCGCGCGCCGCCTCGAAGATGTTGACAGTCCCTAGTACGTTGACCGCCGCGCCCACCGAAGGGTTGGCTCGGCAGAAGGGAACTTGCAGCCCCGCCAAATGGATGATGTGGGTGACGCCGTAATCGGCCACCATGCCCACCACGGCTTTGCGGTCGGTTACATCGAGCCGGGTAAAGTTGATCCGCGCCAGTTCCTCGTCGGAAAGAAGCTGCCCCGGTCGCACAGGATCGGTCGCCAGATCCGAGGCGACGATGGTCGCCCCTTCGGAGACCAGATTGCGCAGCACCCACGCCCCGATACAGCCCATGGAGCCGGTAATCAGGAAGGCTTCGCCGCTCATGTTTATCTCTCCTCGACACAACGATTGGTCATGCTGCCGATGCCGTCGATCTCAACCGTCACCTCGTCGCCATCCTTGAGGAAGAGCGGCGGCTTGAGGAAGTTGCCCACACCGTCGGGCGTGCCGGTGGTGATCACATCGCCGGGCAGCAGGGTGATGCCACGGGTAAGGAACTCGATCAGGAAGGGGATCTTGAAAATCAGCTCTTTGGTGTTGGAATTCTGCATCGCCTTGCCGTTGACGAGACAGCGCAGGGAGAGGGTGTGCGGATCTGGCATCTCATCTTTGGTGGTCAGCACCGGCCCCAGCGGGCAGAAGGTGTCGAGCGACTTACCGACGATCCATTGATCGCCCTTTTCCAATTGCAGATCGCGGGCGCTGACATCATGGCAGATGGTGTAGCCGGCCACATAGTCGAGCGCATCTGCCTCGGAGACGTTGCGCGCCCGCTTGCCGATAACCACGGCCAATTCCACTTCCCAATCCACCTTTTGGGTCAGTTCCGGATTCCAGCGGATCTCATCGCCGGGGCCAATGATTGAGGACGTAAATTTGGTAAAGGTGGTCGGGCGCTTGGGCGGCTGAACGCCCTGCTCGCGGCAGTGATCCATATAGTTGAGGCCGATGGCGACGATCTTCGACGGGTTGAGGATTGGCGCCATCACGCGCACCTCGCTCAACGGACGTCCTTGGGCGTTGGTCAGGGCTTGAGCCTGTTGCAGGGCGGCGTCGCCTATCTCCAAAAAGCTGCGCATATCGGCGGGCAGCGCGCCATTGGAGGCTTCGGCAATATCGATCACAGAGTCATTGGCAATCAGGCCCAGGCGCGGACCCTGTCCGCCATCGTAAGTTACAAGTTTCATCGTTCCTCCGGCATTGGATTTTGAAAAGTGAGGATGAGGATAAAGTGGAAAGATGGTCTGACCGATGGTCAGTTCGATATTGCCATTGTAACAACCGAGCGTCAGTCCGTCAATCTCAATGCAATGCAGCGCCGCCACGCTGATTTACAACAAGCTGCCGCGACGGTGATGAGCTATCTCCGTTGCCACCTGGGCGCGCCCTGCGGCAAGGAGAATCCGCTTTCCGAACACTTCAATCGTCGCATCCTCCTCCCCAAAGTTGGCGATGAGGGCGTAACGGATGCCATTCTGCCCCAGGATGGAGACGCCGCGCACGTCCGCTGGTTCGAAGATGAACGCATCCCCTGTGAGCGTGGCAGTGACGCGGGCATCCACGCCGGAGATGACGGCGAAACCAGCGTCGCAGAGGGGTTCGCCGGGCGCGCGGCGAAGAGTCTGTGCTTCCACCTCCATGCAAATTTCGTCCACGAGCAGAGAGGCATAGCGACCGCCGCGCCGCTGCGGGGCGCGGTCGATGACGAAACGGTTGCCGCCGCCGAGGAGGACCAGACCGATCTTATCGTCTACGTTCAGCCAGGGGCCGTTGAGATCGATCCGCCCGGCTGCCGCCACGGGCGAGGAGAGTACATGCGTCCCGGTTTGCGTGTGGATTCGCCGCTGGAAGCCGTTGAAGAGGTCGTTGGGCAGGTTGAGGTGCAGGCTTTTCACCTCGACGGTGTAGCCCACCCGATCCGGCGCAGCGACAACGCGGTGGAGCGCCAAACATGTATGGTTGTCGGGCAGGGCGGCAAAGGCGATGTGGGTGATGGCCTGATCGGTGCAGTTGGCGCCTTCGTCTACGCGAATGTCGACGCCTTCCATCACCGCGCCGCAGGTGACGAAACCGCCGTCGAAGCTTTCGGTCTGCTGGCGGAGCAGTCGGCGGTGGCGACCGGGCTGGCTGCCATCATCGCCGAGGAAACGCACTCGCGGGCAGAGGTTGAACTGCCATTCGGCCAGATCGCTGTGCGCGGGCGGCTGACACATGGCCTGTGTCAGCCCGTAGGCGCGCCACGAAAAGGAAGCCAGGCGGGTTGCGCTACGGTGCATCGCCGCGCCATGTTCCGCTTCGAGCCAACTGCCTGCTACCGACGCCTCAAACGATTCCGTGGACGGAGGCGGCGCGACGACGAGCGGCGCGTAGTTGAGCGCCATCGCCAGCACGCACGCTCGATCCGATTCAAGGCGGGTAAAATAGTGGGGATTGGCCTCACGCATCCAGCCCAGGCGACGCCCGTAAAACGTACTGTCGGGCGACGCGTCCATCTCTTGTTGGATGAGGTCGATCTGTCGCTGCGCCAGTTCCAGCGCGTGGGGATCACCCCAGCAGTCGGCAGCGTAGAGGAGCGAGGGCAGTAGATACTCCTGGCAGTAGGAATAGCGCACGCGGCTATCCCCGCCGATGCGGGCAAGGCGACCGTCGGGGAAGAGGAAGCGGCGCAGCACAGCCCATAGATCCCGCTGGTGGTGATCGAGCGAATCGGGGCGGGCCAGCCCCAATTGGCGCATGTCGAAATGGAGCATGGCAGCATTGCTGACGCAGATCGCCATATAACCGACGTTGAGGTAGCCGTGGTGATCGAGGGCGTAGTTGGGGAAGAAGTTGGCCCCTACGTGGCGCTCCCGCACCGACTTACCGGCCACGATGGTATCGTCCGCGGCGTCAGCGGGGACGGAGACGCCGTTGATGAAATAGGCGTGGGCGCGTTCTTCCCAATCGGGCGCGGCGGCTTCGGCGGGGAACATCTGCGCCGTGCGCCAGAGCAGCGCCCCTGCCCAAATGTTGGATTCGGGCGCGTTGCGCCCCGAACTGTTCCACAGGTCGGCGATGACGTCCCTATGTCCACCGCGGTGACCGTGGTGGAGCAGCCAATCGGCCTCGCTGATGAGGACTCGTCGCAGCGCAGCGCGGTCCTCGGCGGTGATGTAGGGCGCCAGGCGGTGGACGCCATGCATGGCGCGCTCGATGCCCAACATGCTGATCCAACTGTGTCCCCAGCGCCCGCCGTTGAGACCGTTGCGGTTGCCGCTGTGGTGGCTGGCGAGGGCGAACCGCAGCGCAGAGAGGGCGCGGCTGCGCCAGTGATCGGGATCATCGACGCCAGGCTGATCGGCCAGCGTCGCCATCGCCGCGGCATAGTTGAAATTCGATTGCACGCCCCAGTGGATGTATCCGGGACCGTAACAGCCGAACTCGGGTTCATCCGCACGGGCGTACCAGAATGGTTCCACGGCGACGGCCCAGCGCGCCAGCAGCGCCGCGATCTGTTGGGTGTTGATAGACATGGAGAATTCCGCCTTTGTGGGGATGGGGGATTGGTGATCGGCGACCGGGCCGAATCCCCAGTCACCAATCACCTTTTCGCCCTTCTTCAAGATGGCGAGAATTCGATATCGCCGTGTTCGGTGATGTTGCCAACGCGCTTTGCTCCGGCATAAGCCACCGCGCACAAGGACGTTTCGATCACCTGACCCGGCGTCAGGGTCAGCGCCGTGCCGTTGCGGATCGCCTCGGTCAGCCCATCGGTGGGGTAGCTACTCCACGGTTCCAACGCGGCGACATGGGTGCGTCCCCACCAGGGATAGCCCTCGGCGCCGTCGCCCAATTGCTGCCAATACCAGACATAGCGGAAGATGGCGGGATCAAAGCGGATGCCAAAGCCCACCCTACGCACCGGATTGGTGATGGCGTACCAGCCATCCTCAAAATCGGTGGCGTACCCCATCTCCTGAGTTTTGTCATCGCCGTAAGGGGGAACCTGGCTGGCGTCACCCTGCGCGCCGTCGAGCATGGGCGCGTGCGGCCAGATCCCTTCGCTGCCGGGTTGGAAACGCCGAGGCTCGTAATCCGGCATGGGCGGGTGGACGATGAAGCGGCGCGCCGGCATGTCGATCAGAGCGCCTTCCTCTAAAAAGGGACGGCCAAAGGCGATGTGGTGTCCCCACATGAGGGGCATGGATTCGCCGCCTTCGTTGGTCAGCCGTTCGTCGATGAAGAGCGCGGCTTTGCCCGCTTCCATCCAGAGGGTCTTTTCCAAACAGAAGGGCGTGCGCAGCGGACGCACCCAGAGCCGCGCCGCCACCCGCTCGGGCGAATCTTCGAGCAAGTTGCACCGCCAGGGGATCAGGCTGATCTCGCCGTGTTGTCCCAAGACCGCGCCTTTGTAGACAACAGGCGATCCGCCGTTGGGGAGGATCTCGTTCCAGCCGCCGTTGAAGAAATCGAGATAGGGGCTATCGGTGTAGGCCGAAGGCGTCTCTTGCGTCGGGTTGCGCACTCCCTGCGGCCCAAAGTGCAGCAGATCGAGGTCGAGCGGTTTATAGCGGAACTCGACAATGTCGCTGCCCCGATCCAAGAGGACGGTGACGCGCAGCGTTTCATTTTCCAGCACCAGCGTGCGCATCCCCCGATAGCTCCATTCGTCGGAGATGCGGCAGCCGTGGTTGCGCGGTGGGGAGAAGGTCATGATAACTCCTTAGATTGTCGATTGACGATTGTCGATTGACGGAAGCGATACAGCCACATACCGTAAGGGCATGCGTGGGGCAGAAGCACAAGTCGCTTCATTGGCGAGCTTTCCTCCTACCCCACGCATGCCCCTACAAAACAATCGACAATCGTCAATAGCAAATCATCCCATCTTCGGCGGCGTCATTGCGGACATAGCGACCTACGTCTGGGCCCGAT
>JAHBVG010000030.1 GCA_019637695.1 Caldilineaceae bacterium | reverse complement strand
ATTGTCTATGATCCTTTGGGGACGCGCGGGGCGCGGACACGTGTGGGCACGCTGCCAGCCGGGGCCACGGCGCAGGTTGTGCTGGGTCCCCGTTGCGACGCCAACATGATCTGGTGGTATGTGATCGGAGACAACGTGCAGGGGTGGACGAGTGAAGGTGAGATCCGAAATGGGCGGGTCGTCTACTGGCTACGCCCCTTCTTGGGGCTGGGTCGTTCCGGTCCCCCTAAAGAACTTACCCTGCGTCCCGGTTGTGAAGCGACCCTGACCGCCTCAACGGATGATCTGATCATCCTCTCCACGGCATGGGGGGTGAAAGGCTATTCGTTGGCGGCATATCACGATGAGATCATGCGCGTGGAGATCGACCTCAACGGGGAACCGCTGTACACGTACCGCGCCGATCTGCGCCCGATGTCCGCCATCCCTTGCGGCTCGCGGTTGGGGACAGATGTCTATTGGGTGACGGAGGTGGCCGAACTCTTCCTGCCCCCTGGCCGCCATACCATTGATGTCTACTTCTACTTCCCAGAGCGGGTAACCGATGGCCTGGATCTGGATCGAAACGGCCAGCCGGATGAATATGGCCCCGGCTATGTGCCGGCGCGTAGTTACACGCTGACCGTGCGCTAGTGGAGCGCTTGTCGTTCCATAGGGATTGATCTTGTAGGGGCGGGTTCCTGTGGCCGCTCCTCTGTGCTGCTCTGTTCAATCCTCACAATCATGCCAAACCACCCACTAGCACTGCGCAGTTTTCACGCAGCCTGCAAGAGAAATTCGATCTTCACCGCGTCAAAGGGGGAGACAATGCGTCCGTCTTCCGTCCGATCCAGCACGCCAGCCTTCAACAGAGCCGTGATGTCGCCATGCATTGCTTTCACATCCCGTTCCACCCGGCGGGCCGCCTCCCGGATGGAGACAGGTCCCGCCCCACACAGGGCTTTGGGGAGTTCCCAGCGTTTGACGGTGAGTACTTTCCACAAGAGTTCTGGCGTGGCAAAGCTGATGCGAGCAGAACCTGGCCCACTCTCGGTCCGCCAGGATTTGGCGAAGTCGTTCAGTGATTTTTCCGGCGCTGCTACATCAAGCGTTACGATTCTTATTGTTCCACCTCACAATATCCTGTTGGAAGTCAGCGATCAGCGCCTCTACGCTCTGAAATGTGTAGTCGCTTTCAGTATTCTCGAAATGGCAGTGATCGCCCTTGCCCGCTTCATTATCATACCGGACGACACAGACTTGATCGACTATATAGGCCAACCGGTATTTGAAACCATGAGCCGATCCACGCGCAATCGGTTGATGCACCCATTCGGTCCATCAACACCGAGGACAACTGCGGTGCTGTTTGGGGATGGATATCTGGGGCCGCTCAACCCATTAACGCAGATGGTGATGCCCCTGCGCAAAGACTGTCTACGCGTGCAGGGATAATTCAAGAACGGTAAAGGTACGGGGGAGGGCGGAATCGCAGGTCGGTGCATACCACCCGCCCCACCCGCGTTTATGCTATAATCTCCCCAGAAGGGAGAAGCTACCATGACCACCACTCTACCGGAACATGCACTGATCGAAGCGTTGCTCAAGTCGCCGCGGTTGCCCGCCGTGGCCGAGCAGATCGACGCACTGTTGACCGATGAAGCGGCGCAGCGCGCCCATTTCATCGACACTGTCCTCGAATCCGAAAAAGCTGAATTCATCAACGGAGAGAAGATTGTGCATTCACCAGTGAAACTGCGCCACTACGTTGTATCCAAGCGTCTGTTGGTTCTGCTGGATGCCTTTGTGGGCAAGGATGGACTTGGATTTGTCGGCCACGAGAAGATCATGATCTCCCTCACCCGCAACGACTATGAGCCGGATCTCTGCTTCTTCGACGCGGCCACCGCCGCCACATTTCAGCCGGACCAAATGCGCTTCCCCGCGCCGGCCTTTGTAGTGGAAATCCTTTCGGCATCGACAGCGGCCAATGATCGGGGCGTCAAGTTCGACGACTACGCCGCCCACGGCATCGCCGAGTATTGGATCATCGACCCCGACAGCGAAACTGTGGAACAGTACCGGTTGACCGATCTCCGTTACGAGTTAGCGATCAAAGCGCAGACCGGCGAACTGCGCAGCTTCGCCATCCCCGGCTTTGTGATCCCCGTGCGCGCGCTCTTTGAGGATGAGATCAACCGGGATACGTTACGTCAATTGTTGGCAACGTAGGTGCAATTTTGGATCGCACATCTCCGCAGTTATCGTAGCCGCTGCTGTGGCGGAGCGTCCCCGCGGCGGTGTGGGAATACACGCTGGGGGGCTATCAAGTCCTCAAAAAGTGGTTGAGCTATCGCGAGGCGAGCGTCCTAGGACGTCCGCTCAAAACCGCGGAGGTGGAAGAATTTACCGCCATTGCTCGGCGCATTGCCGCCCTCCTCGCCCTTGCGCCCAATCTCGACGCCAGCTATCGCCGCGTCGCCAGGGGTTTGGGTGGATCGCAGACGAGCATTGGCGTACGCAGACGATTTTTGTGAGCCGTCCACCCAAACCCCTACCTAGACGGGCCTGTCTATTTCACCAGGACCTCGCTCGCTCCTTTTGTGTGGGGTGGGGACTCTGTGCGGAAATCCATCATCTCCTCATGCCCTGGCATGGCCCAGAAATCGTCCAAATATTCCGACTCGATATTGGCCGCCCGGTAGTGGAGATGAGCCTGCCCCAGGCCGCGCACATCTTCCGCCAGAGGATCGTCCGCTGCGCGCAGGATGGCGTGGACTATGTGGATGGCGAGGAAGGTGTCCGCTGTACGGTCCAGAGGATGGCTGAGCAGATGATGGGCAATGGGGAGCGCCTGGGCGTGGGCTGCGGCGAGATCGCCCTTCTGGAAAGCAGCCTGGGCCAGACCGGCCAGGGGTTCCTGCGCCCGGTTCTTCATTTCCAGGCGCAGCAGGATTTCGGCGGAACGTTGAAAGTCGGGGATGGCTTCCTCAACCTGACTCAGGCGTAGATGCGCCCAGCCCCGGCAGGTAAGCGCGTGGGCCGTGAAGCGGCTGTCGTCGAAGCGCCCACTCTTCATCACACCTTCGGCCGCATACACTTTGGCCTGCTGCCAATCGCCCCCATAGAAGGCGATCCACCCACTTGTTGTAGCCACTCTCGGAATGTCCAATTGCTGTTGCTGTCTCTGGGCCAGGGCCAGCGCGCTCTCTTCCACTGCTTTGGCTTCAGAAAACCGCCCCTGTTGGAGGAGCCAGAAGCCCAGCCAGGCGTTGAACATGCCTTGATTTGGCTCGTCGTGCAGTCGGTTCACCCTATCCTGCATAAGGTTCAGATATTCTTCGGCCCGGCGATACTCGCCCAGGCAAGTGTGGAGCGCAACCAGACTGCGCAGAACCTTCATTTCGGCGGCTCTGTTGCCCACGCGCTGCCCAATCTCCAATCCTTCCTCCAAATAGGATAGCGCCCGCGCGTACTCTCCGCTGCCCTGGACCAGGATGGCATACCCCAGCTTGTTGAGAATATCGCTGATTCTGCTTTCGCTGCCCGCCTCTCTGTGCAGACGCAAGGATTCGAGCAATAGATCTTCGATGCGGGCCTGGTTGCCACCTTCGACGATGTAGATCGATGCCTGGCGCTCCAGACTCAGTGCAGCCAGAGTGGGCAGACCCGCCGCCATTGCTTTGGCGTAGCCGTCGGCCAGCACCGGCGCGGCGGCGTCAAAGCGTCCCTGCCCGAACAATTCCTGACCGCAACGCAGCAGGGCATCGGTTTCAATGGCCTGATCCCCGCAGCTCTGGGCCAGATCCACGCTCTCTTGGGCCAGACGCAGAGCGAGATTGCTGTCACGTAACCAGGATGCGTAGTAATGACGGGAGAGGGTAAGAAGGGCGGTCCGACGGTTGGCCTCTGGGCTGCCGTCGTTCAGACGCTCCACCAAAGGAGCCAGCAGGGCCAGATCAGCGGACCCCTCATCCATGCGCCTGGCTGATCGGTTGATCCGTTCCCGCTCGGCCAGGAGAGGATAGACTGCCGTGTCGCCCATCTCTCCAGCCAGATTGATTGCACAAGTTAGAGATTCGGACGCCTCGGCGTGGGCGTAACGTTCCAGGGCCACGGCTGCGGCCTGGCGATAATGGCCGATGGCGACCAGGGTCTCCCCGGCGCTGGCGAAGTGGTAGCCCAGTTGCCCCTGCACGGGACCCAACTTTCCGGCGTGTACATGCAGCAACGCCTCCCCTGCCCGGCGATGGAGCAACCGCCGGCGAGCATGGCTGATCATCCTATAGGCCACATCGCGGATGCGGTCGTGGCTGAAGTCGTAGCCGTCGCCGCCCACCTCTCGGATCACCCGCCGCCGCCATAGTTCGTCCAGCCCGTCCACCAGCCCCGCCTCGTCCAGCCCACAGGCAGCCGCCAGCACAGGATAGGTGAAAGATCGCCCCAGCGTCGCGGCCTGGGCGACAATCTCCCGCGCTGGCGCGGAGAGACGGGCCAGCCGGAATTCGATGACTGCCTGCAATTTGGGAGGTAAGTGACTGGTGACTGGTGACTTGGGATCGGGGACTGGAACAGCCATGTACCGTCCTGATCCCAAGTCCCCGATCCCCGCTCCCCAATCCCCTGCCCGCGTCATTTCCACAACGAAAAGGGGATTGCCTCCAGATGCGCCGTGAAGGGCGCGCACGGCGGCTTCGTCCAGAGATGCGCTGCCGGTCTGGGTTGCCAGTTGGCCCGTCTCACCGGATGTGAGGGGAGCGAGGGGCAGTTGGATCAGTTGATTGTGGGTGGCGCTCTCCTGCATCACCGTTTGTAGGGTGTGGTTGTCCAATATCTCTTCGCTGCGGGCTGTGCCCACCAGCAGCAGCCGGGCCTGGGGGCGAAAACGTAGAAGAAAGGCGAGAAATTCCAGACTTTCCCGGTCAGCCCACTGGAGATCGTCCAACACCAGCAGACGGGGGCGACCATCCCCCATCAGCGACTGGGCCAGGGCTTCGAGAAGACGACGCTTCTGCCACTCCTCGGCCAGGGGTGGGGGCGGCGGCAGATGGGGGTAGACGGTGTGAATTTCCGGCAGCAGACGAGAAAGTTCGATGAGCCAATGCTTGTCCAGCTTTTCCCAACCAGGGCGCAGGGCGTCGCTGCGCAGCAGATCGACAATCGGCCCGTAGCCCACCTGGCCGGCGGAGGCGTAGGAGCGGGCGTAGGCCGCGGGAATGGCCTGGCGTTCGGCCCAGGCCAGCATCTCCTCGGCCAGGCGGCTCTTGCCCATCCCCGCCTCGCCGGTGATCAATACCCACCCGGGCGCACCCCGGCTACTTGCCTGCCATGCCTTTTGCAGGGCCTGCCACTCCGCCATGCGGCCTACCAACGGGCTGAGTGGCGTTTCCGGGGGGGGCGCGGCGCGCAGACTCCCTTGCTGGCCCAATAATTGATCGTAAAGTTCCTGGAGATCGGGACCCGGCTCCACGCCCAATTCCCGGTAGAGGAGGGTGGCGCAGGTGTGGTAGATCTGGAGCGCGCCGGCGCGGTCGCCGGTGAGGGCGAGCAGGCGCATCAGCCGCCAGTAGCTGGCCTCGTGGAGAGGGTCATGGCGCAACAGGCGACGGGCGTAGACGATGGCCGCGGGGTAGTCCCGTTCGCCCTCGGCCAGCAGCACCAGTTCGTCCAGGGCATGGGCCAAGGCGTTGCGCAGCCGTTCCCGCTGGGGCAGGATCCACTCGTCGTAGCAGTCGGGCAATAGATCGCCGGCATAGAGTTCAACCGCCGCTTCCAACGCAGCTCGGCGTGAAGTACCCGGCGCAGTCGCCAGGCTGCTTTCAAAGGCCAGCAGGTCAACGTCAACAGCAATGCGTGGGTGCCAGGCCACCCCATCGCGGCTGATTTCCACCAGATCGTCTATTGTCGGCAGGGCGCGCCGCAAGAGAAAGAGCAGACGGCGTAGATTGGTGCGTGATTGGCTGTCTGTACTCTCCGGCCACAGAGCGAAGGCGATCTGTTGGCGCGAGCAGGGTATATTTGGCTGGAGGAGAAGACGGGCAAGGAGAGCCTGCAACCGACCTGACAGATCGGTCACAGGCTCCCCCCTATGTGTCATCTGAAATCCGCCCAACAGACGAATTTCGGTGGGTGGCATGGCTGTCACTCCCGATTCTTCGTACAGATCCCTCAGGCCAATTCAACTTTGATCCACGAAGAGACACGAAGTAACTATAGAGGTCCGGTAAGGGCACGGGTGGGGGTGGGATCAAATATCAGGTTAATGGCGAGCATGTTTCCCACCCCCACCCGTGCCCCTACGGTATATGGCTTTCTCCATTGTATGCCAGGCAGAGAAGAATCTCAATGCCAAAACGCTTTTGCAACGCTATGGCTGATACGCTTTGCAGCACTTACGCCGATGAATGGATATGGAGAGACCCTATGGATGATCAGTCGCCTGCGCCCCAGCACTATCTTTTTGTCGTACGCGTCTGGCCGGAGAAGACAAAAACTGAGGAGATCGTCTGGCGCGGCCGGATCCAAAGCGCTACCGACGGCCAGGTCCGCTACTTTCAAGGGTGGGAAGGGCTGGTAAAAATGCTGGCGATCAGCGTGGGGGATGAAGAAACTATGGGCGAGTAGAGACCGTTCGTGTCCAGCATATAAGAGGTTGTACCCTCCTCTTCAACGACCGCACGTAGCTCGGACATGAGCGAAGCTTGTAAGCGCAGTGCGTGGTATCGGTTAAAGACCGACATCTGCTATGGAAAGTGCGACCAGGACGGCACGTGGGCGTGCCTACTCCGCTTCAGCCCATTTTGAACACACTCAATTGATTCGGCGGGTTCTGGAATTGCAACGCGCGTCGGTTGACACCGACGCCGCCCCCGATCCCCAGTCCCTATTCTCCAATCACTGTAGCCGGAAGCGTTCCGGTTTTACAGAATCGATCACGCCATTGGACTGGATTTCGCTGACCGGGATGATCACATCTGCGGGCAGACCGGCCCGGCGCGCCGCTTCCTGGATGGCTTCGACGCTGGCCGCTTCGTAGAGACAATAGGTCTTCTTTTTCAATACCTTCGCCAATTCCGAGATACCTGTCTAGAGAGCGAAACGCTGTGGACATGCCAAATGGCGAGATAAAACTGAATTCGGGATTTCCCAGACAGGATTTTTATTCAAACGAAGCTATTTGACGTATACCCCATTCGGGGTATTCCTCTCTGGTAGACATCTGTTACAAAATGGCGAAGGTATTGGAAGCCACACAAAGGTTTAACCCTGAACGTTTATCTGTTCAACAAGCAATTGCGGCAGATTACGAAAATGACCATCTGTTGTGAGCAGCGTTGCCCCGTGTTCCATTGTCGAGGCGCCAATCCAAAGATCATTGGTCGGGATTGGGCGCCCTGATTTGCGCAGAAACTGATAAATATGGGCATAGCGTTCAGCGGTTTCTTGGGTCACCGCAACCGAACGTACCCGTGGGCTTTGTTGAAACTCAAGCAGTTCGCGTCGGTTCTTTTCCGTCTGACTGCCAACTTTGAAGCCGGTCAGAAGTTCGCCAAGTACAGTGGCAGGCAAGAGAATAGTACTCGCCATGCGCAGAATCTCGACAACTTGAGGAACTCCTCGCTTGAACGCTGTGTAGGCTGACGTATCGAGAAGGACAATTTTTAACGCCATAATTTCTCGTCGATACTTCGTTGCGCACTCAAATGCTGCTCAAATTCGGCAAATTCCTCTTCCGTCCATGTGCCGGCAAGGTGGTCAAGATCGTTGTAGTACAGGCTTGTTTGCGGATTCGCTCCTTCCCCTGCGGCTGCGCGCAGCAGCGACAGTACATATTTATTAACGCTCTGTCCCTGTCGTTCAGCTTCTCGCTTGAGATAGTGATCCAAACGGCTGTCTATGCCACGGATGGTAAGCTGTTTCATCTGTCGTCTCCATCTGTCAACGCTAAGTGAATGCATCAATGCAAGTGTAGTGCCTGCATTCTCTGCTGTCAACTGACTAAAAATCAATCAGTACTTCTGTGCTGCAGTGAATCGTTTTATCAACCAAGCCGTGCAGTCATTTTTAGCAGCAAACGCCGCATCGTTGTACACCAACTGGCAAACAGATCCTCTATTGTACAAATGAGCCATGCCAGGAAATTGAATAGAGTTGGATGAGAGATTGGATAGACCGCGCATCGCCCGCACATGTTAAGGTTGATGGCGTCCCCATCTGGCGGACACAAGGATCTGCACCAATTGCTGAAAATTGATGAGTCACCAGTAAACCCATCTTATCGGTTCAAGAAACGATCTAGAAACGATTGGTTTGGTACTGTGCTATTTACCGGCCCGCGCACCGCTACCCATTGACGGTGCACTGGGTACAGTTCCGAATACGCTCCATTTTGTCAGGTAAAAGGAGTGCCCATGAAGTGATGGACAACAATATCCGATTTCAAACCTGAACCGAACGACAGGGATTGAACCACTATCCGTTATTCAGATTCACAGAGAAAGACAATTCACACAGGAGGAAATCATGAGTACAAGATGGATTTTGGCGAGGGCGCTCGTGATTTGCAGTTTGATCGCGATCGTATTCTCCTTCTCTGGGGGAGCGCAGGCCGAGCCGAACTCGACCATCGTAGGCGGTCCCATCTTCAGCAATACCACGTGGACGCTGGCGGGCAGCCCCTACCTTGCCACCAACAGCGTGCAGGTGATGAACGGTGCCACACTCACGATTGAGTCGGGCGTGACCGTGCGCTTTGATGCAGGCCGGGCGCTTTCGGTCAGCGGTGGATTGGTGGCGCGCGGCACGGCCAATGCGCCGATTACCTTCACGGCCAATACAGCCAATCAATCAGCGGGCTATTGGGGCTTTATCAAATTCGAGAACAGCAGCACCGACGCCACCTATGACATCAACGGTAACTACACTGGCGGCTCTATTCTTGAATACGCGATTGTGGAATACACCGGCAGCGACGCCCAGAACCCGGCGGCCATCTTGCTGGACCGGGCCTCACCGCTGATCGACCAGAACACCGTGCGCCACAACAGCTATGATGGCATCCGCCTCAATGAAAGCAGTTCGATTGTGCGTGGCAACCGTATCGAGAACAACCAGGGGTATGGCATCTACACTTCCTATCCCGGTGGCACGATCCAGCCGCAGATCCTCAACAACACGATCATCGCCAGCGGGGCAGATGGCATCTACGCCCAAGGCGGATCCGACACGGTGCGCGTGACCGTGGAAGGCAACACGGTACGCAATGGAACATCTTCGGGGTACAGCGGCATCACATGTTACAATACGACATTGCGCCACAATCAAGTCTATCGCAATGCGGGTACAGGCATCTATTCAGGTAGCAATTGTCCTGTACTCAACAACATCGTAGCCCAGAATGGAAACGTGGGTATCTCCACAGTCTTTTCCGGTGCGATTATGGGCAATAAAGTCGCCCATAACACAACCCCGAATTCATGGTATACGTCTGGAATCCACGCCAGCTACCCAGGTAAGATCACCTACAACAGCGTCGTCTTCAACAAGTCTGATGTTGGCCTGCCTGGGGTAAGCGTACACTCTCCAACAGACAGCATCGACTGTTTCTCCTACAACACCGTGGTGGGGCAGAGTGCGCCCAGCAATACCGATACTGGTGGACTCTATCTCGGAAACGGCAGCGTGAATTGCCAGGTGCAGCGCAATAACCTTTACGGCAACCAGGGCTACGAACTCTACAACAGCAACGCCCAATCTGACGGCACCGTAGATGCCCAGTTCAACTGGTGGGGAACCACGAACGGGGCGACCATCAACAGCGAGATCTATGATTTCTTTGACGATGGTTCTTTGTCCGTGACCAATTACGGTAACATGTTGACCGTACCGGGTACTGAAGCACCGCCCGCGCCGCCCACCGGTCTACAAGTGACGGTCAACGGAAACACCTTCAACTTGAGTTGGAACGCCAATACGGAAGCCGATATCGCCGGCTATCGGGTCTACTATGACTTCGACAGCGGCTACCCCTACGAAGGCACGGGGGCTACGCAAGGCGCGTCGGGCATTGACGTGGGCAACGTCACCAGCTATAGCTTGAGCGGGCTGCCTGCCAACGTCAACATCTACTTCACCGTGCTGGCCTATGACGGCAGCGGCGATGAATGGGCGGGCGAAAGCTGGTACGCGCTGGAGAAGCTTCAGGCCATCGGCGGCGTGCAGGCTACAGCCACGCCCACGCCCACCGGTCCCACGCCCACGGGTGAGCCGACGGAGACGCCCACACCGACGAATACAGACGTACCACCGACAGCCACGGCCACCCCAACCAACACGACGGTGCCGCCCACAGCCACCCCCACGGCCACGGCGACCCAGATCTCCGGCTGTCTTCTCTTCAACGTGACCCTGAGCGGGGCGCAGGAAGTGCCCCCCAACAACTCGACCGCGACCGGCTCGGCCACTGTGGTTGTGAACACAGCGGACAACAGCTTGCAGTACAACATCTCCTTCACTGGTCTGACCAGCCAGGAGACCGGCGCGCACATTCACGGCTTTGCGCCGCCAGGGACAAACGCGGGTATTCTGTTCAACCTGCCGGCAGGCAATCCCAAGGTTGGTACACTTAGTTATACCGACGCCCAGGAAGCGAACATCCTGGCCGGGTTAACCTATATCAACATTCACAGCAGCACATTCCCTGGCGGGGAACTGCGCGGCCAGATTGCCAATCCTGTGGCAACTCCGTGCGTGACGCCGACGCCGACCAACACCACGCAGGCGTCCACCTCCACGCCGACGCCGACGCCGACCAACACCACGCAGCCGACGGTGACGCCGACAGCCACACCCACGACCACGCCGTCTGCGACCAATACACCTCTGACGCCGACGGTAACGCCATCAGTGACGCCGACGCCGACAACGGTCACGGCCACTCACTTACAGGTGCTGGAGATCAATCCCAAGCAGGGCAACCGCAACGCCACCACCAATATCACCATTGTGGGCAGCGGCTTTGTGGCGACGCCGTCGGTCTTCCTGGGCGGGGTTGCGCTGGGTAACGTCTCGCTGGTGAACAGCAACCAATTGCTCGCCACCGTCCCCGGCGGCTTGCCTCTTGGCCCTCACGATCTCTTTGTGGTCAATCCGGATGGATCGGCGGCGCTGTTGGCACAAGCCTTTACCGTGGTCAGCAGCGACCCGGCGGTGGCAGAGGTGCGCCCGGCCCAGGGCCTCACCGACTACTCCAACACGCTGAACATCTACGGCTTCAACTTTGAGGATGGTTCCATCGTGCAGTTGGGCAACCAGGCCCTGGACACCACCTTCATCGGTTCCACCTATGTGCGCGCAATCGTGCCTGCTGGCATCGCTGCCGGCGCCTACAATGTCACCGTGATCAACCCAGACAACAAACAGGGCAGCGCCGCCAATGCCTACACGGCGGTCCAGGCCGAAAACGACGATCTCTACAGCGAGAGCAACCTGCTGTGGACCGATCCTATGGCCCCGCGCGCCGGTGAAAACACAGAGGTCGGGCTGGTGGTCAACCGCCAGGGGGGCAAGACTGTGATCTCGCCGTTGGCGGTCGACTTCTACGTGGGCGATCCCAACGCCGGTGGCACACTGCTGGGCACAGGAAGCATCCTGACGCTTTCGCCCCGCTCCTCGGCCAGCACCTCGGCTGTGAACTGGCTGCCCGCCGCACCCGGCGTCTACACCCTCTACGCGGTGATTGACCCGTCCAACGCCGTTGTCGAAAGCCTGGAGACCAACAACGTGATCAGCCGCACCTTGAGCGTCCTGCCGGAAGCCGCCGATCAACTGGCTCCTCACGTGGACGATTTCACCATCAATCAGGGGGGCAGCCATACACAGAACCGCACTGTGCGCCTGGATATGACGGCTTCGGACCCCAACCCCAGCAGCGGCCTCAAGTCTGTTCTCTACCAGGAGTTCGAGTACAGCCAGGGCGCAGGCCAGTGGGTTCCTGTGCAGCATTCCGGCTGGCTGGATTATGACGCCAACCGCACCGATTACCCGTGGCAACTGTTGCCCAGCGCCGGGGTGAAGTATCTGCAAGCCTGGGTCGCCGACAATGCGGGAAACATCTCTGTCTTCCCCTTCCGGGGCTTCATCAACTACGGGCCGCCCACGGCGCGGGTGATGGTCAACGAGGGGCGCATCTACCGCTACCAGGTGAACCAGGGGCAGACGGTCTCTGTACAGTTGACCGCTACCAGCGGCGATGCCGATCTCTATGTCTGGGCGCCCGATGCACCCAACCGTGGGGCCTGGGTGAGCAATCTGAGCAACGCGCCGGATAGTGTCACCTTTGTGGCTCCGATCAGTGGCGTCTATCAGGTGGAGGTCTACGGCTACACCACCGCAGACTATACAATCAGCGTCAACATTACCACGGCAGCGGTCGCTCGCTCGCTGGCTCCCGTTAACAACATTGATCCGAACAAGCCCGATCCGACCAGCCGTCAGCCGCTGGTGGGGCTAGGCAGTGTGCCATTGAATCAACGGGGTCTGCCCACTGCGCCCACGGCAGCACAGGCACCGGCGACAACAGATAGCTATCTCTATCTGCCCGCTGTACAACGCTAACGCGAGCGAGTCGATGGGGGCATTCCTGCCAGTATTGGCGTGGTGCATGGTGCGTAGACAGGTACGCACCATGCACCACAAAATCGAGAAGAGAGGATATCCCCCGTGGGTCGTTTGGCGTGTATATGGCAACTGATCATGTAGGGGCGGGTCCCTGTGCCCGCCCCTCTATCCTTATCACAATGGAGTCAATGTCATTAAGTTACGGTATTCAACCTGCGGAGTTAGCACGCCCACGTGTGGCTGTTCCGGTGTAGATCCGCACCTGGGGGTGCTAACTCCGCACTTAACTTATAGAGAAGGCCATTTGAACATCATATAATTCGGTACGGGTGCTGCTTGCCGCACCCAGCGGACGCAGCAAGCGGACGCTGCGTCCGCCAGCGCCCCTACGATTGTACGAACTTTATGTGTGTTCTCTATTAATGACATTGGGTTGCTACCCAGAACGTACCAGCCCAGTCTATCTGCCCATGCTCACAAGATAAAGGAAACCTTCATGGTTCGTCGTCTCTCCCTCATTCCCTTGCTTGTACTGATCCTGGGCAGCACGCTCTTCGTGTCTGGCAGGCTCTTCGCCGATCCTGCCCAGATCAGCCATGCTCCCCGCTCGGCGTCCACACCCAGCCAGGCGGATGGGCTATTTCTGCCTTTGGTCGTCAACGAACAGCCGCCCACGCCCACGGCAACGCCCACCCTGACACCCACCCCTACCTTGACGCCGACGCCTGTGCCAACGGTGCGGGCTATCTCTTGCGGATGGTTCCCGGACGGTCCCAGCGACAGCGACTGGCTGGGCTGTGTGGAGGGCGGCGCGTATGAGATGCAGCGCTGGAATGTGAGCTTCAGCATGGCAGCCTGCTGCCCGAACTTCTCGGCGCGCTACGCCATCGAAGCCGACGCCCGGCTGACCCAGGGAGAAGGGGACTACGCTATTGGCTTTGATGTGGTTAGCCTGCTTAACGGCGGCGGCTATCTCTTCAGCGTCAACCCGCGCAATGGAAGCTATGCGCTGCTACGCGTCGACGGCTCGGATTGGAAGGCGGGCGTTCCGCTCATCGGCTGGAGCGAATCACCTCACATCCGCCGCGACCTGGAGAGCAACCATCTGCGCGTGGAACGCCACGGCGCCACGATCACCCTCTTCATCAACGATCAACAGGTCGCCAGCCTGGAGGAGAACACCTATGCCCAGAGCGGGATCGGCTGGGCGCTCTACGTGCGCAACTATCACCAGCCCAACAGTCACATGCAGTTCAGCAACATTCGGTTCTATTCGTGGCCATAGCGCCCAGAGGAGATTCCCATGAAACGCCATACCCGTTCAACATCAATGATAGTTGCGCTGTGTGCGCTCGTGTTCTGCATTGGGTTGGCTGCGCTGATCGTCCATGGTTCGCCCACTGCCGCGTCGAATACACAGGGCGCAAGGTCAGAGCCGGCACAGCCTCTAGAAGGGTCGAGGGTCTACGCGCCGCTGATCATGAGCGAAAGCACGCCAACCCCTACGTCCACAGCAACGCCAACCGTCACTCCCACCCCATCCGCAACGCAGCTATCTGAGTTCATCGAGAGTTTTCCTTCGTGTGGCGGGTTTCCTCACGACTCGTCGCCGGACTGGTATTGGCAGGGATGTGTTGAGGGTGACATCTACGAAATTCAACGCATAAATACCAGCTTTACCCAGGCCTGGTATGCATCAGGAATCGGGAGCCGCCGAACCTTCACGTTGGAGGCAGACGCGCGGCTGGTCCAGGGAGCGGCTGATTATCGCCTCTTCTTCAACAACATCTGGTATCAGGGCTTTTATGCCTTCGGCGTCAATCCAGTGGATGGAACCTTCGCCGTCTGGCGCGTGGATAAGGAGACAGATTGGGCGCCTTTGGTGGATTGGACTTATTCGCCGCACATCCACCGTGACAACGCTGTCAACCGGCTGAAGGTAGTGCGCGACGAGGCGCAGATCAGCGTCTTCGTCAACGGTCAATACCTGACCACAGTGAGCGATGAGACGTATATTACGGGGACGAGTTGGGGCGTCTATGCCCGCAACTGGGTTCCCAACAGCATTTTGCACTACTTTAACATGGCGATCCGCTATCCTCGTCCCCCCACACCCACGCCGACCCCCACACGCACGCCACAGCCACCGTTGGTGGTGGAGATTCCTTGCACGCAACTGCCCCAATTTGGGGAATTTCCTCAGGGGTGTGTTGAGAACAACTCGGCGTATGGGATTCAACGGATCGCGGCAGGGGTTGCGGAAGTCATTCCTCCTGGTTCGATTCCAGAATTTATTCCTAACTTTTCGCTCGAAGGGGATCTCCATTTGGTCGAGGGTGAAGGCGCGTATGGACTCTCACTTGGACCCAATTTTGGCACGCGTCTGCTCTTTGCCGTCAACCCAGTGGATGGAACCTATGCTCTCTGGTATCAGTTTAGCCAGGTTACCTGGGTATCGTCGCCCCACATCAAAACGAACGGTGAGGCCAACCATCTGAAGATTTTACACAATCCAGGCACGGTGAGCGTCTACGTCAACCATCAACTGCTTACCACGACTTCAATAGATCAAAGCCCAAATCGTATGTGGGGTCTGCTCAACACAGGTACGACCGCGTACGGGATTGTCTATTTCAGGAATCTGAAGTTTACCAATCTGCGCTGAACGCAAGACCGGTCAGATTTCCAGAAAACCTGACTGGTCTGCAAGAGAGCTACAACGGCAAGTGCTGGATCTGGTTACGCAAATCGTTAAATTCCCCAGCTTTTGCGATTAGTTCCAGATTTTCGTCAGCCCGGTCCAGATGCGCCGGGTCGTCGAGTATGTGATTGCCATCTTCGTAAACCCGTCCAAAGGAGATAAGAAAGATGCCCCATCTGCACAAAGCCTTGCTGTCTGTGGCCCTGCTGCTTTCCCTGTGGGGGATGGCCGCTATCAGCGCCCATCCCGTTGCCCAGGCCGCCGAGACGCCCGCCGACTTCACCTGTGCCGCGGTGACGACTATCCCCGCGGCCGAGTGTGGGACGCTGATCGAATTTTTCAACAGCACCTCTGGGTCGGGGTGGACCAACAACACAGGCTGGTTACAAGATGACAATCCTTGCACCTGGTACGGGATCACCTGCGCCGGCGGGCATGTCACCCGTCTCTTCTTTTGGGACAACAACCTGATCGGCCCCCTGCCCCATTCGCTGGCTACGCTTTCGCAACTGGAGACCCTCGATCTGGGCAACAACCCGCTCACCGGCAGCCTGCCCGCCTCTCTCGGCCAGTTGTCCAATCTGCGACAACTGCGCATCTATCAGTCGTTTTCAGTGCTGCCCGGCAGAGGGTTGATTGGTCCATTGCCGGAGACACTGGGGACGCTCACCAACTTGACGCGGTTGGAACTCTTCGGCGATTTCAGCGGCATGATCCCCTTGAGCCTGCTGCAACTGACCCAATTGCAGGTTTTGTACCTGGGCAGCGCACCCTGTGTGCCAGGCGACGCAGTAGTCGAAGAGTGGCTGGCAACCATCCCCCAGGTGACGGTTTTTAATCGCAATTGCACCCTGCTTGACGCCACCAACGTCTTTGTCAATGGCAGCTTTGAGGCGCAGTACGTCCTCAACCCTGAATGGTGGGCCATTGACCGTACCTCATTCTTCACCGACACCGCCCCGTTTACCGACATTGCCCCGCGCACGGGTCGCTCTGCCGCCCTTCTGGGCATCTACCAACCAGGCGCGCCAGAGGTGGATCCCTTCCGCTTTGACCGTATTCAACAGACAGTGGAGATCCCCTATCGAGAGCATGTGGCATTCTCGTTCTACTACCAGATCCGCTCAGAAGACGAATGTGGCCGCGATTATGCCCTGGTCTTCGCCAAATTGTCCATGCAGCCCCCCGTGCAGATCGGCGCGTTCGAGCTTTGCCAATCTACGCAGACCCGCGCCTGGACCGAGGCGAGCTTCGATCTGACGGAGTTTCGGGGCAAGACCGCAGACATCTATATTGACGTGCGCCTGAGCGAGATGAACGGTAGCGCCTTTTATATGGACGATCTTTATCTGGCGCAGAATCAGCCCCAGAACGTGGAACTCTCCAATCCGATCTTCCTGCCCGCCATCCAGAGCAGCAGCCCACCGCCCGCGCCCTACACGCTGACGTGCAACCCATCCGGTGGATCGGGCGGATTACTCATCGGCGCGCATATTACGCAGGTGGCCGGGCTACAGGCATTGGTAGTGGTGGGCAACGGCTATGACCCGGCGCGGCCTACCTTCCTCAGCTTCTATCTCCACGGCGACGGCGGGGATTATCGCGCGCACGAGGGCGGCCCCGTGCGCGAAATTGTGGACCAACAAGGGTGGATCTTTGTGGCCCCGTTGGCACCTTCGCCTTACATTATCCGTGAACCGCTGCCTTTTCCCAATCGCTGGAACCCAGATGGGATACTCAAGAGTGAACTACTGGCCGCTGTCTTCGAGGAGATGTTCGCCCGCTATAACCTCTGTCGGGATCTCCTCCTGGGCAGCGGTGCATCGGGCGGCCCGGTCTTCTGGGACCAATTCTTCTTCCCGCTCAAAGGGGATGTCTACCCGGCCTTCTTCAGCTATACCTGTGGCGGCGCAGATCCATCGGGCCCCTGGTATCGGGGACAGATGCTGGAGCGCGTGCGCAGCTACGACGCCCTCAAAGCCCGCAGCCGCTTCCATTACCGCATCGGTACCGAGGATTTCCTCTTTGGTCCTGCTCAGGCAGGGGCAACCGCCCACGCCAACGCCGGCTTCGACACCATCTTCGAGCCCTTAGAGGGAGTGGGTCACTGTGCCTTCGACATCCCCAGCACCATCCGCGAACACTGGCAGCGCGCCGTGGACGATTTCAATTTGAATGGGTTGCGACCATGATAGTCGACGCCTAAATGTCTCTAGATGAGCCAGGGTCTGCTCAAGCTGTTGCTCGCTGGATTAGGTGGTGGCGCAGGATCCCTGGTGTCCGGTCTGGTATCATTCAGGCAAGCCACCTGAGCCCATTCACTGGGTGCTGATTCGAGTTGATCTTGCTCCCAGGATAGGATACTCTTTTGAGGAAGCTTCACGCGTACCCTATTCAAATTTAGTGGTGCAGATGGAGAGGGTGAGCGATACACGCTGGCTCTGGCCCAACGGCAAGACACTCACTGTCTGTTTTCTTGAAGGTGACCCGGCTGTCCACAAACGCATTGAGCCCATCGCCCACGAGTGGAATAAGGAATATCTACATCCACATTGTTGCTACCCAAGAAGAGGAAAGAATCGGTGACATCCACCCCCTTGACGCTACCCAAACGCCCGCTCGGCCCCACCGGGCTGATGGTGACGCCCATCTGCATTGGCGCGGCCCCTTTGGGCGACATGCCCGAAACCTTCGCCTATGGTGTGCCAGAGGATCGAGCGCTGGAGACGCTGCGCGCCGCCTTTGCCAGCCCCATCAACTTCATGGACACCGCCGCCATCTACGGCAACGGGGAGAGCGAACGGCGCATTGGCCTCGTCCTTAAGGAGATGGGCGGCATCCCCGACGGCTTTGTGCTGGCGACGAAGGCCGACCGCGACGCCAAGACCGGTGATTTCAGCGGGGAACAGATGAAGCGCTCGGTGGAGGGTAGTTTGCAGCGGCTGGGGCTGGATCGGTTGCAATATGTCTACATCCACGATCCCGAACACTCTACGTTTGAAAATGTGATGGGGCCGGGCGGTCCGCTGGAGGTCTTGCAAGCATTCAGAGATCAGGGGGTGATCGAGCATATTGGCATCTCCGGGGGACCGGTCGATATGCTGATCCGCTATATGGAGACCGGCGAGTTCAGCGCTGTGGAGACGCACAACCGCTACACGCTGCTCAACCGATCCGCGGAGTCGCTGCTAGATGTGGCGGCGCGCCTGGGGATGGCGGTGGTCAACGCCGCTCCCTATGGCAGCGGCATGTTAGCCAAAGGACCGGACGCCTACGCCCGTTACGCCTATCAGGATGCACCCACAGCCCTGGTCGAACGCGCCCGGCGTCTGGCCGCGATCTGCCAGGGTTACGATGTACCTCTGGCTGCCGCCGCCCTCCAATTCTCCCTGCGCGATCCCCGCGTAACCACCACTGTTGTCGGGATCACGCGGCCAGAGCGGGTAACGCAGACACTGGAACTGGCCGTCCATCCCATCCCCGATGAACTCTGGCCCCGCCTTGACGCCGTAGGATTTGACACGGATGATCCGGCGATCTATCGATCTTAAGATTTTTTATCCACGAAGGAACCCGAAGGAACCCGAAGAAATCTCCTCTCTCTTCGCGTTCCTTCGTGTGCCTTCGTGGATCATTCTTTTATCAGTGCAGGACGAAACTGGCCCACACGTTGTTGACGGCGACGGTGTATTGCCCGGCGGGAAGGCCAGCGGTATCCAGCGTCAGCGGCTGCTCGAAGGGTGTGAGCATCTGCGCACATGAGCCTGGGTTGCGCCCGGTCGTCATCTCGATGCGGAAGGTCGTTCCCTCGCGCAACTGGCGGAAGGTATCAACATATGCGCAGGCGTCGGGCATGTGACCGCGCACAGTGGCGACGACCTGCACCGGATACGATTCGCGCACTTCTACGGCAATGCTGTTGACGATGGCCTGGTTGACCTGATTGGGTTCCTCAATGGGCCGCGTCAATGCAGGATCGGCGCTGACCCAGCAACTGCCAACTGTATCGTTGGGGCAGATGACGCGCCACCAGCCCCCACCCTGGCTCACCCCTGTTACTCTGGCGGTCATCCCCGCGAAAACGCTGCCGATGATGCTGTACTGTGTGCCGGGGCCGCTGCGCATCCGCACGTTCTGCAGCGCCATAATGAATTGTTGGGGCGTAGGGTTCGCCACTGGCCCCCCTGGGTTGGACGCATTCGTCCGCACGCAGAGACGCTGCCCCACGAGGATGCGATTGGCATTGGGTAGGCCGTTCAGCCGTTGCAATGCCTGATAGGTGGTGCCATATTGGCGAGCAATGCGGAAGAGATTCTCCCCGCGCTGCACTGTGTGATATTGGGCGCAGTTAGACACGTTCTGCGCTGCCGGCGCTGCCTGCGCCCTCCCCAGCGGCGCGCCGAGCAGGATCACCATGCTCACCATGAGCATAACTACAAACCGTTCCAAAACCTTGCGAAGCATTTTCCCCTCCTGAGATCGGTATCTATCAAATTGACAATGGTAATATCGTTAACTTCAACACCATCCTATCAACTGCAGCGTTTGATATGCGTTTACGCGGGCGTTGGCGAAGCGTTTCGTTCCTTCCAATTCATGCTCTTTTCATGCCCTTGACACGGAAGGCCATATCGGGCAGCATACAACCTGTGTGCCCTACAGCACAGACGACCTGACTTTCCCCATTCGACAATAGCATCATCCTCTACAACCGTTCTTGTTTACGGATCGAGCCGTCTTGCGTGGACTCGCAGATGGAGCGTTCCGCCGAGCGTGTTTACACTCTTCCGCGTGCAATCTGCGGCTGCTTGATGACGACTTGTGGCGTCCCGCTACCCCAAAAGGAGAAACCCATGTCCCCGCGCCCACGCTTCCTTGTGTTTTTGTCATTGATCACCTCAACGCTGTTTGTTTTGCTCTTGCTGCTACTGTTGTTGGGCGGAGTGATGCAGCCATCCGCGCAGGCCCAGGAACCCAATCCCAATCAGGGATCGACGGCGGCGCTCTCACCCTACTTCCCAGTGGTGATCAACGAGGCGATGCCGTTGCCCGTCGAGGGTGAATATGCCTGGGTGGAATTGTTCATCAACACCTCTTCCACCTTCCTGCCCTTTGTCTCCAGCATCAATCTGGCCGTCGCCCAGGCAGGGACCTTTGTTGGTATAGAGAATATGCCTACCCCTGCCAATTATCTGGCAGGCTGGCAGATCGGAGATGGGGATGGTAATTTCTACACTTTCCCAGACTCTATTCCTGCCCTGCCCCCGCAGACCTATGTGTTGATCTACTTTGACGGCCAGGGCGAAGAGGCCAACGATTACGACGCCAGCGACGGTGTGATCACCCTGCATACGCCCCCAGGATTGGTGAACATCTTCGACGACGTGGATCAGGTGGCGATCTTCAGCAGCGATGTCCACACCATGACCACGATGATCGATTTTGTCGCCTATGGAGATTATCCCGAAGAGCGGGCGGAACTGGCCGTCCTCAGCGGCCAGTGGCCGCCGGATACTTTCGCTGCGCCCACGGAACAGATCCCCGGCGGGGATGTGCTGACCCGCGGCGGCTCGCTGGGCCGCTATCCCATCGGCGATACCAACGGGGCCGAGGAGTGGACGATCTACAAGCCCAGCGAGACCACGCCCGGCGCGGCCAACCGTGCGCCGGCGCCCTACTTCCGCACCCCCTTTGACGGCGCGGTGATCTTAGATGGCGATGTCACCTTTGGCTGGTCCAATGTGCCGGACGCTGCCGAATACCGGTTCCAGATTGCCGAGGAGGCGGACTTTGCCTCGCCTCTGCTCAATATTGTGATCAGCGACACCATCCACACGACGACGCTCACCACCACGGCGGAGATCTCGCGCACCTTCTACTTCCGCGCCCACAGCCTGCAAAACGACGGCAGCCAGAGCGACTGGTCCGTCGTCAACTCGGTGACGATCTTCCCCATGCCGATTGAGGGGGCCGCGTTGGATGCCAGCCGCGTGCTGGCTGTCAGGTCACAGCTTCAGCACAAGGATACGCGCATGTTGTGCATCGACGGCGACCCCGAATTCGGCGTCCACCGCTGGGATTCGGCTCACGAATCCGACGGGGATCTGGTTGTGGGCAACGGCGCGCCACGGCGAGGCAATCCCCACGGCGATTGGTACTGCACCCGCGCCTCGATCTCCATGATCGCGGATTACTATGGCAGCAAACTCAGCCAGGACCGCATCTCGTTCTACGCCTACGGCGGCGGCCCACCGGAAGGGGATCTGGGGCATGGCATCGGTCTGTGGCCCAACCAGATCTGTACCCGCGGCGGTGGAAAGAATGTAATGTGGTGGGCCATGAACAACAACGCCGGGGTCTGTTCTCGCGGCAAACCTACCTTTAACCAGGTCAAAGGCTGGATCGACGCTGGCCGCCCGGCCCTCTTTGTGGAGAACAACGACAGCCACAGCGTAGTGATGGCTGGCTATTGGCAGATCAACCTCTGGTTCTTCAGTTGGGATTTCGCCTATCGCATCGATCCGTGGACGAATACAGGCGGCTGGGTCGGGTACAACAGTTGGAACGTCACCGAATATCATGTGCCGCCGGCTGGGGTGACGCCGCTGGTGGACGAAGCCAGCCTTTCAACAGACAGCGATAACGATGGGATCGTCGATTTCGACGAACTCTTCCGCTTCCCCACCCTCTTCAACAACCGCGATACCGACGACGACTGTGTCAACGACAAGCAGGATATCCGCGGCTATGTCTTCGACAATCTGGGCAACTACAGCAAACGCAACCCGGATTGGGACGGCGACGGTCTGCGCAAAGAGGTAGATCGGGACAACGATAACGACGGCTGGATCGACGGCGACGAGGATAGAAACTGGAACGGCAAGACGGTGGATGCTGTAGGTCGCCGCGATGGCGTCGATACCAGCAACTTCAACCGCTTTGAAGGCGGACCTGGTCCATGCAGCCCGACGCCGACGCCCACGCGTCGACCGCCCACGGCCACGCCCACGCGCACGCCGACGCGGACACCCACCTGGACGCCAACGCCCTCTCACACACCGACGCCTTCGCGCACGCCGACGCCGACGATTTCACCCACGCCCACGGGGACGCCCACGCCTACCGCGACCGCGACGGCCACGGGTACGCCCACAGCCACCGGGACACCGACTGCGACCGAGACGGCCACGGCCACGGCGACCGAGACGGCCACGGCCACGGCGACCGAGACGGCCACAGCCACGGCGACCGAGACGGCTACGGCCACGGCGACCGCTACTGAAACCGCCACTGCCTTGCCTACGATCACAGCCACGGTTGTGGCGACGGTGACGAAGGAACCGCCTGTCCTGACGGGGATCAACGCCCGCTTCACTGAGAATCCTGACAACCCGGGACACATTGTGATCCAGATCCATGTCCTGCTGGAGGCTGATGACGCCATCATCCATGACATGGAAATCTTCTTCGATCAACAGGAGAAGCCCTGGCAGGGGATCGAATCCATCAATTGGCCGCCGGGATGGGAGGCCAACCTCATTCCGGGCACCGATCCATCAGGCGGGACCCGCATCATTGGCATTCACTACGTTACCAGCGAGTTCCCAATGCGCACCTGTCAGCCGGTGAGCTTCGAGCTTCAGATCTTCCCGGCGGATGCGCTGGGCAACTTCATCAAGATCTATCTCACCGATAAGGATCACAAGGTGATCGGGCAGATCGCCGCCCAGCGACACACGCCCGACCCGCAGGACAATCCCTTTGCCGCCGGGGGCAGGTCCGCGTGGCTGGCGGCTGTGCTTGATCCAGAGTGTCGGCCGTAATCGAATGGTTTTTGCGCGGATGAAAGAGACCTGCCAGGTTTCGGAAAACCTGGCAGGTCTTTCAAGAGGAGCGACCGAATGAAAATTAAAAAATCTGGCAGGATTGAGAGAGGTTTCAGCAGCTTCCTCCGTTGACGAAAAAGCAGGCCGCTCTCATGGAAGAAACAGTGGCCTGGGCAAATGATTGGGCAAATGTTAGTACGCTATCGTTAGCAAAAGAGAACCTTCTGATCTGGTTGGCTGGGTAGGGGTTTGGGTGGACGGCTTACAAAAATCGTCTGCATAAGCCATCGCCCGTCTGCCGTCCACCCAAACCCTTACGAATCATCAACCCATTCTGAATACACCCAAACCGTTTCAGTTCATCCCTCTGCCTGGTATATAATAGATCGAAATCTGATCCCGGCGTCCGGTTTTCTGAAAAACCGGACGCCTCGTGTGTGCATTCTATCCATCGAGAACCATGACCCAAGAACGCTTTGAATGGCTCGAGATCCCCGAAGAGCCAACGGCAAGGAAAAAGAAGAAGGAGGGCGGCCCCGACGCGGTGATGGGCAAACGCTGCCCGCAGTGCAACTGGCTAGACGAAGAGACGGCGACGATCTGCTTCCGCTGCGGACACCGTTACAACGTGGATCAGCAACTGGCGGAACGCATCCAGAAATTGGGTGTGGCCTTGCCGCCGCGACTGATCGAAACCAAACAGAGCCTGGAAAATTTCTTCCGCATCCACGGGCGTATGCACCCGCCGGGTCCGCTTGATCTCTATCAACTGCGTTTGCAGGCGGAACAACTGCGCCTGAGCCGCGGCTTCGATCAACTCATCTGCCTGGAAGATATCTCCGTCGAACATTACGAACACCAGTTAGAAACGGCCCTGCGCGCCTTGCGCGATATGCGCGGACGGGCGCTGCTGGCCGACGAAGTGGGTCTGGGCAAGACTATCGAAGCCGGGATTGTCATGAAGGAGTTGATCGAGCGCGGGCTGGTGCGCACAGTGCTTGTGCTGACGCCCGCTTCGCTCACCGAGCAGTGGCGCGAGGAGCTGGCCTTCAAATTTGGCGAGGAATTCCGCGTTGTCGATGGTCTCGAACAGTGGAAAGAGGTGGCCGAGGCCGAAGCGGGCCGCTGGATTGTCAGCCTGGACCGCGCCAAACTGGATCGCCACAGCGAGCGCATCCTCGGTCGCGAGTATGATCTGCTGATTGTGGACGAAGCCCACAAGCTCAAGAATCGCAGCACCCTGGCCTGGAAGTTCGTCAACCAGATCCGTAAACGCTATGTGCTCATGCTCACCGCCACGCCTATCCAAAACGATCTGCTCGAACTCTACAGCTTGATCACCATCCTCTCGCCCGGCCAGTTGGGGACGGTGCGCAGCTTCCGCCGCCATTTTCTGCAAAACGCCGACAAGCGCCAGCCCAAGAACGAGGGTTCCCTGCGCCGGCTGCTGGGCGATGTGATGATCCGCAACCGACGCAGCAGCGTGGACGTGAGCTTCCCCCAACGCCGCGCGGCGATCTACCATCTGGGGCTGTCCGAAGAGGAATGGCAGCTTTACGTGCGCATCAGCGATTATATCCGCCGCCGCTTCCGCGATGTGGACAGCAACAAATCGTTACGGCTGACCTTGATCACCCTGCAAAAGGAGGTGTGCAGCAGCCCGCAGGCTGTGGCCGCCACCCTGCGCAAGATGGTAGGGGATCGGGAACGCGACGAAAAATCGCGCGAGGAGTTGCAAGGCTTTTTGGATCTGGCCGAATCCATCCCTATCGGGCGCAAGTTGGAAGCAGTGCGCGAGATTTTGGATCGCTTCCCTGGCAAGTTTCTCATCTTCACCGAGTACCGCCAAACGCTGGAGACGATTGTCAACCAGTTGGGCAAATGGGGGATCGCTGCCCAGGGCTTCCACGGCGGGCTGGACATCCGCCAGAAGGAAGCCGCCGTCGCCCGTTTCCGCGAGGACGAGGCCAACGGCGGCGCGCGCGTGCTGGTGAGCACCGAAAGCGGGGCCGAAGGGCGCAACCTTCAATTCTGTCACCAGTTGATCAACTACGATCTACCGTGGAACCCCATGCGCGTCGAGCAGAGGATTGGTCGTCTGCACCGACTGGGCCAGGAACACGACGTGACCATCTTCAACCTCTCCTGTCATGAGACGATTGAGGCCCATATCATCGAACTACTGGCGCGCAAGATCCGCATGTTCGAGCTGGTGATCGGCGAGTTGGATCTCATCCTCGGCAACCTGGAGGGCGCCCGATCTTTCGAGGATCTGCTGCGCCAGGCCTGGGAATCGAGCGAAAACGAGAACGATCTGCGCCAACGCATAGATGAAGTGGGCGATGTGCTGGTGCAGGCGCGCCGCCGCTATGAGCAGATCCGCGAGAACAACACTTATTTGGATGTGGTGTTTGAGGCGTGAGACGCAAGTTTGCAAGTTGCAGGTTTGCAAGTTGCAGGTGACAATCGTTCTCGCAATTCGCCCCCCGCAATTCGCAATTCGCAACACGTTTTATACTGCGAGGCCCCATGAACATTCTCGACACAATCCGCATCGAAGCTGAGCAACTCTACCCCCAATTGGTGGCTTGGCGGCGCGACTTCCACCGCCATCCAGAGATGGGCTTTGAAGAGACGCGCACGGCCGGCATTGTCGCCGCGCATCTTCACTATCTGGGATTGGAAGTGAGTACCGGCGTGGGCAAGACTGGCGTCGTCGCCCTGGTGGAAGGGGAGGCGATCCCCGAAGATGCGCCGACGGTGCTGCTGCGCTTCGACATGGACGCCTTGCCCATCCACGAGGAGAACGATGTTGAGTACCGCTCGCAAAACCCAGGGGTGATGCACGCCTGCGGCCACGATGGTCACACGGCCATCGGCATGGGCGTAGCGCAGATCCTCGCCCGCCATCGTTCCGCCCTGCGCGGACGGGTGAAGCTCGTCTTTCAACCCGCCGAGGAGGGAGCCGGCGGCGCGCTGGCGATGATCAATGATGGCGTGCTGCGCGATCCGATTCCTTCCGCGTCCTTTGGCCTGCACCTTTGGAGCGGACTGCCGCTCAACCAGGTGATCGTGCAGCCCGGCCCACTGTGGGCCGCCGCCGACATGTTCCGCCTTACCGTGCGCGGCAAAGCAGGACATGGGGCTATGCCCCACGAAACCGTGGACGCTACCCTGGTCGCCAGCCATATTCTGGTCGCCTGGCAATCCATCGTCGCCCGCAACGTCAACCCGCAGGACACCGCAGTGATCAGCGTGGGCAGTATGCAAAGCGGTAACGCCTATAATGTCATCTCGGATCGGGCTGATCTGTTGGGCACGATCCGCTCATTCTCTACCGAAGTTCAAAGTCTATTGCTGCGTCGCCTGGAAGATCTGGCAACGTCGATTGCGGCAGGTTTTGGGGCAACCGCCCGCTTTGAATTTCTGGGCGGCTGCCCGGTCACCGTCAGCAGTGAGGAGGGCGCAGCCTTGATGGATAGGGTGGCCGAGCAGATCGTTGGTCGCCAGCAGATCGCCCAGATCCGGCCCATGATGGTAGGGGAAGACATGGCCGAGTTCCTCAAACGCGCGCCGGGCTGTTTCATCCTTGTCGGCGCGTCAGATATGGCCGTCAAGCAGCACAGTCCTCACCACAACCCAACCTTCGACTTCGACGAGCGTATGCTGCCGACGGGCGTGGCGCTGCTGGCCGGCGCAGCGTTCCGCTATTTGCAAGAGAGGTAATGTCCAAAACCGCGCTGTTTGGCGAATTAACCGAGATTCGCAACGTTCTAAGTAGTTAGATAGGGTGTGTTCAAAATGAGTTGGCCGCCTGGGTAGGGGTTTGGGTGGACGGCTCGTAAATATCGTCTGCGTAAGCCATTGTTCTTCTGCCGTCCGCCCAAACCCTTTCGAATCATCAACCCATTCTGAATACACGCATTTAGACATGAACAATAGAGCAATGGAAAGAATGGACGACAAAGTGAGCATTCACCTTCTTCTGATTGAAGATGACACTGTGGATGCGCTTTCCTTATACGATCTGCTGGAGAAAGCAGATCCCAGCGGGGTTAAAGTATCGCACGTCCAGCGCTTTGCGGATGGGCTTGATCTTGTCCATCAGGAACACTTTGATGTGGTGCTGCTGGATCTCTCTCTGCCGGATACACAAGGGCTGGATACCCTCGACCAGCTCTGCCGGTTCGTCCCTGAGTTGCCTGTGGTTGTCCTGACTGGGGTGGACAGCCAGACCACGGCGGCAGAGGCATTACGGCAAGGGGCGCAAGATTTTTTGGTAAAAGGGAGCATTGACGGCCAACTAATCATCCGCTCGCTCCGTTACGCCATCGAACGCCACCGGGCGCAGGGCGCTTTGCGCGAAAGTCAGGAACGCTACGAACTGGCAGCGCGGGCCGCCAACGATGGCCTTTGGGATTGGAATCTACACACCAACCGCATCTACTATTCGCCGCGCTGGGCTTTGATGCTGGGCTACAGCGAAGAAGAGATCGGCGACTCGCCCACCGAATGGTTCCTCCGCCTCCACCCCGACGATGTAGAACCGACACGCCGCGCCATCGCCCAGCACTTCAAACGCGAGACCGATCACTTCGAGCAGGAGTACCGCATCCGCCATCGCAGTGGCAGCTACCGTTGGATGCTCAGCCGCGGCATGGCGCTCTATACCGACAACGGCGAACCCTACCGCATGGCTGGATCGCAATCGGATATTACGGCGCGCAAACAGACCGAAGAAAAGTTGATCCACGACGCACTCCACGATCCGCTGACCCGCCTGCCCAATCGGATCTTCTTTCAACAGCAGCTAGAAGGCACGCTGAACCGCTTTCGTGCTGATCCGACACAACAGTTCGCTGTTATCTTCCTCGATCTGGATCGGTTCAAAACCATCAACGACAGCCTGGGCCATCTGATGGGGGATAGACTCTTGACTTCCATTGCAGGCCGACTAGAGCGCTGCATCCCCCCCAGTGGGATCATCGCTCGCTTTGGTGGAGATGAGTTTGCCGTACTCCTCCCGCAGATCACCGCTGTGGCCGAAGCGACTCGCGTCGCCAAACATATGTTGCAGGCGATGGAAGCGCCCTTTCTGCTCCACGGGCACGAGATCTTCACCAGCGGCAGCATTGGCATCGCCCTCAGCGCAGACAACTACACCCGCACCGAAGAAATTCTGCGCGACGCAGATACGGCCATGTATCGCGCCAAAGCCGCGGGCATGGGTAAATATCGGCTCTTTGATGCCACCATGCATATACGCGCCATGGCGCTCTGGCAATTGGAGACCGACCTGCGCCGGGCTATTGAGCGCGACGAATTTTTGATCTATTACCAGCCGATTATCTCCTTCAAAACAGGACAGCTCGCCGGATTTGAGGCGCTGGTGCGCTGGAATCACCCGGATCGGGGACTCCTCTACCCGGCAGACTTTCTCGCCCTGGCCGAAGAGACCGGCCTGCTAAACATTATTGACCGTTGGACGATCCGCCACGGCGCAGCGCAACTGCGAGAATGGCAGATGGAATATCTACGCCAGCCGCCGATCTTCCTCAATGTAAACCTGTCGGGCAGCATTCTAAATCAATCCGATCTGCCTGACTACATCGACGCTGTATTGCGCGAGACGGGCATTCATCCTAACACCCTGCGGCTGGAAATCACCGAAGGCGCCATCCTGCGCGAGATCGCCGGCATCAACCACAAACTGGCCGAGCTACAGAAACTCAATGTGCGCCTCTGTATTGATGACTTTGGCACTGGCTATTCATCGCTTAGTTCGCTGCATTATTACCCAATCAACACCCTGAAGATCGATGGATCTTTCATCGCCAATATGAACAGCGAAATCGGAAACATCGGTATTGTACGCACTATTATCAGCCTTGCCCACGATCTTAACCTTGACGTCATCGCCGAAGGCGTAGAAACACCCAATCAGATGCAGCAGTTGCAGGCGCTCGCGTGTGAATTTGGGCAAGGCGTCCTCTTCGCGCAGGCTGCTGATCCCAGCAGCAGCCGCCAACTACTCCAACAAAATCCATCGTGGTTATCCACAGCTTGTTAGGGCGACCTCCTCTGCGGATGCACAGTTGCCTCGGTTTTGGATGCGCCAAAATCCACGTCAAAATTGACTTTGAGCGCTTTTTTTGCTAAGCTAAAACCAATTATTTGGTGAATCATCCAATAAATTGGATGATTTGGTCAGACGTGAACGAACCCCACACAATCGTTCAGAAAGCCGGTTGATGATACTCTCGCAGATAGAATCTGATTTTCTTCGCTATTTAATCACACATGGCTGTGAAGCAGGCACACGCCTGCCCGCGCTTAGCCAGATCAGCGAAGAATTGAAGATCAGTGTGGGGAAGCTGCGCGAGCAGTTAGAAGTTGCGCGAGCGCTAGGTCTGGTGGATGCACGTCCGCGTCGCGGGCTGGAGTGCAACGAGTACAGCTTTCAGCCTGCGGTCTTCCAAAGCTTGATCTTTGCGCTCAATTTGGATCGTTCGCTCTTTCACGCGTACAGTACGTTGCGCTGCCAGCTCGAAATCGCATTTTGGGAAGAGGCCGTAAGCCGTCTGACCATTGACGACAAAGCAGAACTACTGGCGCTGGTCGATGCAGCGTGGGCAAAACTCAAACAGGAACGTATCCAAATTCCCCATGCCGAACACCGCGCGTTCCATTTGACAATTTTCCGCAGGTTAGAAAATCCCTTTGTTTCTGGCTTGTTAGAAGCCTATTGGGATGCCTACGAGGCTGTCGATCTGAATACTTATGCGGATTACACTTACTTGACGGCAGTCTGGCAATATCATCAACAGATTGCTGAGGCGATTGCCCACGAAGCCTATAGCGAGGCCAGGCAGCTTCACCAGGATCACATGTTGTTGTTGAATACACGGGGCGTCTCACCGAACGCCGATCTGGCCGCGGTGCGGACGGGTCCAGATTTCTCCTGGCCCAATGGTCGGGGAAATGGTGCAAACGGGGCGGAAACCGAAAATCCGGCGCTGGAATCTATCTAAAGCAGTTTTCAATAAGTGTTTTAATTTTTCTAAACCGAGTATAACCTTTAGCGATTATGCCAAGGAGATGAGCATGAGCGTTGTCGCACAAGAAGCACCAATTTCCCAACAGGAGCAGGGAGGAATTATCAACGATTTTGCAATTAATGTCGCCACCATCAACGGGTCTGGCAGTCAGACGAGTAATGGTGTGTTGATCCGCGCGCTCTTTAAGATGGGTATCCCCGTCAACGGCAAGAACCTCTTCCCCAGCAACATTCAAGGGCTGCCCACCTGGTATATTATCCGCCTCAGCAAGGACGGCTACCTGGCGCGCCGCGAAACGACAGAAGTACAGGTCTGTATGAATGGGCGCACGGTGGCCGAGGATATGGATTCGGTCGCGCCCGGCGGCGTTATCCTTTACGACGATTCGTTGCCCATTGCCAACCACCGCAAAGATGTGACCTATTACCCCATGCCGGTGAAAGAGCTCATCAAAGCGGCGGAGTTACCGTTTAACCTGCGCGATTATGTGGCAAATATGGTCTATGTTGGCACCATCGCCTACCTGCTTGACATCGACATGGTTGAGATCGAAGATGCGCTGAACTGGAATTTCGGCGGCAAGGCGAAACCAGCCAAGATCAATATGGATATGGTCAACAGCGCTTATGCCTGGGCGAGGGAAAACCTAACCAAGAGCGATCCTTACCGTGTAGAGCGAATGACCGGCTTCAATGAAGGCAAAATTTTGGTGGATGGCAACAGCGCGGGCGCATTGGGCGCTCTGTTTGGTGGGATGACGGTGGCATCCTGGTACCCGATTACACCGGCGTCAAGCCTGGCTGAGACGATCAACCAGTACGCGCCGAAGTTGCGCACCGACCCCGACACGGGCAAAGCGACCTACGCTGTGATCCAGGCGGAAGATGAACTGGCGGCCGCAGGGATGGTACTCGGCGCAGGCTGGGCAGGCGCACGCGCCATGACCAGCACCAGCGGCCCTGGTCTGAGCCTGATGTCTGAGTTTGCCGGTCTCGCCTACTTTGCCGAGATCCCCGCGGTGATCTGGGATATTCAGCGCATGGGGCCGAGTACAGGGCTGCCCACGCGCACGGCGCAGAGTGACATCCTGCTTGCCTATTATGCCAGCCACGGCGACACCCGCCACCCTGTTCTCTTCCCGGCGACGCCGACCGAGTGTTTCGAGTTTGCCAACACGGCTTTTGATCTGGCCGAACATCTGCAAACACTGATCTTTGTGTTGAGCGATCTCGATCTTGGCATGAACATGCATATCTGCGACCCCTTTGCCTACCCAGAAACGCCAGTGAACCGGGGCAAAGTCCTCAGCGCTGAGGATCTGGATAAACTGGGCGGATCTTGGGGCCGTTATAAGGATGTTGACGGTGACGGCATCGGCTATCGTACATTGCCGGGTACCAAACACAGAATGGCCGCCTACTTCACGCGCGGCACCGGTCACAACGAATACGCCATCTACAGCGAGCGTCCTAGCGATTGGGAAGAGAATCTGAAGCGGCTACATCGTAAATTCCAGACAGCGCGCACCCTTGTCCCCGCGCCGGTGATCGAGGAAAGCCCAGAGGCGCGGATCGGCATCCTCTCGATAGGCAGCAACGACCCGGCTGTGCAAGAAGCACGCGATCGCCTGGCCAAAGAAGGGATCGCCGCCAGCTACCTGCGGTTGCGCGCCCTGCCTATCAGCGAGAGCGTGCGTGACTTCCTACACAAATACGACAAGATCTTTGTGGTGGAAAACAACTTTGATGGGCAACTCTACAACATCCTGTGCAGCGAGGAACCGACCTACGCCGCCAGGATGATCTCGGTGCGCAAGTGCGATGGTCTTTCCATCAGCGCACGGTTTATCAAAGAGAGCATGATGAGCCTTTTGGAGAAGTAGGGAAGGATTGGGGATTGGGTATTAGGTGCGTGACACCAATACCTAATACCTAATACCCAATATCCAATATCCGCCCACCGCCGGACATTCACCGTTATTGCCATGACGTTATCATAGAGGAGCAATCATCCATGAGCAGCAAAGCTGAAGAGATGAAAGAGTTGGCTGCCAAGAAGGCCGCCGCCGCCAAACGGACGGCTGCGCCCCAGCGGGTCAACGCGCTTGGTTTAGAAAAGAACGATTACAAAGGAAACGTGTCGACGCTCTGTAAAGGCTGCGGCCATGATAGTATCAGCCAGCGCATTATGAACGTCGCCTGGGATCTTGGCCTGGATCAGACCCAGGTGATCAAGATGAGCGGGATCGGCTGTAGCAGCAAGACGCCTGCCTACTGGCTGGGCTGGAGCCACGGCTTCAACAGCGTCCACGGGCGTATGCCTTCGGTGGCGACGGGTGCAATCGTCGCCAACCATAACCTGGTTACGATTGGCGTCAGCGGGGATGGCGACACAGCCTCCATCGGGATCGGGCAATTCAAACATGCCGTCCGCCGTAATATCCCCATGGTTTACATTATCGAAAACAACGGCGTCTATGGGTTAACCAAAGGACAGTTCAGCGCCACCGCCGATGAAGGACAGCAACTGAAGTACCAGGGCGTCAACGATCTGCCGCCGTTGGATATCTGCCGGGAGGCGCTGGCCGCCAATGCTACCTTTGTTGCCCGTAGCTTTGCCGGCGATCCCAAGCAGGTGGAGGAACTGTTAAAGGCAGCCCTCAGCCATCGCGGCATTGCCGTGCTGGACATTATCAGCCCGTGCGTCACCTTCAATAACCATGATACCTCTACCAAGAGCTATGGGTTTGGCAAAGAACACGAACTGCCGCTACACGAATTGAGCTTTGTACCCTTCACCTATGAAGAGATCGAGATCGAGGATTATAAGGATGAGGCCGAGGTAGAACTCCACGACGGCTCTCGACTCTTTCTCAAGAAGCTCGATCCCGACCACGATCCTACGGACAAAGTTGCGGCTTACCGGGCCATCGAACGCTCGCACACGGAAGGCAAGATGGTTACCGGGTTGCTCTATGTAACCCAAAGCGAGCCCGATATGGTGGAAATGCTGCATATAACGCCGACGCCGTTGGCGCAGCTCCCCGCCGAGAAGTTACGCCCGTCGCGCGAGGCATTGGCCGAGATCCTCGCCAGCCTGTGATCTTTACCCTATTGTACTCAAGGCCGAGAACCGCTGGTTCTCGGCCTTTGTTGTTCACGGCTACGAAAGGTGAAGGATGGGATGTCGATTGAGACTCGTGTGGTGAAGGTGGATAAGGAGAACCCAGATCCGGCGCTGCTGCAAACGGCGGCAGATCTCCTGGCCTGCGGCGAGTTGGTGGCCTTCCCCACCGAGACGGTCTACGGTTTGGGGGCGAATGCGTTAGACAGCGACGCCGTGTCGAAAATCTTCGTCGCCAAAGGACGCCCGCTCTCGGATCCGTTGATCGTTCACATCTACTCGATTTCGCAAATGGATGAGATCGCAGTGAACATGCCGCCCGTGGCCTGGGATCTGGCGCACGCTTTCTGGCCCGGCCCGCTGACGATAGTACTGCCCAAACATCGGCGCATCCCCGCCAATGTGTCGGCGGGGCTGGAAACGGTGGCGGTGCGGATGCCCAACCATCGAGTCCCCCATGCGCTCTTCCGCCTGGCGGATCTCCCTGTGGTCGCGCCTAGCGCCAATCTATTTTCTCGCCCCAGCCCCACCACAGCCCAACATGTCCTCGACGATCTGGGCGGACGCATCCCCATGATTTTGGATGGCGGCGCCACCGAGATCGGCGTTGAATCCACTGTACTCGATCTGACCGGGGATCGCCCGCTGATCCTGCGACCGGGAGGATTGCCCATTGAAGTGTTGCGTCCGCTGATCCCCACGGTGAGTTATACGCCTCGTTACGCAGCACTGGATGGGACGAGTGCGCCATCGCCGGGGATGCTGCTCAAACATTATTCGCCCAGTGTCCAGGTGCTGCTCTTTCACGGCGCAGTTGACCATGTCTTGCCGCGCATTGAGAGAACTACGCGCAAATTGCTCGAGGAGGGGAAGGCAGTGGGGTTGATGCTCTCGCAGGAAGATGAGGCGCGCTTTGATCCACTTGGGGCAACCGTAGCGTCGCTGGGTAGCGAGGATAATTTAGGGCAGATCGCGCAAAATCTCTTCGCCCGGATGCGCGAGTTAGAACGCAGCGGCGTCGATGTGATCCTCACGCGGACGTTTGACAGCCACGGATTGGGCCTCGCCATCGCTGATCGGCTGATCCGCGCCACCGAGGGCAAAGTGATCGAAGTCAGGTGATCAGCGCCAGAACCAACTCACTTCCACGCCGTCGCCCAGGCGGCGCGGCGCTTCATTCCCCGCTGCGGGGTATGCCCACAGCCCGCTCTCTTCTCCATCGACCTGCGCCACGGCCACATAATGTCCATTGGGCGACCAGATCCGCAGCCCCTCTTGCCATTCCACCAACGACTGGATCAATTCCCAATATTCAGGCGTCAAGCGGACGGTGAAACGCCCGATCTCCAATCCAGTGTGCGCGTTGATAATTGAAAGCAGGAAGCTGCCATCGGCTTGTGGAACGAAGACGGCGGCGCGCTGACCGTTGGGTGAGGGCACAGCCATCCCGGCAAGCTTTGGCGGCGCGTGGATGTCAAAACGCTCGTCGAGGACGCGCCCTTCCACCGTGAGCAGCGTTTGACGATCCCCGGCGCGGATCATCAAATGTCCGTCGCGCGTCCATCGCCAGCGCAGATCGGCGCCAGCGTCAAGTGTGCGTAGATCCCCTGTTTGGGCCGAAATCAGATGGAGCAGCGAGATCCCAGCGCTGGCGCTGTTGGTGGTAAAGGCCAGAGTCTGTCCATCGGGCGACCAGCCCAGTGTACGCGCGCGCTCATCCTCGCTGCGGTAGACCTCGCGCACCCACTCGCCCGTCGCCGAAGCCATGAAGATCGTCGTTTTGTCCTCACCCAGAAAGGCCAAAAGCCTGCCATCGCGCGACCAAACCGGATGGCGATAGCGTACGCTGTCGGCGGTGATGGGCGTTCTGCGCTCCCCTTCGAGGATGTAGACATTGCCATCCGCGCCCACCGTCGCCAACGGGGATGGCGTCCACGGCAGGCGGACAGTACAGGCGGCAATCAGAACCATCAACCCTAACAGGGCGAAGTATCGGGCCAGGCGTAACATGGACAACTCCATCGTTCAATGTGAGCAAGGAAAGCGCAGGACGAAGGCCGATCCTTGCCCGACAGTGCTAGAGACTTCAATGCGTCCGTTGTTCTGGGCGACCAGGGTGCGGACGATGGAAAGGCCCAATCCCGCGCCGCTGCTTTGGCTACGGTGGGAGCGCCGAGGGCTGCGCGCCTTATCCACCCGGTAAAAACTGTCAAAAATATGCGGTAGATCCTCGGCGGGGATGCCTTCGCCCGTGTCGCGCACACGAATGTGGACGCAATCATCCGCCGTTTCTGCCGATAACAAAATTTCACCGCCGCGTGGGGTGAATTTGGCAGCGTTGTCGAGCAGGTTGACAAGGATCGATTCCAGTTGGTCGGGCCAGATGCGCACGCGTGGCAAGTTGGCTGGCAGATCAACGGTAAAGGTTAGCCCCATCTGCTCGATACGCAGACGGTGCGTTTCGGCAAGCGCACGTAACTGCGGCAAAAGATCAATGGCCTCGGCCTGGGCAGCCTCTACTTTGGCAGAGAGAGAGTCCAGGCGGGAAAGGTCGAGCAGATCAGTGGCAAGCCGGCCCAATCGATCTGCTTCGCTGTCGATTTCGCTTAGATAACGCTGTGCGAGAGCCGTATCATGGATGCCGCCGAGCAAGGCTTCGCTGCGCAGTCTGATGTTGGTGAGGGGCGTGCGCAGTTCATGGCTGGCATTGGCAACAAAATGGCGCTGTTGGGCCATCATCTGCGCAACCTCCTGGGCCATATGGTTGAAGGCTCGACCAAGCGCGCCGATCTCATCGGCGCGCTCGACGGGTACGCGTTGATCTAGATCCCCGGCGGCGACGGAGAGCGCCGCGGTCTCCAATGTCTGCAATGGACGCACGATTTGATGGGCGATCCAGTAGACGAACGCAGTGGCAACGCTGACAGCCGCCACGCCAATCCCCAAGATTTGAAGCAGCAGCGACCAAATGCCCAAGGAGATCTCGCGCAGTGGGCGGGCCAGTTGCACAAATCCCAGCAGTGTTGCGCCCTGTTCAATGGGCGCGGCCACAAAGAGTGTACGCTGCCCGGTAACCGGATCAAAGCGGATGCTGCGCATTTCTTCGCGCTGCAGGGCATTTTGCACTTCGGGCTGTGCCCATTGGTTGCCGAAAAGATTCGTCGCAAATGCACTATCCACCACAGGATCGCCCCTGGCATCCAAGATGGTGACGCGTGCGCCAGTATCACGCGCATAGGTACGGGCAACTTGATCGAGCCGAGCCAAAATGGGTGCTGTGACAGCGCCGGGAGATTGTGGCGCAATCTCGATGCGGCGTTCATCCTCGTCGTCGGATGATTCTCCGGCGTGTTCGTCGTCCTCTTTCCGGGTTTCGTCCGCTTCTCGACGGGCGAAGGCTTCAAATTCAGAGCCGTAACCGCTGAGTGGATCTTCAAGGCTACTTGCGGCGAGGAAGGCTTGTAGCGCCAGATTGTGTTCGGCGTCGCTCATCTGTGCGGTATAGACGATACGCGCCACTAGCCCCATCAACAATACCAGCACCACGAAAAAGAGTACGCCGTAGGTGAAGACAAGCCGATATTGCAGGCTGCGTTGCCAGAACCAGGACGATTTGGGCGACGTAGGATCAGTGGTCATCATGGGTGGGATTCTCTGTGCGCAGGCGATAGCCAATGCCGCGCACTGTCAGGATCAATTGCGGGTCGCCAGGGGTATCCTCCAATTTCTCGCGCAGCCAGCGAATGTGGACATCCAGCGTACGCGGGTCGCCCACCCATGCTTCGCCCCAGGCCCGATCCAGCAGCAGCGAGCGTTCCACGGCTGCGCCGTCGGCGTCGAGCAAAACCAACAGCAGGGTAAACTCGCGCGGTGAAAGGTTGACGATCTCGCCATCGCGTCTCACCTCGCGCCGCGTCCGATCGATGGTGATCCTGCCCAGGCGGATCACCATTTCGTCGATAGGTGGGCGGCGAGCAAATTCGGCGCGGCGTAACTGAGCATGGATGCGCGCCAGCAGTTCGCGAAAGCTGAAGGGTTTGATCACATAATCGTCGGCCCCAAGTTCCAGCCCCAACACCCGATCCATCTCCTCGCCGCGGGCCGTCAACATGAGGATAGGCACCGTGCTATTTCGGCGCAGTTCCCGGCAGACTTCCCAGCCCTGAAGTTTGGGCATCATCACGTCTAGAAGAATCAGATCGGGGCGGGTGCTGCGCGCCAGCGCCAGTGCATCCGCGCCGTCGAGGGCTGTGATCACTGTGTATCCTTCACGGCGCAGTTGATAGCCCAAGGCGTCGACAATCATTTCATCATCATCGGCCAGCAAGATCGTTTGCTCCATCAGAGATAGACCTTTGCAACCAAAGTGGATATGACCTCTTATTATACGGGATCGCGCCCGATCTGCTTGAATGGGGAGAGCTCAATCGCCGCGCCGGGCGAAGATTCGATAGAAGCTGAGGAAGATCACAGCGGCGACTGTGAGCGTGTACATCACCGCTATTAGTGGGTATCCACTATCGCTGCCCAGCAAAAGGGCGTGGATCAGCACAAGCCAATATCCGGCAAAGCTCAAGTAGTGGATCAACCGCCAGCTTTTGGCGCCGATCCATCTGCGTAGATAGAAGCTGACGATCATCAGCAGCAAAAGCCAAAGACCAATCTGCCCGGCCGCGACCAGCATCGGCGCGTAGTCGCCTACAAAGGGGATGAGTACAGCGCTGAGCGGAAAGCTCAGGTATTGATCCCCCATGAGGATCAACCCGTGGAAAAAGGCGAAGCCGAGGCCCAGGTTGCTCAGGAATTGGTGGGCGTCTACGATCTGTGGCGTGGTGAAGAGATGTTTCCCCAAGCGCGTGGTCAGCAGCAGACCCCAGGCCACGGAGACCCAAAGCAATAGATAGGCTACGATCCCCGATGAGCGGCTCAAATACCAGAATGAGTGGTTGTTTTCGGTGACGCCGATCATGCCAACGGCGACGGCAATGCCAGAGGCAGCCACGCCCATACCGAGCAGAGATCCTAAAATTGACCCCCACATGGTTGCTTGCGTATCGAGCAGATCAACGGGTGATCCAGCGGATGGGGTGGTTGTCGCTTTTTCCTGTTGGCGCTGTTTGGCGCGTGCGATTAATTCAGCCTGTGTAGCCATGAGTCATTCCTTCAACAGAGAATTGGGTATCCATGGGCAACTGCCCAATATAGACTTGTTTGCCGTTGTTGGTAATGAGAAGCGCAGAGAAATGCTGCTGCTGCAAATAGCGCGTGCCTGCGCTTCTACCCAAAATCAGCGCGACTTTGGCGGCGACCTCGGCCTCTACCGCCGTGGGAGCAAGGACGGTCACCGTGTGGAGATCGCTTTCGACGGGCTTGCCGGAACGTGGATCAATGAGATGATGTTGTGGGCGTCCGTTGCGCTGCCAGCGACGTTTGCCCGTGCTGCTGGTGGCAACTGCGCCCTCTTTCAACCCCAGGATTAGCAGATCGCGCATTGGGTCAAAGGGATCTTGAATGGCGATGGGCCATGCTTCTCCTTCGAGCGGCGCGGTGATGCGAATATCACCGCCGGCGTCGACAAGAGCCGGTCCCCATTGACCTAAAGCGAGCGCAGCTTGATCCACGGCCCATCCTTTGGCAATGCCGCCCAGGTCGATCCCCAAATCAGCGGGGAGGATGATCGAACGGGTCATCGCGTCCAAATGGATGCGCCGCCAGCCGTCAGGGCAAGCTGGAACATTCGCACGCTGATCCCCGGTCTCTGCGGCGGACAACTGCTCGAAGGAGCGATTATACCCGGCCTGCAACAACGGCTTTAAGAGGGTTGGATCAAAGATTCCATCGCTGGTTTCGGCATGGTCGAGGGCCAGGGCCAACGCCGTCCACAAAGTTGGGGAGGCGGCGAAGGGTCCCTTGCCAGCGGCAGCGTTGAGGCGGCTCAGTTCTGACTGTGGAGAGAAGCGGCTCAGCGTGCTTTCCACCGCAACGAAGAGGCTTTCCACCGCACGGAGCGGCGTTTCGGTCAAGGGCGGCGTGGACCCGATCCATGCTGCCACGTCGGTGTTCATGGCGCGAAAGCGATGGGTGATGAGCGATGGACGCATGGGCCGCTAATCCTTTTTATGAGGCACGAGTGCGCGTGACCGGACGTTGAAAGATAGGTTTTTGGGGCATCTGCAATTGCGGCGAAAGTGAATTCGCTCCATTATTGCGGATCACCTGTTGGGTAGACGTTGGTGCAGATGATACAGCCTTCTGCCCGGCTTCAGCCTCCGCCCGCCCCAAGATGGCCCATCCGAAGAGTACACTACTGAGACTGATCGTGACAACAGCGCTCTTCCAAACTGAGCCGCTGCCTGTGGATCTGCGTCGCGGGTCAGTCGTCGTCGTGTTCATCTTTGCCTCGTGTGTAGTTGTGTTCGTCGTCGTCGTGATCATCATCGTCATCTTCCCAACGCTGCGGCTGAAGCTGAGATTGTTGAGCTTGCAATGTCTCAATCTGGGCGTACGCCTCATTCAGTGCGCTGTATGCTTGTTCCAACTCGGATTGGTAAGTCACTGCGCCTGGATCTGGATTTGGGGCAGGCTGCGTCTGCTGTTCGAGCAGAGGATCTCTATTGGTTGCTCCTGCGACGCCGCTGCCCCATCCTTGCCAGAGGACGTACCCGCCCACAAAGAGCGTGAGGAGAAAGGCGGTGAAGAAAGCCGAAAGAATGATTGCGTTACGATTGGGTTGTTTTGCCATGATCTTGTCTCCTTGAGGTAAATGGAAATGCGCTCAAAATCTCTCTGCGCGGAGATCGTAGCACGTCGCTGGCGCCAGGAGGTGAAGACAAGACAATGATTTGGTTAAGGGATGCTTAACATCCAGGCGACCCGGTATTCAACTGCTCCCACCCTGCGTGCTGGCGAGGGCTGGAGAGGAGTAGGTTGGATGCAACGTTATTGGGGTTGCGAGGAATCACCCTCGGCGGATTCGAGCAACGCAGGATCGGCATAGATCCCGCGCAGTTCAAGGGGCAACATCTCGGCGATAGCAAACATAACGGTATCCGTATGTTTTTGCAGATACGGAGCGTTCGATCCCTCGGCTTTGTTGAAGTAGATAGGCTTGCCAAAACGCAGGGTCGCCTTGGGGCGACGCAGCGGATTCTTCCATTGACGGTTGAATTTCCCCATGCCGATGAGCGCGCAGGGCACAATCGGCGCTCCTGTAGCGAGGGCGATGCGCACGGCGCCGCTACGTCCACGGGTCAGCCCGCGGTCGCGATCGCGGGTTCCTTCGGGAAACATCCCCAAGATTTTGCCCTGTTTGACGATGGCAACGCTAGTTGCGATTGCGCCCACATCGTTGCGCCCGCGACGCACGGGGAACGCGCCCACCGAAAAAAGCAGCCACGAAAGCGCCGGGTGGATCTTGAAAAGTTCCTCTTTCGCCATGTAGTAAACCTGCCGCGGTGAGGAATAGCCCAGCACAATCACATCCACGCCGCCGGGATGGTTGCAGGCAAGGATGGCGCCGCCTTGCATGGGTACATTTTCGCGGCCTTCAATGTGCAGCCCCCCCGCCCAAAGACGTAAGAGGGTCACGAGGCTGTGCAGAAACTTCCAAAAAGGTGTCGAATCTTTGGGTGGCAACATGAAGGGCAATCGATCCTGTGAGTGTGGGCCTGGAGATCGGCTAATTAAGGCGGGCAACCGATGTACGAATATGGTCGAGTACCAAAAGCAGTTCGGTGATTTCTCCAGATGGGCGAAATGGGACGGATTCCACTTCGGGCAGAATGAATGGCTGTAGAATGCCCACGGGGCGGTTCTCGACAAAGTGGTGGAGCAGTTGACGTTGATAGAAAAAGTGGCGCAGATCACTCTCCGCCCCCAGGAACTGACCGGATTGGAAGCGCAACAGCGCCCGTTCGCGCCAGAGTGTATCTTCTTCGGGGGCAACCATGACCATAAAGTTCAAGACTTCGGTGGCCTGGTCATAGACTTCGTTTGCCAGATAGACTGTGCGCAAATTGTTCAGCAACCGTAGGATCAACGAGTGTGTCGTCACCCGATAGATATCCAACGGGTATTGAAAATCAATACGCTGCTGCAGAACCTGGGCCAGGTATTCCTCAGCCATCGTCGCGTACACCACTCTCCCATAGAAAGGATCGAGCAGCCAGCTTCCCTCTTCATCCTCATAGCGGAGCATGAAATGGCCTGGGAAGCCCATCCCCTCCAGGCGAATACCCAGACGACGCCCGATGACCATATAGAGTACGCTTAACGTAATCGGCAGCCCCAGGCGACGATCCAAAACACGGTGGAGGAAGCTGTTGGCCGGTTCGTAATAGTTGGCGACATTGCCGCGAAAATCCATTTCATCCCTCAGAATCGACAGCAGCGCCTCGATAACAGTACATCCATGCGCAGAAACAGGCATACGCCGCTTCACTTGTCGGGCCAGATTCTCTATCTGTTCGAGATAGATCTCAATATCCAAAGAGAGATCGTCTATGCCGCCGATGATAAGGGCGAGACGCTCTAGTTGGGGCGACGGGGTATTCAATTCCTGGGCAAAGGCATTGAGGTAGTTCATAGGTCGAACTCCCCTTCCTCACTGGCGATGGGAACGGGCCGCGCCTGGGGCAACGCTGGCTGTTCCTGGGCGCGCTGGCGCTCAATCTCCTGTTGCAAGATGCGGCGCATCACCGGGATCGACGTGGCGTAGGTGGCATCCACGCCAAAGTAGCTCATGCTTTTGCTCAACAGCGTCTGGCGGCGGCTGATGGGTGTGTCGCTGGCGTAGTGGAGAATGCCAATATCATAAGGGGCGTTGATGAAAATGTTGACGATCTCGTTAAGCGGATAGCGCCGGGGGTAGATATCTTCGTAGATGGCGCTCAGATAAGGCCCCGCCTCCATTTCGATATCGGTGTAACTTTCCTCATAGAAGACGTGCATGAATTCCCGATTTTGCAGGAAGGTCCCACGGACGGTAACCGCTTTCTGGTTGTCGAAGACAGCGCCATAGTTGAGGAACGGTGCCACATCTTGGGACGTGAAACAGTTGCGGAAGAGGAACGTGTTCTTCGAGTGTTCATCGTAGACCACGTTGGGGATCATCACATCGCCGACGCGACCATTTAAGGTAGCGGCTTTGCCCATAATATAGACGCCCAGCACATCGCTGATCGACGTACTCACCTGGCTGAAGAGATGATAAGCGGCCATCCCCAGTGGGTAGTCAATGTTGAAGATGAGGGCGTCGCTGTTGCGGAGAGAGGCCAGATCCGCTTCGCTCAAGCGGCCCAGGCGCTCATCCATCCAGGCTGGCACCAGTTTGGCAAGCTCGATCAACTGTACTTCCACATCCAAACAGCGCGGATTACTTACCTGCACCAGCCCAAAGGCATCTTCTTGATCAGCCAGTTGCTGGCGCGCCTGCCTGGCATAATTTGGATGGTTGAGGTAAAGCCGGGACGCGTAGTAAAGGAAGTTGCCATATTGATCGCTTTTTGCCGCTTGCAGTCGATGGAATTCTTCGTCCAGCCCTTCGGGATTCTCCTTTTTCACAAAATCGATGATCTCATCCTCGTGCTGCCAGACGAAGCCAGAGAGCAGATTGACGATGCTATGGGTATTGCTGCTGACAAAATAGATAGGCCGCTCAGTCAGATCAGTGGAGAAATCATCTTCGAGTTGGTGCCACCAGAGTTGAACCGCTTTGCGATAATCACTCAGGCCGCTGCCCAAAACATTCAGACGCATGTCCATGCGGTGATCCAGGGCTTTGCGCAGATTCGCCGCCAAATAGCGCCCTGGCCATAAACTTTGCAGGCGCAAAAAATCCTCTGGTGAAAGATCCAAAATGTCGCGGATCGTATCCAATTGTTCCACGGTCAGGTTAGCCTCTGCCTCGGCAAACCTCCCAATACCGTTGCCAGATTGCTCCTCCGGTGTATTGTGGAGAAAGCCCACTGTCGAGCGGTTGCGCATAAGCTTGTCATGAATTTTGTTCCACTCGATCTGATAGGTCACCATGATGGGGATCATGTCGTCAATATCGCTGACGCTGGAAATGAAAGCGGCGAGGATGCGGCGATCTGCGTCAAAGTACATCGTGCGTCGCCGGGCGCGCGCCCTCACTCGTTTCCAAGTTTCCACGCCTGGGTATCCTCGACGGCGAAAGACCTCTTCCATCTGCCCCATGACTACCATCGATACATCTGGGAAACAAGGGGGGAGCCGCATGGCCGAATAGACCAGCGCCGCCATCTCCAATTCCGGCGCGCCGGCGCGGTAGTGGAGGCTGGAGTTCATGCCGATGTGGGTCTCCTCCAGACTGCGCAGGCGAATCGGTCCACTGCTGCGTAAGAGTGAGTAGATCGTCCGTACATAAAGTTCAATTTCTTCGTTGCCGGCAGAGGGAGGCGTGCGATCCATCAACGATATCCTTGGTGAAATGATGCGGCAGTTACAACCGCTGACGTAGTGCATAAAGTACCATCTGCGTCCCGTTCTGGCAAGAACTTCATTTTAATTTGCTATGTGTTTCCCAGCGTTTGAATAGATCCTAAAGCAAAGACAACTGCCCGGCGCTATCATCTTGGGAAGGTGGGGACGGCGACCAGATCGGGAGAGGATGGCGACGATCAATGCGTTCCCAAAGGCGACGGACAGAAGCGGGTGAATGCCCTTCAAACGGGTTATGGATGTAGGCGAAGACTTCGATATTTTGAGCCAGCAGATCGGCGATACGGATGGCCCAGCGATCCAGGGTTTCGTCCTGGGGGCGTTGTAGATCGCGGTCGTTGGGCAACTTGTCCCGATCATTGCCGATGAGGCGCAAGAAGAAATAGCGAGGCGTGGATGCCAGCGCTAATTGAGCGGACCAGGTTTCATAAAGATCAGTTGTGTCCACGCGTTCTACGACGACGAGCGACATAGAGCGTTCCGCCAAAAAACGGGCGAAGGCGTCGGTCATCAGATCGCGGGCGCGTACCTCCACGGCCAGAGACAGGCCCTTCAACTCGCCAGCCAGCCAATCCAAAAAGTCGGCCAGCACGCGTCCATATTGGGCGCGCGTAAACTGGGGCGGGAATTGGAGGAAACCGGGCGCGGCCAAATCACCCAGCGAACGCAAAACGTCAAGGTAAGCCTGCATGTCCTGGCGGCAGTCGATCAGCTTCTTTTCATGTGTGATCAAGCGGGGCGCTTTGAGGGCAAAGGTGAAGCCTTCTGGCACACTCTCCACCCATTGCAGCACAGTTGACGGCGCTGGCAAGCCGTAAAAGCTTGTGTTGACCTCAACACTGTTGAATTGGGTAGCATAGTAGGTCAATTGATCCTTAGTCGGTAGCGAGGAAGGGTAGAAAACATCGCGCCAATCTGGGAAAGTCCACGAAGAGACGCCCAGATGCAATTTGTGCAAATTGTCAGGTAAGGCAGGTGAGGGTTGAGTTCCAGAAACCATAGCGACAAGTAAACTCAGCCGATCTTGGTTGAGATCGATCCGAAATCAGGAAAATTTCTCGATTTTTTCTAAACTCGTGCAGATTGTCCAGTGCATTGTGCCACTTATTGTGCAACTTTGCCAGTTGAATAGCAGAGACTCTCGGCTTACGCTATGCACAGACATCAACGGGGAAGTTCCTATAATCTTTGGCTCACTTTTACCCGATACCCCATTTGAAGGAGTGTTTGTATGAATTCCATTTTTCGGCTCGTAGGCTATGGCAAGCGCAACTGGCTGCGTGCGCTGCCATTGGCTGTGGTGTTTGCATTTTTCTTTGTAAAGCGATCCTTTGCCCAGGACGATGAGCCCGGCGTAGGAGAGGTGGCCTATGCTATCGACAACATGATGTTGCTCATCGCCGCCATCCTTGTCTTCTTTATGCAGGCAGGCTTTTCTCTGGTTGAGGCCGGCTTCAACTCGTCGAAGAACGCGCTGAACATTATGTTCAAGAATTTCATCGACATCAATGTTGGTATCCTCATTTTCTGGCTCTTTGGCTTCGGCATTATGTATGGCGATGCCATTATTCCTGGTTGGTTAGCCTGGGGCGGTTTAGGCATTAGTGCGGAAAGCCCTGGCGCTGCCGCTGGCGTATTGCATCCACAGGTAGATTGGCTCTTCCAGGTGGCTTTTGCAGCCACGGCAGCGACGATTGTTTCTGGCGCGGTGGCAGGCCGTATGCAGTTCTCTGGTTACCTTGTCTACACGGTTGTGATCTCGGCCATTATCTACCCGATCAGCGGGTATTGGAAGTGGGGCGGCGGCTGGTTAGACGCATTGGGTTTCCACGATTTTGCCGGTTCGCTGGTTGTCCATGCTGTTGGCGGTTTTGCCGGTCTGGCCGGCGCCATCTTGCTTGGACCGCGCATTGGCCGCTTTGCCAGGGATGGGGATGTGACGGCGCCGCACAATTATACGTTGGCTACACTGGGCGTCTTCATCCTCTGGATCGGTTGGTATGGCTTTAACCCGGGTAGCCAGTTGGCCTTTACCGGTTCTGCCAATACTGATATCGTGATGATGATCGCTGTCAATACAACGTTGGCTGCGGCAGGTGGAGCCGTGATGGCGCTCATCCTTTCGCATTTTGTGGCGGGCCGGTTCGATTTGGGCATGGCGCTGAATGGCATGTTGGGTGGCCTCGTCGGTGTTACAGCGAACTGTGATCTTGTCACCAATGGACAGGCGATCATTATCGGTCTGGTTGCAGGTGGGGTGATGATAGGCGCAACCTTATTGCTGGAACGGTTCAAGATCGACGATGCAGTGGGTGCTTTCCCCGTGCATGGCGCGTGTGGTATTTGGGGCGGCATTGCAGCGGGCATCTTCGGCGGCGCGCCGCTGGTGGCACAGATCATAGGTTCGATTGCCATTCCACTCTGGGCGTTTGTCATGGCCTTTGGTCTCTTCTACTTCTTAAAACGGATCAACATGTTGCGTGTCTCGCCCGAAGAGGAGATGGCCGGCCTGGATATCTCAGAGCATGGCGCTCGTGCCTATGCGCCGATGCCCAGCGCAGTTCCGCTGGGGGATTAATTGTTCCGCAAGCATTTTAGATAGAAAAGGAGGGGGTGGCGCTGCCACCCCCTCCTTTTTGTTGTAGGGGCATGGGTGCGGCGACGGGACTGCTTCTTGACTGGCTTAATGGCCGCACCTAATGCCCCTATATCTACTTGTCAAGCCAGAGTTTTCGTTTATAATGCACAAGAGTCACCCATTTGCTACCTGACGGGAGAAATATGAGCCACCCTCTCCAAGGTTATGCAGGCGCAGGTCTCTTGCATCCGCTGCAGCAATTTGGTCCTTACCAAATTGAGCGAAAACTGGGCGAAGGTGCAGTATCCGTCGTCTATAGTGCGCGCGGTCAGGATGGACAACAGGTAGCGTTAAAGGTGCTTTCCCCGGCTGCGGCCAGCCAGCCCAGAATCCGCACACTCTTTCGTCAGGAATATCAGATCCTCTCGCGACTGCGCTACCCCGGCATTGTGCCCGTCTATGAATATGGAGAACAGCAAGGCCGTCCCTACATTGCCATGGCCTTGATTAAGGGCCAAACACTCGAAGATTTCCTGACGACCCACAAGACGATTGGTGAAATGGCTGCCTTGACGATCGCCCAACAAGTGGCGACCACGCTTGATTTTATCCACGCGCAGGGGATCGTTCATCGCGATCTGAAGCCAGCGAATATTCTGATCGACCAGGAACGGCGGGCGCTCCTCTTTGATTTTGGGGCTGCGCTGGATCGGCAAATGTCCACTCAAGAGGATGAAGGCATCTATGGCACGCCCTCCTTTCTGTCACCTGAACAGATTCGCAATGATGCTGCCATTGATGGACGCGCCGATCTCTATGCGCTGGGCATTATCCTTTACCGAATGGTGAGCGGGCGCCGACCCTTTTATGGTAGCCGTCAGGAAATTCTGGATGCACATCTACAAGAGAGTCCGACGAAACCTTCTAAGTTTGGCTATGTATCGGCAGCGACTGAGGCTGTGATCTTAAAGGCAATCGCCAAAGATCCTGCGCATCGCTTCCAAACAGGGGCAGAATTTGTGACTGCGCTTGAAGAAGCCAAACTCTCTGCGCCACCGCTTGAAACTTCTTCTTTTCCGCAACGGCTTCTCCACTGGTTCCGCGGCGCGCCTGATTCTGCAGAAGATAAATAACAATTGGGTGTATTCAGAATGGGTTGATGATTCGTAAGGGTTTGGATGGATGGCAGACGAGCAATGGCGTACGCAGACGATATTTGTGAGCCGTCTACCCAAACCCCTACCTAGACGACCAACTCATTTTGAACACACCCATAACCATTTACCTTTAAGTTGCCATGTACCAGCCTGACTCACTCTTATTCGACCCAAACCTTACGAATAAGGAAGCTCCATAAAGTAACTCTCCCTCTTCTTACCAAAATCTTATTCTAGCCATGCAAATGCGAACGTAGTATACTAGGCTCTATTGACATTTCGTCGGGTAGATGGCTGCCCCTGTCTCTAAAAATGTCAATGGAACCTAGTTATTGTATGGAAATATCCCCCAATTCCTACATAGGCGTAAGATATTACGCAGCTAGAGTGGCTATGCAACAATCCATCATCCAGACGAAAGTAGTGATACCACGCCGGCGGCCAGATTTGCTTTCTCGACCGCGGTTATTAGATCTGCTACACGATCTGGTCGATTATCGGTTGATCTTAGCAGTAGCGCCAGCCGGCTACGGGAAGACATCACTCTTCATCGACTTCGCGCATCAGGCCGATATTAAGGTCTGCTGGTATTCGGTGGATGAGTCGGATTTCGATTTTCCGCGATTTTTTACGTATTTCGTCAGCGCCATTATCCGCCGCTTTCCAGATCTGGCAGATTCTGTTTTAGCCAGACCCGAGATGTTGCTGCTCAATCGTCTTACAAGCAAGCAATTGGTAACGGTATTGGTCAATGAGATCTATGAAAAGATCCACGAACACTTTATGGTGGTTGTGGACGATTACCATCTTGTGCATGGTCAGGTGGAAATCGAAGAGTTCCTTAGCCAGTTTGTCCAACTGAGCGGGGATCATTGCCATCTTGCGCTGCTGTCGCGTACACTGCTTTCACTCCCTGATCTCCCTCTAATGATTGCGCGCTCCTATGTGGGCGGTCTCAGCTTTGAGGAATTGCGCTTTCAAAAGGATGAAATTCAGGATCTCCTCCACCAAAAGTATGGGGTATCGCTTTCTGAAGACGAGTTGACCAGACTCCTGCAAACCACCGAGGGATGGATCACCGGTCTCCTCCTCTCCTCTCTACGTAACAACAGTGAGATCACCAATTGGGCGCGTCTCTCGCGCGTCTCTGGGATTGATCTTTACGATTATTTGGCGCAACAGGTCCTCAATCGTCAATCAGAGACGATCCGTCACTTTCTTCTACGTACATCGCTTTTGGAAGAATTTAACGCTTCGCTGTGTGAGTCGATCTTAGGGGCGCCGCCGCCCGGCCAAAGCTGGCAAGGAATGCTCGATACCATCTTTCATGACAATCTATTTGTGCTTGGTGTGGGTGAGGCGGGCACATGGATGCGCTATCATCATCTCTTCCAGCAGTTCCTCCAGAAGATTATTGAACGTGAAGCCCCAGAGGAAGCGCAGGTGATTCAGCATCGCCTGGCAGATTACTATGCGCAGTCAAATAACTGGGAGCGCGCTTATCTCATTTATCAAAATCTGGGCGATATTGAGGCATTGACCAGCCTTATCAAAAACGCAGGGACGCCGTTGCTCAAGAGTGGACGGTATTATGTCCTCTCAAAATGGCTAGATTCGCTGCCCCTAGAGATAAGACAGAGCGATCCGCTTCTTGTTTCGTTATACGGCATTGTGTCGGTCAATATAGGTCAAGTTGAAGATGGGCTACGATACTTAAGTGAGGCAGTGACCACGCTGGAAGCTGCGGATAACTCTCTAGCGCTTGCACAGACGCTGGTGCGCCGGGCCCTTACCTATTATCAGACTGGCAGCTATCAACTTGCCGTGAACGATGCTGATCAAGCGCTCTTGCTCATAAAAAGAATAGAGGATGTTGATAGCCCCATATCCACAATAGTCAATGGTGTGCAAGCTGAAGCGCGCCGCATTCAAGGTCTCTGTGATTATGTTATAGGAAATTATACAAGTTCAATTTATCATCTGGAACTGGCAAGACAGACCTATATCCGCTCGAAAGATCTACAAAACGATACAACCATAACTTTGGAAATCGGTATAGCTCATGCAGGTACGGGTCATTACCAGAAAGCTTTGACCTTCTTTGAACAAGTCCTTGAAAACTGGCGCAATTTACACAACATTCTTGGTCAGGCGAATGTTTTAAATAATCTTGGTGTACTCTATCAATTGCAAGGGAACTACCCTGCGGCGTTGCAACGACTCATAGAGGCAATGGAGTATTGCAGACGGAGCGGCTTTACACGGATGGAAGCGTACACACTTGCCAGCATCGGCGACCTGTTTGCCGATCTGAAAGTGCCAGCCATTGCTACCGAATTCTACGAGCGAGCCTATCCTCTGGCGCGTTCGATTAATGAGCGATTCCTTCTTCTACATTTGAATCTGGCGCTGCTTCTGCTGGCGCTGCCTAAGGATCGACAACAAGACGCAAAAATATTTCTGGATGCTGCCAGTCGTCTGGTATCCGAAGAAACATCGCCATTCGAGCATGGCTTGTTCCGCATGGTGGTGGGGCAATATCATCTGTTAGGCGGGCGGAAATGCGATGCAATCGATCCGCTCCAAGAAGCGGTTGCAAGCCTCGCCAAAACGGATCAGCGCGTCGAATTTGCCAAAGCGCACTTATTCTTAGGGGCCGCTCATCATGATTGTGGCAATCGTTCGAGTGCGTCGGAAGCAGTTGCTCAAGGCATCCGCATTGCCGCAGAACTGGAAAACTGGCATCCGCTTGTCACCGCTGGTCACAATATCAGATCTATTTTGGAAAGCGTCGAGATTGAAGAAGAGTGTAAGACAGGGCTGGCACGGTTGCTGGATCAAGTAAGGGTATTCAACCAGAATTCCCCAGAATTACGCCACCAATTGCGCCAGCAGATTGAACCGTTCCTGTCGAGTTCTGTCGCCAAACGTCCTCAACTGCAAATTCGCACATTTGGCCGAGGCGAAGTCATCTTCAACGGGAAAGTTGTCGAGAACAGTGAGTGGCAAACACAATCGGCGCGTGATCTCTTCTTCTGTTTTATCGCCCACGAAGAGGGCCTGACCAAAGAGGAAGTCGGCGAAATCTTCTGGTCTGATTCCACACCTGGCCAGTTGAAAACACGCTTCAAGAATGCCATTTACCGCCTGCGCAGCGCGCTCGATCAAGAGGCAGTCATTTTTGAAAACGATCTCTACTATTTTAACCGCACCTTGGATTACGAGTACGATGTCGAAATCTTCGAAAGAGCGGTTGCTGCCGCCCGCGCTGTCACCTCTGTAGAGGAAAAACGGACTGCGCTATTGCGTGTCAGCGAACTCTATCAGGGCGATTATCTCCCTGAGTTGGATCCCGCCTGGGCGCAATTGGAACGTGAACGTTTGCGGCGGCTGCATGTCGATGCGATGCTAGAGCTTGCCGACATTTATCTACAGACAGACGACCCCACAAACGCGCTGATTCGCTGCCAAACCCTACTGGCCGATGATCCTTGCCTTGAGAACGCGCACCGCCTTGCTATGCGCGCCCACGCTCAACGCGGCAATCGCGCTGACATCGCGCGCCAGTATGAATTGTGTTACACCGCTTTACTCGACGAATTTGGCATTCCCCCTTCGCCGGAAACAGAAAAACTCTACGATCAACTGATGGCGTAAAGAGCAGCTAGCGTACTCTCCCAGGCAATTGGTGAAACGTAATGCGTGAACCGTGCAATGCATTGCGTGGACAACTGTCACTTGCAACCTAAAGTCATTATGTTAAGTGCGGAGTCAGCACCCCCAGGTGTGGGTCTACAGGAGAATAGCCGCACATAGCGCTGAGGACAGCGGCGTGCTAACTCCGCAGGATTTCGAGCGTTGCATTCCTTAACTTACTGACATTGACTTGCAACCTGCCACTTGCAACCTGCGGTCCACGGTCTGCGGTCTTCCGCCAGCATACATTACCCTCCTCAGTACCCATGCGCTTCCTAGCTTGAGCCTCTTTTGATGCCTCTTCTGAGCCTGCCCGCTGGCAGAATAAAATCATCTACAGTGATGTTCATAAGAGCGCAACCAAACCTAATCGTTTGGATTTTCAAAAGGAGATTCCACATGAAACGCCATCTTCAACAGATCAACCTGGCTTCCCGCACTATCGATTCCCGCCATCTGCAAGTTTTAATTGCTCTGGTTACGCTTGGTCTTTTTGTCCTGGGTGCAGGCGCTCCTTTGTCTGGCGGTAACATCCCAGGTGGTTGATTTCTTAGGATATAGCATTCAGATTTCGCCGTGATATTACTTCCTGCTCTCGTCTCAGGATATGCCGCAGGTCTGGTTCGGGCCTGGTTAATGAACCGGCCCTTCCGGTTGCCGGAAATCCATTGGATGTGGCTTGTTTCCGTAGCCATCATCCCGCAGATACTGGCTTTCTACTTGCCTGCAACCGGCCAACTCTTTTCTAAGGAAGCGGCGAGCGTCGCCCTGGTTATCTCACAAATTGGCCTTTGCTTCTTTGTGTGGATGAATCGTCGCACACCGGCCTTCTGGATCTTGGGCCTGGGCCTGCTATTAAATTTGACGGTCATTCTGGCCAATGGCGGCCTGATGCCCGTTAGCCCAGAGACGATCATGCGGCTGATGCCAGATCTGCCAGCGGAAAGCTGGCAAATCGGGGAAAGGTTCGGGCGCTCAAAAGACATTGTTTTACTGCCCAGCCAGACATTATTCCCGTGGCTAAGCGACCGATTTGTAACACCTGCCTGGTATCCCCAATCTGCGGCCTATAGTTTGGGTGATGTGGTGATAGCGTTAGGTGCATTTTACCTTTTATGGCAGGCGGGTGGTGATCAAACAACCACCTCAACTGGCTCCATATTTAGCTTGAATTTGAGAAGAAAAGTGCGTGAATCATGAACTATTTTACCCCCTATATACACATCCATAACCAGCAAAAGGATCAACAGAGACAACAGGAGAAGTCTCGGAATCGTAATGAGAAGGCCAATCAGTGGAGCGTTGATCTCAACCGGCTCCTGAGCGCAGCCGTTGTCAATCAACGATTCTGCCAGCTATTGCTGACCGAACCGGCGACAGCTTTGGCGCTAGGTTTCAACGGCGAATCGTTTGCACTCCCAACCGAGGAAGAATCTCTTGTCCTTTCGATTCGGGCCACAACACTGCAAAGCTTTACCCAACAACTGCTTGCCCTCCACCGGAATGGATCGGGCCATCTACGACAGATGGAACAAGCTATCGAGTTGGAAGAAAGCATTGAAGGACACCAGGCCCCAAGGACTCAGATCAGATCGTTGGCGACTGTTTCGATTTAGCAGTTTTAAGGTAGCTTCTCAATTTGTAGGGGTGGACCCCTGTGTCCACCCGTTGTGGGCGGGCACGGAGACCCGCCCCTACCACCGAAAATTGAGAAGTTCCGTTTTAAGCACCAAAAAGAGAGGCGGTCCTCAGAGGACCGCCTCTCTTTTTGTCCTATTGAAACCTGGCGGGTCTTTGGACTAGCGTTTGGTGGCGCCAACCAGCGTACCAACGAATAGATCGCGGTTGAGCAGGGCGATAAAGTCCATACTAATTTCTTTCGGGCAAACAGCGGTACACTCGCCAATATTGGTACAACCACCGAACCCTTCTGCATCCATCTGGGCGACCATATCTACAGAACGGGCGTAGCGTTCGGTCTGACCTTGCGGTAAGAGGTTGAGATGACCCGCCTTAGCCGCGGTGAAGAGCATGGCAGAACCGTTAGGACAGGCCGCCACACACGCGCCGCAGCCGATACAGGCGGCGGCATCCATCGACAGCTCTGCCTTCTGTTTCGGCACAGGGATGGCGTTGGCGTCAGGCGCGCTCCCCGTGGCAACGGTGACATAGCCGCCCGCCTCCACAATCCGATCAAAGGCGCTGCGATCCACCACCAGATCTTTGATGATGGGGAAAGCAGCCGCCCGCCACGGCTCAATCACAATCGTGTCGCCATCTTTGAAATGGCGCATGTGAAGCTGGCAGGCGGTGATCGCCTTCTCCGGCCCATGCGCCACGCCGTTGATCATCACCCCACACATGCCGCAGATGCCTTCGCGACAGTCATGATCAAAAGCGACGGGTTCCTGGCCGCGATTGATCAACGCTTCGTTGAGTAGATCCAACATTTCGAGAAAGGACGACTCAGCGCTGACCCCATGCAGTTCATAATCGACTAACTTGCCTGTGTCAGCGGCGCTCTTTTGGCGCCAGATCCGTAACTTCAACTTCATGGGAATTCCCCCTATTCAAACCTTCCGGTGGAAGGGATTGGCTATTTATAACTACGCTGCGACAGCGGCACGTACTCAAAGGTGAGCGGCTCTTTGTTAAGGATCGGACGTGCATCATCCCCGCTATATTGCCAGGCTGCCACGTATGCAAAGTTCTCGTCGTCGCGCAGCGCCTCTCCATCGGGCGTCTGGCTTTCTTCGCGAAAGTGGCCGCCACAAGACTCAGTGCGATGCAAAGCGTCGATCACGAGCAACTCGCCCAATTCCAGGAAATCGGCCACACGGCCTGCCATTTCCAGGCTCTGATTCAGATCATTGCCCGAACCGAGGACACGTACATTCTCCCAGAATTCCTGGCGCAACGCGGGGATCAGCTCCAGCGCCTTCTTTAACCCAGCTTCATTACGCCCCATGCCAGCGTATTCCCACAGGATCTTGCCTAATTCCCGGTGGAAGGAATCGACCGATCGGCTCCCATTCACAGCCAACAGACGAGATGTGCGATCCGCTACCTCTGTATGAATGGCTTGCGCCGTGGCATGTTCGGGCGTGATCTTCTCGAACTTGTTGGTCGCCAGATAGTGGGGCAGGGTATACGGAAGCACAAAGTACCCATCGGCCAATCCCTGCATCAACGCGCTGGCACCCAGACGGTTAGCGCCGTGATCCGAGAAGTTGGCCTCGCCAATGACGAAGAGACCGGGGATCGTGCTCTGTAAATTGTAATCCACCCAGAGGCCGCCCATGGTGTAGTGCAGGGCGGGGTAGATGCGCATGGGCGTCTTGTAAGGATCCTCGCCGGTGATGCTGGCGTACATATCAAAAAGGTTGCCGTAGCGCTCACGGATCACATGTTCGCCCAGGCGAGCGATGGCATCTGTGAAATCGAGATAGACGCCATTGCGCAGTTCGCCCACGCCGTGTCCACTGTCAACCACATCTTTGGCGTTGCGCGAAGCCACATCGCGCGGCACAAGATTGCCGAAACTGGGGTAGCGTTCTTCCAAATAGTAAAAACGCTCATCTTCGGGGATGTCGCCGGGCTTGCGCGTTTCGCCGACATTGCGCGGCACCCAGATCCGTCCGTCGTTGCGCAACGATTCGCTCATCAACGTCAACTTTGACTGATGTTCACCTGTCGCCGGGATGCACGTCGGGTGGATCTGTGTGAAGCATGGATTGGCGAGATAAGCGCCCCGCTTGTAAGCGCGCCAGATGGCCGTGGCGTTGCAGCCCTTGGCATTGGTAGATAGATAGTAGGCATTGCTATAACCGCCGGTTGCCAGCACAACGGCATCGGCGATATGGGTCTCAATGGCGCCAGTGATCATGTTGCGGGTGACGATGCCGCGGGCGCGCCCGTCGATCACCACGAGATCGAGCATCTCTGTGCGCGTGTGCATCTTGACCTGTCCACTGGCGATTTGGCGCGCAAGCGCCTGATACGCGCCCAACAGCAACTGCTGGCCGGTCTGTCCGCGCGCGTAAAAGGTGCGCGAGACCTGCGCGCCGCCAAAGGATCGATTGTCCAACATACCGCCATATTCACGCGCAAAGGGGACGCCCTGCGCCACACACTGATCGATAATGTTATTGCTGACCTGAGCCAGCCGGTAGACATTAGCCTCACGCGAGCGATAGTCTCCGCCCTTGACAGTGTCGTAAAAGAGGCGATAGATGCTGTCGCCGTCGTTGCGATAGTTCTTGGCGGCGTTGATGCCGCCTTGCGCCGCCACGCTATGGGCGCGGCGCGGGCTATCCTGATAGCAGAACGTGTGAACGGTGTAGCCCTGTTCTGCCAGCGTCGCCGCCGCCGATGCGCCGGCCAGCCCCGTACCCACCATAATGATCGAATACCGACGCCGGTTAGCTGGCGCTACCAATTTCATCTCAAAGCGGTGTTTATCCCATTTTTCCCGAATCTCGCCAGAAGGCACGCCTGAATCAAGCGTCGCTTCTTTGAAATCGGGAGATGTCTTTACCGCAGGTTTTATATCGATAGTCATGCGAACCAAATCCTCCTGATTTTAGCTGACAAAGCCAAATAAGATCGAGTAGGGGACGATGATAAAGCCAAGCGGGACGATCAGCGCCAGAGCCAATGCCAATCCGCGCACCAACCGATCAGAGTTCCGGTTATTGACCCCCAACGTCTGGAACATGCTCCATGTGCCGTGGTAAAGATGCAACCCCAACGCGATCACCGCGATGGTGTAGATGATCACATTGTGGATCTTCTGAAAACCGTACAAGACATTGCTATATGCATCCCCGTGGTGGAACTGGTCGTGGATCACCGGCACGCCCCAGGTCAAATGCATGAGGTGATAGAGTACAAAGAAGAAGATCACCGCGCCGCCATACCGAATGGTGATGGCCGCATAGTTGGCCTGCAATGTGCGGTGCATCTCATAACTGCGCGGACGAGCCGTGCGCGCCCGCTGATAGAGCGACACCGCCGCCCACACATGCAGCACAATGGCAAGGATCAGCACCAACCGCGCCACCCAAAGCAGATGGGTATGGCCGAAGATTGGCCCACCCAGGTAACGCAGCCCAGATGAATATTCATTGAAATATTCAGGCCCCCAAAAGATCTTTAAGTTGCCATACATGTGAAACACAACAAACCCGATCCAAATCAGCCCGGTAACGGCCATTATCACTTTCTTACCGATAGAAGAACTGGCCAGCCCCACCCCTGGTGGAAGAACGCGTTGAGCTTGCAATGGAGCCTCCTTATGAAATGAACAAATCAAAACAGATAGCGGTAAGTAATAAAATATTAAACCGGCAAATAAAGCCGGCCCGACCACGGTTCCAGAGTAAAGGTGCGCTGCCCATTCTTAATACTGTGAGACTTCCCGCGCACAGCGTCGCGCCAGACACCATCCCAGGGGAAGAAGAGCGTAGTCTGGCGCGGTTCATGGCTAAAGTTGATGGCAACCAGCGCGCAGTCGCCACTTTCCGCATCCCAACGGCGGAAGCGCAACACCTGAGTCTCGACAAAATTATCACTGTAGAATTCGATGTGATCACTGCGCAAACTGGTGCGATTTCGCCGGGCATGGATCAACCGTTGCACAGTTTTCCAATGCGCTTTAAACGGCTCCTTATCCACCTTTTCCCATTTCAGCGGCAGAAAGTCAATCGTGCGCGGCAGATCTTCGCCATATTCCTGGCCCATCCACAGCATGGGGACGCCCGGCGCCGCAAAAAGAGCGATCAGCCCTACGATTGCCTTGCGTAGAGCCACTTCTGTCCATGTGAATTCGGGCGGCTTCTGAATGTGCTGTCGAGCGTAAAAAAGCACCTCATGGACCGGGCGCACCTCGTCATGGCTACAGGTATAGTTGATCACTTGATCCGCGCGCTGAAACCCCTGCTCGCGAAAGCCCCCAATCGCCCGAAAGATGTCGCGCCGTTCCCATTGCCAGCGCTGGACCAACACATCGTCCATTGTGTGGTGGAAGAAGCCATTCCACGCTGCGTCCATTTCGGTCTCACGCACCAACTTAGCCGAACTCTTGTCTGGGTGAGTCCCATCTAGCGGCCAATACTCAGCCACCAAGATCACATCCGGCTTGACCTGGCGCGCCGCCCAACAAATAGCAGCGATCCCATGATAGGGATCGAACCCCGGATTCATGGGGTTTCGGCTGTCGTAATCAACTCCACCCACCCAATCAAAGCGGAAGCCATCCACATGATATTCGCGCAGCCAATAACGGATCACATCCTGAAAATAAGCCGTCGTCTCCGCCGTGAAGTGATCCCAATCGACGCCGCCCCACATGTTGATCGACGGGGGCGTATGATGAAAGAAAGGGTTAAGATCCGGCAGCCACTCCCCTTTTGGGCCAAACAAGGGTGGGTAGATCTGATAGTAGGGATGATCGCCCCAGGCATGGTTGAAGACCATATCCAGGATCACGGCCATACCGCGACGATGGCAGGCATCGACCAATCGCTTCAACTGTTCAGCGGATCCATAGGTGCGCGCCGGGGCAAAGTAGAAAACGGGATTGTAGCCCCAACTCGATTCACCCGGAAACTGCTGAATCGGCATGAGTTCGATGGCGTTGATGCCCAGATCGACCAGATAATCCAGCCGATGAAATAGATCCTCAAAGGTTCCGTACTGTGGACGATTCTCGACCCAGCGTCCGCCGAAATCGCGTAGCCCGAGTTCGTAGATCACCAGATCGCGCAGCCGGGGCGTTTTCCAATCCCCATCGCTCCAGGGAAAATTACGGCGCGCCTCAATCATCGCCGCTGAGGGTAGATACGCCCACGGTCCACTCTTTCCCCAGTGGACTTCATAAGCATAGGGATCGCCGATCCAGACATGCGATTGATCGTCGATGGCGACATAAAAGCCGTAACGCGTTGGTCCAGGGTGCGAGAGGGTCGTCCACCAAATCCCCTCACCCTCGCTGGTCATAATATTGGCCCGCGTGTTCCATCCATTAAAATCGCCCACAAGGCTCACGAATGATTTGAACGGCGCACGCAACACAAAGGTCACCGTGCCAGGGGCAAGCAAATCTGGGTAATATCCGCCATGCAGAGGCAGCGGTGGCCGCGAGGACGGTGAGATCGTCGACATAAAATCTCGAGCCATGAACTCTGCTGTAGCCCTACCGTTGGATTGGATCACTGAGCGCACGCGTTATTTAGTGTCCTTCTGGACATGACACGAGATAGGATAGATCGCGCAACCCCACTGTAGCACATTCGTTCACTCGCAACCAAAAAAGAGACGATAGGAGAGTGTAAGCTCTACACCAAAGAGCAAAGAGGCAAAGCATGGTCGAAGAGCGGTTCATTGATGGTTGCACCGGGTGGGGTGGGTCGATAACGTGAAACGTGAAACGTGATCTTCTGCTGTCACGTTTCACGTTTCACACATTTACAACTTATATCCTCTTGTTGACTTCTGAGCGCAGCAAGCAGCGCCCTGCGATTACATGTTTTCGATCAGCGCGCGGCCAAAGGCGCTACACTTGACTTCGTTGGCCCCTTCCATCAGGCGGGCGAAGTCGTAAGTCACAATCTTCTGGCCGATGGTCTTGCTCATGGATTGGAGAATTAGATCGGCGGCTTCGTTCCAACCCATGTGGCGCAGCATCATCTCGCCGCTCAGGATCACCGAGGACGGGTTGACCCGATCCTGGCCGGCGTACTTGGGCGCAGTGCCGTGGGTGGCCTCAAAGATGGCGCGGCCCGTCTCGTAGTTGATGTTGGCGCCAGGGGCAATGCCGATCCCGCCGACCTGGGCAGCCAGGGCGTCGCTAATGTAGTCGCCGTTGAGGTTTAACGTAGCGAGTACCTCATATTCCGCCGGGCGGGTGAGGATCTGCTGGAGCATGGCGTCAGCGATCACATCCTTGATGATGATGCCATTGGGGAGTTTGTGCCAGGGGCCGCCATCCAGCGGAACGCCGCCAAATTCCTCGGCAGCGAGCTGATAACCCCAATTCATGAAGGCGCCCTCGGTAAACTTCATGATATTGCCCTTGTGGACGAGGGTTACGCTCTTACGGTTGTTGTCGATGGCGTATTGGATGGCGGCGCGCACGAGGCGGGCGGTGCCTTCCTGGCTCACCGGCTTGATGCCGAACCCGGCGGTGTCGGGGAAGCGGACCTTGGCATACTGCTTGGGGAAGGCTTCGCTGAACAGCCGCTTGAAGGTTTCCACATCCTCGCTGCCTTCCTCAAACTCGATGCCGGCGTAGATATCTTCCGTATTCTCGCGAAAGATGATCATGTCCACGGCTTCAGGATGTTTGACAGGGCTGGGCACACCTTCGAAGTATTGGACGGGCCGCACACACGCATAGAGATCAAGGCGTTGGCGTAGGGCAACGTTGATGCTGCGGATGCCGCCGCCGATGGGCGTGGTCAACGGTCCTTTGATGGCGACCAAATATTCGTCGATGGCGTCCAGTGTTTCTTGGGGCAGCCAGATCAGATCTTCGTAGACTTCATTGGCCTTTTCGCCAGCGTAAACCTCCATCCACACGATCTGGCGTTTGCCTCCGTATGCCTTTTTCACGGCGGCGTCGAGTACAGGCTGGCTGGCCTTCCATATATCCGGGCCGGTGCCGTCGCCCTCAATGAAGCAGACAATCGGGTTGTCTGGCACCTGGAGTTCACCGTTCTCGATGGTGATCTTTTCGCCCCCGTTGGGCACTTGAATTTTTTGATATCCCATGAAAAACTACCTCCGCTTGTGGGTGTTGAGTATAAAATACGGGGTACTGGGTTTTAGATATTGGGTATTAGGTATTGGTGAACCCCCGTCGCAGCACAATATCCAATACCCAATACTTAATACCCAATATCTTTTTCCACCTGCACTGCCCACTCGGCATTGCTTGCCTCAAAGATCTCGCCGTTGTGGTTGCGTCCCCAGGGGCCAACGATCCAATAGATCATGCGCGCCACCTCCGCCGGAGATCGCAGAGATCCCTGCTCGTACGCCTGGTGGAAGCGCTGGAAATCCAGGCCGGTCTCCTCGGCGTCCACGCTGCGGATGTCGGCCTGCATCTCCGTATCGACCATGCCAGGGCTGAGCGCGTTGACGCGCACACCTGTCTTGGCCAACTCGGCAGCCAGCGAACGCGTCATCATGTTGAGGCCGGCTTTGGCCGTACAATAGGCGCTCCAGCCGGGGACGGGGTGGTTGGCCGCGCCGCTAGTGATATTCAAAATGCGTCCATAATTCTGGTCGATCATCACAGGAAGGACGTTGCGCGCCATCATGTACGCGCCGACAAGATTGACGTGGATGTTGTAGGCCCACTCGTCCACATCGGCATAGGCGGCCTCTTCAATGGGCCAGATAATACCGGCATTGTTGATCAGAATATCGACGCGGTCGTATTGGGTGAGCGCGCTCTCGACGATCTCCTCGACCGCTTCGGCGTCGCCCACATCGCCGGCGACGGCCAACGCTTTGCCGCCACCCCGCCGGATCTTCTCGGCCACCGCTTCGATCTCTTCTTCGCTGCGGGCGGTTAAAACCAGCGAAGCGCCAGCGCGGGCCAACAATTCCGCCGTGGCCGCGCCAATACCGCGACCACCACCGGTGATGATCGCTACCTGGCCCTGTAATTTTCTCGACACGGTTGTTTTTGCCATTGATGAGATCGCCCGTCGTGGTCAACATCTGCGGGTGTGGACCCGTCCCGGTCTCAAAGTACGAAACCAGTTTAGCAGAGAGACCCCGAAAGATCCATTTTCGGAACTTTTGGGATGCAATAGAGTTCACAATCCCCTGGCAGCGCAATTGACAACCTCGCCCAAGCCTACTATAATAGTGTTCAAAATAGTCAATTTTGATTATACAGTTCTGTCTATACCCTAGAATTATTCGAGGAGTTTGCAAGTGAATAATCGAAGAATGCTGACGGTACTCTTTTTAGGGGTTCTTATGGGCGCGCTGGATATTGCCATTGTAGGTCCGGCCTTACCCGCTCTGCGCACAGCCTTTGATGTGGATGAACGGGCGTTAACCTGGATTTTCACCATTTATGTTTTCTTCAATTTGCTCGGCGCACCGCTCATGTCTAAGTTGAGCGATCGCTATGGTCGCCGCTCGATCTATTTGCTCGATATTGCGCTCTTTGCGATTGGTTCGTTGGGCGTAGCCATGTCAGTCAATTTTCCCATGCTGCTGGCTTGTCGCGCCTTGCAGGGTCTGGGCGCTGGTGGCATCTGGCCGGTTGCCAGCGCCGTAGTGGGCGATACCTTTCCGCAGGAAAAGAAAGGAAGCACTTTGGGGCTGATCGGCGCAGTCTTTGGTCTTGCCTTCATCATCGGCCCGATCTTGGGCGGACTGCTGCTGATGTTGAGTTGGCACTGGCTCTTTTTGATCAACTTGCCGCTGGCCTTGCTGGTTTTTGTTTTGGGGGCGCAGATCCTGCCCGTGACCCGTACGGATGTGCAACAGCCTTTCGATTTTGCCGGGCTGGCTCTGTTAGCGGTAATGTTGGGCGGCTTGACCTTCGGCATTAACCAATTGGACACCTCACGCCTGGGCGAGTCATTAGCCTCAAGCGCAGTCTGGCCCTATCTGTTAATGGCGTTGGTGGCTGCGCCCCTCTTCGCGTGGATCGAAAGCCGGGCCGCTGATCCCCTGATTCGTCCGCGTCTGCTGGGGAATCGTCAACTGGTGCTGGCTAACGTACTTTCGGTGGGCGCAGGATTGGGCGAAGCAGCAATGGTCTTTTTGCCAGCGCTGGCAGTGGCGGCATTTGGCATGAGCGAAAGCCGCGCTAGTTTCATGTTGTTGCCATTGGTGCTGGCGATCTCGGTGGGATCGCCGCTGGGCGGGCGCCTGCTCAACAGTTTGGGATCGCGTGTTATCATCCTAGCGGGGACGGTGCTGCTGTCGGCGGGGATGTTGCTACTGGGCTTGGTTGGTGACAATTTGACAGCGTTCATTGCCGCCAATGTGTTGATCGGGCTGGGGTTGTCGAGTTTGCTGGGCGCGCCCATTCGCTACATTATGCTCAACGAAGCGCCCATCGAGGATCGCACAGTTGCGCAGGGGATGATCACCATTTCTACCGGCGTCGGTCAATTGGTAAGCGGCGCGTTGGTGGGCGCTGTGGCCGCCAGCGGCGGCGGCGGCGTGGAAGGGTACACGCTATCCTATCTTTTTGTAGCTGGCGCGGCGGCACTCTTAATCATCCTCAGTCTGGGGTTAAAATCGCATCGACAGGAGATGGCAATACAGCCTGTCACTGCTGCGATAGCTTAACGACGCACAAAATCGCTCTATTGATCCTGACTTGTGATACAATTGTTGTCGTTTGCACCCGTGAGATGAATTGAGCTTTTTATGGATCTGAACGACCGAAAATTGCTGCTGCTGGGGCTGTTGCGCGTCGAAGAGATGCACGGCTATCAATTGAATCAGTTTCTTGAAGAACATCTCGACTTTTTGACCAGCCTCAAACCATCGACAGCTTATTATACGCTGGAGAAACTAGCCGAAAGAGGATTGGTCAATACGCGCACCGAACAGGTGGGGAACCGTCCGCAGCGGCAGATCTACGAGATCACAGCCGCAGGGGAAGCCGAATACCAGAGACTGTTGCGGCGCAATCTGGCCCAATATCTGCCCGCCGAAAGCGCCGACGATCTGGGGGTGGCCTTTATCGCCGATCTGCCAACGGATGAAGCTATTGACCTATTGGGACGCAAGCGACAGGCTGCGCAAACACGGCTGGCTCGGCTGCAAACGGTCGCCGATCAGATGAACAACGAAGACGCCACCCATCTTTCGTTGATCCGCACCATGCGCCAGATGGAAAACGATCTGCGCTGGTTGGATGAAGTGGAAGCCTGGGTGCAGGCGCACAGTTCAGCATCTGCCGAGATCTAATTCTCGAATCACACAACGCAGAAACGTGGCAACATGTCCTCGTGCGCCATTGTGTGACTCTTTTACTTGGTCAACCAAAGATTCACAGAAAGGGAAATTGCAGTTCATGGATACCAACATCCTATTTATGGCCCATTCGGGCTGGCGTTACATCGCGTTGCTGGTCCTGGTGATTGCCATCCTCAAGTATTTGATCGGGTGGTTGCAGGGCGGCAAATGGGGCAATCTGGATCGTCAGATCGGCCTTATCACTACTATAGGCGTCGATATCCAGGTCCTATTAGGTATAGTATTGTGGGCACTGCGTGTAGGTATTATGCAAAATGCCGAACGCATGTATTTTATTGAGCGCTACATTGAACACCCGGTCACTATGCTGATTGCTATCGTTGTTATGCACATTGGCTGGGCGCGTGTGCGCAAAACGGCGGGTGATACAGACAAATTCCGCGTAGCAGCACTTACATTCATTATTACTGGATTGCTGGTGGCGTTGGGCGTCGCCCGCGTCACCGGCTGGATGTAATCAGGAGAGTTGCGGTCTCACAGGCTCCGGATCAGATCCGGAGCCTTTTGGATTGGTCAAGGGTGTAGTCCACGTCGGGGGCATGCAAAGTGCCGGGGACTTTTTGTCGGGTGCGAGCGTATTTTCTCTCGTGTCGCCATCTTCTTTGTGAAATTCCCGGCACTTTCGCCCCAAAGTTGACCTATACCCATTGGTCAATAATGACTTGATCTTTCATAGGCAAGGTGTAAGATAGAGATCAAGCCGATTTGTTCAGAGGAGTAATGCCCTATGACCGCCGAAAGATCCCCAACGCTTATGGAAGAATTTGATATTCCTGTGCCCGATGTCTCTCAACTCATCACCGAGGACGATAGCCCTGTGGACAATATCCTCTCTGAGCGGCAAATGCATTTGCTTCCTGATGCGCTCTATGCCTCTTGGAAGGGACCGGGGGATGGGCGCAACTTCGTTGCCCTGGCCGATGTGGGTATCTTCGTTACTACCAGCCATCCGCCCCTGGTCCCTGATGTATTGGTTGCCCTTGATGTGCAATTGCCAGAAAACTTCATGAAAAAGGACCAACGTTCCTACTTCTTCTGGCTCTACGGGAAACCACCGGATGTGGTGATCGAGGTCGTCTCGAACCGGGAAGGCGGGGAACTGGGCCATAAGTTGCAAGGTTATGCACGGCTAGGCGTTCCCTATTATA
>JAHBVG010000003.1 GCA_019637695.1 Caldilineaceae bacterium | reverse complement strand
GGAAGAGGATTTCAGGGCAATCGCGAGCTTCGTGATAGGCAACAGATAAATCCCGCTTCTGATAGCGAAAAGCGCCCGCTGACCGCAGCGGTCAGGCAATGAAAATCAAGTCGCTGAGGCGACTTCTCAGTGTCAGTCGCGGGTTTTAACCCTGCTTTAGTCTTCGAATCGATTGTCGTTGGAATGCCCTTGTGCTACACTAATGCACAATCAACGGGCCTTGGTGACTTCCCCTGGTCACACAACATACCCACTACAAGAGTGGCCCGGCGAAGGCAAAACACCAATCTTTTTATGATCCTCGCACTGTCTAGGGCGATTATGACCGAAAACTTCTTCGACAAGCCAATCCTCAACTCCCCCTACGCCTACCCTGAACGCCATTGGGAGTTGGACGACGATGGACAGCCCACCAACCGCATTATGGACTACCGGCGACCGGCCAGGTTTGTGACGCCGGTGCCCAAGCCCAAGAAACGCAAGGCTAGAGCGAGCAAGCCTGCGGATGGCGATGTGCAGTTGGGCCTCATGCTCCAGGACGAGAACCAGATCAACACCGAGGAGCAAGTCTACGATCCCATTCCGGTGATCAACCGCATCCGCGCCGAGGTGGATCAGTGGCGCGCGCTCAAAGACCCCGCCCATTGGCAGGTGACGCCCGAAACGGCGCGCCTGCTGCAACACTGGCGGCATTTCGAGTTCCAGGGCATTCGCCCCTTCTTCTGCCAGATCGAGGCCGTGGAGACCGCCATCTGGCTCACCGAGGTGGTCCCCAATTTGGGCAAGCGCGGCGAGGAGATTCTCGCCTATCTGCGCGGCGCCAACGCCATGAGCAACCCCGAACTCTACCGCGTGGCGCTCAAGCTGGCCACCGGCGCGGGGAAGACGACGGTGATGGCTATGCTCATCGCCTGGCAGACCATCAACGCTGTGCGCCACCCGCGCAGCACGCGCTTTACCCGTGGCTTCCTCATTGTGACGCCGGGCATCACCATCAAGGACCGGTTGCGCGTACTCCAACCCAATGATCCCGAAAGCTATTACAAAACCCGCGATCTGGTGCCGGGCGATATGCTGGCCGACATAGACCGCGCCAAGATCGTCATCACCAACTACCACGCCTTTAAGCTACGCGAGGAGATGCCGCTGGCGTCGGGGACGCGATCGCTGCTGCAAGGACGTGGACCGGAATTGAAGACGCTGGAATCTGAGGGCAAAATGCTTCAGCGGGTGATGCCCGACCTGATGGGCATGAAGAACATTCTGGTGATCAACGACGAGGCGCATCACTGCTATCGGGAGAAGCCGCAGAACGAGGATCTGGACGATCTCAAGGGCGAAGAGAAGAAGGAAGCGCAGAAGAACAACGAGGCCGCCCGCCTGTGGATTTCGGGCATTGAGACGGTGAAGCGCAAGCTGAGTGTACGCACGGTCTTCGATTTGTCGGCCACCCCCTTCTTTTTGCGCGGTTCGGGCTACGCCGAAGGCACCCTCTTCCCGTGGACGGTGAGCGACTTCTCGCTCATGGACGCCATCGAGTGCGGCATTGTCAAACTGCCCCGCGTCCCTGTGGCGGACAATGTGCCCGGCGGCGAGATGCCCAAGTTCCGCAACTTGTGGGAGCATGTGGGCAAGAAGCTCCCCAAGCAGGGACGGGGCAAGGCGGGCAAGGACCTCGATCCGCTCAGCCTGCCCGCTGAACTCCAGACGGCCATGGCTGCGCTCTACGGCCACTACGAAAAGACCTACGGCCTCTGGCAGAAACATGACATTAGTGTGCCGCCCGTCTTCATCGTGGTCTGCAACAACACCTCCACCTCCAAGCTGGTCCACGACTACATCGCTGGCTTTCACCGTCTGGGCGAGGACGGCGAATCCATCTATCACGCCGGACGGCTGGCGCTCTTCCACAACTTCGACGAGGCGGGCAACCGTCTGCCCCGCCCGCGCACGCTGCTCATCGACAGCCAGCAATTGGAGTCGGGCGATGCACTGGACAAGGATTTCCGCGAGATGGCAGCGGACGAGATCGAGCGCTTCCGACGGGACATGGTGGAGCGCACCGGCGATCAGGCCGCGGGCGAGACCCTTTCGGATCAAGAACTGCTGCGCGAGGTCATGAACACGGTGGGCAAGGTAGGGCGGCTGGGCGAATCGGTACGCTGCGTCGTCTCCGTCTCCATGCTCACCGAAGGCTGGGACGCCAACACCGTCACCCATGTGCTGGGCGTGCGCGCCTTTGGCACCCAACTGCTCTGTGAACAGGTGGTGGGGCGCGCCCTGCGCCGCTACTCCTACGATCTCAACGAGGAGGGGCTGTTCAACGTCGAGTACGCCGACGTCTTCGGCATCCCCTTTGACTTCACTGCACAGCCGGTGATTGCCTCCCCCAAGCCGCCGCGCGAGACCGTGCGTGTCTACGCCGTCAACCCCGAACGGGGCGGATTGGAGATCCAGTTTCCCCGTGTTGAGGGCTACCGCGTGGAACTGCCGCCCGACCGGCTGAGCGCGTCCTTCAGCGCTGATTCCGTCCTCCACCTGACGCCGGATCGGGTGGGGCCATCGGTGACGCACAATCAGGGCATCATCGGTGAAGGTGTGGAATTGAATGTGAAGCACCTGGGGGAGATCCGTCCGGCCACCATCGTCTATCACCTCACCCAACACCTGCTCTACACTCAATACCGCGATCCGGGGGAAGAACCCAAGCTGCACCTCTTCGGCCAGTTGAAGCGCATTACCCAGCAATGGCTGAACAGCTACCTGCGCTGCTCCGGCGGCACCTATCCGGCGCAGTTGCTCTACAGCGAGATCGCCGACATGGCCTGTGAACGCATCAAAGCCGCCATCACCGAGGGCATGATCGACGGCGGCGAACGCCCGATCAAGGCCATCCTCGACGCCTACAACCCGGTCGGCTCCACGGCCTACGTCAACTTCACCACATCCAAAGAGACGCGCTGGCAGACCGACCCGCGCAAGTCGCACATTAACTGGGTGATCTGTGACAGCGACTGGGAAGCGGAATTCTGCCGCGTGGCCGAAGCGCACCCGCGGGTGAAGTCCTATGTGAAGAATCAGGGATTGGGGCTGGAAGTGCCCTACCAGTATGGCTCCACCAAACGCGCCTACATTCCCGATTTCATCGTGCGCGTGGACGACGGACGCACCCAGGGCGGCGCGCCGGACCTGCTCAACCTGATCGTGGAGATCAAGGGCTTCCGCGGCGAGGACGCCAAAGAGAAGGCCAACACCATGCGCAACTACTGGGTTCCTGGCGTCAACAACCTAGGGGGCTACGGGCGCTGGGCCTTTGCCGAGTTTACCGCGGTCTATGAGATTGAAGCGGAATTTGAAACCCTGATCGCCTCTTTGTAGGTGCGGGCCGACCAAGAGGTCGGTTGAACCGCATAAATGCGTCAACGAAACCACATCGTTATAACGCCGAAACATGGTCATTGGGATAGGAACGCCACTACCGTGTCTAACAATGAAGTGTACTCATATTTCGAGGGTATATTGCAGAGAATATATACTTGATGTAATAACTTTTTAGTTAGTTTGCATATACCTATTTTATTGTAAATGAAAAACACAATTCTTACACAACCTGAACTTGAATTACTTGAGACCCTTGTGCTGCACTATGGCCGCATTGTGACGTTTGAGCAAATCGCAGAAGCGATGAGCGAGAGCGTCTCTCGTGAGGCGTTGCGCTACCGCGTGGCGCAGATGAGCAAGGCCGGGTGGCTAATCCGCCTCAAGCGAGGGGTCTACCTGGTGGTGACGGATATTAGCACATTGGGATTTGTCGATGTGTCACCGCTGGTGATTGCCCAGGCGCTCAATAGAGAATCGTATATCTCGTTCGAGAGCGCACTCCAATACCACGGCATGTTTGATCAACTCCTGGCCCGCATCGACTCAGTGACGACGATTACCACCAGGCGTTATCAGGTGCTGGAAACCACCTATACCTTTTCCAAGATTCAGCCGGATTACTACTTTGGCTTTCGAGATGAGCAGGTACAGGGGCAGATTGTGGCGGTTGCCGAACGGGAGAAAGCCATCCTGGACATCCTCTACTTTCGCTCGTCCGCCTATACCGCCAGCCTTATATTGGAGAAACTGGCAACATACGAGGATGACTTTGACTTTGACAAGCTCAAAACCTACAGCCAGCGTTACTCTGTAGGAATGATGCGCAAGGTAGGGTTTATGCTGGATCAAATTGGCGTGGATACATCCGATTTAGCCACAGCGGAAATCAAGAACAACAGCTATACCAAGCTGACCACCACCGCCGATCAATTTAATGCCAAGTGGCGACTCTACTATGATGCTCACCTTGTTGGATAAACAGACCCTCCAACTGATCAACCGGCGCACCCTCCGCTACACGCTGGTGGCGGCGGAAAAGGACTACTTCTTGACCCTGGCGCTCAAAGTGTTGAGCCAGTCTTCTCTTTTTTCAACGCTGGTCTTTAAGGGTGGCACAGCCATTCATCACTGCTACCTGCCTCAGAGTCGTTTCTCCGAGGACCTTGACTTCACGTCTCTGGACAAAAGCCTCACTGCCGAAGATCTGACTGCCATCTTCGCCGGCTACCCATTTTTTGAAGTGAAGAAACTCTACACTTCGCCGGCGACCATCAAAATAGAGCGGTTGCGATATTCAGGCGTCCTGGATCTACCCAACTCGCTCAAGTTCGAGGTAGATCGGCTCCAGAGTGTGGTCCTGCCCGCGCAGCAACTCCCCTATGCCAACGTTTGGGGGATCGATGTCACGGTGAATGTGATGGACATTCGGGAGATTTGCGCAGAAAAAATCCGGGCCATGAGTGAGCGCGCTCGTTATCGAGATTTCTACGATTTCTATCTCATGACACAAACGCACCAGATTGACCTGAGTGAAGCGGTACAACTCCTCCAGCAAAAAGAGATGCGCAAGGCTCTCTCCAAAGCCTCTATCCTGCGCAACTGGCAGATGGCCTCAGCCCAGCGGCGTGAGGAAATTGATCTGGTTTCCTACCAGCATGATCTGTCTGAGGGAGTTGAAGAACTGTTGGACAGTCTCCCCTTTGAGACACTGGAAAATAACCATTGACAATCTACCGCTTAACCTATCTTTGGCAAGGCGCGGTACGTCGATCCGTTGCGTGAAGCACAACGTACCCAACGAAATCATTATCCCGTTGACCACATCGCGCCGTCATGGGGACGCGACGGGAACAACGAAGATGTGCGGTTGCAGCCGACCAAGAGGTCGGCCCGCACCTACGGAGGACTGACTATGGCTGCCAAGACCAATAAATCCCTCAACGTCGAGACCATCCGCCATGTGGAGGACCGTCGCCGCCTGATCCCCACTGCCGAGTACGAGTCGGTGATGAACGACGACGACAAGAGCCCGATTGGGGTGGCCTATGCACGGCGCAACCGTGATCTGGACCCGCAATTGGTCTGGCGCGGCAAAGACGAGCAGGATTGGTCGGATCTGGTGGTGGCGGCGCCGCCCCTTTACATTCAGGAGAAGGTACACCCCAAGGTACTCATCGAGGATCTGCGCCGCGCCACCCAGGCGCGCGCCCAGACTGAGCCGGATCTGCAATTGGACCTTTTCGCGGACTTCAACGGTGTGCCCGAAAATGCCACGGCCACGGAGTTCTACCAGCACGACGCCAACTGGACCAACCGCATGATCCTGGGCGACAGTTTGCAGGTGATGGCCTCCCTGGCCGAACGCGAAGGATTGCGCGGCAAGGTGCAGTGCATCTATTTCGACCCGCCGTATGGCATCAAATTCAACTCCAATTTTCAGTGGTCAACGACCAGCCGAGATGTGAAGGACGGCAAGCGCGAACACATATCGCGTGAACCTGAGCAGGTAAAGGCATTCCGTGATACCTGGCGCGATGGAATTCATTCATATTTAACTTATCTACGTGACCGATTGACTGTGGCGCGGGATTTACTAGCTGATAGCGGATCGATCTTTGTACAGATCGGTGATGAAAATGTTCATCGTGTGCGTTCAGTATTGGATGAAGTATTTGGAGATGGGAATTTTGTCAGCCAAATTACTGTTCGTAAGACTACAAGCGACTCCACAGAATTGCTTGGCTCAACGTGCGATTTCGTACTTTGGTTTGCAAAAAGTCGTAATACAGCGAAAGCTCGTACAATCTGGACTGTTCGCGGTGAGGATGCAGAAGCGCGTTATGCAGGCGACTATGGCGATGGGCGCAAATTCCAGTTGGGTGGGATTACAAGTTCGCGTCCTCCGGGAAAAGGCGATTTGAAGGTATTCAGATGGTTTGGTCAAAGCTTTGAATCTGGCAATGCTACCTTCAAGACTACTGAGGTCGGCTTAACACGGCTGGCAAAAGCAGACCGCCTTGGAGTTACAAGCGGGGGGAAGCTAAGATATCGCCGTTTCCATAACGATTTTGGATATACCCCTATAGCTAATTTGTGGGCTGACATCAGCGGCGCTGTGCAGAGTCGTTCAGACCCCAAAATATATGTTGTTCAGTCTTCTACATCGATTGTTGAACGCTGCATCCTAATGACCACCGACCCCGGCGATCTCGTCCTCGATCCCACCTGTGGCTCCGGCACGAGCGCCTACGTCGCCGAACATTGGGGACGCCGCTGGATTACCATTGACACGTCTCGCGTCGCTCTGGCCCTGGCCCGCGCTCGCATCATGGGCGCACGCTACCCCTACTTCCTGCTGGCCGATTCGACCGCCGGTCAACGCAAAGAGGCCGAAGTCACCCGCAGCGCGCCCTCCACCGCTTCGGTCTACAACAACGTGCGCCAGGGCTTTGTCTACGAGCGCGTGCCCCACATTATGCTCAAAGACATTGCCAACAACGCCGAAATCGACATTATCTGGGAACGCTTTCAGGAGACGCTGGAACCGTTGCGGGCGCAGCTCAACGCCGCGATGGGCAAGGCGTGGCAAGAGTGGGAGATCCCCCGCCGCGCCGAAGATGCCTGGGCCGACGACGCCCGCGCCCTCTTCCGTTCCTTGCGCCAGGAGTTGAAGAAGGGCGACGCCGCCGATGACTTCAAGGTGCAGCAACTGCTGCGCTCGCTTAACGGCACGCTGGGGCGCGATTACAGCGTAGAGACGCTGCCGCGCCGTGCTGCCGATCCGTGGCCCAAAGAAGCGGCGGAAATCCACGCCGGGTGGTGGGAAGCGCGCATCGCCCGCCAGCGCGAGATCGACGCCTCTATCGCCGCCCAGGCCGATCAGGAGTTCCTCTACGACAAGCCCTATGAAGACCGTTCCATTGTGCGCGTGGCCGGTCCTTTCACCGTGGAGAGCCTGTCGCCCCACCGCGTCCTCACGGTGGACGCCGCCGACGAATTGGTGAAACCGGGGCAATTCATCAACGACGAGAAGTCCACCTACACCGACGAGATCGACTTCACCAGCGTCATTCTCGAAAACCTCAAGAGCGCCGGGGTGCAGCAGTCGCACAAAGAGGACCGCATCACCTTCACCTCGCTGGTGGGCTGGCCCGGCCACTATCTCTGCGCCGAAGGGCGCTATCTGGAAGGCGAGACCAACAAGGAGCGCCGCGCCGGCATCTTCATCGGCCCTGAATTCGGCACCGTTCCCCGCGCCGATCTAGTCGCCGCTGCCCGCGAAGCCGCCGACGCCGGCTTCGATGTCCTCATTGCCTGCGCCTTCAACTACGACGCCCACTCTGCCGAATTCGAGCGCCTGGGCCGCATTCCTGTGCTCAAGGCGCGCATGAACGCCGACCTCCACATGGCCGACGCCCTCAAGAACACGGGGGCGGGGAATCTGTTTGTTATCTTCGGTGAACCGGATATTACAGTGAACAGTGGCAAGTGGTTAGTGACCAGAAGTGGGAGGATGGTGGCTCGATATGACAGCGTTACAAAGTTACCAGGAGTTGGAAGTGTGGAAGCGATCAATCGTTTGGGTCGAGAAGATCTACCGCGCCTCAAGCGCCTTTCCAGCGGAAGAGAAGTTTGGGCTGACCAGTCAGGTACGGCGGGCAGCGGTCTCGGTGCCAGCGAACATCGCGGAAGGGGCAGCGCGCAGCGGGACGGGGGAATTTCTTCAGAGCCTGAGCGTAGCCAGCGGCTCTCTGGCCGAAGTGGAGACGCTGCTGATCCTGGCGCATCGGTTGAACTTCCTGCCGGAAATGGATTGCAAACCCCTGTTGCAGGAAGCAGCCGAAATCGGCAAGATGCTCAGTGGTCTGAAGCGCTCTCTGGCCTCCAGACGCTCCAACCCGCCGACTTCCCGCTGACCCTGACCACGGATCACTTTACACAGGTCACTATCCACGGTGTCGACATCTTCCACCCGCAGTCGGGGCAGGTCCGCTCTAGCGACCCCGACGACATCGCCTGCTGGTTCATCGACACCAACTACAACGAGGAGAGCTTCTTCGTGCGCCACGCCTACTTCCTGGGCGCCAACGATCCCTACAAAGCGCTGAAGACCACACTCAAAGCTGAAATCGACCACGAAGCATGGTCCACCCTACACAGCGACACCTCGCGTCCCTTCCCCAAGCCGGAGACGGGGCGTATCGCAGTGAAGGTAATCAATCACCTGGGCGATGAGGTCATGAAGGTGTTTAGTGTGGGGTAGCTCACTGCCGGATCCATTGACTTCAATTCCCATATCCATACCGGGGGGGAAAACATGACGATAGGGGAGCGAACCCGACGAGTACTCGAAGAATTGCAGAATGTCTATAGTGATCTATTGGCTATCTCCGACGACATCTGGCTGAGCATCGATCACAACGATCCCCAGGCCCGCCGCGACGGCAATGTGACCGCCGCTGCTCAGGCTAATACCCTGATCCAGGAGTTAGAGTACTTTGCCCGCCGTATGCGCCAGGTGGAGGAGAAGGGGTTTGCCTGTGCGGCGCTAGATAAGTTTGTGGCAGACGAAGCCCTGGACCGTTGGAGTGGCGACGGAATTTTCTCACCCGCCAGCCACGCCGCACTCCTGGCCCAGGAAGAGGCATGGCAGGTGGACATCAACTATGGGGTGCGCGTCAACATTGCGCCGATCCAGCAGGCTGCTCTCCTGGCGGGCGATGTCCTGGCGAAGAAGGATGTGGATAAGGCCATTGCCGACCGGGCGCGCTGGCGCCGACGAGCGACGCTGGGTGCGCCAGGGTAAGCTCCCCCGCTGCGGCTGGATGGACGAAAACGTGCCCGAAAGTCCCCAATGGACAGCGCTGGCGCCGGAACGGGAGAAGGAGCGGCAACGACTGGACGAGAAACGCCAGAAGGTGTTGGCGGAGTTGCAGACTCAATAAAGAGGATGGTGAACATGAAATGGTTCCGCCGAATTGCCCTGGGGCTTGTGCTGCTGCTGGTCGCTGCCGTGGTGCTGGTCCTGTTGATCAGCCGGGGCGAGCCCCTGGCCTGGTACATCGACCGGCAGATCACTGGCATTGGCCAGGCACATGCAGCGATGGCGTGGAACAACGCGGATAGCCTGGTAAAACAGCCCCTCAACTTTATGCCCTTTCGCGAGGCCCTGGAAGCGCTTGGCAATACTCGACTGCATGAGATCGAGGAGGCCATCGCCGGCAAGACTGTTCCCGAACTACAGGACCTGATGGCTGCTGGCAAATTGACGACAGAAGAACTGCTGCTCACCTATCTGACCCGCATTGAGCGCTACGACCTGGACCGGCTCAACAGTGTACTCTCCCTGAGTACACAGGCATTGGCAGAGGCGCGGGCCTTGGACGCGGCGCGGGCGGCGGGCGACGCCGACGGCCTGCTCCACGGCATCCCTGTCCTGATCAAGGACAATATCGCCGTTGCCGGCATGCCCACCACTGGCGGCTCCGTCGTCCTGGCGAGTGTAGTGTCGGATCAAGATGCCTTTATGGTGCGTCGCTTGCGGGAGGCGGGCGCTCTGATCCTGGGCAAGGCCAACCTTTCCGAGTGGGGCTACTTCATGAGCGAGGAAGCGCCGGCAGGATATTCCGCCCTGGGCGGCCACACCCGCAACCCCTACGGCCGCTTCGACGTGGGCGGTTCCAGCTCCGGTTCGGCGGCAGCGCTGGCGGCGAATCTGGTCACGGTGGCCGTGGGCTCGGAGACCATGGGCTCTCTGACGCAGCCGGCAGGCCAGAACGCCATCTTTGCGCTCAAGCCCAGTCTAGGCCTGGTGAGCGGAACAGGCACTATTCCTCTGCTGCCGTCTCAGGACACGGCCGGCCCCATGGCGCGGACGGTCACTGATCTGGCCTTTCTCTTCACTGGGCTGGCAGCAGCCGATCCGAGCGTTCCTGTGTCCGCTGAGGTTGCCCATGTAGCTGAAGAGGATTTCACCACTTATCTTCAGGCCGATGGGTTGTCGGGTGTGCGCATTGGCGTCATGGCCGCTTTGATACCTGTCTCAGCCCGTTCGCTGGTGGCGGCGGCGGTACAGACATTGGAAGAAGCGGGCGCCACTGTGGTTGAGGTGAAGTACGAGGCTTCACTACTTGACATCTACCAATCGTCGCTGGCGCAGCAGGCGCTGATGGCGGCGGGGATGCAGCGAGCGCTACCCGCCTATCTGGCGACGCTGGGTGAACAGCCGCCGGTTTCGTCGGTGGCAGAGATTGTGGCCTTCAATGTCGAGGATCCGACGGTGCGGGCGCGCTACGGCCAGGGCCTGCTGGAGTTCGTGGTGGCGAATGACCTCAGCGATACTGACTATGAGGCGCAGGTCGCCGAACTAAGCAGTCGGAAACGGGAGGCAATCCGCGCCACCCTGGCCGCAGACAACCTGGATTTCCTGCTCAGCGTCAACGCCCTTTTTAGCCCAGAGTATGCACCTGCCGGTTTCCCAGCATTAGCCATTCCTGTCGGTTTCCTCGAAAGTGGTGAACCCTTGGCTATTACCCTCGTCGGTGATTTCCTGAGCGATGGTCCCTTGATCGCCGCCGCCTACGCCTTCGAGCAGATGGTTCCGCCGCGAACACCACCGGATCTAGATGGCTGGGGGCAGTAGGTAGCCCGATATCCGCTTTGAAAACATTGCCGGACACAACGCCGATGTCTTTGCCAGAGAAACATTTCTAGTGATCCTACCCTATCGTATTGCCCGACTGTTTCCCTCGCAGTCGCGCCCACGCCCATTCTCGTCCGCGAGACGCCCTCGGGCGGGTGACCATGATCCGCAACGCCAGAGAATCAAAGCAGAAGTCGCCGCTCCCATCACGGGGCGGCGACTTCTGCTGTAGAAAGTTGAGAATAGGTTCGGTCTGACTTACCTGGCAACTTCAAAGACAAGATCACAGGCGTCCGCTGGCATCCAATGAGCGTCCTGGCCCTGCCATTTGACGTTACAGCCAATGGGATTGGTGAGCGATTTGCGCACTGCACGGCCAGCTACATGATCTTCCAACGCATTTTCCAGATCATTGACCGTCATATTGCGTGTCTCTTTGGGGCTGTCCACCCCGCGACCGGTGTAGACAAGTTCCCGATCCTGGTTGAAGACGTAGAAATGGGGTGTGCGTAGCGCCCCATAAGCACGGGCCACATCCTGAGATTCATCGCGCAGGTAGACCCAGGGGAAGTTGTGTTCCTCCATGCGTTTGACCATGCCCTCAAAGTCATCCTCAGGGTGGACGTGGGTGCTGTTTGCGTTGATCGCCACAAACTTGACGCCGTGATGGGCGAACTTCTCTGCTGTGCGCCTTGTCACCTCATCGGAGCCGATAACGTAGGGGCAATGGTTACAGGTGAAAAAGATCACCAGTGTGTTGGCGCTGTCGAAATCCGAGAGACTGTAGCTCTTGCCATCGGTGGCTGGTAAATTCTGGAAATTGGGGGCGCTTTCGCCGATTTGAAGTGTGAAAGCCATTGGGTCTTCCCTTTCTGTCTAGAGTGTTTGTAGCTGCCATGCCATCATGACCTATGCTATCATAGGCAGAAAGGCGCTGTACGCGCTGTAAGCTATCTGCTGATTGGATGCAAATATACACTCTTATGTATTGGTCAGGATGATGATGAAACGTAGGTGCGGTTTGTAACCGCACGTTCACCTGTAGACGTGCGGTTACAAACCGCACTTACAGATTCCACCATGTCGTTGACCAATACAGAATATACACTCTTAGCAAAGATGGAGAAAGATCTGTGTCCCAACCGAACACCTGGCGCAAGTATCTGACCGACTATAACGAAGGATTGGGGTTGGTCTACGAACGTTTTGTGCTGAATGACTTTTTGGATGAGCTACGACGCCGCTACGGCGTGCGATCTCTGCTCGAAGCTCCCCTCTACGGGATGGCCGGTGTGAGCGGCATCAACAGCTATATGCTGGCGCAGGCCGGTGTGGATGTAACCCTTGTCGATGATATCCCTGAGCGCATCGCCGGCGTCGAGCGCATCTGGCGCGAGGACCTGCGCCAACCGGTCAACCTTGTGGAAATCGATCCCCACGAATGGGGCAGCCTGCCCTTTGCCAGCCGCAGCTTTGATCTGACCTGGTGCTGGGCTGCGCTCTGGTATATCCGCAACCCGGCGGGGCTGTTGGGTGAACTCGTGCGCGCCAGCCGCGATCTCATCTTTGTTGCCATGCCCAACAACATTCAAGTGGGCTATTGGATGCGCAAACTGGTGATCGATCAAGCGTTCTTCGCCAATCACGACGAAGCATGGACCAACATCGGCCGCATCCGCCGCCTTTTGGAAAGCCAGGGCGTGGAGATCGTCGACGAGGGTGTCCTTGACGTGCCGCCCTGGCCCGACACCGTCATGCCCGCCAACGAGGTCCTCAAGCGGCTGGGCATCCGCAGCCAGACGCTAGAAGATCAATTCACCGGCGAAGGATGGCAGTGGAGTACCATGTCCTATTACACCGGCGCTGAGCCGGATCTGCGCGACAGGGTGATGCGCTACGCCTGGCTCGACCACGCGCCCATCCCCTGGCAGATCAAGGCGGTGTGGGCGCATCATCGCTATTTGGTGGGGCGCAGAAGATGAATGAAGAATAAAGAATGGGTAGAGGACATTGTCGCTCTACCCATTCTTTATTCTTCATTCATCTTCTGCTCTTTATTCTTCCACCACCATTACCGTCACCATGCCGAACATGCCGTGGGCCGATTCGGCGTGGCTGAGGATATGGCAGTGGAAGGCCCACAGCCCCGGCGTGTGGCAGTGGACGAGTACATCGTAGCGTTCGCCGGGAGCGACGTTGACGGTGTCGCAGTAATAGGGCAGCGGCAGCTTCCATCCATCTTTGGCGAAGACAAGCTGCTCCAGCCCGTGCAGGTGCATCGGGTGGATCTGCAAGCCTTCGTTCATATAGCGGATGCGCACCTTGTCCCCTAGTTTTGCCAAAATCGGCTGGGTATAGGGGAAGGATTTGCCGTTGAGCGTCATGCCGATGCCCGCATCGTTGAGGATGATGGTGTAATCGGCGTCGTACTGCGGATCTTTAGACGGGTCCTTGCGGTCGATGATGAACGCGCCCAGCAGGCCACGGGTCACCTGTTCCATGGCGTTGTGGTGCGAATGGTACATGTGCGATCCCGAATTGCGGGCGGTGAACTCGTAGGTGAAGCTCTCGCCCGGTTTGATCGGCGGCTGCGTGATGAAAGGGACGCCGTCCATGTTGTTGGGGACGATGACCCCATGCCAGTGGATGCCCGTGCTTTGGCTCATCTCGTTGTGGACGATAATGCGCACCTGATCCCCTTCGGTGATGCGGATCTCTGGGCCGGGGACGCTGCCGTTGAAGGCCATCGCCTTGACAGTTTGGCCGACGGCAACTTCCCAATCGATCTCCTGGCAGGTCAACTCAAAGACCTTGACCCCATCTTCCTCGCGATAGGGGAGCCGATTGTTCCAAAAACGTTCATCTTTGCCAATATTTTCCAAGAAGATCTTCACGCCCTCTTCGTGATGATCGTCCATTTCGTCGGCGCTGGTTGCCGCCGCCTGGCTTGCCGCCGTATGCGATGTGTGGACCGGGTCCGCTTTGGGTGCGGGGCTGGCCGCCCAGACAGCTGGTGTGCTGGCGACGCCGACCGTGGCCGCGCCGGCGATCCCTGCCGCGCGCAAAAAGTTCCGACGTGAAAGTACATCCGACATAATTTCTCTGCCTCTCTATCCATTCATAAAAGAATCTCTAGGAATCCACTTCTCGAACGACAACAGGGCTATCCTAGCGTAGCGAGTCGGCAAAAAGAAAGGTCAGGAGGGGAGGATTGCGTAAGCAGATCGGCGGGGTCTCTGCTGGTCATTTGACTAGTGTTGCGTCAAACATAAATTGAGGGGTACGGGCGCTGCTTGCAGCGCCCGTACCCTGTTTCAATCAATTTATGACTGACACAACACCAGTACAACCCGGTGTAAATCGCTATACAGATAGGATTGCTCCCGCTGGGTCCGTGACGCGGTGGCATCAGGTGGGCAGCAACTGCCGGTCATGGACCGGCGCAGAGCAGGAACTATGGTCTTATTTCCGCCGCCGTGTGCGAGTGGAGAGGAAAATGCAACGGGGCGCCCTTCTCAGAGCGCCCCGTGCTGGATATAGGGCCGTTACGAGAAATAGAATCCCGTTATCCGATGCGACACACTGACCACGAGCTGGTCAGTGTGTCGCATCGTGGCACAAATGGATTCAATTGTTTGCAGCGGCCTAACTTACTTCACAGAAACAGAAGCGGTTATCGAGTGACCGTAGGCAAGAAGATGCCGAGGTCGCTGGTGATAACAGCCTTGTCCGTAGCAACTGTATTGGTGTTGGGGCTTCGGATATCTTTCACCCGCAATTCAATTGTCACCGATAGCGCGCGATTATCTGCACTAAATGGAATGACGAAATTGTTGAGCGCCGGTCCACTCTCAATCAGTTCGCCGTCGAGATACCAGTCGTATTGGTAATCTGTCGGATCTCCGCTGCCTAACACAATGTTGAAGTCGCCGAATCCCAATTCCTTGAGCGACTTGCTGGCATCGGCTGCTGTCAGGCTGATGGCCGTCCCTGCGTTGATGGGTTCTGTCGGCGCATCCAAGATCTTCGCCACAGGACGCATATAGATCGGGCTGGCCGGAACATAGACAAAGTCCTCAACCACAGCATCGCTCTGCGCTTCAACCAGTTTGAGCTTCAGCTCGTAGACAGGGATGAACTCACCCTGATCCACGCCTACAGGTTCTTCCCAATAAGCGATAGTATGGGTCAGAATCTCACGACTCTTTACCTCAATGGGAAGGTCGTTAAGCGCGACTTTATCCAGCAATGCGAGATAGAGCGCCTTCACCTCCTCTGCCGTGAGGATCGTGGTGTAGAGGGCTTCACCGGTGGCTGCATCCACCGCCTGCTCGATTTGGCGCCAGCCACCCTGGACACCGTTAGGTTGCGTCTGCAAGATATCCGCTGCGCCGACCTCTGCCGCTACAGGTACGTAGACCTTCTGCTTGGCGCCAGAGCCAACGACCGAGAATTCTTGTTCCTGCATAACGCCGGCCGCGTTGATGGTCTGCGCATGGAGGCGGCGTGAGTAGATCACCTGCCAGAGGATGGGGAACTCTTCCACATCGTCCAACGCCGCCGCCGTCAACGTCGTCGTAATGATCTCACTAGAGATCGTGTCGGAGATCACTTCGTAGAAGACGGCGTCGGACGCGCCTAGCTTGCTGTTGCGCAAGAAGGCATCGGCGATCTGTCTGGCGTCATCCTGACTGATGTAGTTGGGCGAGGCTGCGCTCACAGACATGGCGCGCACTGCCTGGTCCGTCGTCCACAGTGCGTTCAAGTCTGAGTAGTTGAAGAGACCGCTGACCTTGTCCATCTCCAGCGTGCGCGAGTTCACCTCGGTGATGTAGAAGTTCGAGTCGTCCTGACCTAAACCAGCAGCCTGTACAGTTGGCGTGGTGGGCAGCCCGAACGTTTCGCCCAGGGTCGCAAATCTGTTATCTGCTTCTTGTAGCGTCAACGCTTTGGCCTTGAAGACCGGCAACTGTTGAATATCCTGGGATGGTACATAGAGAGCCGTTTCCGTTCCACACGAGTGGGTCTGATACCACCAGTCCCAATCATAGGAATCCGCGCATACTTGACCATAGTTGGGTTTGTCGTTTAGACAATCCAATTCGTTGATGATGGTGCGGGTAATGCGACCGCGCTGGGCTACATCGCAGGCTTTGTACCAGGCTTGCGGCATGGTGTAATTCTGCATGATGTAACGGCCAAAGTGATAGGCCTGTGTACTCGACGCGTTGTTGTAGGCGCTGGCGTTGGTGACAAAACCCATGATCAGATGTTGGCCGTACATACAGGCCGCCCAGTTGCCCAGGTTGGAATCGGCCAGCACCTGGCAGGAGGTGAGCGCCAACCACTCGTTGTCTCTATCGCCCCAACTCCGATAACAGTCGTTGGGGACGAGCGAGCCATCATTGTAGCTGCTGTTGAAGAAGGTAAAACCACCCGGCCAGCCGTGGCCGACGTAGAATTGGAGATCCACGCTGTCGATGTAGGAATTCTCCCAACCACTCGGCGTCACGTTATCACGCTTGAAGTCCTTTTCCCAAGAGCCGGACTCGGCAAAGCTATAGCGTTGGGTCCAGTTGCTGGCTGGGGCTAACCAGTAGCTCATACCGGCGCGTTCAGCCGCCGTGGCTGCTGTAAGATCGCCGGCTGTGCCGTGGATGCCCAATTCCCAGTTGCCGCCGTCGTCGTAAGGACCTGAAACGGCGGCAGCGCTTGTCTCACCGACAGGCTCACCTGAGCCGCCGGGTTCTTCTTCGGGTTCGCCTGCCCATACGGCGGATGCCAATAGTAAAAGCATCAGCAGCACAAGCGGCAAAGTATACAACATACGGACATGTATTTTACCTGACATTGTTCGCTCCTCGTTGATTACATTGATGGGTCGAGCCGTTTACAAACGATCTCGGTGGTGCTGCTGAACGGTTGAATATGACCCTAAGTTCATCAACCCTTCAGTAGCGCTTGGGGCGAATTCTCCTTTCTTACCCCTGGAAAACAGTTGCTCACTGTGACACGTTCTATCTAATGTGAAGGGATGATTAATATTGTCCCTGCACGGATATGAGCAAACTTATGGACGACGCCATCGGTTTGGGGAGAGGATCTGACTCGATTCCCCAAAAGGAGCGAGGTCTGCGCTGAAAGCAGCGAGGATCGAATGCCCGATCATCGCGGGATCAGCGCGCTGAGAAATCCCTCAACGGTTGCCGGGTCCGCTGGTAGATAGACAGCCCAATCCACAACATTGATTGTCCGCGCCAGTAAGAGCGCTTCGTCGGCAACCTGGGTGACGATGAGTTCGGATGCGAACCACGAGATCTCCTGACCACTGAATTTCTCATCATCGTCGAAACGAATATAAACATAAGCAATCGGTTCAATTTCTTCGGCAAAGCGATCTGGCGAGAAGAAGGTCCGCGCCTGGTTGTCAATATTTGCCAACACAGGCCGCAGCGCCGCCACGACAGCACCGAATTCCTCATCCGCGGGGACAAGCGTCTGTTGCTGCTCCCCCTGGATGATGCGGATCTCCACAGGTTCAGGAAGAAGCTGTTCCTGAGGAACGGTCGCAGTGGGTATTCCTATACAGCCGGTAATGATGAGACTGAGCAGGAGCATGACCAACCTGCGACAAGAATTGAACATACAACGCCTCCTGGCGGGTTTGTAGCCTGGGGTTTGTAGCCTGGGGTTTGTAGCCTGGGGCTTAAGCCCCAGGCTACAAACCCGCCAGGCTAGAAGCGTACAGGTTACTGACTCTGTACAGCAGGTAAATAGATCGGCGGTGTGGCGTTCAACGTGAGGACAGCCTGGCTGCTGTTTGGCTCGCTGCTCTTGCCAGTATCCGTCACCACGAGGAGGATGCGCTGGGTACCCATGCTGCTGTCCTTCGCATCGACGCCAAGCCCCAGGTCAATGGTGTACTCCAAGATCCGACCACCTGTGCCATCCTTGGGGGTTAGCTTGGTTTCCGCAGAGACCTCGTTGATGTACCAGTCGTAGAGGAATACCCCACCCTCAGTGCCCAGGTTGAAGTTCAACGGGCTGCCGTCATTCGGCGATGGATCGAGGCCCAATTCTTCCAACGTCTTGGACGCATCCAAAGCCTCAAGGACGATGGTCTGCCCTGGGGTTGCATTCTCATCGAGATCCACCGTGGACGAGATCCGCGCCAGCGGCGCCATGTACTCAGGATTCACTGGGATGTAGGTGGTGCTGGTCACCAGATAGGTGCTGTCGACCTCATCCTTCATGTAATTGTCAAGTTCAAACGCATATACCGGGATCAATTCGCCCTGTTCGAAGCCTATGGGGCCTTCCCAGTAGGCGGGTGTGATCGAGCGGATGGAGCGCGAGACAATTTCCGACGGTTCCAGTGGGATGTGATCGAGTGCAACCGTCGATTCGAGGTGATCAAAGAGCTTTTTGACAGTGGCCTCGGGGAGCATTTGCACCATCTGCAAAGCGCCGGTTGCGGCTGCTTCTACAGGCAACTGGATCCTGCGAAAACCGCCTTGAGCGCCGAGGACGCTTTCATTGTATAGGGCCGCGCCGGAGAGTCCAGCGGGAACCTGCGTATCCACATAGACTTTGAGTCTAGAACCAGGTCCCATTACCGAAAACTCAATGGGATCAGTAGTCTGACGGCCATCCAGGGAGAGTTCGTAGGTGATAATGCGCGAGAAGATAACCTGAAAGTTGGTCGTCTTTTCGGCGACAATCGCTGCCGCGCTCACCCCACTGGGGTCTGTGGTTATGTCCATAGTGGAAAGGGTATCGGCGACTACTTCGTAGAACTGCGCATCCCCCGGCTTCAGACCATTGTCTGTCAGGAATCCATCGGCGATGCGCTGTGCTTCATCTTCGGAGATAGCCTGCATGGCGACGCCAGCCGCAGCCTGCAAGGAACGGGCGCTTTCGGTCATCCAGAGGTTGTCTGTATCCGTATGCAGGAAAAGACCGTAGACGCCGTCCATCTCTAATTTACCATCTTCGCTGTAGAAGATGCCGCCGTTGTCGAGGACCGCCTGGATGCCTGCGCTCTGCGTTCCTGTGGTCGGGATGGTGATGGTCACGCCAAAGGCGCTCTCAAGCGTATTGATTCGCCCGCTGACTTCGGCCAGATCCAGCGGTTGTACCTTCAGCACCGGCATTTCACCGTTCAGTTGGGTCGCATCCACAAAGCGAGCGGGTTCACTGCCTACGGTGTGGGTACGGAAGTACTTGGGCCAGTTGACGACAGTCACTGCGTTATGTTGTGCAGGTCGGTCGTCGAAATAAGCCTGCTGTTCGGCCAGGACACGAGCGACCCGATTCTGGCTTTGCAGTTTGTCGGCAGCCTTGAACCATGCCTGGGTGAAGGTGTAGCCCTCGCGGATATAGTGGCCAAACTCCCGCCCATGGGGGACATCGTTCATGACCGTTTTGAACCCCATAATCAGGCGCACGCCGTTCATGGCGTTGCCCCAATCCTGAAGGTTACTGATCGGATCATCCAACACATTGCAGGCGGCGAGACCGATCCAATCGAGATCGCGGTCGCCCCATGCATTCACAACTTGGGTCTTGCTGACTAGAGTTGGGGTTGGGGAACCGGCGCCGAAGTAGATGCCACTCTTCGAACCATGACCGGCAAAGTAAGCGAGATCAACGCTGTCGATGTAAATGTTGTCCGACGGCGGTCGCCAATCACTGGCCCAGGCGTTGCTATTGCCAAAGATGAAGCGCGGCGTCCAGGTAGGCGTGGACCAATTGCTCCAGCAAATGCCGAGGAAGCTCACCTTACACGTGGATGTGAGCTTATCGCGCAGACCCAGCGCATCGGGACGGGTGGCGGGCAGATCAGCGCCGCCGGGGCCTGCCGGCGGGTAATCTTCCACCCACCAGACGCCAAATTCAAGAATATTGTCGTTAATTCTCCCATCGGTGGCGGTCGGCTCCACCTCCTGAGCCAACAGGGCCGGCGGCGTGACAGAGAGCATCATCACCGCAATCAAGATCGCCATCAATACAGAGTGCAAACTGCTCGTCAAACGTTGGTGCTGCTTAAACATTCGGTTTCCTCCTTGAGTAAATTGAATCTCTACTATCTCGGGGGGACAAGAATAGCGCGTAGTTCATGCCATAGGATCAATTTCCTTTCGTAACAGCGGGTAAATAGAGCCGATTGTCTAACGCTCGTCCCTGGGCCAGTGGCAGCGGCGGCAGCAGGGGATAGTACTGCCCCTTGTTGTCGTCGATGGCGATGTTGCCGGCGCCATCCACCACCTGGACGAAGTAGCGGGTATTGGTGGTTGCAGTGATCAACCCCGTCCACTTGACGGCGGCTTGATCATAGAGAAGATCCTGGCTGGTCCAGGTGCCAGTGCCTTCGGTATAGGCGATCACCACGCGGTTGACGCCAGATGCGTCGGTGGTCTCTACCTTGAAGATACCTTTGCCAGCGACCACATCAAGGACAGCGTCTATATGGTGGATCTCGGCTAGGCTGCGATCCGGACTATCCGAGTAATAGGTGTCAAAGCTCATGCGGTCGAAGACACGCTGTGTACCGGTCGCGCTGTCGTATTGACCCAGCGAGAGGGCCACCGTATCGCGCAGAGATGGATTCAGGGCGCTGCTCTGTACGGCAAAGGGCACAGACGGATACCAACCAGTCGTGTTGAAATCCGGCGCTGTGGTCTCGGTGATATATTCGTTGAGAGCCAGGGCGATGGGCGCTTCCGCCACTGTGTCTGTATAGACGCCGCCGCGGAAGAGGACCCCGCGCAGGCTGCCAGCATTGGGGACCGACAGATCTCGATAATAGCTGGGCTGAATCGGCGCGCCAGCCTCGAAGAAGATGCTGTCGGTACTCTTCAGATTGGTCCGATAGTCGTTATCGTCCGCGCTGAACGCGCCGAAGGATTGGGGCAACCCATAGCCGAAACTGCCCCGGTTCGGCTCTTCGCTGAACGATCCCGGCGGAGAAATCGATGGCGCCACATCGGTGAAGGGATCATCGTCGCTCAGCGTGCCGCCGCTGGTGATCTCGAACATGGGCAGGCCGTAGAGCGTCGTCTGCATGAGGATCTTGGCGTCGTAGCCGCCGAAGGTGCGCGCCCGCGCCACATAGCTCTGTTTCGCCGCCGAGAGCGACGGGCCGATGATAGCCTTCCGTTCGGTGAGGAACTCGCGCGTGAAGTTGCGCATCAACGCTTCGGAGTAGACGATGCCGCCGCCGCCCCAGCCGAAACCAGTATTGCCCACATAGATTGCACCCTTGGAGACAAATGCCTGCGGCAGATCGAGGACGGCGCTATCGTTGAGGCCGCCGTGACAGCCCACGTTGTAGACCAGCGAGCGCACAAAGCTATTGGTGGCGGTCATGATCTCACTGGCCCGAATATCTCCACCCAAGGGTACGCCGATGGAAACATGGGTGGCGTGGCCGTTGATGGAGATCATGTCGAAGCGGCTGCCCGCCGGCGAAGCCGTCAGCAGTGTCGAGCGTAGCCCACCCGCTCCCGACCCAGGCCAGATATTACCGATATACGTGGGCGGGAAGACCTCGAATTCACTGTCGTTCACCATCAGCCCGCGGATCAGGCTGGCGCTGTCCTGCACAAAATCGTAGCCAGTTACCAATGCGCGCTCGGTGTCGATCAGGCCACCGCCCAGGAAGATGTCGATCTGCCCAATGATCTCGTTCGGCTCCTGGATCAGCCGCCCGATTGCGAAATCAGGCACGAAGAGTTCATTGCCCTTCCACTGACTCGGCTCCAGATCGGCGTAGAAATCGTCGGTGAGGATCATGTCCTCGGCCAACGCCGCGGCAATGGTGTTGGGCGTGGTAAGCTGTGTGGCGTACGCATTTTCGTTCTTGCTCAGCTTGGCCTCCGCCACGCGCCGGAAGGGGATCACCCGATCATCCCCAACGATGACAAGATAGGCAAGATCAGGCGCTGCCGCCGAAAACGAGAGGATGCTGTTGCGAATGGCAGAGGCCACGTTATTCGCCAGTGTGTTGCTCATCTGGGTTGAGGCGCTGGCCGTCCACGCAGCGTAGGCTGCCGCCACCGCCGGATCTTGTTCAACCTGAAGCACCGCGCCATCCACACCCGTATGATCGGCCAGCTCGAAGAGCTTCGCCATGATCAGCCCTGTGGGGCCCGCGCCGTGGATGCTCTCCATGCGCGCACGGTTGGCGACGATCAGCGTGCGCACCCCCGACGGATCAGGCGTGGGCGTTGCCGTTGGCGTGGGCGTGGGCGGCAGCGGTGTGGGTGTCGGTGTAGGCGGCGGTAGATTTTCCTCAATGCGCAGATTGTACGATGTTTCGCGCCCCACCAGCCGGGAATTGTACTGGGTCACCTGCACAAAATAGTCGCCGGCCACTGTGGGCGTATAGATCACCGCCGTGGAAAGCCCCGGCCCGTTGTCGTCGCTGCGCGCAAGCAGCGTGAAGCCGTCACGGTCATAGAGGCTGACAATGGTATCGGCGTTGGGACCCAAGTCATCGGTGTAGAGATGGTATCTGGCCCCGGCCACAGCGGTGAAGCGCATCCAGTCTTGATCGCCCAGGCTGCTCTGATCCCCCTGGCTGCGCGTGGACGGGTTGACGCAGAAGTTGCGCGCCACCGGCGTCCCATTGGTGGGGACGGTGCGGGCGTCGGCAGGTCCGTTGTCGCCAGTGGCGTCGTCCGCCTCGTCGGGGATGCAGAAACCGACCTCCAGGGTCAGATCATAGTTGGTATTGGCCCCCGCTGCCACCGGATCGTGATGGCGCACCATGGCGTAATAGACGCCGCTGGTGGTCGGCTGATAGAAGAGGCGCGAGGCTTTGACATAGTCGTAATCGTCGTTTTCGGCAATTTTCACACCCTGCGCGTTATAGAGTTCCAAAACCGTGTCGGCGGCGAAGCCCAGGTTGCTGGTTTTGATCACATAGATCTGGCCGGCGGTGAGGTTGAGAGAGACCCAGTCCTGATCCCCAGCCGGGCAGATGTTGTGGGTCTGCGGCTGGTTCAACCCCAGCGGCTTGGCCTGGTTGAGGGTATCGTTCTCCTCAAACGCATCGGGGATACAATTGGCCGCCAGCACCGAGAGCCGATAGCTGGCGTCTGCGCCGAAGCGGTTCGGGTCCTGGTTGGCGATGCGCGCATAGTAGATCTGATCTGAACTGCTGAAGGCGCTCACCTGCCGCACTCCTTCGGCCACGTTCTCGGCGCTGCGCGATTGCACACAGGAACTGAAGAGCGTGATCGTCGGGACGACGCCCTGCGCCGTCTGATCCGCCACCAGGGCGAAGGTCTCGCCGGCGGCGATGGTGAACTTGATCCAATCCACATCGCCGGGGGCCTGGAAGAGACGCGTCTGGTGTGTGCCGTTCGTGGGGATCTCGCGCGCCTGGCCGCACACATCGTCCGGCTCGAAACTATCCGTCACCGCGGGGACCGCCGACAGGCGGAGGTCGTAACGGCTGAGAGGGCCCAGTTTGGCCTCGTCCTCGTCGAAGTTGTTGCGGATCTGGGCATAGTAGACGCCGTTGGCCGGGGGTTGCCAGACCACACTCGCCGACGGTCCCGCCAATGTGTAGCTCAATCCGCCCGACCAGAGGACAATGCGCGGCTCGGCGTGTAGCCCGCTATTTGTGGTCGCCAGCGTATAGGTCAGCCCGGCAAAGGCAGTGAACTTGACCCAATCCTGATCGCCTTTGGGCGTGAGCCCCGTGTTGGTGTCCCGGCAGAAGCTGCGCTCCTGGGTCGCGCTCACGTTGATCCAGCCAGCCTTGTCCGAATTGTCATCATCCTCGAAATCGTCCACTTCGCACTGCACGCCGACGCAGACCTGTAAGCCGACCAGGTTGTTGCTGCGATCCACATCCGTCACCTGTTGGTCTCGATCCACCCATGTATAGACGATATGATCACAGCCGACCGTGTTGAAGGTAACAGAGCGTTCAAACTGGAACGATCCACCGGCGGGCAGGCTGGGCACACCCGAAAAATAGGAGGGCGCCGTGGCCTGGGTGGGCGGTTTCTGAGCCGGGTTCACATAGAAGTAAAAGGTTGCCGGGGATGAAGGAGCCGTTCCACGGTTGCGGAAGATCATGCGCACGGTGGACGCTTCCCCTGGGTTGGGGACGCTAGGGATCACCTGGAGTTCCACCGTCAAATCAGGACCCGTATCGGGCGCGGCCTGGACCTGGCGCAGGGCTACCATTGCCAACGCAGCCAGCAAAGCCAACACCACCCCGGCCAGCAAGAACCGCCTGGTCCGGGTGGGCAACGTGGGTTGAAGCGAGTGGGATGAATGCATAGATGACATAGGCTTATCCAATTGGTGGCCCTGAGGCCGGAATTTGATACACGGCGGTGATAGTTGACTGGTGACTAGGAATTGGGTAGAGAATCTCAGCCGTTATTCCTTTGTCAACAGCGATTGAGTCATTCAGTGATGTCAGATCCTGTACCAGATCCCAGTCACCAGTCACCAGTCACCAATCCCCATTCACCGATTGACCACTGGCAAATAGATCTCCTCGACCGCGCCGAAACGTCTGGGCGTGGCGTTGATGCCCAGACGATCCTGGGCGTAGAAGATGACCCGATAGTCGCCGGGTTCGGTAAATCCATTCGTGTAATTGAAGCGGAAGAGTCCCGGATCGTCGGGGACCGGCTCAAGCCGTACCACAGGCACATTCAAGTTGAGCGTAGTGGTGGTTGGCTCGGTGAACGACGGCGCGTAGACCGCAGCCCAGACCAGTCGCAACGATTCAGCCCCGGCCTCTACCCGCGCCGTGAGGACGCCATTGTTGCCACTGCGCGTCACCTCGGTCTCCAGGATACGCGGGCGCACCGAACTGAAGAAGCGGGTCAGCGTGCGCGAACTGGCGACAGTGCCATCCCCTGAATTGGGGACGCCATCAGCGTTGTCGTCGAGCCAGGGTTCCTGCTGTACGCCGGTAATGGCGACGGCGACGCTGGCCTCGTCGAAGCAGGCTTTAATAGTGCCGCTGTCGGCCAGACACGAGAAGAAGGTATCCGAGAAGATAGCTCCATCGGTGGAAGCGTAGGCGTTCTTATCGCGGCTGGTAGAGGTGATTACCACCCGGTTCTGGCGGGCCAGGCTGTTGCTCGGATCAGGCAGGTTGTCCAAAAAGCTGCCCGATTCACACGCCTCAATAAAGATATTGACCTCGTTCACACCGGTGGTGTCTTCCAGATTGCGCAGCCAGGTGTCCAGCTCCGCCGGGCTGATCACATTGCCGGGCGTACAACCGGTGACACAATAGCGGTCAGCGAAGCCGTGGTCCATCAGATAGATGAAAAGCGGCTTGCCGTCGCCCACCTTGTCCTTAGCCCAGCCGGTGATCGCCTCCTGCACTGCTGCCGGGCTGAGGGGAAGATTGCGCGTATTGGGCGTGCCGTCGCCGGTGGCGTCCTGGGCGACGGGGGCGAGATAGTAGATATCGTCGGCGCTGAAACCGGCGCTGAGGAAGATCCGATAGGCGCGGTTGGCCGCGTTGTAGATGTTGGTCTGCAAGCCGAAGGTCTCGTTATGACCGGCCACGATGATGGCCGCGCCGCGTCCTTCGGCCAGCCGGTTGATGACCATGTTGTGGCTGCTGCTGTTGTTGGCCTCGTCGAAGACCGTCACCTGCACGTTGTTGACCCCCACGCGGATGGGGATGTCCTCGACGCGGAACTCTGCCGCGCCGCCGGAGAGGGTGAAGTCTGTCTTCTCCTGGCCCACGCTGCTGTTGCGCACACGCACCCGGCTCAGGTTGTTGCCAGCGTCCTGGGCCGTGCCGCTGAAGGTGAGCAACGGCGCCGTGGTGGTATAGATCGCAGAAAAGGAGGGTGACAAGCTGCCGATCACCGGTTGGGTGGCGTCTGTCGGCTGTACCGGGCGGCATGGGAGTGGGCCGGCAGGGGCACTCTGGTTGTTCGAGAAGTCCACTGCTGTCACACTCAAATTGAAGAGTTCGTTGTGGGTCAACCCGCCCAGTTGCACAAAGGTCGTATCGGCCCCGTCCACATTGATGATGCCAGTATTGGACTGGTTCTCGTTGGCGTAGCTGACCCGGTACTGTTTCACATCCAACTCGGGACTGCGCCGCCATTGCAGAGCCAGCGTGTTCTGGTCGATGGCGAGGCAGCGCAGATTGGTGGGCGGCGAGGGAGGCGTCTCGTCCACGGTGACGCGCAGATCGTATTCGGTGTCCGGTCCAAAATCCGCCGGATCGAACTGGCGCAACTGCATGTAATAAGTCCCGTTCTTGGTGGAATTCCAGATCAGGCGCACACTGTTGCCAAAGGTGTTGTTCTCAAACGCGCCGGGCGCTGCGCCACAGGTGTCAAAGAGGAAGATCACAGGATCGGCCTTGTTGCCCACGCCGATCACATCGATGACATAACTCTTGTTGGCCTGGGCCGTGAAGCGTACCCAATCCTGATCGCCGTCGTAGTGGAAGGTGCGCCGCTGCGCCACCCCATCGGTGGTGATAATGCGGGCGCGACTGCACAGATCGTCGTTCTCGAACGCATCCGGGTTGGGGCCGGGGACCGGGTTCTCGCCGGGCTGTGTCGCCCCTGCTTCCAGCGGGAAATAATCCGCGCTCTGCTGGCTGGCAAGATAGGCCGCCCTTGCCCCGCCCAGATCTCCCTGGCCGTTGAGGATACGATCCGCCAACGTAGCGGCCTGGCTGGCGGGGACCGTGGCGGCATCCGGCATTTGTGCGGCCAGGATCTGTTGAATCTGGCTGATCAATTCGTCGGACCATGTGCCGCCGCCAATGGCGGGTGCAAAGTTGGCGACGGCAGCGCGGGCCTGGTCGCTGCGCTGGATCATGTTGACGGTGGCGCTGGCATTGGCGGCGGCCTGCTGCATGGATAGATCCAGCCGCGCCGCATAGACCAGCACGCCGAAGCCATCGCCAGGGTTAGCGGCGTCGGGTTGGTAGCGTGGATCGTCCTCACCCACAAGGACATTCAACGCTTCTTTGGCCCGTTGCTGGGCCAGGGGTAAATTGTTGAATGAAGCTGCAGCGCTGGCCTGCTCGGCTAGGGTTCGTAGAATCTGCGCCTGTTGCACCAGCCCCACACCGTAGCCAACATTGCCCGGCGTACTGTTAGATGTCCCCAAAATCGTGCGGATGGGGGTGAGCGGGGCTGTCGGCAATGTATCCTGGGCATAGATCGAGGCGTGGACCAGCTGCAAGCCGTGGAACTCGCCGATCAGGTTGCGATTGGCATAGGTCAGGGTGGTTTCAACTTTGCCGTTGTTCCAGGGAAGCTGGCCCAGCACCAGCCGGTTATCGTTCGGGCCGATGAGATAGCCCCAGACCTGGAAGCCGCTGGGGGGCTGGGGCACATTGTCCAGGCTGATCACCAGGCGGTCGCTGGTGGGGTTGTTGCCGGCGCGGACGTGGCGCACTGAGCCTGTGATCGCGCCGCTGGGGAGGAAATCGGCTGCGCCTTGCGCGGCGGCGTAGGCTGTCCACACCCCACCTTCGCCGGCGATGGGTTCCACGGTTCCGTTGGAGTTGGCGTCTGTGCCGTTGAGGATCTGCGCAGCGAGATCGCGCATGGTATCGACAGGCGTCCTGGCTGCGCCGATAGTCCCTGCGGCCAGCACCTGATGGGCCTGCGCTACCACCAGATCCGCCCAAGTTCCATCTCCGTCGGCGGGGGCGAAGTTGCCCAGGGTGGTGAGGGTCGCCAACGACTGTTGGAAGATGTGTTCGGTGCGCCCCTCACTCTCGGCGGCATAGGTCATCGCCAGATCGACCCCGGCCACATAGGGGAGGAGGCCAAAGCCATCGCCGGGGTTTTCCGCTGCACCGTTGCCGTCGTAGTCCTGGTGGCGCGGATCGGCCTTGCCATACAGGATGTTCAGCACATGTTCTGTATGGAGTCTTGCGCCAGCCAGGTTTGGCGATCCTGCGGCCAGGCTGGCATGTTCCAAGAGGGTGCGCGCCTCGCGTACCATGCCCACGCCATAGCCCACCTGCTGCGGTGTACCGGCGACGGTGGTCAGCACCTGGCGCAGATAGGTCAAGGCGGCGTCGGGCGTCGTCGTCTCAAAAAGCGAGCGCTCCCACATCAGGCGGAAACTGTTGTAGCTCTGCACCAGATTTCTGTCATCGAATTCCTTCACCGCGTTGACGTTGCCGTTGTTGACGGTCAACGTACCGCAGAACGCGCCGTTGTTGCCATCCAGCAAATAGGCTTGCAGATCGAAGCCAGCCGGGGGCGATTGCACGCCGCTCAGGTTGATCTCCAAACGGTCGCTGTTGAGCGAAGGCGTGGTTGCCCCTCCCCGGTCGCGGGGCATGGCCGAGCCGAGCAGGTTGGCAGCGGACGCGCGCAGCGCGCTCAGGTCAAGATCCATGCGCGCTGCTGTCGCCTGATCGCGTAGGATCAGGATGGCGGCTAGGCTCAGGATCAGGATCGATACGGCTACTCTTTGTCGCATTGCAAAAGGCTCCTTTTTGAAACGAGTAATGAGTGATGAGTAGGTTGAGACTCCACCATGGCAAGAGGCTCTTTGTCCGTTTGGCCTCTCAACACGGTTTACTCATTACTCGTTACTCATTACTCTTTACCGAACCACCATGGGCAGGAAGATACTGTTCTCCAACGTGGGCGTATCTCCCTGGCGGAGGGGTTTGGCGTTGACGCCCAGGCGGTCCTGAGCGTAGAAGATGATACGGTACTCGCCGTCCTCGATGAAGCCGTTGGGATAGCTGACCTGGAACTGCCCCTTCTGATTGGGGACCGGTTCGAGCCGTACGACGGGCACATTCAAATTCAACGTAGGATCGCCGCTTGGCTCCGTGAAGGAGGGCGGGAAGACGACCGCCCAGACCAGATTCACGACCTCGGCCCCTTCCTGCACCGTGGCCGAAAGGACGCCGTTTACGCCCGTCTGCTGTACATTCGACGCCGCGATCGACGGGCGCACCGAACTGAAGAAGCGCGTCACAAAGCGCTCACGGGCCACGCTGCCGTCGCCAGCGTTGTAGAACCCATCGCCGTTGTCGTCGAGCATGGGCGTCTGGTTGACGCCGGTAACGTTGACAGCATCCTTGCCTTCATTGAAACAATCTTCCAAATTGCCACTATCGGCCAGGCACGAGAAGAAGGCATCCGAGAAGTACGCGCCCTGCGCCGAGGCGTAGGCGTTGTTGTTGAAACCGGTGGAGGTGATGATCACCCGCCCTAGTTTGGAGATGCTGCCCAGTGCGCCCTCGCGTTGGATGAAGCTGCCCGACACACAGGCTTCGTAGACCACGGTCACATCGGTAACGCCAGTGTCGGTCTCCAGTGTGCGCAGCCACTCATCGAGTTGATCGGGCGTAACGCTGAGACCGTCGGCGCAGCCACTGACGCAGAACTTGTTGGCAAGCCCATGGTCCATCATGTAGAGGAAGAAGGGTTTGTCCGGCCCGACTTTGTCCTTGGCCCAGACGGTGATGGCCTGTTGGAAGTTGGCCGGCGTGGCGATGGCGTCGGTGTCGGGTGCGCCGTCGCCGTCCGCATCCTGGGCTACTGGGGCCAGGTAATAGATGTCATCCTCGCTGAAGCCAGCGCTCTTGAAGATGCGATAGGCGCGGTTGGTCGAGTTGTAGATGTTGGTCTGCAAGCCGAAGGTCTCGTTGTGGCCGGCTATGATGATCACCGCGCCGGGGCTGTTCCCCAGCCGGGTGATGGTCATGGTCTGCTCGCCCATGTTGCCAGCGGCATCGAAGACCTGTACACGGATGGTGTTGACGCCAATCTGCAGCGGAATGTTGGTAACGCGGAAGGTGTCGTTGTTGCCCTCCAGCGTGTAGTCCCAGCCTTCGTTGCCGTTGGTCATGTTGCGCACGTTGGCGCGGCTCAGGTTGTTGCCCGCGTCCGTCGCCACACCGCTCACCGTTACCTGGTTCGCCGTGGTGGAATAGACCGCCGACGCCGACGGCTGTTGGATCGTTACCTGCGGGATTGTGATGTCCGGCGGCACGCTGACCGTACACTCCACCTGGCCGGAGAGCGGGCTTTCGTTGTTAGAGAAGTCCAATGCCTGCACACGCAGTCGATAGGTATCGCCGGTGTTCAGCCCACCCAACTCATAATAGGTGGTATCCCCGCCCAGTACATCATCGCTGCCGGAGGACGTGCCGTTGATATTGGCAAAGTTGACGCGATAGCGCACCACGTCCCGCTCCGGGCTGCGTCGCCACTGCATCGCCAGCGTGGTAGCGTTGATGGAAAGACAGCGCGGATTGGTGGGCGCAGAGGGCGGCGTCCCGTCCACGCGGATGGAGATGCGATAGTTGGCCGTGGCCCCAAACTTGGTTGGGTCGAACTGGCGCAGTTGAATGTAGTAATCGCCGTTCTTGGTCGAATCCCACTCAATGGTGACGGTGGGACCGAAGGCGTTGTTCTCGGCCGTCCCCGGTACAGCGCCACAGGAATCGTACAAAAAGACCACAGCATCGGCCAGCGCCCCCAAATTTTCCACCTGGATGATATAGGTTCGGTTGGCCTGGGCGGTGAAGCGGATCCAATCGTTGTCGGCTTCGTCATGGAAGTTGCGATTCTGGAAGCTGCCGTCCGTGGAGATGGGCTTGGCCTGCGCGCAGGTGTTGTCCGGCTCGAAGGCATCGGCGATAGAGCTAGTTGACGTCGGTGTCACTGTCGGCGTGTGTGTGGCTGTCGGCGTGCGCGTGGCCGTCGGGGTGGCTGTGGGCGGCGAAGTATTGGTGACGGTCGGTGTGTGTGTCGGCGTGCGCGTGGCCGTGGGCGTCGATGTAGCCGTCGCAGCCGCAATGCCGGGGACGAAACCACTTTCGATCCTGGCGCCGGCGCTGGTCGAGACGCCCGCTGCCATCTGCCCGGCGCTGTCTTGGATCAGGAAATTGGCCGATTGGCGCGACCCGCCCGCGTGGAAAGTCCACCAACGCAGGTCGAAGTTGGGGGAAACCTGGGCCAAAGTCACACCAGCCAGTAATATGAGTAAAATGAAAGCCCAAATTGGACTATAACGCCTCTGCTTCAAGGTTGCTCCCTTTTCGTTCTTCCCAGAGTGATTAATGGGCCTAACGAACAGCTGTGTAGGATAGTGATACTGACATCACACGAACCGCATCTGGATAAGTAGATCCCGATCCTTGATTCTGTATGGCGATAACCCAGAGTTCCCTAGTGCTAAAGCTTGATGCGGAAATAGAGAATGTTTGTTTATTAATTACAGATGTGCCAGCAGCGGCCACTGGAGTTGCGTTGAGGCTAGATGCATCTGCAAATGTAGCGCCTACCGAATAAGCGCGGGGTCTGATAAAAAAGTCTACATTCCCCGCGGAGTTTGTTGTTGGATAGAAATGAATCGTGAAAGAGACATTGCTCGTTCCATCCCAATCATCGGGTCGGGAGATAATCAAATACGCAGGTGATGCAAAATTACGTTGCCAATCTAACCCATTAAAAACGGCTTTAATAACGGTACTTGCGGGATCAAAGCTGAGTGCGCTTGCAGGAAACGACAGGGTACGAGTTCGATCTGCAATCTGGGCATCACCTACAGCGCCAGTTGCTATTTTGCTCGCAGTTACAGCGTTATTCGCTAGTTGGGTTGTGCCGATCGAACCAGCAGTAATATCACTCCCATTGTGAGTATGACTGGCCGCAGCAAAGTCGGTGCTATCCTTGCCATCGAGCAGATCTGCATCCAATCCTGAGCCGGTGCCGCCGTTGGCTGTTACAATCGACATCACCTCATTGTCGCGGGTAATCGCCGCCGGGATGCGCGCATCGGCCAGCGTGCCCGCGTTGATATTGGTGGCATTGCGGAAATAGGTGCTGTCCAGCCCATCCAACCGGTCGGCGTTGTCGCTGTACATGGCGTAGGCCACAGGCGCCAGACGCTGGCGCGGCGTCGCCTCTGCATCCGCGCCCACCTTGATCCCCAGCCAGAGATTCTGTCCGGTGAAGAGATTGGCAGGAATGGCAGTTGTATCCCCCAGCAAGGTTGAAAAGAGACCATTGCTCACCGTAACATTCTTGATTTCAGTCCACAGCGCCACTCCCCCGCTCTCCACATTGTAGATGGCGAAGGTAAAGGTGTGTGTACCGTTCTGCGGCGCGCCCGTGGTCGGGTTGAGTAGCCGCCCCTGATAGGTGAGGACCGGGGAGACCGCGGCCGTCTCCGCCGCCGGCCTGGCCTCGATGGAGACAGCATCCGCTGTCAGCGTAGCGTATACACTCAAGAGCGTGATCAGGGCCATCAGCAGCATAGCACTGCTCGCAATCAAAGCGACACGAGAACGATTCTGGAACAGCCAATGAGTTTTCCAGTTCATAATTCAGATCCTCTAGTTTATGTTGAGTCCACACAGTCCTGAAACCTGTCAATCGTAATGCGTAAAACGAGTAATGAGTGATGAGTAGATTGAGACTCCACCATGGCAAGAGTCTCTTTGTCCGTTTGGCCTCTCAACACGGTTTACTCATTACTCGTTACTCATTACTCTTTACCGAACCACCATGGGCAGAAAGATACCGTGCCCCATATCGGGCGCATCTCCCTGGCGCAAGGGTTTGGCGTTGATGCCCAACCGATCCTGAGCGTAGAAGATGACGCGATATTCGCCCTGCTCCTGGAACCCGCCGGGATAGCTGATCTCGAACCGCCCAGCCTGGTTGGGGATCGGTTTCAACTCCACCACAGGGACATTCAAGTTCAGCGTAGGATCGCCGGGCGGCTCGGTGAAGGATGGCCGGAAGATCACCGCCCAGACCCGCTCCACAACTTCGGCCCCTTCCTGAACGGTGGCAGAAAGGAGGCCACTTGTCCCTGTGATCACCACATTCGATGCCTGAATGGTGGGGCGCACCGAGCTGAAGAAGCGGGTCACATAGCGTTCACGGGCAGCAAGTCCATCGCCAGGCGAGTCATAGATCCCATCGCCGTTATCGTCGAGCATGGGCGTCTGGTTAACGCCGGTGACGCTCACCGCATTCTTGCCCTCGATGAAACACTCCTCCAGGTTGCCGCTGTCGGCCAGACACGAGAAGAAGGCGTCCGAGAAGTAGGCGCCCTGCGCCGAAGCGTAGGCGTTGTTGTCGTAGCCAGTGGAGGTGATAATCACCCGTCCTAGTTTGGAGATGCTGCCCGCCAGGCCATTCCCCTCACGCTGGATGAAACTACCCGACACGCAAGCCTCGTAGACCACCGTCACCTCGGTGACGCCGGTCTCTGCCTCCAGCGTATTCAGCCAACTGTTCAACTGGTCGGGCGTAACGCTGAGACCATCGGCGCAGCCGTTGACGCAGAACTTGTTGGCGAGACCGTGGTCCATCATGTAGAGGAAGAAGGGCTTGTCCGGCCCCACCTTATCCTTGGCCCATACGGTGATGGCCTGTTGCACCGCCGTCGGGTTGAGCGAAACGTTTCGGCTATCCGGCGTGCCGTCGCCGTCCACGTCCTGGGCGACAGGGGCGAGATAGTAAATGTCCTCATCGCTGAAGCCAGCGCTCTTAAAGATACGATAGGCGCGGTTGGTCGAGTTGTAGATGTTGGTCTGCAAGCCGTAGGTCTCGTTGTGGCCGGCGATGATGATCACCGCGCCGGGGCTGTTCCCAACCGGAGTGGTCACGGTCTGCTCGCCCATGTTGCCAGCGGCGAAGACCTGCACACACGGATGTTGTTGACCCCGATGTTGAGCGGGATGTTGGTGACGCGGAAGGTGTCGTTGTTGCCCTCCAGCGTGTAGTCCCACCCCTCGTTGCCGTTGGTCATGTTGCGGACATTGGCGCGGCTCAGGTTGTTGCCAGCATCCGTGGCTGCGCCGCTCACCGTCACCTGGTTGGCCGTGGTGGAATAGACCGCCGACGCCGACGGCTGTTGAACTGTTACCTGTGGCTTAGTGGTGTCCGCCGGGGTGAGCGCCGTACAACGCACCATCCCAGAAAACGGACTTTCGTTGAGTGAGAAGTCCAATGCCTGTACACGTAGGTCGTAGGTCTGGCCGGGTATCAATCCGCCCAATTCGTAGTAAGTGGTATCTCCACCAAACACATCATCGTTGCCCGAGCCGGAGACGCCGATATAGCTAACCCGATAGCGGCGTACATCGCGCTCAGGACTGCGTCTCCACTGCATACCGATGGTGGTGTCGTTGATGGAAATACAGCGCGGATTGGTGGGCGCAGAGGGCGGCGTCCCGTCCACGCGGATGGAGATGCGGTAGTTGGCCGTGGCCCCAAACTGGGTTGGGTCGAACTGGCGCAGTTGAATGTAGTAATCGCGATTCTCGGTCGAGTCCCACTCGATAGTGACCGTGGAACCGAAGGCGTTGTTCTCGGCTGTCGCCGGCGCAGAGGTACAGGAATCGTACAAAAAGACCACGGCGTCGGCCAGCGCCCCCAAATTTTCCACCTGGATGATATAGGTTTTGTTGGCCTGGGCCGAGAAGCGGATCCAATCGGTGTCGGCTTCGTTGTGGAAATTGCGGTTCTGGAAGCTACCGTTGGTGGGAATGACTTTCGCCTGTTCGCAGCTATTGTCCGGCTCAAAACCATCGGCAATGGAGCTGGTGGCCGTGGCTGTGGGCGTGCGAGTGGGCGTCGCTGTGGGTGTGCGCGTCGCCGTCGGCGTGTTGGTCGCTGTCGGCGTCGCTGTCGGCGCGCTGGCTGGCGCGTGGAAGATACGCACATCGCGCGGATTCACCAAACAGGGCGGATAGTCATGGGGATTGGCAACGGAATTGGGGCCGCAATTGGTCTGGACAAAATGGCCCTCAGCGGTGAAGGCCATCCCCATGGGGTAGCTCAACCCGCTAAACAGGTGGTCGGCGACGGTATCGTTGGTCGGTGGATGGCTGTAGGCCAGCACCCGGTCGTTGCGCGTGTCCGCAATATAGAGATTATCGTTCCTGTCCACGGCTACGTCGTGGGGAAAGTGCAGCCCCCCGAAGGTTATGGTCGCGTTCATGCCGTTGGTCAGGGGTGGGGCGAACCCTTGCACCCGGTTGTTGACAAGATCCGCCACGTAGACATGCCCCCCGCTGTCTACAGCAACACCCAGCGGTGAATAGAAACGGTTGGCCGCGCTGCCGCCAGCCGGGTAAGCGACGCCGCACTGGCTATTGATGCCATTTGAAAAATTTGCCTGGCCCAGCACCCGATCCGGCAGCCGGTCGCCGGTGAGCGGATTGTTGAAAATCAAGACCCGGTGATTCCCCCCATCCGCCACATAGACGGTACCGTTGGCGTCCACGGCCACCCCGCGCGGATGACAGAAGCCCTCCACAATGCCATCGCTGCCATTGCTATCATAGTTACCCCAGCCGCTGTTCAGGCCAGGTTGACCCAGCCATGCATCTGCTGCCGTGCTGGTGGTGTCTGTGTCCGGGTTGTAGAAAACCAGAATCCGGTGGTGGTAGGTGTCGGCGACATAGAGATTCCCCGCCGCGTCTACAGCCACGCTTTCTGGGCCGCAGAGAACTGTAGCCGTGGGGCCGTTGGTACAGCCTGCATCTGGGTTGCCATTGGCGATACCAAAGGTTTTATCGGGGGCGTTCCCGGCAAACATCCCCGCCACACCCGGCCAGGAATAGACCCGGTTGTCCTGATAGACAGCCACGTAGATCCGGCCATTGGGGGCAATCGCCACACCGGAGGGACCGGGCGCAAAGGCGCGGATACCGTCGGCGGTGGAATCCGGAAAGCCATTGGCGGGTGCGGCATAGAGTTCCGGCATCGGCTGATAGATCCCCGCACCGAGCCGCTGGGCGGCAACCCCCAGCAAACCCATCATCACGACTACGGCGGCGATGATACCGACGTGCGCACAGTTACGCCGTAAAAAGGATGAACCGGCAATCATAATGAGCGCTTCCTATGAACACCCTGAATATCAAATTGCATAATAATGCTTTCGGAATCAAACAAGCGGACAGGAGAACGGAAGAGCAGAAGAGTAATGGGTAAATCCGGCAACTGACATTGGAAAATGCCCACAGGCACTGAACCCCGAGTTGCTGCCGCGACGATTGGATACAAGTGGCGAGCTTCATCCCAAACTTGAAATGCCAACCCTGACTCAGTATTGAAGACCAAACGGAATCGCGATTCTATATCAACAAGGGCCTAAAGACAAAGATTCAGCTATCAGTAAGGAGGGAATTCACCTCTAGCGTACTCCACTCACCTTTTTTCGTCAAGAGTGATCTAAGCAAAATGGCTTATTGACATGAAGTTTTGTGAATATGTTTTGTGAATATGTAGTGTCTCGCCAGGGTTGAAAAGATACGTAGAGATGCAACAACTGCGCTTCCACGCTTACATTCTATCTTCTTAGAAAGAAGCCAATCGCCGTGTGCATCGGATCACAGCAAGGGTGTAATGGCGGAGATTGACAAGTGGAAGGATTGGCTGCCGCCAGGCGAAGTTAAATAGTCACGTATCCAGCGTAGGGTTCCACGGCCAGCCACGCTAGCTCAAGCCACTGGCGTCCTGGTCTGCCCAGCAGTCCGTGGCGGATGCGTCCTTGTGGCGTCACCTGCATATATTGGTTGTCGATCCAGAGTACCAGCCCTAGCGGTCCGCGGGGAGGGGTATCACAGATCAAGATTGGGCGTCCATCCACGCTGAAACGGGCGGAGCGGTTGCCCCAATCCAATGTATAGATATGCCAATCGCACATGGCAACGTCGATTGCTCTTTCGCTGACCCGCATGGCGCGCTGGGCAAGCGGCCATAGGGCGCGATAGAGCGGCGGGATGTGCATGAGCGGCAGCGCCAGCGGCGCAGTGGGGGCGAGCAGTAAAAAGGGGATGCGCGCCGCATCGATGGTGGCGGCCTTCCATCCCCAGCCGGGTGTATGCAGATCGAATTTCATGTTGGAGGGCGGCGACGCGTAGAAGAACCAGATGGCGCGGGGCAAAGCCGGGAATCGAAGTTCCGTCATGAACGGATCGTTCCAAAAACCGAAACCTGCGGTGCCGCCCAATCGGTCGCCAGCGCCGCTTTCATGTGCGCCAGGGTGGGAAAAGCGCGCCCGTACACTGAAACGAAGCGGCGGTTGCCAGGGAAAGTGAGAACGGGAGAGATGTTGATAGTCGTCGATCTGGGCGTTGGTGTAGGCGTCAGCACGGGCGTCGATATTGGTCAATCGTAGTGTCTCGCCCGTTTGATCGAGCAGCCCTTGCCCAACAGCATGACGCCGCCAATAGGATGAAATCTCCCCGGCAAAGCGGACGTAGAGCGGCGACCGTTGACCCATTATGCGGCTTTTTCCGAGACGGTGACTACTGTCTGCACGGGTCCATCCCCTAAGCAGTGGACAGTGGAGATCAACGCGGCAGCAGCGGACGCGCTCTGGTAACGTGCTCGTGCTTCTTTCACTGGCGGGAAGACAATTTGAAAGAAGAGTCGGAGAATCGGATTGGCCGAGTTCAGTTGCACATCCACCACAATCAGCCGCCCGCCAGGGCGCAGGACACGCGCAAATTCCCTGTGCGCCGCCGGGTCGAGGATGAACCTCGCCGGGAAGGTGCAGACGATGCTGTCGATGGATTCATCGGTGAAGGGCAGGTATTGGGCGATCCCCTGCACCCGGATCACCTTCACATGGCGTCGAGCCAGCTTGCGCGCTGTGATCCGATGCATAGCCGCTGAAGCTTCAAGACCCATGGCTCGTTCCGCTTTCACCGCCAGCAGGGGCAGCAGTTCCCCGGTGCCGAAGCCAACTTCCAACACACGTTCGCCGCGGACAAACCGCAAAGCAGCACGACGCCAGCTATCCCACTGGCCCAGGCTCACAAACCAACTGACGAGATCATATCCCCAGGCCAGTTCGTGGTAGAGGCGGTCATACGCCCAGAGGTAGAGCGGACGGATGACTCTGGAAAGGGAGAAGGTCATGGCGCGCCGATCATGGCGTCGAGCAGAGGACGCGCCCATTGGATGGCATCCTCGGTGAGCGGTGGTATGGGTTGCTGCGCGTAGTCAATGCGGAGATCAAAACGGGCGCGGGTATAGAGATCGTGGATTACATCGTTGAGCGGCAGGGTGGGTGGATCTTCCTTCGGCAGCAGCGGAATCGGAAATTCCGGGATTGGATCGCGCAGGCTGAAGGCGTACATCTGCGCATGAGGGCGCCGCCAACCCGGGCTGATCAAGACCCGGTAGTCGCTGCGCACATCCGGTCCAACTACCGTCATGGGTTCGCCGGCGCGCAGCAGATCGATCTCTACCAGACTGGTGCGGCTGCGCAATACAGTGGCCCGCTTTTCCGTGTATTGGCAACGGCCCTCCTCGTGTAGTTTGTTTGTGGGCGACAGCAACTCAAGAATCGTCACCAGCTTCCCCGTTTTGACCTCGCGGATCTCAAGATAGTTTTCGTCCACTTCATCGGCCATCGGCACCTCCACCGCGTAGATTGCGCTGCCTTCCGCTACGGCGACCGGTATCGACTGCCATTTTGACCCATCCGTGGGGACCAGCGCAATATCGGGTCGCCCCACAAAGACAACATCATCGGGCGAAAGCAGATAGGCGCGGCGTTCCAACGCCACGTAATAGCGCGGCGCCACCTGGGGCACGAGTACGTCGGCGATTGCGGCAATCAACCGATTGTGAACATCGGGCCAGAGCGACGGGTGTTCCAAATAAGGATCCATGCCAGGGAAGGGGCAACGCATAGAGACCTCCTTTGCTGATTTCCTGTTGGCATTGTATCAGCCAGGATCGGAGGCGTCAATCGAGAGAGGAAAGGTTGTATCGGCGGACGCCATCCACTTCGCGCAGCACCCGCTGGATCGGCGTCAGCCGCCCCACCGTGGTGTAGCGGCTGTTGCCGACAAGTGTGGTGGTGGCTCTCTCCTTGAACTCGTCCATATGGACGAGAAACCAGTCACGGGTCTGGGGCATGGGCAAAATGTAGAGTTCCTGCGCGTGGACAAAGTAGTAGAAGAGCAGATCTGCCTCGGTGTAGAGGAAGCAGCCAGGGGTTTGCTGTTCGGCGTTGCTCTGCGTCTCGAAGAAAAAATTGCCGGTCCCCTGCCAGCGATCCCCTTTGATCTCAACCTGATAGGTGCGGGTTTGCGTCACCCAAATCAGATCTACATCGATGCGTTGATAAGCGGGATCATCCTCAACATTGGCGACCGAACGGGTCTGGCGCAATCCGCGCAGCCAGCGCTCAATATCGGCGGTTGCAACCTTCGCCACATCTGTTGCGTCCTTCATGCTGTACTGGCGGGGCATGGATCAACCCTCCCTCGCAGCATTGGATGATCCACGAAGGCAGACCGAGTCCTGGTTTCGTTGCCTTCGTGGATGCTGTTTCAGGCCGCTTAGAAAACGATCACCGAGCGCAGGGTTTCGCCTCGTTTCATGGCATCGAAAGCGGACTCGGTCTCCTCCAGGCGGATGGTGCGGGTGACGAGCCCATCCAGATCGAGTTTACCCTGTTTGTACCAATCGGCAAGGATGGGAAAATCGCGCGCCGGGATGCAGTTCCCATACCACGAGACTGTCAGACTGCCGCCCAGATCGAAGAACTGTTGCAACTCCATCTCCAGCCGCGGACCAGGACCGGGGACGCCGATCAACACACAAGTTCCCGCCAGATCCCGGCTGAAGAGCGCTTGCTTGAGGACTTCGGGTGTGCCCACCGCTTCAAATGAGAAGTTGACGCCGTGTCCATTCGTCAACCGTTTGACCTCCTCTACGGGATCGACTTCGCCGGCGTTGACAGTATGGGTAGCGCCGAAATCCCTGGCCCATTCCAACTTTCGAGGATCAATATCCACAGCGATGATGGTGGTCGCGCCGGCGATACGCGCACCCTGGATCACACTATCGCCCACACCGCCGCAGCCGAAAACGGCCACGCTGCTGCCTTGAGTCACTTTGGCCGAATAGAGAGCCGCGCCCACACCTGTCACCACGCCGCAACCGATCAAGGAAATTGGTTCGGGGCGCAACGAGGAATCGTAGGTGACGCACTGAACTTCATGCACCAGGGTATGGGTGCAAAAGGTGCCGATCCCCAGCGCAGCGTTGAGAGGATCGCCGCTTTCACTGCGCATCTTGCCCTCGGCGTGCAAACTGGAGGCACAATAATTATGCTCGCCTTTCAAACAAAACCGGCATTCACCACAAGGAGCGCGCCAGTTGAGCATCACATGATCGCCCACCTTGACGCGGGTAACCGCAGATCCCACCTCCTCAACCACACCCGCGCCTTCGTGGCCAAGCAGGAAGGGGAAGCCGCTTGTTCCATACGTGCCGCTCTTGATGCCAAGATCGGTATGACAGACGCCCGACGCCAGGATCCGCACCACAACATCGCGCGGACCTGGGTCGTCGAGGGTAAATTCTTCGATTTCGACTGCCGCGCCCGGTACGCGTGCAATCGCTCCCCGCGCCTTGGTTGTCATAATTCACTCCCTATGCTTTGTGCGTTTGATAGAATAGAGCTTCTATATTGATTGCGCCATTGTCGCGCCGCAAACAGGGCCATGTCAATGGAAAAATAGGGATCGGACAGAGAATCGTCTCAGGAATAGGCTCTATCGGTAATAGCGATTCTCTGGAGACCCGCGAGGTTTTCTGCAACCTAGCGGGTCTAATCTCAGCCCTGGGATCGACGTTGAGGCTGGCGACGCCGTGGGGCAGGCGCCGACCGGCCAGACTGCCCAAACGGCGCACGCGCAGCGGAACCCTGCCCCGCTCGCGGTGAAGAGGCTGTGGATCTGGGGTTGCGCTGCGGTTGGCGCGCCCCATTGCCAGACGCCGACGCCAAGATCGTCTCCGGTTTGACGCCGCTGTAATCGAAGCCGCTCAACTGCCGTCGTTCGATTGTCTCGCCCAGCACTCGTTCCACGGCGCGCACCATCTCCACATCATCGGCAACGGCAAAGGTCAGCGCTTCGCCAGTTTGCAGGGCGCGCCCTGTGCGGCCAATGCGGTGGGTGTAGGCGTCCACTGTATCGGGCATGTCGAAGTTGATCACATGGGCGATCTCGGCCACGTCAATGCCGCGGGCGGCGATGTCCGTGGCAACGAGTATGTCATACTTGCCGTCGCGGAACCCATTCATAGCCTCCAGGCGGCGATTCTGCGCCATGTTCCCCTGCAGGGCAGCGACGTTATAGCCTTCGTTGCTCAGATCAAGGGCGAGCGTGCGGGCGCGGCGTTTGGTGCGGGTAAAGATCAGCGTCCGCCCGGTCACCGTCGTCTTCAACAACGCCAGAAGCAGCCGCTTCTTCAACCCCTCCGGCACAGGATAGAGCGCATGGGATACAGTTGTCGCCGGCGCGATCATGCCGATCTGCACCGTCACCGGATCTTTGAGGATGCTATCGGCCAACGAACGGATCTCGTCGGGCATGGTGGCAGAGAAAAAGAGGGTCTGGCGCTGTTTGGGCAGATGGCCGAGGATGCGACGCACATCGGGCAAAAAGCCCATGTCGCACATGCGGTCGGCTTCATCCAACACCAGCAGCTCCACTCGCGAGAGGTCGATATTGCCGTCGCCAATATGATCGAGCAGCCGCCCAGGGCAGGCGACGACGATCTCCGGTCCTCGGCGCAGGGCTGCAACTTGCGGTCCTTTGCCCACGCCGCCATAGAGGGTAATACTGCGGATCTTGGTATTCTTGCCCAGATCCACAATCGCCTGGTGGATCTGTTCGGCCAGTTCGCGGGTAGGGGCAACAATGAGGGCGCGCACCTGGCGCAGCGCTCCTTTGCTCAGATGCTGCAACATAGGCAGCACAAAGGCCGCCGTTTTGCCAGTGCCGGTCTGGGCCAGCCCCAACACATCCTTGCCAGCCAGCACCACGGGGATGGCCTGCTGTTGAATCGGTGTGGGCGTGGTATAGCCCATCGCCTTGACACCCGCCATAATGCGCGGATCAAGAGAAAATTGTTCAAAATTCACTGAGTGTACTCCATGACTCCATTGAGCCAAGTCGCACTCTTAGCCCGAATGATATGATTGGAAATTTCAGTAATTCATGATTTCATGCGCTCTGGGCCGGTCACGGACCGGCCTTTCACCGGGTCACGGACCCGGCGAGAGCATAAATCGTGAACTACCATATTCCATTTTGCCGATAACGTTGTGAACCGATTGCCACAAACGGAGTCTTACTCTATCACCTTTGAATGGATCTACCAACTTCTCCCCACCCTGGGCGAAAGTGCCGGGGACTTCACAAACGCGGCGATAAGTCCCCGGCACCTGGCCTGTCCCTAAATTGAACTCACCCCACCCTCTGAGAATTTTTGGACAATCTGCCGATTGACAGCCCACACCCGCTACTGTACGATCTACTCTACCGTGATCAAATCGATAGGATGAATGGACTCCCTATGACTACTCGTCAACCGCCTGTGGATCGGGCTGCACCCTTGCGCATTCTGCTCATCTCGCCGCGCGGACCGCTCTACCGCCGCCGCGGGGGAACGTGGAGCAAGTCACTGCGCTACGCCCCGCTCACGCTGACCACACTCGCCGCGCTGGTTCCGCCCGAACTCAACGCCAAGATCACCCTCGTCGACGAAGGCATTCACGACATTGATCTCGACGTTGACGCCGATCTGATCGGTATCAGTTTGATCACCGGCACTGCGCCCCGCTCCTATGAATTGGCTGCGCACTTCCGCCGCCGAGGCATCCCTGTAGTGCTGGGCGGCGTCCACGTGACTTTGATGCCTGACGAAGCGCAACAGCACGCCGACGCCATTGTGGTTGGCTATGCCGAGGATACGTGGCCGCAACTCCTGCGCGACTTTGTGGCCGGTCGTATGAAGAGCCGCTATGATCAGGGGCCGGGGTTGAGCCTGGCGAACCGCCCCTTTCCACGGCGCGATCTGTTGGGCAGCAAGGATTTTGTGGTGGCCCACACCATCGAGGCAACGCGGGGATGCATCCATCAGTGCGATTTTTGTGTCGTGCCCAGCGCCTGGGGCCGTCCGCTGCAACACCCTGTGGCGGACGTGATCGCCGACATCCAACAGATGGGGGCGAAGCGGCTGATCTTCCTCGATCTCAACCTGATTTCGGACATGGACTACGCCCGCGAACTCTTCACGGCGCTCATCCCGCTCAAGATCCAATGGGGCGGGCTGACCACAACCATCATCACCATGGACGATGATCTGCTGGCATTGGCGGCGCGCAGTGGATGCAAGGGGTTGCTGCTCGGTTTTGAGACCCTTTCCTCTAGCGCGCTGGCCGAGACGAAAAAACAGTTTAACGCCCGCCAGGATTACAAAGACGTGATGCGACGGCTACATGCCCACGGCATCGGCGTACAGGGCTGCTTCGTCTTCGGCTTCGACAACCACAGCGGAGATGTCTTCGCCGAGACCGTCGATTTTGTGATGGACGCCAACATCGATCTGCCCCGTTACGCCATCCTCACCCCCTTCCCGGGCACACCGCTCTTCGACAGGCTCAAGCGAGATGGACGCATCCTCAGCGAAGATTGGACACTCTACGACGGCCAGCATGTGGTCTATCAACCTAAAGGCATGGGCGCGGACGAATTGCTACGCGGCGCAGAATGGGCGTGGAAGAAGACCTACAGCTATGTATCCATTGCCAAACGGCTGCTCGCCGCCCGCCCTTGGAGCGGACGGGTGATGCTTCCCCTGGCCCTGGCAGGCAACCTGGGCTATCGTTTCTACGCCCACAACCTGCACAAGTATTACACATGCGATTGGCAGATTTCCTTGACAGACAAGGTGCTGGCTTAGGAGATGCGATTGAGCGATTGGGTGATAGAGAGATTGGGGATCGTGTATAGGATCTAAAATCGCCTAATCTCTTAATCGTCAGTCGCACCATCTCCACCGATCAATTTGCCGATCTGAGAGATCCGAGGCCCTGTTGAAAATCACCTTCATCCGCCCCAACATGCTGCCCGTGCGCGGCAACGACGCCATGGAGCCGCTGGTCTTTGCCATTTTGGCCGGACTGACGCCGCCGCATGTGGAAACGGTCCTCTACGACGACCGCATTGAACCGATCCCCTACGACGAGCGGACAGATATGGTTGCCATCACCGTGGAAACATATACGGCGCGGCGGGCGTATCAGATTGCAGCAGAATATCGACGGCGCGGGACGCCGGTGGTGATGGGCGGTTACCATGCCACCTTTCTGCCCGAAGAAGTGCTGGATCACGCCGACGCCGTGGTGATCGGCGACGCCGAGGGGATCTGGCCGCAGGTGGTGGCTGACGCCGAACGGGGCCAGCTTCAGCCGATCTACCGGCAAGATGGCTATCCACCGCTGCACAACTTTCAGCCGGATCGCACTCTCTTTCGCGGCAAACACTACGCGCCGGCGGCATTGGTGCAGTATGGTCGCGGCTGCCGCTTTGCCTGCGAATTTTGCTCGATCCACGCTTTCTACGGCAAGAACCTGCGCCAACGCCCGGTGGATGAGGTGGTGGACGAGATCCGGGCGACGGGCAAAAAGCACATCTTCCTCATCGATGACAACATCTTCGTGGACGTGCCCAAGGCGAAGGAACTCTTTGAGGCGCTGATCCCGTTGAAGATCCGCTGGTCGTGCCAGGTCAGCATCGACATGGCCCACGATCTGGAGTTGATGCGGTTGCTGGAGCGAAGCGGCTGCACCACGGCGGTGATCGGTTTCGAGTCGCTCAACGAGGCTAATCTGCGCCGCATGAAGAAGCATTGGAACCTGAAGCATCACGATTACGCCACCTCGGTGCGCATCTTTCAAGATCACGGTGTGATGATCTACGGCTCGTTTGTCTTCGGCTACGACGAGGACACGCCCGACTCCTTCGACCGCACGCTGAAGTTTGCCATCGACAGCAAATTTTACACGGCCAACTTCAACCCGCTGACGCCCATGCCCGGCGCTGCGCTCTACGACCGGCTGGCCGCGGAGGGGCGGCTGCTCTACGATCGCTGGTGGCTCGATCCTCGCTTCCGCTACGGCGAGGCCGTCTTTGCGCCGGCCGGGATGACGGCGGATCAGCTCACCGAAGGCTGTTACCGCATCCGCCAGGAGTTCCACAGCCTGCGCTCGATTGCCGTCCGCGCCGCAGATCGGCGCACCAATGCCCGCGATCCTTACCGGCTAGGGCTGCATCTGGCCTCCAATTTGGTGAGCAAATGGATGATCAACAAGAAGCAGGGGCAGCCGTTAGGAGAAGGTAATCTGTAATGCGCAATCTGTATCCCCAATTCATTGTGCGCCCGCCCCGTCGAGAGGATGCACCCATCATTGTGGATCTGATCAGCGCCTGCCAGCGCGCCGAAGGCGATGAACCCGATATAACAGCGGAAGAGCTGATCAACGACTGGCATGGCGTGGATCTCGACGACGAAGCAATCCTTGTGCTAGGGCCAACCGGCGAGGCGGTCGGCTACGCCGATCTCATGGACCTCCGCTACATGCAGGTGAACGTCTATCCCTTTGTCCCGCCCGGCGAGCATTGGGAAGCGATCTGGTCCTATCTCACGGCGTGGGGCGAACGGTGGGCGCAATCCCATCTTCCTCTGGCCGAAAATGCCCATGAGGTGAGCGTCTACCACTTTATCCACGCCAACAACCGCGCCGCCGCCGACTTTTTAGCAGCGCATGGATACACGCTGGTGCGCACCCACTACATTATGGAAGCCAAACTCGACGCGCCGCCGTCTGCCCCAACCTGGCCGGCAGGGATCGCGATGCGATCCTTCGTCGCCGACGAGGAGAGCGATAAATTCTACGAAGCCGCCGAAGACTCTTTCCAAGACATGTGGAACCGTCTGCCCGGCACCAAGGAACGCTGGTTGGAACCCACCACCGCCGAAGACTTTGACCCCACGCTCTGGTTTCTACCCTATCATGTGGAAAGCGATGAGATCGCGGCGATCTGTCTCTGCTCGATCGTGGCGGGCGTCGGCATGGTGGACAGGCTGGGCGTGCGTCCTCGCTGGCGGCGGCAGGGGATGGGATTGTCTATGTTGCGCCATGCCCTTGGCGAATTTTGGCAGCGCGGCATCCGCACCGCCTCGCTTAACGTTGATGCGGAAAGCCCTACCGGCGCGCCCCGCCTCTACGGACGCGCCGGCTTCCATGTGCAGAAGAGCATCCATCGCTACGAGAAGAAGTTGTCGGTGTGATGGGGACTTTGGACTCGGATTAGGGCAAAGATGGTGGGGCGAATTGCGAATTTGTCACCTGCCACCTGCCACTTGCCACCTGCTACTTGCAGACGGCTCTAAATTGTCCGTTGTCCGTCGTCTATTATTCAAATCAGAGGAGAACAGGAGATCTATGGGAAACAGTGGGCAGCGCACACGAGCGCAGATTGGCGAGTGGATCGAGCATCCACGGCAGCAAACGATTATCATTGCGGTGATTCTCTTCAATGCAGTAACCTTGGGGTTAGAGACTGTGCCAGCGGTCTATCAACGCACGGGCGGTCTGCTCCACTTATTGGATCAGATCATCATCGGCATCTTTGTGGTGGAGATTGGGTTGAAGTTGATCGGCAGCGGGCTGCGCTTCTTCCGCAGCGCGTGGAATCTCTTCGACTTTGTCATCGTGGCGATTTCGCTGGTGCCAGCGGCCAGCGCCCTCTCGATCCTGCGCACCCTGCGCGTCTTCCGCTTGCTGCGTCTGCTCAACAAAGTACCTCGTCTGCGGCTGATTATCGAAGCCATGCTCCAGGCGATCCCCAGCATTAGTTGGGTACTCTTGATGCTGGTGCTTGTCTTCTATATTTTCGCCGTCATCGGCACGACGCTCTTTGGGCCTGTCTTCCCCGAATGGTTTGGCGACCTGGGTGCGTCCGCCTATACACTCTTCCAGGTGATGACGTTGGAAAGCTGGTCGATGGGCATTGCCCGTCCGGTGATCGAAGAGTTCCCCTACGCCTTCCTCTTCTTCATCCCGTTTATTTTGGTGGCAACTTTTACCATGCTCAACCTCTTCATCGCCATCATCGTCAACGCCATGCAGTCGCTGCACGCCGCAGAAGAGGCCGAAAACCTGTCGGCGACAGTGCCGCTGATCCCGGTGGCGCAGGTGAACGATGATCTGCTGGTCGAACTGCGCCAGCTCCAGGCCAGGATGGCGCGGATCGAAGCGGCCCTGCTCAGTGGGGAGCACAGACAGCGGACAGCGGATAACGGAGAGAGAGGGCGATAACGTCCGACCGCTGCGGTCGGCGTAAATTCCCAGTCCCCAGTCCCTCATAGGCGCTACGATAAGGGCCTGCGAAAGTGCCGGGGACTTCACACTGGACGTGACGCCAGGCGTGGATGCCTCGACTTGCTGCGGCGAAAAGTCCCCGGCACATGCCCGTTTACCCCTTAAGTTAGCGCCTATGCCCCAGTCCCCAATCCCTAATCACTATCCTTGGAGCCACAATGCACCTCACCCTGATCAAACCCAACATTGGCCGCATGGAACACAGCCTCTATGTGGATGAAGGCCGCATGGAACCGCTACAACTGGGCGTCCTTGCCGCGTTGACGCCGCCCGATGTGGCGGTGTCGCTGTGGGACGACCGGCTCGAGCCGATCCCCTACGACAAGCCGACGGACCTGGTCGCCATCACCGTGGAAACGTACACAGCGCGCCGCGCTTACGAGATCGCGGACGAGTATCGCGCCCGCGGCGTCCCCGTGATCATGGGGGGGATGCAGCCCACGCTCATCCCCGAAGAGGTGACGCCCCACGCCGATGCGATCTTTATCGGCGACGCCGAGACGAAATGGCTGGGCGTCCTCGATGACTTCCGCAAGGGCGTGTTGCGCCCCGTCTACGATGCGCCGGTGGGGGTGGCTCATCCGGGCGTCTTCACGCGGCGCGATATCTTTAAGGGCAAGGGCTATCTGCCGATTTCGCTTATGCAGTTCAGCCGGGGATGTCGCTTTGCCTGCAATTTTTGCGCCGTCAGCACCTACTTCGAGCGCGGACACTACACCCGCCGTGTTGAAGAAGTAGTGGCCGAGATCGAAGCGCGCGAGCGCAACCAGATCATCTTCTTTGTGGACGACAACATTCTCTCGAATTTCGACGCGGCAAAGAAACTCTTCCGCGCCCTGATCCCGCTCAAGGTCCATTGGGTGAGCCAGGGCAGCATCGACATGACCCAGGATCGGGAGTTGATGGATCTGATGGTGAAGAGCGGCTGCATCGGCATGGTGGTGGGCTTCGAGTCGATCAACAAAGAGAGCCTGCGCTGGATGCGCAAATCGCCCAACTTTATCGGCGGTTTCGACGGCTACAAACAGCAGATCGAAGTGATCCGCGATTATGGCATTCAACTGTGGGCCGCCTTTACCCTCGGCCACGATCACGATACCAAAGAGTCCATCGCCGAGACGCTGGATTGGGCGATGACAAACAAATTCCCGCTGGCGGCCTTCAACATCCTCGTCCCTTATCCTAAGACGCCGCTTTATCAAAAGCTGCAAGCCGAGGATCGCCTGCTCTACGACGGTAAATGGTGGCTGCACCCTGAGTACCGTTTCAACTATGCCGCCTTCCGCCCCAAAAATATGACACCCGACGAGTTGACCGAAGCCTGCTGGCAGGCGCGTTCCACCTACAACAGCCTCGGCTTCCTCATCCGCCGCATCTTCGATTTTAAGACCAACCTGCGTACGCTCTACAAATTGGGCGTCTACCTCAGGTACAGTCCCATCTTCCGCAAGGAGGTCTTTAAAAAGCAGGGGATGCGCTTTGGTCTACGGTGAGACGTTGTGCATGTACCGAGACCAACAATGGCGCGTCTGTTTTCGTTTTGAAGATGGAGATGCTTTCGACGTGGAGATCGTCGACTATCATTAAGGTGAGAAGATCATGTTTAGAAGCGGTTTAACACCCATTCACCCGGGAGAATTCCTGGCAGAAATCCTTGAGGAGCAAAAAATCTCACAGGCACAGTTTGCGCGGGCGATAGGGGTATCGCCAATGCGGATTTCGCATATTGTTAACAACACACGCCCTGTCACAGCGGAACTTGCGCTGCTCTTTGGCCGCGCATTGGGGCAGTCTCCACAGTATTGGCTCAACTTGCAGACAACGTATGATCTGAAACAAGCAGAAATGAGCATAGGCGAACAGTTATCGGCGGTAGTAGAGTTGATTCCTACTGTAACTGACGCAATCGCACGGCACGGAAGTTAGCGAGTATATCCACACCCAGAATTTTATCTCCAACTCGACCAAAAATTCTGTCAATTGTCTATAGACAAGCGAGAAAAAAGGATTATAGACTCAAACCAGATTGAACTATCAAAGTTCATCATCGGTCAGCCATCACTCAATTACCGGGAGGAAGAGTCTATGATCCTGATTGTTGGTGCGAGTGGCTTATTGGGGCGAGAAGCGGCGAAAACGCTGCTTGCGCAAGGAGAGCAGGTACGCGCCTTTACACGCACGCATGCCAACGTGGATGATTTGAAGAAGACCGGGGCCGAGGTGATGCAGGGCGATCTCATCGATCCACCGTCGCTGCGTCGGGCTTGCCAGGGTGTGGATCGAGTCCTGGCGGCTGCCCATTCAATTGTGGGCGATGGCCGTTACAGTTCCGAAGCCGTGGATGACGCCGGCCATCGTGCCTTAATCGATGCCGCCAAAGCGGAAGGCGTTTCCCATTTTGTCTACATGTCGATCTTGGGGGCATCGGCCAATCATCCTGTCGATTTCTGGCGTACGAAATACGGCATTGAGGAATATCTCAAAGCCAGCGGTCTGAGCTATACTATTCTGCGGCCTTCCGCCTTTATGGAGACGCACGCCCACGCCCTCAACGGCAAACCGCTGTTAGAGAGCGGAAAGACAACGCTATTGGGCAAGGGAACAAAGCCGCGCAACTTTGTGGCTGTACGCGATGTGGCCCATTATGCAGTCCTGGCCCTCACCGATCCTAAGATGAAGAATCTGACCCTGGAAATCGGCGGGCTGGGGAACTTTACCAACAAACAAGTGGCGGTCATGTACGCCAGGATCGCCAACATCCCTCTCAAGGTGAGCCATGTGCCAACGCCAATGGTCAAGATGTTGAGATTGATCCTGCAACCCTTCAAGCCGGGCGTCAGCCGGGTGATGTATATGAACAGCCTGCCCGACGACGCCTTCAACGAGGAGTTCGATCCAACGTCGCTGCTCGCCCAATTCCCGACGCGGCTCACCACGCTGGAAGCATTCATCCACGAGCGCGTTGACGGGGGTTGAAGTAACAAATTCTGCTGACTGGAAGCGGAAATCAATAAAGTGTGGACCTGCCAGGTTTTCTGAAACCTGGCAGGTCTGCGTCAATCCAAAGGAAAAGGTTGCCATGAACGATAAAACAGCACCCACGACGCCGTCGCCGCAGATCCACACCTTGCAATGGCAGTTTGGCCTGATCTGGCGACTGGCCCAATACCATCTGCCATCCTTGACCGATGACGCCTGTCTCTGGGAACCCTCACCCCACAGTTGGACGGTCCGCCGCGGCGCGGAGGGAACGTGGCATCCCGATTGGGCGGATGTGGAACCAGACCCCATCCCCACCGCCACCATCGGCTGGATCACCTGGCACTTGCTCTGGTGGTGGACCGGACTGCTGGCTGCCATCCGCGAGGAGAGACCGCCCACCCATCATGAGATCCCCTGGCCGGGCAGCGCCGAAGCCATTGTGCAACGCCTGGAAAGCCTGGCCGCCGACTGGTCCGCCCTGCTTGCTGATCTCGACGACGCTGATCTCGACCGTCCTCTTGCCCATCCGTGGCCGGAGCCGCGTCCCCTGCGCATTGCGCTGGCCTGGGCCAATGCCGAGTTGATGAAAAATGTGGCGGAGATCGGTTACATCCGTCTGCTCTACGCCGCAACGGAGAGGGCAGGTTGAGCATGTCTGCCATTGACCTCGAACCATGCCCCGGCTGTGGCGCGCATCTGCCACCATCCGATGGACCGACCCACCGTTACATCGGCGCGTCGGCGACGTGCTGGGCTATCTTTTCCAATCTGCTCAACGCAGGCGAGCCGCCGCTGATCCCATCCCCGTGGAACAACCTGCTGGTAGACGCCTACGCCGCCCAACATCCAGGAACACCCTCCGCGCAGGCGATCCAATCGGTGGCAATCCATCTGATTACCTTGTATGGCGTCTTCGAGCGCGGCGTTTCTGCGGGTGATACCCTGTGGATCCGCCAACGCGCGCTGCGTCACAAAGCAGCGCAGCATAACCAATTTCATTGGCTCACCCCTCCCCTCCTTGAGGGCAGCTTGACAGTGGCTGAGATTGTCCAATTGCCGACCCCGGCTGCGCGGACAGCGCAGGTCCGCGCTTACGTTGAGCAGGTCTGGGCGATCTGGTCACACGATTATAGAGCCACGGTCGAGGATTGGTATAATCGTCTGGTCGCGCCCGAACGTTTGTAGCGTCGGTCTATGAGGAAACGGATGGACAACACATATTGACAGACGAACATGGTCCAATCCCCAGTCACCAATCCCCGTCTCTAATCCTTAGACTATCGCGCGCGCTGACGCAGTACGCTTTCTCCCCATGGCTGCTTTGCGCTACAATAGCGTCATGAAGACGCTAATCCTTTCGGACATTCACGCCAACATCATCGCGCTGGAGACCATTTGGGCGCAGGAACGGGACAGCGATCTGATCCTCTGCACAGGGGACCTTGTCGACTATGGTCCCTTCCCCAAAGAGGCGCTGGATTGGGTGCGGGCGCATGGAGTCATCTGCACACAGGGGAACCACGATCGCTGGGTGGCGCGTCACTTCCGCGAAGGGCAGACGTTGGAGAGTGTCCCTGTGGCAGAACGGGCGTGGGTCCACTACAATGTGGGGCGGATCGACGAGACGGACGCGTCTTTTTTAGAAGAGTTGCCCCTCTCCGTAGTTGTGGATCTGGATGGCGTTCCCTACGGCATGACCCATCTCTACGACGATTATCAAGAGATCGTCAGCCTTCATGCCTTCGATCAATTTGTGGGGCAGGCTTTCAACAATGGCAGTCTCCAGCGGCTGATCTTTGGGCATACCCACCGCCAGTCGGTCCGCTACCTGAGCGACGATTATCTATGGATCAACCCCGGCAGCGTCTCCTATCGCCGCCAGGACGATCCTGATCAGACGGCGCACTACGCCACCCTGACCGACGGCGTCCTCGCGCTGCATCGCGTCCCCTACGATCTCGATCCCCTGCGCCAGGCAATGGATCAACTTGAATTGCGCGCAGGCGAAATGAAAGTCGCTCACTTCTTTTTTGGCCCACGATAGGGGATTGTATGCGTCTCACCTTGATCCACCCCGCGATTGGACACAAACCCGGCGAAAAGTATATCGGCACCTGGCAGATGGAGCCGCTGCCGGCGGCGACGATTGCCGGGTTAACGCCGCCCGATGTGGATATCCGGTTCTACGACGACCGCATGGAGGCGATTCCCTTCGACGAGCCGACGGATCTGGTCGCCATCAGCGTGGAAACGTACACGGCCAAGCGGGCCTACCAGATCGCCAGCGACTACCGGCGGCGCGGCGTACCCGTGGTGATGGGCGGCTTCCACGCCATGCTCTGCCCTGAGGAAGTGGCCGATTACGCCGAAGCGGTGGTGGTGGGCGAGGCCGAGCAGATCTGGCCGCAGCTGATCGACGACGCCCGCCACGGCACGCTGCAAAAGATCTACCGGGCTGGGAAGCGTCCACCCTTGCGCGGCTTGCGCCCGAATCGGTCGATCTTTCAGGGCAAGCGCTACCTGCCCATCGGTCTGGTGGAAGCGGGGCGGGGCTGTCACTTCAAGTGCGATTTCTGCGCCATCCAGACCGTCTTCGAGCGCACACAGAGCCGCCGCCCGGTGGACGACATCCTCGCCGAGTTGGAAACGTTGCGCGGCCAGGGTAAACGCTTCTTCTTCTTCGTGGACGACAACATCACCTCCAACATGCGTCAGGCCAAGGAACTCTACGAGGCGCTGATCCCGCTCAAGATCCGCTGGGTGAGCCAGGCCAGCATCAACGCCGCCCACGATGAAGAATTCCTTGATCTGATCCGACGCAGCGGCTGCGAAGGATTGCTCATCGGCTTCGAGAGCCTCAACCCCGACAACCTTAAGGCGATGGACAAGGGCTTCAACACCATGAAGGGCGGCTTCGAGGCGGCGCTGGCCAATCTGCGCCGTTACGGTATCAAGCTCTACCTCACCTTTGTCTTCGGCTACGACGAGGACACCGTCGATTCCTTCGGCGAGACGGTGGAGTTTGCCAAAGATCACCGCATCTACATCGGCGCGTTCAACCACCTGACCCCCTTCCCCGGCACGCCGCTCTACGACCGGCTGGCCCAGGAAAATCGTCTGCTTTACGACGCCTGGTGGCTCGACGAAAATTACCGCTACAACATGATCCCCTTCCAACCCAAGCGCATGTCGCCGGAGGAACTCCAACGCGGCTGCCTGGAGGCGCGCAAAGCCTTCTACGCGTGGCCCAGCATCGTCCGTCGCAGCCTCGACCCGATCAACCGCCCCGATTTCTTCATGTTTTGGAATTTCTACCTGATCAACTGGATGATCCGCGGCGAGGTCGGCGCGCGCGATTTCTATCCCCTGGGCGATCCGCTGTGGACAGGCGATCTGTTGAAAGCAAATTAGTGATACTGCCCACAGTAGGTGGCAAGAGAGAATAAATATGGTTGATCTAGAGGGACCCATTACACCATAATATAAATTTGAAAAAGGCAGTCTTGGGAAGGGAAGTGGTTGGACTAGTATACAGTAAACCTGCTAAACTAAGGACAGAGGGGAACAACTGCAATGCCCAAAGTCTTACCTTGATATGTGTAGTATCCAACGTCCGCTAGATACAATGCGATTGATGCGCTCCATTTGGCAGCCGCAGAGGCCGATCAAACAGAGTACTTCTGTACTTGTGATGATCGCTTTCTTCGTAAAGCAAAACAGATAGCGGATCTTAAGGTGAAACCCTTTTCTCCGCTTGAGTTGATCGAGGAGTTAGAAAGATGGTAATGGATACTCGACCGCTTGCCGAAATCACGCAGGAAGCACTTCAGATCCTCTACCGGGAGATGGGGGTTGTGAACACTGTTCGGTTTCTCAATCAATTTACAACAGGTTATGGAGATTATACAGCAGAAAGAGATGAGATGTTTGCAGATGCGACAGTGCAGGAGCTAGTAGTAGAGATCAGACAACGCAGAGAGGTTCAGAAGAAATAGTTTATGCGTCTGCTAACCCTAGTAAACACCCTCTTCCTGTGACCAACTACTCCTTCGATCTTGCCACCCCAACCGATGACCCCGCCATCCGCCGCTTGCTGCGCGAGAACCCGGTCCCCGGCCAATTGGACCTGACCTACGAGCGCGAACCCGATTACTTTTTGGGCGAGTCGATCCTGGGGTCGCGCTGCCAGACGCTGGTCGCCCGCGCCGAGGAGAGCGGAGAGGTGGTGGGGCTGGCGACGCGCTCGCTGCGTCCGCGTTTTGTCAACGGCGAAGTCGAGGATGTCGGCTACATCGGTCAACTGCGCGTGGATGAGGCCCATCGCGGGCGCTGGCTGCTGCCGTCAGGCTTTCGCCTCTTCCATCAACTCCACGCGGACGGCGCGGCCACCGGCTACATCACCACCATCATTGAGGGCAACGACGAGGCCAAAGCCTTGCTGGTGGAAAAAGCGCGCCGCCACTATCCCGCCTATCGTCAAGTGGATCGGCTCTTTACGCTGGCGCTGGCTGTGCGCCGTCCTAAGCGATTTTCGACTTCTACGTTTGAGGTACTCGACGGCGACGAAGTGGAACTGAGTGAGATCGTCGCCTTCCTCCAAGAACATGGACGGCGTAAGCAATTTTTCCCGGTCTATTCCGAAGCGGATTTCAACAGCCCGACGACGCTCGATTTCAGCCTGGCTGATTTCGCTGTGGCCTGCCAGGGCAGCGCCATTCTCGGCGTCCTCGGTTTGTGGGATCAATCTCGCTACAAGCAGACTGTGGTGCGGGCCTACGGACAAAACCTGCTGCGGGCGCGTCCGCTCTACAATGCGGGGGCGAAGGTATTGGGCGCGCGCCCGCTCACCGAGATCGGCGATCCCATCCATTTTGCCTATGCCAGCTTTGCCTGCGTCGCCGAGGATGATCCCGTGATCTTCAACGCGCTGCTCACACGTGTCTACAACCGGGCTGCTGAGCGTGGATTTGCCTTTGTCATGCTTGGCCTGGCGCAGAGCGATCCGCTGTTGGCGGTGGCGAAAAAGTGGCTGAATATCCCCTACACCAGCCTGATCTATACTGTCTGCTGGCCCGGCGACGAGGATTGGCACAGTCGGCTTGATGATCGTCCTCTCTATGTCGAATTGGCGACGCTATAACCACCGAAACCAAGGAGTAGGTCTACGGAATGCCATACCAGCTAACCACAACTGCCCAACTCAGCGGACAAGTCTTCCGCCCACACGAGATCGGCGCAGATCAGCGCGGACGCATGGCAGAACTGCTGAATCAGTTTTTTGAGAACGTGACACGCGAGCAGTTCGAGCAGGATCTGTTGGAAAAGGAGTGGGTCTTTGTCTTCACCGACGCCGCGGGGATGATCCAGGGCTTCTCCACGTTAATGCGTATCAACCTGATGGTGGATGGTCAGCCGGTGGTGGCGGTCTATTCGGGGGATACGATCATCCATCCCGATTACTGGCACGAGATGGAGTTGCCCAAACTCTGGGGCAACCATGTCTTTGCCCTGGCCGATATCATCCACACCGAGAAGCCGAATGCCAAGATTTACTGGTTTCTCATCTCATCTGGTTACAAGACCTATCGCTTTCTGCCCGTCTTTTTCGAGACCTTTTACCCTAATTATCGTCAGCCGACGCCGCCGCAGGTTCAACGCATCCTCGATGCGTTCGCCTGTTATAAATTCGGCGATCAATACGATCCCCAAAGTGGAATCATTCGCTTTCACTCCTCATCGCCGCTGCGCGAAGGCGTCGCCGAGGTGGACGAACGGCGGCTGAAGAACCCCGACATTGCCTTTTTTGTGGAACGAAACCCCGGCCACGCCCAGGGGGATCAACTGGCCTGCCTGGTTGAGATCGACAGCCGCAACATCACCGCGGCCGGGCGGCGGATGCTGGCGGGGTGATGCTGGATGGCGGACGTCAGACCGCAGACCGCCGGCCGCAGACGACTGATGCGGCGTGATACCCGATCCCCACCCGATGCAAATAGAGATCGAGAGGATTCCAACGCTCCTGTTCATCGGTGAGGCTGATGACGACGCTGGGATGGCGCAGCGCCGCCGCAATTTGGGGTGGGAATGCTCCTCGCCGGTCCGTGACCGGCGGCGGCCGGGTCACGGACCCGACCTGAGCGCAATCTGGGACACGCCCCCTAGAGCAGAGGTAAGTGGGTTACAATCAAGCGGGAATGGGGCGAAGCAACGGGGCGTTGAGCGCGCGCAAGGAGAGGGATTCGTCTGCGCCGTAGAGCCATCGTTGCATATTGGTTTTGATCATGGGCCAATCTTCGCGGATCATGGCGAACCAGGCAGTATCGCGGTTGCGACCCCGTACGATCATGTGCTGGCGGAAGATCCCCTCGAAGCTGAATCCTAGCCGCTGCGCTGCCGCCCGTGAGCGGGCATTGAGTGCATCGCACTTCCACTCGGCGCGGCGATATTGGAGACGATCAAAAGTCTCGCAGAGCATGAGGTAGATGGTCTCGGTGTTGACTTTGGTGTTCTGCGCCCCTGGCGTGTACCAGATGTTGCCCAGTTCTAACCGGCGCATCGCAGGGAGAATGTTCATGTAGCTCACCATGCCGACGGGCTGGTTGCTGGACAGATCAATCACCGTGAAGAAGAGCGGATCGGTTGAACGCTCACAGCCGCGCAGCCAGTCGCGCATGGCGGCAACATCGGCAAACGGCCCCGCCGTCATGTAGGTCCACAGGCGCAACTTTTCCTCATCTCGGTGGGACGCCGCAAAGAGAGCCTCAGCGTGGGCATCCGCATCAAGGGGCGTCAACGCTACGTAGTGACCCGCGGACGGATAACGAGTTGGCCCTTCCACGGTTTCGAGCGGTGGCACAATTTCCCCAACTGGGGGTGGATCGAAGGTCATTTCCCCTCCTGCGCCAGGATGGCGCGGGCCGTGGCGTCGTCGGTCGCCAGAACTGTCAGATATTTACCGTGCAGCGCGCCCAGGATCGCCGGCGCCTTTTCGATGCCACGGGCGACGGCGAGTACCTGTGGGATCCGGCATAGATCGGCCAACTCAATGCCGATAATGCGTTGATTGATGTCAATCCCATCGCAGATACCCTGGGCGTTGAAGAATCGCCCAACCATCTCGCCGACTGCGCCGAGGTTGCGCAATTCAGCCAGATCAGCGCGGGTCAATAGACCGGCGCGCAGAAAGCTGGAGGCTCTCTCGTCCACACTGCCAATGCCAGTAATCGCCAACTGCACACTGTGCGCGCGCTGAATGCTATCGCGCACCACAGGTTCTTTCAAAAAGAGTTCGCGCACGTCAGGCCGTTCCACAAGGACGGGCGCATGCATGTCATAATGACGCCCCCCCAACTTGGCAGCGACCATGCGCGCCAGATCAGGGCTATCCACCGCCAGCGCGCCGACCCCGCCCATCAACTGCGCCACGTCGATCTGATGGCTGAAGTTGTTGGGCAACGCGCTGACTGTGGCGTGTACACCTGTCCCCCAGGCGACGCCAATCGAGGAACCGGGCGCCAGCGTAGGGATCACACGCTGAAGATAGGCAGCGGCCAGTTGTCCTGTAGTCGTCAACAGGGTCGATTCTTCGGTTTCGGCTTTGGTTTCCAACACGTAGGCATCGCGCAGATGAAAACTGTCGAGCAATTGCTGTTCAAGCCGAAAATCCCGCGGGATCGGCGAGTGGATCTGCACCTCGATCACGCCGCGCTCCCAGGCTTCCTTGAGCAGCCGTGAAACCGTTGAATTGGATACACTCAGACGCTGCGCAATCTCAGATTGGCTCTGGTGGAGTTTGTAGTACAGAGTGGCGACCATAGCCAGGAGATCTTCTCGTTCGCCTGTCATGCTGCCAGGCTCCTCTGGGGCTATATCATGCCCCATTCGCGATCCGGTTGATCTTTGGGGTGGGTGTGAATTTATTTTTATGCTCTGCAAAATTTATCATCATGCTAACATGGTGATCGATGCCTGTCAATTGAATTTCAGCGGGGATGTATTTCAAGTTGGGGACAACCGATTCCGGGAATCGCCCAGGGGACTTCGGCTTTGCGAACCGGTCTTGGGCGACCCCGGAAAAGGCGCAGTTCAATTTAGGGGTCGGCCAAGTGCCGGGGACTTATCACCGAGATCGCTGTCTCTCATCCTTTGACTGTGCCTAAGCAGCAGCCAGGACTCCGGGTAGACTTTCAGTAATCTGTGCAAACTGCTTTGTGTCAGTGTACTGCTGGAATTTTACAATCTTGCCACCTTCCAAAGTCCAAACATGGCTGACTTGGGCTAAAATCTGCTTTCCTGTCGTTTTGTATATGCCAGAATAATAGCCCAACATGACAACCTTATCGCCAGCATCAAGTAGCTCATCCACCTGGATGGCAAAATTATCCCAATCAACTCCAATGCGCATTAGCACATTTTCAACAACGGCATTGATGCCAGTGTAGGGACTTTCCCCGGCATAGAGAGAATTTTCGGCGCCGATCCAGGTGATATCCGCATCCATACTGCCTAAAACTGTGGGAATATCACCTTGCCCAAATGCTTCGTACAGACGGTGAATGACAGTTACATTTTCATGTGACATTCTGGGCTCCTTATAGGGTAAAAATGGCAGAGGGCGGTACGGAGGAGTATACAATGAGCTGGCCTATTCCGTATCCCCCCAAAATATAGAACCCGCCATCTGTAAAGTGCAAGACATAGATGCCGCAGCGTTCATCTTTTGGGAACAAGTGGGCAATTGACCCTCTTCCCAGAACATAATGCGTTGTGGAAAAGCCAAGCCTTTCAAGCATCCTTGGGGTTTGCGTCGTCATGTAAGACCACCCAACTCCCCCAACAACAACTGCGGATCTTTGTTCACATGAAACGCCCACTGACCCATCTTGCCCCAGTTGTTCACCGCACTGACCCAGCGCTTGGCCGCTTCGTGTTTGGTGGCGGCTTCTTCTTTCTGCCATCCCTTGATTTCGAGGATCAGCGTCTTCTGCCCAGGATAGCGAACCAGGAAGTCGGGTTCGTAGTGGTGGCTGACGCCCAGGAATTCGTAGGGAATGGTGAAGTCGAGGTTGTCGTTGCGGGCGTAGCATTCGATGATGCCGCGCATGGCCGCTTGTTCCAGACGGAAGGCCGCCGACTGTTCCCAGGTAGCCGTATCCGCAGCCACGGCGTTGATGTGGCTGAAATGGGTGCTGAAGATGGGCCGGGTCGTGGTGAAGTTGACACCATCGGTGCTGCCTTTGGGCTGGTAACGGTTGAGGATGGGCAGCAGTGGTGACTCTCCCTGGCCGTCATCAGGACGGATAGCTTGCATGAGCCGTTCCACCACCAGATCAAAGTAGCGCTTCAGGCCAAGCTCGCGCCGGTCCACTGCGCGGAAGTCGATACGATTCTCCACATAGGCGTCCACAATGCGAAAGACCTGGGGGAACAACTGGTGGCGGGAGACATAGCGCTTGTTGGCTTCGCCGTTACGGATCGCCCCATCCTCGCCCACCATCTGAAAGACAATCTCCCCGGCAATCTGGAATTTGAGGGTCTGGATATGGGTGCTGTCGTAGAATGCCTGCCGATCCTGCTCGGCAAACTCGCCAGGACCGGCCAACGAGATGGATCCGCTCTCGTAGCCGACGCGCGGCTTGACGAAGACAGAGGTAGGGTTCGCTTCCGGCTGGATGCGCAGTGGCTCGATCTGCGCCACGTCTGCTTTGATAGCGTTGCGTTTGAGCGCAAAGGCGTAGCCCTCCACCACGGGGAACTCGATGCGGTAGTGCGCCCGTTCGTCCAGACTGCGCACGTGATTTTTTGGCCTGTCCTCGATGGTGGTTTCTTTGGGTTTGCGTCCCTTGAAAGGGATCAAACTGAAGGGCACGCCGTAGATATCCACATACTCCTCGGTGAGCATCCCCGTCTGCGGGTCGGGCGTGTAGTCCATACGGCGCAGACCGCGGCCCACCACCTGTTCACAGAGCAATTGGCTGCCAAAGGCGCGCAGCCCCAAAATGTGGGTGACATTGTTGGCGTCCCAACCTTCGGTGAGCATGGCGACAGAGACCACACAGCGCACATGCTCGCCGGGTTCGCCGGGTTTGCCCACGGTCGCCACAATCTGACGCAACTGCTCGGCGGCATCTTCGCGGCTGAGATCGGCGCTTTCGGCCTGGGCCAGCAGTTTGCTGTCAATGCGCACAGTCGGTTTGAAATGCTCGCTGTTGCTGAATTCAGGCAAAATCTCGCTGCCCCGGTAGAGGACCCGCTTCTGCTCCTTGCCCTCTTCGTCGGTATATTTCTCCTCGTACTCGCCCGAAATATGCCGGTAGAAGACTTCGGCAAGGTCGGTGTTGTCACAGACCACGATCATCACCGGCGGTGTCTTCTCCTGCACATTGGAGGCGGCCTCAATGTAGCCGTAGCGCTCTTTCCACTGGCTGGCTAAGGTGGTGAGGGCGTCGTGCGCTTCCCGATAGATCACATCGGGCTTGGGCTTGCGTCCCTTGCCCGGCAGACGTTCCCCCGGTTGCAGATTGTCGACAATGTTGCGCCACAGGTGAAAGAACTTGGCTTCGGGCCGTCCTGTGGTGTCGCTGACCGGCAGGCGGGGGATCTTGACAATGCCGCTCTCAATGGCGTCCACCAGTCCAAAATCGCTGACAATCCACGGGTAGGGCTGTCCTTCGGTGTAGCCGCTGCCGCCAATATAAAAAGGAGTCGCCGACAGATCCACACAGAACTTGATCCCTTCGCCGTTGTTCGCCCCAAGGTTGATCATGTCCAGGCCGTTGACCCAGACCGTGGCCTCCTGCCACTCCTCCTGGTCCACGTCGCTGGCAACGCCGTTGAGCAGCGCAGCCGGTCGCCAGGCATGGTGCGCCTCGTCGTTGAGGAGCATCACCGGCGCACGCTCGAAGAGATCGCCCAGCCGCTTGCGCGCATAGGCCTCCGGCCCTTCCGGTCCTTTGTTGACCACGGCGTAGCTCTGCCCCCCTTCGGCGTGTTCCGATTCAGGCAGAAAGAGATGCCAGTTTTCCACCAACACCTTGCCGCTTTGGAGTAGGGGACGCAGTTTGGTGGGGACCAGATCGAAGCGTTCGTAGTAGTTGGCGGGATTGTCGGGACGCAGCACCTGCAAGCGCTCTTTGATGGTGAGGTTGGGGCAGACGGCCAGCACTGCCGAGGGGAAGCGATCATCGCTGGCAACCTGTCCGCGGTTGCAGAAGGCCCAGGCGATCAACATCGACATCACCACCGTCTTGCCAGAGCCGGTCGCCATCTTCACCCCCATCCGCCGCAGCAGAGGAAAGGAAGGATCCGCCGGGGTGTCCCAGAGGGTACTCAAGTGTTCGTCGGTGAAGTTAGGTTTGCCGCGGAAGAACTTGCCGCTCAGCCGGATCTCGTTGAGGAAGATGACGCTCTCCACGGCTTCCAATTGGCAGAAAAAGAGACGGCGCGGGCGATCCGCTCGCCCCCAATGGCGCAGCAACTGTTTGGTGATCTCCGTGGCGCCCTCGTAGTCGCGGTTGCGCCAGCCTCGAATATCCTGGCGCAGGGCGTTGACCAGCGGCAGCTCTTCCATCTCCTCTTCTAAAAAGAGCGACTGCTGATACTGGGCTTTGGCGGTGGGCGTCTGGTAGCGGAAGAGGAAGGAGGCTGGTCGCCGTCCTTCGGCAATGTGGGCCAGCCCCGTGTCGGTGTCGTAAACCCAGTGCTTTTGCGGTTCTACATAGGGGCTGGACAAGATGGGACGGTTGACCGGCTGGATGGTCAGCGGTTCCTGGGTGGTATCGCCTGTACGTTTGCCACTCATAAAAATTTCCTGAACTGTTTAGATTCAGCCTGCAATTGTCGCCAGATTTCCACGGCAACTGGATCGGGTCCCTGTGGGTTGGGATGATAGCGATCGAATCCCCAGCGTCGAGGGTTTTCGCAGATGTAATGACGGATGGCGTTGAGCGACGCATCGCTGCGCACAATATGATCGTAGTAGCTGCGTTGCCACAATTTCTGGTTGTAGGGTGTCCAATGCTGCTCATAGACAGCACGACGGTATTTTGCCGTCGTCAATGACTTGAACCATGCCATCACATCGGCCAATGCAGGATCATACCGTTGAATCATTACCCCATCACCCGTAGGGGCAGGCCCCTGTGCCTGCCCATTGTCGCCGGTTGCGGCCTGCGGGCGGACACGGGGGTCCGGCCCTACGGTTGTCATATCGTCGGGGTCAATCGCGAACGACGCTCCCGTAGGGGCAGGCCCCTGTGCCTGCCCATCGTCGCCGGTTGCGGCCTGCGGGCGGACACGGGGGTCCGCCCCTACGGTTGTCATATCGTCGGGGTCAATCGCGAACGACGCTCCCGTAGGGGCAGGCCCCTGTGCCTGCCCATCGTCGGAGGTTGCATCCTGCGGGCGGACACGGGGGTCCGCCCCTACGGTTGTCATATCGTCGGGGTCAATCGCGAACGACGCTCCCGTAGGGGCAGGCCCCCGCGCCTGCCCATCGTCGCCGGTTGCGGCCTGCGGGCGGACACGGGGGTCCGCCCCTACGGTTTGGGTGCCCAGCCAGAGCAGAAGGTGGATGTGGTTGGGCATGATGATGATTTCGTCCAATGCCGTTGTTGGAAATTTTTGGGGAATGCTCTCCCAAACCTGCTGAACCATCTGCCCCGCCTCGTTGAGGACCATTTCGTGCCTATCCGCATGGCTGTGGACAGCGCCAAGCAGATGCAAGAAATCTTGGACACAGATGGTTACAAAGTAAACACCCGCATTCGTATAATCGTACCCCGGCTTGCGTATGCTGTTCTTGCGTCGTTTCATCAATACCGCACCCCCTCCAAATGGATCACCCGCATGACCTCGTTGCCGCGTGGATCGATGACCTTGACGGCGATGCGCTTGTGTTTGCCCACGGCAAAGGGCAGCGAACGGGCACCGGAGAAGGCGGCGAACTGTTCTGGCTCGACAAAACTCTTGAGCGCACGCGCCAGCTTCTCCCAGGCATCCTGTTTGGGAAAGAACGCCTGGCTGACGCAGAAGGTCTTGCCGTCGTAATCGCAGTCGAGGAACCAGGCCGCCACATCGTTGGCATTGGTGGGGATGATGGCATTGTTCACCGGGTCGTAGACATCCATCCCTTCCATGCGCACCACATAGTCGCCGTCGATGGTTTCCACTTCCACACGCGGCGTACCTGTGACCGTAAAGATATGGCTGGCAGCGCTGCTCTTGAGCAGATTGCCCATGAGCACATCGGGGCTGATGCGGGCAGTATGACAACGCACACGCGGGTTGATGTTTGCGTCGATGATTGCCTGTGCTGCACCGTCAATGTCGAACCCGGCAAAAACAATGTCGTCATAGCCACGTCGATAGGCCTCACGCAGACCTTCTTCTGCCTGTAATGCCGTCAGCGGACCATACTGCGGACCAAACGAGACCGCCAGCCGTCGAGGCGTTTTCTCTTCCTGCGGGTTCCACTCGCCTTCGGCGTGCAGATAGACGCTGCCGCTGTAGGCTTGCAACTGGTCGATGCTCACCTGTTTGTTGCCCAAAAAGCGGATGCCGCTCTCCTTGAGCAGCCGGATCATCTGGTCGAAATAGGCTTCGGCGTTGGTCGGGTCCAACCCATCCCCCGTAGGGGCAGGCCCCTGTGCCTGCCCTTGCGGGCGGACACTGGCATCCGGGCGGGTATGTGAATCCGGGCGGACACTGGCATCCGGGCGGGTATGTGAATCCGGGCGGACACGGGGGTCCGCCCCTACGGGGGGTTCCGGCGCGCCGCCGATGGGGGAATCGGTCCAATCCAGATTCTCCTCGGCGGGCTGCACCCCTTCCACGGTGAAGGGACCGCTGACGCGCACCACGTTTTTGACGACGCGTGGACGATCCACCAGCGTTTCCTGGGGCGCGCTGGCGGCAATCGTGGCGTTGACCTCGTCCATCTTCTGTCGCCACGCCTGGCGGTAATCGGTCAGCGCATCTTGTAACGCTTGCGGCCAATCGGGGTCCGTGTCAAAGGGGACTTCCCATTCCTGCCATCCGCCCGTAGGGGCAGGCCCCTGTGCCTGCCCTTGCGGGTGGACACGGGGGTCCACCCACAAGGGATTCGGGTGGACACGGGGGTCCACCCCTACGTCGCCGGTGGGGGTCTGCGGGTGGACACGGGGGTCCACCCCTACGTCGCCGGTGGGGGTCTGCGGGTGGACACGGGGGGCCACCCCTACGTCGCCGGTGGGGGTCTGCGGGTGGACACGGGGGTCCACCCCTACGGATGGCAAAATCCAACGGCGGGTATCGGCGTCGGTGATGGAACGCCTGCCCTCGGCCTTTTCTTTGGCGGCCAATTTGCGCTGCAAGATCGTGCGTATTTCCGGCGTCACAGTGGAAAGGGCCAGGTTGAGGCGTTCCAGCTTTTCGGCCAGGACGGGTTCCCAGCGAGCGAAGATGGGATCGAGGGCGGCGCACTGGGCGATGGTGCTGAGCATAATGTGGGGCACGCTCTCGTAGAGAAACTTATTGGTCTCAGGGTGCAGAGGACGGCTGGGATCTTCCTTTTCGTAGTAGTCGAATTTGGAAGTGAGCAGCCGCTGCCGGGCCAACGCCACGGCCACACGGCTGGTGTCGATGGTGATCCAGCGCCGTCCCCACTGTTCGGCCACGTAGGCCGTGGTGCCGCTGCCGCACGTCGGGTCGAGGACCAGATCGCCGGGGTCTGTGGTCATAAGCATACAACGCTCAATAATCTTCGTTGCAGTCTGTACTACATAGACTTTAGGATCGCTTCTGCTTTGTACTCCCCATGTGTCCTCCCACAAGTTATTTAGTGGATACACGGCAAAGTCATCTAAAAAGCGAACGTAGGCAAGTGAACGACCTTCTATTACGATTCGGTTGGAATCAATGAGGCGTTTGAATCCCTCTTTGTTTGTTTTCCAAAAACCAGTTCTTGGTACATATGCTTGCCCATAAACTTGAACGGGGAAGCGGCTTGACTCTCCGCCACTTTGTGAAACCAATGGACTGGGGCGAAAGATTCTACTTTTTTCCAATCTTGCCCTCTCATACTGGTCCTCTGCTAATCCTAGCGGTAGTCGTTCACCTGTAGCCAACTCTGTACTCGTATATTTTGAACCGCCTGTTTCACCCGCAACCTTTTCAAGGTAGATCTGTCGATATTTAATGCTTGTGCGATTTCGTGCATACCATATCAAAAAGTCAGAAGTGCTTGGCAAGAGAGAGCTAGTCTGGCTGCTGGTTGTTACAAAGGGAATCAACGCAATAAAGTTTTCGTTCCCAAACACCTCATCTAACAGCATCCGCACCCGATGCACGTTCTCATCGGAAATCTGCACAAAGATGCTGCCCTCCGGCTTGAGCAATTCTTTGGCCGCCATCAGCCGGTCGCGCAGATAGGCCAGGTACGAGTGGATGCCCAGCGTCCACGTATCCCGGTACGCCTTCACCTGCTCCGGCTGGCGGGTCAGGTCCTGGTCGCGGTCCTTCACCTCGCGGTTGTTGACAAAGGGCTGAAAGTTCGAGGCAAATTTGATGCCGTAGGGCGGGTCGATGTAGATCATCTGCACCTTGCCGGCCAGATCCTCGCGGCGGGCCAGGCTGGTCATCACCGTCAACGAGTCGCCCAAGATCAGCCGGTTGGCCCAATCCACATCGTGTTTGTAAAAATCCACTTCCTGTTGGTAGGGCAGTTCGGGGTCGGCAAAGAGCGAGCGTTGCAACGGTTGGCGTTGGGCCAATCGCACAATCGCCTCGGCAGAGATGCGCTCGTGGATGTGCAGCGCCACCGGGTCCACGTCGAACCAACTTTTCTCCCGTTTGCCGCTCCACTCCAGCCAGGGCTGCTGGTTGCGCAACCTGTCGGCCAGCAAACGGGCCTCGTCGTCGGTCAACTTGCGCTGTTTGGCTGTTTCCAACAGGTCGGGCAGGCGGTCGGGGGAACCGTCGGCGGCAAAGCGCAGCGTGGGCGGCAGGTGCGGGTCATAGCTGTAGCGGCTCTTGGGCTGCTCCTGCACCCGTCCCTGCGCCGCCAGTTCCGCCGAAGGGATGTTCTTGCGCTTCTCGTCGTAGCGGTAGACCCGCACGCGATCCCCGCCCTCGCCCAGCCTGTCGAGAAAGTCGCGAATGGCCTGGGCCGTCCCCGCGCCGATGCCGCTGATGGCGGAGAGTTGCTCCACGCTGGCGGGTTTGAGATCATCCAGCGACGCGTAACCCGCGGCGACAAGGTTGCGAATGGTGGAAGCGCCCACGCCGCTCACCTGGCGCAGCATGTTGATGTCGAGGGAGGGCATAGGGCCAGACCCTTTCCGCATATGGATAGGCAGTGGGGCCAGTCAGCTTGTGAGGAAGGCGATGATGGTCCGTTGCTGACGAGGCAGACTATGGATATGTGGATCATCTACGATTGGTAGGTCGGGTGGGAGTCGAACCCACACGGGTTTCCCCGACGGATTTTAAGTCCGTTGCGTCTGCCATTCCGCCACCGACCCAAAGACACCCACTAGATATAGTGAACAATCAAATAGATAGCACTATATGTTGTATTCCCCAGCGCCATTTAGGAGAATCCAACATGCAAGCTCAAAACCAGCCCCGACGGATTTTACAAATCGTCACCCCCAACCAACTCCATACCTGGCTACGAGATTTCATCCTCGACGTGCGTGCAGCCAACCGCTCCGAAGCGACCATCGGCTTCTATGAGGGGAAGCTCAAGCCTTTCCTGGCCTACCTGGAAGAGCAGGGTGTCACCGACCCAGCCCAGATTACCGCCAGACACCTGCGCTCATTCCTCGTCCATCTAGGGGAAAGCCGTGAGTCAGGCGGTGTCCATGCCTACTGGCGTGCCGTGCGTGCCTTTGTGCGTTTCCTGGTCCGAGAAGACGCCATTGACCGCAACCCGCTGGAAAAGATGCGCAGCCCCAAGGTAGACCAAGACCTGCTCGATCCAGTCAGCACAGAGACGGTCAACGCACTGCTGGCAACCTGTGACAAGAGCGACCTCGGCCTACGGGACAAGGCCATCCTCTTGACGCTGCTCGACACAGGACTCAGAGCCAGTGAAATGGTATCCCTCAACATGGCCGATGTGAACCTGAACGATGGCAGCATCACCCTGCACAAGACCAAGAACCGCAAGGGGCGCTTCGTCTTCGTCGGACGACAGGCCCGTAAAGCGATTGCTGCCTATCTGCGCACTCGCCAAGAGGACGAACCCACACGCCCACTATGGGTAGCCCACCACCAGGATGGGGAACGGACTCGACTTCAGTATGAGGGGTTGAGGGACATTGTGAGGAGAAGGGCAAAGCAGGCAGGCGTCACAGCGCCAACATTGCACAGCTTCCGGCGTAGCTTTGCACTCACCATGCTGCGCAACGGAGCGGATCTCGTTTCATTGAGCCGCATGATGGGGCATGGTAGCTTACCCGTGCTGACACGCTATCTGAAGCAGATCAAGGAAGACCTGGGCGAAGTCCACGCCCAACACTCGCCAGCGGATACGTTGTTGTAGGAAAACAACAAGAGAGCGATGGCAATGGATTTATTGCTATCGCTCTCTTTCTAAGCCTTTTAATATACCGATAAAAATGGGGAGGGAACTAACATTGTATAAACGGTATTAGGGGCGGATGGTGTAGTGATGATTAGTAGTTACATAAACAAGCCCCCTATTGAGCCGCCACAAAATATGAATTCCACCTTCTTGATCCACTAGAAGATTAGGGTAAATTCCTTCACTAAAAGGAAGATTGTCAGTCTCTATTACTGGTTGACCTGGCTCCCATGCTTCAGCATTCGGGGGTAAACAATAATAAGAGTCCAGATAAGCGACATGAAGTGTACCGTCAGCACTGGACTGAAAACCCATGCTATACGGGTATGAATTCATAAAAATACGTTCAGTAGGTTTCTCCTGGGAGATCCATTCACCCGAAGATGATCTGGCTCGTACGAACCATCCAATATAATTGTGCCTGATAAGGGCATAGATATTACCAAATCCATCTTTTGCTAATGGTACGAAAAATCCGTAACTAAACCCAGCCCCAACTGACGTTAATGACCAGGAGTTGAGCAAGGGATCAAACTCGGAGTAGAAGGTACCAGAGTAAGGTCTATCAAGCCGCTCCCAGAAGATACCAATTTTGCCATCTAGCGTTGTTATAATGCTGGGAAAATGAAACTGGCTATTTGAATCAGTAGCTTCAGACAAGTTTTTTCTAGGAGTCCAATAGTCACCTTCAGATTGCATTGTATGGAAGATATTCTGAAATGCATCTTCCGGCCCTTTTCCACGCCAGACTATATGAACAGTATTTTCGCCATCTACTGCTATGGTTGGCATATATTCTGCTAGATTAGACATGATATTATCGCCGGATATTGTTTGAATAACCCGTGGTTCAGTCCATTGCTTATTTTCAGTCTGATAGGCAAACATACCAACTGGTTGCCAAGCTTGTTCAGGCTGAAAAGTATGCCAGTAGGCAACTAATCTGTCATTACTGTCCAATGCAATCGCTGGTGTGCTGACGCTTCCTTTCATCAATGTGGTAGGTTTACTCCATCCCATACCATTTGAGGAAAGTGATATATAGCGGATTTCATAATCTTCACCTTCAAATGGGCCTGTAGCGTAAAGAAGATGTAAATTGCCTTCAGAATCCAAAACGACACTTTGAAGGCTTATTGCTACCTCATCCGTATCTTCTTCTAAAGATTCGGGGATACTCCAGGTATATGGACATCTAGGCGTAGCAGTCGCTGTAGGAGTAGCTGTTTGCGTTGAGGTGGGGGTGGATGTATAAGTTGCAGTTGCAGTTTCTGTCGGTGTAGCAGTAACAGTCTGAGACGGTGTGCTGGTTGCCGTAGATGTTGCCGTGCTTGTTTGTGTTGCAGACGCAACGGTAGGCGTAGCCGTCAACGTCGGAGTCTGTGTTGCAGACAAGATGGTAGGTGTGGCCGTCAAAGTCGGAGTTGTTGTAACAGACACTGGCACGCTACCATTTGTGATGAATGGGAGGTAAACTGTGTCGGTCTCCTCTGCATAAACAGAAAACAGAACACTGCTGAACAGTAACAGACAGCAAGCGAGTAAGGCGAGACCAGCCTTGGGGTACATGCTATACTCCACTTCGAGGTGACTATGGATGACTACGTAGCGGTCAGACAATAACAATGAGGGTAGCGACGGGGGTATATTGGCTATACCTGTCTGACTGATAGTAGTATACCATATTCTTTGTCCACCACCACGCCCGATGCTATACTTTCCACAGGACAATCCCCCGTCCACCAGCATCACACCAATCAACACCGACACAGGAATCGCACCCGTGCCACAATCCGAAGCCACCGCACGCATCAAGATCAACGACCTGCTCAAGGCCGCTGGCTGGCGTTTCTTTGCCGATGTCAGCGGACCGGCCAACATCGTCCTGGAACCCAGCGTCAAGCTCAAACCAGCGGACCTTGACGCTTTGGGCGATAACTTTGAGAAGGCAGGCAAGGGCTTTGTTGATTTTCTGCTGCTCAACGAGAAGGGCTTCCCGCTGATTGTGTTGGAAGCCAAGGCCGAGGACAAAAATCCCCTGGTGGGCAAGGAACAAGCCCGCAAGTATGCCCGTTCGCTCAACTGTCGCTTTGTCATGCTCTCCAACGGCAACCTGCACTACTTCTGGGATCTGGACAGGGGCAACCCCTACATCATCACCACCTTCCCCACGCCGACCTCGGTGATGGGCTATCAACGGGTGACGCCCGACCTACAGCGCTTGATAAAAGAAGATGTGGGCGCTGACTATGTGGTGCTGACCCAGCGCCCTGGCTATGCCTCCGAAGTGGCGTGGAAGAATGAGGCCGAACGACCTGGCTTCATCCAGACCAACAAACTGCGTTTCTTGCGTCCTTATCAGTTGAAGGCTATCCACGCCTTGCAACAGGCTGTCAAGGACGACAAGGATCGCTTCCTCTTTGAGATGGCGACCGGCACAGGCAAGACCTACACCGCATTTTAGGTTATCTGGCGCTTGTGGGAGAGAAGGCCAAACGTATCCTCTTCCTGGCTTTTTTGAATTTCTATGTACACACAAAGACCCTAACGCTGCGAGTAGGGTCTTTGTGTTTCGTCGTCATTGGGGATCTTGTGATGACGAAACGGTGAATTCTTTAGTAGGCCAGCCAGATTCAGAGTAGTCTATGAACTTACCTGAATAACCTATTCTATAGAACACCAGACGGTAAAAAAGGGTCAAGACATCATCACACAGATTAAGTAGCTCTTGGAGAGTGTGTCTGGCCAACGTATCTCCATGTGCAACTTCATTACGAAGATTATTCCAAGATTTCACCTGATTTTTTGTCACTACCTCTTTACTCTCCAGTGCCTTTAGCGCTGCACGAGGTACAGGATTGCTCAGGAGTCCCAGTGTTCCCTCTAGTCGGATTTTAACTTTGCTGAGCGTGGTAGGTCCACTTCGGATGAAGTTTCTAACTTCTCCAATCCATTCTTTTTCCTCATCTGTAAGCTCATGTGTTGCTTCCGGCATTTCCTTCAAAAGGCTTTCAATAGCAGTGCAAATGGTCAATGCCTCAGCATTAATAGAACCAGTGCTTGCCCTACAAATTGCACGCATGTGGGCCGATATTGGATGTATTTTCCCTTCTTCTGGATAAGAGATAACGTACTGAAAGTACTTCTCAAACAGGGTGCAGAATGGCGCATCTTCACCAATTTGAGTACTCACAGGCGGTTGACAACGCGGACGTAGTACATCAGATCGATGCTTTCGAATAGAAACCATCTTCTTACCTTCGGTATACTTGGTCATAATCGTCCATGCGAGAGGTCTTGCAAGCATAAACTGTAGTGTCTCAGTAATGCGGTCTTCGATACTCTTCGAAAACTTTGATTGTTCTGATTTAACTTGCACGAGAAGGGTATTATGATCTTCACGTAGATAGAACTCATGGCCGACAGCTAGAAAATGTAGGACATTCCTTGCGGATCTTCTATCTGTTTTATCGGCAATTTCGATTTCAGTTGTTGTCAAAGCATTGTAGGGTAGTTGGAAGGTTTCCAAAAACCGAAGGAAGAGAAGTTCAGCAGGCAAACCCTCACACACCAAAGACAGTTCGCTTATGTTACCTGTACATATCGTGCCTGGCCGTCCATTGCTGGTTGTGTTCGGTAGTACACGCTTACTTTCCCATCTGCGTTGTTTGGAATCGATGGCATTTAGCCTATAGTATCTTTCGTCTGGAATAATCTTTCCTGCGGGGACACCACCACCTAATGATTTCAAGACAAATAAGATGTCAATCGATTCTTTTGCATACAAGCTAAACACTAACTCGCCATCTGAATTCTGTCTTATAAGACCGGGTCCAGTGTAAATCTTAGGTTGATCACTAGTGTGTTGCTCTAGAATCATCTCCAAGCAATGAATCTCAAACTTCCCATCCTGAAGATCTAATATTTCGTCTTCTTTTAGACCCTGGCCCAAAAACTCTAATGACATAGTAGCCCCCTACTACAGTAAAGTATCATCAAACATTGTGTATGAACTAGCCCAAGAAGAACTCAAGCAGGTTAGACAACCGCAGCGCTTGCTCTATGAGCAAGGCGATACCTTAGAATCAACTGTGCGGGATGCCTTTCGACAGTTAGGGGCTACAGTGTTTGAGTCTACCGCAAGAGGCATTATAGACACACAGGGAGGCTATCCCAGCCTCCCAACGCCCATAATTGCAGGCACCCATGCAGAAGCAATCCTATCCTTATCTACCGTTGTGGGTTCAATCGGTGGGGATCTCGTTGTCCCCTTTGGTTTGACCCCACAGGGGAACGCCATCTACAGTATGGATCTGGTCATCGGCTACGATGCGGACATGGTTGTATTCGGCAGCGTAACAACTGGCCTGATGGTAGATGACTGGTGAATCGTCAGCAACGGAGGCGAGGTCGGCCAGGTACGGATCGGGTTGGCCGGAGCGGAACCTATTCTGAACAACGGCATCGTCCTCTTGCTGGCATTTCAAGTGACAGCGCAAAGTGAACAGACAGGGTCTCTTCGGTTTCAATCAGCCCAACTCAACGAAGGTGCTGTCGCTGTACAACCTGTGTCAGGGCTGATGGAGATTCGTGCGCCGACACCTACGCTGACCCCTACACCCACATTGACAGCAACACCAACGCCGAGGCCAAGAGATGCTTCAAGATTGTTATTTGGTTTTGTTCAGTGCATGCTTCAGAATATTCCTATTGAACTGCTCCCACGAAGCTCTTTCTCGCTGCCTCAGATTCTCCTTTTCCCGTAAAATAGCCTCCCTTGCTGAATTAAGTTCCTCAACCAACCCTGATAGAGTTTTAACTTGTACTTTGGGGAACCTGAAACGCCGAACGTCATATTCTGTAACAGCCGTTTGTCCACTGGCGCCAGATTCGGCTCGCTGAAACTGCATCTGTCCTAGCGGCGACGCCAGCAAGTACACTATGGCCATAGGTTCTATACCTACTGGGCGTAGGATCGCAACGTGGCTGTCTACCGTAAAATCATCTTCGATGTTGAACAAGGCCGGTTTCCCTATACTGGTTCCCCCATCCATAGTTAGTAGAACATCACCAGAGCGCAATTTGCGGTTTTCATCTAAGATTGCAAAGTCCTCTTCAGAGATATATCGACATGTTTCCAAGTTAATTGCCATATCCTGAATGGAAAGAGTATTGATAACGGGTATACCCACTGAATCTAAAGACTCAACATAACTTGGTTGGGATCCCTTGACGAAAGGATCGGGTAGATACTCACCTAATTGGAAGAAATCAACCTGTTCAATTAACTGATCAAATATCACAAAACGTTTTTCGGCCTGCTTTGCATCACATCGGAGTGTGTGAGACTTACTAATCAGAACCAAGCTAGACTCTCGAACGATAGGGAAGGTCTCTTGTGTAAAATCAATTTCAAAGTTCATTTACAACTATCTCCATGTAACAGATTTTCGAATATAATCAAGCACTCGCTTTGGATTTTCTGTATCTACTACAACCTTGAATTCTTCGTCTGTCAAATGAAGATTAGGTTTTTCGTCACTTGTTGTGGCTCCTACAAACTTACACAATTGGTTAGGACGTATCTTTTCTTTGCGTTTGCTCAGTTTGTATCCTACTTCTTCTACAGAAAAAACTGGGTACTTGTAATCGAACTCCGATGCAACTTTACCAAACACATAGACTTCAACAATGGAACTAAAACTAGCTAGTTTCAATAGGCCTCCATAGTAATTCATAGCCTCATATCCATTTTGCACCTCGTGAGGTAGGGTGAAACTCATAACCCCAGCATTTTTCCCTCTCTTAAGTATCCATGTATTTTGGTCTACGACAGGATATAAGGTGCTCAGTACATGTTCTTGAACTTCCGCTGGCTTTAGCTGCCTAGTTTTTTTTACCTTACTCAAATAACTCTTCGCCGTCTTTACCTTCTTGTCTACTATAGCTTGTTCTTTCGCCCATGCACTGTCCCACCTGTCTATTTCGTGTGAAGTCTTTTTTTGGGCAAACAGCAAGCTTGTTAAAGTTGGTGTATCAATAAACATATTACGTGGCAAAGCTACAATAGCTCTAATCCAAAACATTCGATACAAGAACAGTCGCACATCACTCAGGTCAGCAGCATTGAGCAACGATTCAGGTATGACTACTGCTAATCGACCATTTGGCTTAAGTAGCTGGAAACATCGTTCCAAAAATAAAGCTTCACTTGGAAGAGAGGTTTTTAAGCTAAAAGATTTGCTAAGTGTGCGGCGGGTATCAGATGCCAAGGTAATCCCAAAAGGAGGATTCGATACTACTAAATCAAATGATTCAGACACATCAGGCTTATATCGAGCTTTCGGTATTGATCGCAGCGGGTCACCTAGAGGCCGAAATTTACTATCACTAAAGGTAGAGAGTGGCCTGAATGCATCTTGCTTAAAAATATGGGCAGAGCCATCCCCATGTAGTACCATGTTTACCTTAGCAGTTATTGCCATAACAAATTTAGGATCTAAACCATAAATGAAATTCTCAGCCCAATAATTGGGCATAGAGGCAGACATCCTGGCTTTATAGAACTGTTCAGCCTCAAAGTCTGCAACCAATTCGTTTTTATGGTTCTGAACTGTTTGTGTTGCGATGCCCATAGCTTTGAGCAAGAATGTTCCTGAGCCACATGCTGGGTCAATAATGTAAGGAAGACGATTATCTGGGTGAGTCGCAACTTTCCAGATGTTTTTCGTTAGACCGGCAATATCTACGGCCTCCACAATGAACTGAACAAGGTTATCGTGTGTAAAGTACATTCCCTTATCTTGTTTAAAACCGACACGCAGTATTTCTTCAAAAAAGGCTCCTATGATGTCTCCGTGTAGAGCAGCACCTTTAGTAATCGACATACTTTGAAGCACTTTGACAACGGTCTTAACCCTCTCTGGTGGAAATTCTCTACCATTGATCTCATCTGCGTTTTCTGCGGATGGATCGATGTACCGAAGATATGCAGGTTGATACAGATCCTCATTTATCCTTCTTGCAACATCGAGAGAAGTTTCCTCTTTGCCATTACGATAAAGAACCTGAAATTTATACTTGTCTCCCCTCCTCGTATGCCGTTCATCGTATATTTTGGCTAATAAGCACTTCACCAGATTGGTGAACAAAACATTATCTGGATGCTCACCAAAAAACTCGTTATGAAAAATGGCAGCAGCGGCACGGAAATCTGCTTGCGTGCAGTCCATCCGTAGATCTGTATTGCCACCGTTCGTAAAAGGTTCATACCCAATGTCTTGATAACCATATGGAAAAAGGTGAGAACAAGGGCGTCCAGCATCTACCCAGCTTTCATATGAAGGGTACTTGGTATAGTCAATACATTTTAAGGTGATTGCGGCTTCGTCAGATCGAGGATGAATAGTGGCATGCACTAGTAGCTTAGGTGCACCAATAAGAGGGGCCGTACCAAACAGTTGATGTTTGATATCACCCTCTTCATCTGTTTCATATTCGTCTGAAGATTTGAATTCCCAGACAGCGTACGGCAGATCATCGCTATCAAAGATAATGAGATCAACTTCGTCACTAAGCGTACCTTTCCGACCATGTGCATAATATTTTTCATGGTATAGATTCGAGAGTGGATATTCGAATTTTTGGCTTACCAATAAACAAATGGCCAATGCATGGACCCATTCTTCGGGAGTAGCATTCCGTTGTAGGGACTCATCAGATCGAATCGCCGAGGTGTAGCTTATTATTCCTTCCTTTTCATCAATTGTGATAACTTTATTGGTGGGGTCAATTTGATTGATTTGGTTGATATACCAGTGTCGATCTTCTTCTGATAAGGCCATAACTCAGTTCATCTCCTGATACAAATCTATTGTAGAAAATGGGAAGCTATTGTCAATACCTTTACCAAATTGTCACTGCTTTACATCTAGGCACTCTTACGAAATTACACAAGATGCCAAGAAGTTATCGCACAACGACTCTATTGAGTTCTGGTCATACAAGTACTTATTCTAAAACTCCAATTTCCTCTCTGAAATTTTTAAGCTCACCGGGATATCGAGAGAGGACATAGGGCCATACCCCTTCCAAATAAGTTGGATAAGAATCGGGGCCAGTCAGCAGGCGAGGATGGCAGTGATGTAGAGTCGCTGACGAGGCAATCTATGTAAGTGTGGATAGGATAGCACAGCCGTCTATCTGCGACAACCTTACCATTTTGCGTAAATATAAGAAGCTGGATAAAAAGAAAAGGGGCAGTGGCTACTCCCTGTCCTAAGCCATGATTCCAAACGCCAACGTAACTATTTGTGTCAACAACTCCCAGCGCTACCATAGTGACAAAGACAAAGGGGGCAGTGTGTCCAACGAGGAAGAACAACTGCGTTTGAAATTGTTCCTAGAGGCTAATGCAGATCTCCCCTTGATCTCCGAAACCGGCGTCAGGATGCATTTTTTCGTCCGATCAGGCCAGATTGAACAGGCCATCCTCATTGACGATCATGTGACAAGCATTGCTCATGTTAGTAAAGTATGGTGGCTGGTCTCTGAGTGGAAAGAAAGACTGTTAGCGTTCCAGGGGCCACAGTTTGGTAGCAAGTCTGCACTGATCGATAGCATCTGGCAAGACAAGAAGGACGGCTACTCGCCAAACGTGATAGCGAACAGTATCAACGAAACCCTAACCCTTTATATCAAGAACGTTGTTAGAGATTTAACTCAGATGGAACTGGATCAGGCTCGGCTGCCAGATGAAGAATTCCGCAGGGAATGGTCGATTCGTGGCCGGATGACACATTCATTTCTGCGGGAAGTGATTCGCACCCTTGATGGGTTTGGCATCAAGGATGACGAAGCGATTGTGTACATTGACGATGCGTTGGAGCGAGCCAGCAATGGCCTCGCTCCCTTTTTGCCAGACCAACCAATCACTGGTGAGCGAGTGCGTGAACGAATCCGCACATGGGATAAGCGACGCAAAGCGTTGGCAAAATTCGCTCGACTGCCCAGCGAAGATGAATAGAGGGTGGTGAAAGTTTTAATTTTTCACCATACCTACAACGCCCATACCTTGCTAACATGATGCACAGTGGTCAATACGGTGACCATTGTGCATTTTTGTTTTAAGGAGACGCATATGATGAAGGAAAAATTTCTGTTCAAACTGTCCCATGCGGACCGCAGATTGTTGGAGCAACTGGCTGCTTACTGGGGCGAAAACCTCAGCGCCACGCTGCGTCGGCTACTGCGCAATCAGGCCAGGGCTATCGGGCTGCTCAACGGTCCCGTGGCCCCTGCGCCAGAGGAGGAAGTAAATGAAGAGAGCAAGTAGTACAAGGGCAGCCACAGGCTGCAAACAACAAACCACCAACCGGCTTCGCTTGGTCGGCAGGTCCGGTTGGTGGTCGTTCATCTCGCCCGACTGGGCACATCTACTATGGAGAGTATAACAGAAATGACTACTAACTTACAAAGTAATCCAAACTTGAAAGCGCAGGAAGCGATCCGCCACCTGCTCGACGGCAATCCCCCAAACGGGACGAAGCCAGAAGAATGCGGCAAACGGGCCGATCTGGTATCGGCACTGTATGCAGGCTACGACAAGGGTGGTACTGACACAGTTCGAGCCTTGCTAATGGAAGAAGCAGGAAGAGATGAAGATCTACTCTCATTCCTTGCGGGGGATCTTCTCGATCTTAGTCCGCAACCTGCTGATGGTGAAAATGAAAGCAGCGAAGCCTTCTATGTGCTTCCAAGCGGCGCAAAGGTCATCACCTGGGCAGAGATGAAAAAGATGTACGGGGCAATCACATGGGCATGGCCTGGCTGGCTACCGAACGGCTTCCTCACCATGATCGTGGGCCAAGCGGATGCAGGCAAGTCACTGCTGACGTTGGTCGGCGTATGCAAGCCATACTTATGTGGTAGTGCATGGCCCGATGGCACACCGTTCACAGGTAGGACCGGCAAAGTTTTGTGGATCGAAGGCGAGGGTGGGCAAAAGCTCAACACGATGCGGACTGACGAATTTAACGTTCCTGATCAGCAGATTCTATCGGTAGAGGTAGGCGATGAGATGGACCTCCTCATCGACAATTCGACTCATTGGACAGCAATAGTCGAAGCTGCCCAGATTGAAGGCGTTGAACTCATCGTCTTTGACGGTCTGTCTGGCTTACAGCGGCAAGAAGAAAACAGCAGCGCCATGCTTCCCGTGGTCAAAAAGCTGGCTGTTTTGGCCCGCACGAAGGGCATACCTGTCATCGTCACGCATCACCTCAGCAAGCTGATCATACCAGAGGGCCAGACACCAAGTTTGCGCCATGTGCGTGGGCATAGCTCGATTGTCCAAACGCCTCGTGTGGTCTGGTCAATCGACATGCCCAATCGGTTTGATAAGGAAACAAAACGGTTGGCAGTGATCAAATGTAACCTGGGGGTTCCCTCAGAACCGCTCATCTACCATGTGGCTGATGGGGAAATCGAGTTGACCTCACTGCCACAGTCAACCCGACAACCGACACAGCAAGACCGTGCGGCGGAGCTTCTTCGCAAGGAGTTGGCAAGTGGACCTGTCCCATCTACTCGCATGGAAGCGATATTGAAGGAGCAAGGGCTACTTGATGCGGCGAAGAAAATCAAGGCAAAGATGGGAATCGTCTCCGAATATATGGATGGCGTCCCACACTGGAATTACCAGATCACTGAGTGCAACAGGTAGCTTCCCCTAAACGATGCACTTTTGCACTTTTGCACTCTAGTCCGGTGAACGGCAGAGGGCTGGATAAAGGAAGACCCTTGTGCCCTCTCTCTTTATCCAGCCCATTCTGACCCTGGCTTTCTACGCCCAGAGTGCAAAAGTGCAAGAGTGCGCCCGTATGGGGGAGGTCAGCCGTTGCACTCCATCCTCAACAGAGATACATCTTCAATGGAGATCAATATGATCACAAGAATTGATACAGAGAAATTACTAGCATCGGTCGATCTGCTCGACGTTGTTGCAGCAGATCTCGGTCCAGCCCAAAGATGCTCAGGACAATGGCACTTCTGGTGCTGCCCATTCCACGGTGAAAGGACGCCCAGCTTTGGGGTTAATCCAGAGACCAGGAGTTGGCGCTGCTACGGTGCGTGTCACAAGAGCGGCAACGCCATCGATTATGTCATGCGCTACAAGGAGATTGAGTTCCTTGATGCCTGCAACTATCTGGCGAAGTTCGCCGGTGAGTTACCAACAATGGACGGCACTACAACGACTCCGGCCCGCCCCAAAGTATTCATCAAGCCGCCTGATGCCGAGGTAAGCACATGGCAGGAGCGAGCGCACCATCTAACACAGGAGTGCCATTCCCGTTTGTTTGATAACACTAATCCTGCTTCGGTTAACGTCCTACGCTGGTTGCACCAACGAGGACTTACCATCGAGACGATCCAATCTGCACGGCTAGGGCATAGTGTACAGCAGTTAGACAGTCGGGACCTGTGGGGACTGCCGAACGATGGATACCAGGACAAAGTATCACTGTTGCCCGGCGTCCTCATCCCCTGGTATGAGAATGGCATCATCAAGCGGGTAATCATCCGTCGATATCCGCTTGAGGAAATAGAAGGCATTAACCCATATAAAGTGTTACCTGGTTCGGCCAATCTTCTCTACAACCTAGATCGAGTGGATACAAGCCGTCCAGTTGTACTGGTTGAAGGTGTCTTTGATGCACTCTCAATTCAGCAGGAAGCGGGCGATCTGGTCCATGCTGTTGCTACAGGCGGCACTGGTGGTGCGCATACACAGGAGACTATCGAGAAATTAAGTGCCACTCCCTTGGTATTGGTATCGTTTGACAACGACAAAGCGGGAGACGATGGATCAAGCTTTTGGACTATCTCCCTCCCCAATGCCAAACGATGGAGACCGATCATATTCAAAGATCCGAGCGAGATGTTAGAGCAAGGTTTTCCGCTCCGTAAATGGATCGAAACCGGTCTCAAGTCGAAACGATAACTGTCAGCAGGAGAGCCGGTCTTTGTTCTCCTGCTGGTCTGCCCTCTGAAACAATGCCCTCTTTCCTTTATCGAGCCTCCCTTGTGCGCCCTCGTTGATTCAGTCGCCGCTAATACACCCGTACCCTGTCTGTGCAAAAATGAACAAACTAGCAGTTGTATTCCTCCAAACCATATACAAGTCTATCCCATTCTAAGCTTCCCCTCTCTGATTCAGCCCACCCCAACGCAAATATAGCCTCATCTTGAACCTGGGTCGCCTATGACCCGCCGGATGTAAGCCCCTATTAAATGGATATTGGAGGGGCAAAAGTGAACCTACCCCCCCTGAAATCCATGCAGTAGTATCCTCTCGCTCAACTTGTCATCCTCAACAGCCCGTCCATTGAGAGAAAGGCAGCGCCCATGCCATGACCGACAACTGAATACGCAGCACGCAGCACACAGCCCAGACACCGGTCTGGGCTTTTTTGTTTCCCTCAACCCAATAAGGAGATACCTATGCAAAGTCTACTCACATTCCATCACCTGCTAGGTTATGCCGCCCGTACACGCAAGATGCTCAAGCTCTACGTGCGTCCCACTGGCGAGTATAGGGGTGGCATCGCTGTCGATGATGGCAAGTACGAGGTGGTTGGCTATCGCATCAACGGCGAGGATCGTCAGCCCTGCGCCCTCTCTATCGACGGCTGGACTGCACCCTTCTGGCGGGTTATGGAAGAGAACAGTTGGAAGGTAGCCCACCGGCAAGGAACCAACGGCGGTGAGTTCGTCTGGCAACTACACCCGATGGTCGAAGACCGAGTATTCGGCGTGCCCACGGCTGAGGAACTGCTTGGCTATGTGGACAAAATGCGTCCCCTGGCTGGGGAGCGAGCCGGTCGAGCGCTGGAACTGGCTATCAGCGGCAAGATTGCCCATCTGCCTGTAGCCGACAACGGCGAAGACCGCTGGCAGGTGGATGGCAGTCACGGCCACCACTACACCGTCAGCATCCGTGGCCGTTCCTGCACCTGCCCTGATGCTGCCAACGGCGCACCCCGTTGGATGGACGCTCCGCTCTGCAAGCACCGCATTGCGGTGATGTACATCCATCGCTGGGAAGAAGCCACCGGCAAGCGTCTGTGCCAGCAGTCCCCCATCTATATCAACGATGAAGGTTGCACCCCATCCCGCCGTGAACCAGAGGAATATGTGACCATTGCCCCGCCCACCACATCGAAAGAAGGCTGGCGCTGGGTCCATGTACGTGGAGCCGGTCGCCTCACCCTCTACTCACGGCAAGAGTTTGCTTCCCAAGACGCTGTGCTGCCTGTGGCGCAGTCGATTGCCCAGTCCAAATCTGTTCCCTTCCTCTACCGCATCCAGGGGCAATACCACAACGGTGCTGCTCAAAACGGAGGGGGACACTCCTGATGAAAGGCGTCTATCTGCTTCACTTTCAGCCGGGTTACAAACATGCTCGTCATTATTTGGGCTATGCCGACGACATCGAGCGCCGTCTACAGGAGCATCGCAGCGGACAGGGCGCACGTCTCACCGAAGTCGCTATCCACGCTGGCTGTGAACTTCTGCTCGTCCGTATCTGGCCCGACCGTGGCCGACGCTTCGAGCGCAAGCTCAAGGACCGCAAGAATGCCCCCAAGCTCTGTCCTATCTGTGCTGGCCTATTGGAACCATCCGCACCGTGAACAAACCATCTTCACCCCCAAGGGGCTGGTCAACGAGACCGGCCCCTTTTCTATTCAACCCTCATTTTGACAAGGAGATTTCCATGAACAGCTACACCAACAACGCCGACCTTCTGAATGCCCTCAGCCAGCCCTTCCACCCTGCGCACATCACCTGGAAACCAGGAGCGTTGACCAAAGAGAAGAATCGAGCGCTTGCCCTGGCCTATGCGGATTTGCGGGCCTACATGCAGCGGTTGGATGAAGTCTGCGGCCTGGGATGGAGCGTCACCTATCGGCCTTGGGGAGACCGCATCATCTGTGAACTCACCATTGATGGCGTCACCCGTTCCAGCACCGGCGAACCCGATAGCCAGTCCGAGAAGTCCGAAATCGGCGGCACGGCTGCTGAAGCCCAAGCCTTCAAACGGGCGTGCGCCATGTTCGGCATGGGTCGCTATCTCTACACCCTGCCCAGCGTCTGGGCTGAATACGACGCTGAGAAGAAGCAGTTCAGTGACCAGGGCAAAGCACGGCTAAACGAGATTGTCGTCCAACACTATCGCCGTCATATGGCTGCTGCCCTGGAAGATGGATCTATCACCAACGGCAACGGTCATCACCCCCCAGCGGTCAAGCCGGAGAGCGTCAACGCCAAGAGCGCCGAACTGGAAGCGCTGGCAAAGCTCTACTACGAAGAGACCTGGGAAAGCGAACTGCGACGGCTGGTCAAGTACATCAGCGAAGGCCGCACCGACGCCTACACCCAACTGCAAGATGCCGAGGCCGACAAGCTCATTGATGGTCTGACCAAGAAGCTGCAATCTCGCACACCTGCGCTGGCCTAACCTTTTCTTTCCTCACCGCCGAAGGCTCCCACTGTTGTATGCCAGTGGGGGCCTTCTCCATTTCAGGAGACAATTCGCCATGACAACACAGCCTTCCCTCTTCGATTTGCAGCACCACGCCCACCAGTCACCACTCACCATTCGTGAGTTGCCGGTCTCTGAACGTCCTCACACACGGCTGGAATGGCTAGGCACATCAGCCCTCTCCTTGCGTGAATTGCTCGCCGTCCTCATCGGCGGTAACGACGCCTTCACCGTGGTCGATAGCCTGCTGCGTCGGGCCAACACCATCGGGGAGATTGCCCGCTTGAGCTATGCCGATTTGGTGGCCGTCCCTGGCATTACCCCGACCCGTGCCGCTCGCATCAAAGCCACTGTGGAGCTTGCCTGTCGTCTACAGAACACCCTACCCGAAGACAAATTCCAGATTCGCAGTCCTGCCGATGTCGCCAACCTGCTCATGATCGAAATGGCGCTGCTCGACCATGAACAACTGCGCATTGTGCTGCTCGATACCAAGAACAGGGTGCAGGATATCGTGACATTGTACGTGGGTTCGCTCAGTACAGCCGTCATCCGCATTGGAGAAGTCTTCAAGGAAGCGCTACGCCGCAACATGGCAGCGATCATCATCGTCCACAACCATCCATCGGGAGACCCCATGCCCTCCCCTGAAGATGTACGAGTCACCCAGAAGATTGTCGATGCCGGTCAACTGCTCAACATCGACGTACTCGATCATCTGGTCATCGGCTACAACCGCTACGTCAGTCTCAAAGAGCGGGGACTGGGCTTCAACTAGACAGAACCCCATATACCCACAACCCCAAAACCCCGAACGGGCTGCTGAGTCAATCAGTGGCCCGTTCTCTTTTCATCCTCCATCCAGTTGTATTCAGAAAGGAATAGACTTATGCGATTCTATGGCAAAGCCGAGGAAACTGGTCAACTGCTGTTGGCTGCATTCGAGTCAGGTCGTGTACCGTCAGCGCTGGCCCCCATCTTTATCCGCCACAACGCAGACCGCTACTGTGCCTGCTGGTCGTGGCTCAATCAACTCATTGTCGCCCTGCACGGCTACAGCGATGCTCGCAGCTACAACGGCTGGCAGGAAGCAGGTCGGCAAGTGCGCAAAGGCGAGAAAGCCTTCTACATCCTCGAACCCATGCGAGTCACCAAGCGCAACGAGGAGACGGGTGAAGAATACAACATCTTGGTTGGCTTCAAGAGCGGCGCTCGTTTCGGCATCGAGCAGACCGATGGCGATCCATTGCCCGATGGCAGCGCACAGAAGCAGTTCATCGACACCCTGCCGCTGGTCGAAGTCGCCAAAGCCTGGGGCATCGAAATCGTCACCTACAACGGCGTCGAAGGCAAGTCCCAAGGCGTCTTCCAAATCTACAACAGCGGTCGGGAAGTCATCGCCGTTGGCGTCGAGAACCTATCCACCTGGGCGCATGAACTGGTCCACGCTGCTGATTACCGCCTGGGCAATCTCAAAGAGAAAGGACAGCACTGGGCATCCGAGACCGTTGCCGAACTGGGCGGTTGTATTCTCCTTCATCTCATCGGCCAACCCGATGCAGCCGACAACGGTGGAGCCTGGGAATACATCCAGAAGTACGCTCAAGCCAACGAAGTCGAACCACTCACCGCTTGCATCAAAATGCTCGACCGTACCTGTCAGTCTGTTGCGTTCATCCTTGACACGGCGATGAAAGTCTAACTCGACTTTCCCATATCCACCGTTTGCAGTACAATAAAAATCCGTCGAGGACGGAAATCGACCCCGACGGATTTCTTGTTTTTGTAATTCAAACCAGCCAAACCAACCCTCAAGCCGAATACAACATATAGACCATACTTGTCTATTGCCCACTACATCTTGTGGTTCTGGTAGGTCGGGTGGGAGTCGAACCCACACGGGTTTCCCCGACGGATTTTAAGTCCGTTGCGTCTGCCATTCCGCCACCGACCCAGGGGTAAGTACAGGATGAATTGTACAGTATATCGGGTTAGATGCCAAAACAAAAAGACCCGCCAGGTTTCAGAAAACCTGGCGGGTCTTTTTGTCAACTCAGTTGGAGATGAAGGGCAGATAGATCAACGGTGTGGACTCTGTGCCGCTCTCCTGCACCGGCAGATCCTCCTCGACTGGCGCAGACTCCTCGGCCTCAACCGACTGCTCCTCGGAGACGGTCTCTGGCTGCGGTTCGGTCGAAGGCTCCGCCGTGTCCATTTCGGCTGTCGCCGATGGCGTGGCGTTGCCGTTGATCACGGGCAGATAGAGCAGATGGCTCGTCACCTCTTCCTGGTTTTCGACGGGCAGCGCCATTGGCTGATCCTGCGTCTCGATGGCCGACATGGCGGCGACACCCATGCCGTCGACGGCGACCACATCCAGCATCACCCGTTTGGCCGCGTCGTCGTAGCGCACCTGGAAGGTCCGGTCACCGGCAATCTCCACCCCTTCGACCAGGGCAAACTCGCCGCTGCGCGTACCAAAGGCCAGGATGGACAGCGACGCGCCCACGCCGGGTTGATAGCCGCTGCTGCGGCGGATCTCCAGCGTACCGCTCAGGGTCGCCAGGCCCGTCACGTTGAGCTGGCGCAGTTCCGTCCCTACGGTCGGCCCGGCAATGCTGAGGACCAATCTGGCCTCGGCAGTCTGGGTGTAACCGCTGTTCACAGACAGCACGCCCGTCTCCACGCGTACTTCACCGCTGTTGACCACGTTGTGGTTGATCATCGTCGTCCCCGTGCCGGCGGACTTGACGACCGTCCCCCCGTTGGTGAAGGCAGGCCGTGTGCCGCTGAAGGTCAGCGGTGTGTTGTCCACGCGCAGATCCAGCGTAGCCCCGGCCAGGTTGGTGAGGCTGGCCCCGTTCTGGAAGCTGACCACACCTGCCTGCCATACCACCGTGCCGGCGTTTTCCCACAGCCGGTTGTGGAGGTTGCGGGTGTTGTTGGCCGGCAGCGTGGTGACGCCATTCGTGCGCAGTTTGCCCGCGCCGCTCACCGTGGTGCTGTTCCAGGTAAAGGCCCCGGTAACGATCACGTCATCGTTGCCGGTGAGCGTGCCTGTGTTCAGGCTCAGATCGGTGACGGTCAACGCCGCGCCGGCGGAGAGCGTGAGCGTGTTGCTGCCCAAGCGCAACATACCCGCGCCGCTGTAGGCTGTCCCTGCGCCGAAGGTATAGTTGCTGTTGATCTCCAACACACTGCCCGCGGCCACGTGGAGCGATCCATTGTTGATACCGCCGCCGCTCACCGCCATCGTCCCTGTGACAATCTGTGTGCTGCCCAGATTGTTAAAGAGGCTGTTGACCGTGAAGCTGCCTGTCCCCGCCGAGCGGATCAGCGTGCCGCGGTTCTCCAGGGTCGATTGCGCGCCCTGGCCGGACGCCCAATACATCTGCACATTGCCCTGCACCTCCAGCACCGCGCCCGCCGTGTTCAACAGCCGGGAGCCCTGGTAGGCGTTGATCGTTCCTGCCTTCCACACACCGCTGGTGCGGTTCTCCAGCGTCAACGTCTCCATCTGCTTGTTGCTCCCGTCCATGATCAGGGAGCCGTTGACGATCACGCGGCCCGTACCGCTGAGGGTGCCGCCCGTCCATGTGAAGATCCCGTTGACCACGGCGTCGCTGTTCGTCGCCAGCCGCCCGCTGCTTACGCTCAGGTTGGTGGCCGCGAAATTGGTCGCCGGGCTGATCTGCACTGTGCCGCCGCTGATAAGCATGGGCGCAGTGGCGCTGAAGCTGTCGCTCACGGTCAGGGTGTTGCTGCCGTTCTCCAACATGCCGCCGCCCGTCACCGTGATGTTGCTCAGGCTGAACACACTGCCATTCTTCACGGTTGCACCCGCCCCCACATGGAGCGCGCCGCTGATCGATCCGCCGCCGTCCAGTTGCAGCACGCCCGCGGTGACGCTGATCGTCCCCATGCTGTGCAGGCTGTTGTAGAAGACCGTCGCATCCGCAATCCCTGCGGACTTGAGCAGCGTGCCCGCGTTCTCGAAGATCGGGCGATTGCCATAGGACGTCTGCCAGTAGATATTGGCGTGCGTCTGGATGTCGAAGGTGGCGCCAGCCGCGTTGATGATCTTCGCCCCGTTGTGCCCTTCGATCTGTCCGGCGGTCCAGAGCGCCGTCCCCCGGTTCTCCAGCGTGCGCTCGTTGAGCGTATGCGTGTTGGCGTCAATCACCAGATTCTGGGTGGTCACCGTGCGTCCGCTGCCGCTCATGCTGCCGCCACTCCAGGTCAGCAGATCGGTTACAGTCAGCACGCCGCTGCCGGTGATCACACCGCTGCTGCCCAGCGTAATCGCCGGTGTCGCCAGCGATAGCCCGGTCAGGTTGAGCGTCCCGTTGTTGACCGTGACCAGCCCGCCCAGGTTCTGCACCGTGGCCGTCGGGTTTACGATCAGCCCGCCGCCGTTGATCTGGCTGACGCCGCTGACGTTGTACGCGCCCTCCACCGTCACCGCGCCGCCCGTAAACTGCACCATGCCTGCGCCGCTCAGCGCGGATGTCGCCAGCAGTTGGTGATCGGTGTGGAAGCGCAGCGTCGCCCCGGCGTTGGCCGCAAAGCTGCCGCCGCTCGTCCCCGACCCGAACAACTCCAGGCTGCCGGTCTGCACTTCGACCCCGCCCTGGTTGTGGAAGTGGGCATAGATCACCGTGCCGTCCGCCGTCCCCGCCGACTTGGTCAGTGCGCCGTAGTTCTCAAAGCTGCCGCGTGCGCCATAGCTCGTCTGCCAATAGATGTTGGCGTGCGTCTGGATGTCGAAAGTAGCGCCGACGGCGTTGATGATCTTTGCCCCGTTTTGGATGGCGATCTCGCCGCCCGTCCACACGGCGGAGCCGCGGTTGTCAAGGGTGCGCTCGTTGAGGGTGCGCGTGCCCGTCCCCTCAACCAGCAGACTGCCGTTAAGGGTGATCGAGCCTGGCCCGTTGAGGCTGCCGCTGCTCCACTTCATGGCACCGTTGACGATGACATCGCCGCTTCCGGTCATGCTGCCGCTTGTGTGGGCATAGTCCACCAGGCTCAAGCTGGCGCTGTTCAGATGCAGCGTGCCCCCGCTCATCTCGGTGATGGCCGTGCCGCTGTAGCTGCCGCTGACGCTGACAGCGCCGCCGGCGAATTGGACAGTCCCCGCCCCGTTGGCGACAAGATCGGTGAGGGCGTAGCCGTTGCTCACTTTGACAAAGGCATTGCCCGCCACGTTCAGCGTCCCCGCCAGTGAGCCGCCGCCGTTGAAGTCCAGCGTGCCGGTCATCACCTCGATTGCGCCGGTGTTGATCACCGTGTAATAGATAGCGTTGGCCGCCGCAGTCCCCGCCGTCTTGATCAGCGTGCCCGCGTTCTCGAAGATCGGGCGCTCGCCGTAGCTGCTCTGCCAGTAGAGATTGCGATGGGTGCGAATCTCGAAGAGGGCGCCGGCGCGGTTGATGATGCGTGCGCCGCTCTGGCCGTAGATATCGCCGTCCAGCCAGACCAGCGCGCCCCGGTTGTCCAGGGTGCGCGCGGTGAGCGTGCGCGCTCCTGTGTTGCCGATGGTGGCGCTGCCTTTGTTGATCAATGCCCCCGCGCCGCTCACCGTGCCGCCGTTCCAGGCGAAGGAAGCGTTCACAGTCACATCGCCTGCGCCGGTCAACCCGCCGCTGCTCATGGTCAGGGTCTGTACGGTCGAGGCTGCGGCCAGCGAGAGCGTACCGCCGTTGAGGGTCAGGCTGCCGTCGCTGCGCAGGCTGTTGACCGAGACCGCGCCGCTGGGCAGTGTCACCGTGGCGGTCAACGGAATGTAGACATCGTCGGTGGCCCCCGGCAACGTATCCCCGTTCCAGTTGGCCGCGGTCAGCCAGTTGTTGTTGGCCCCGCCGCCGTCCCAGAATTTGCCCACCATCAACACCATGTCGCCCACATCGGTGACGCCGCCCGCCGCCGGGGTGGCTGTGACCACCGCCTGCAACGGCATCTCGTCAATCGTCTTGCGTGCGATCAGGGTCAGATTGCCCTGCGCCGTGGGCACATCGGCAATTGAGAATGTTCCATCCGCGGCGCTGCTGGCTGTGAAACTGCCTAAGAGAATCGTCGCCCCTTCCACCGGCAGGTTGCCGTTGAGTCCATCCACCACGCGACCGATCACGGTGGTCTTGTCGTCGCTGAGGACGCTGATCACCACCGGCTCAGCGGCGCTGGCGTTGCCCTCCACATCCTCGGCGCGTGCGCCCAGGATCAGGCTCTCCACATCCAGCGGGAGAGTCAGATCGAAGCGATAGGGCGCAACCGTGTTGGTGAAGACGGCCACGCCGTCTACCGTGAAGATGACCCGCGCCAGGGCGATGCTGCTGTTTGCCGTCACGGTGACGGGCAGGGTGGCGCCTTCCAGCGCTGCGCTTCCCGTGAGCGGGCTGCTGATCTGCACCGTCGGCGCGTTCGGGATCTGAACGTTCAGCGTCAACTGTCCGCTGGCGGTCAGCGTGCCCGTGGATGTGCGGCGCAGTCCGTTGGGCGCCGTCGCCGCCACGCTGATGCTGCCCGCGCCCACGCCGTTGATGGCGTAGCCGCCGTCTGTGTCCGCGGCCAGGACGTAGACGCCGCTGGTCGCGGTCATGGTAATCGCCGCGCCCGCCACAGGCTGGCTGGCGGCGTCGATCACCGTGCCAGAGACCCGTGTGGTGGGGATGCGCACGGCCACATTGTCGAGATAGCCGTAGCCGTTGCCCTCCACATAGTCGCCGCGGATGCGCAGCGCTTGCAGATCGGCCAGCGCCGCCTGGAATTCCGCCGCGGTCGGCGTCGGGCCGGTCGGGCTATCCTTCGTCCACGCCAGCGTCGACAGATCGAGCGGGATGGCGTAGGTCTGGAAGTTGGTGTTGGGCACGCGGTTTGTGCGATAGTAGAGCGTCATACCGCCGCCCACCAGGATCACATCCGCCTCGGAGACCGCTGCTGTGGCGCTGCTACGGCGCAGGTCGAAGACAAGTGTCTTGCCATAGGCCGCCGAGAAGTCCCCACGGAATTTGGCCGGGGCCTCGAAGTAGAAGATCGTCGCCGCCGACTGATCCATAATGCTGATGTAGCGGAAGCCAGAACTCCAGATCAGGCTGCCGCCCGCTGTGGTCCAGCCCTCGGCGTCATCGTCAAACGCGCTCTGCACCAGGATGGCCGGGTTGACGGCCACGTTGAGGACGAGAGCTTCACCGGCCAGCGTCCCCACGGTGCGGCCATAGCCGGCGCCGGCCAGATGGCGGGCGTCTACAACGATCTTGCCGTCGGCCAGCCCGTCCAGGCGATACTCGCCCTGGCTATCGGTGGTGGTCGTGAACAACCCGTTGGCCGCGGCGACGAAGATATCCGCACCCGCCACCGGTTCCGTTCCGTTGAGGACTACGCCGCTCAGTTGGGCCATAGGCGCAACCACCGGCAAGGTGAAGGGCGTGCTGAAGCCCTGGTTGATCTGGCCGTCGCGTGCCTCGCTGGTGATCGTCACCACGCTGCCCGCGGCCACGTTCACCGGCACGTTCACGTTGAAGGCGCGGCTCACGTTGGCCTGGGGCGGGCTGATCAAGACGCTCTGGTTGTTCGTCACCGCGCCGCTCACCCGCAGGAAGAGCGAGGAGACGCCCACATTGTCGCTGCTGTTCAGCGTCACCGTGAAGCTGCGCCCGGCCACAATCTCTGTGATCGCCACACTGGCCTGGATCTGCGGCGCAAGCACGTCACGCACGTTGAGGGCGATGGTCGTCGGCTGCGAGACATTGCCGGCGCTGTCGGTGGCGACCGTCGTCAGGGTCAGCGCTGTGTTGGCCGTCAGGGTGATCGGCAGCGCCACCGGGAAGCTGAGATTGGCCGTGGTCTGCGTCGGCGAGATCTCCTGGCTCAGCGAGAGCGTGTACGCGCCGCTCAGGTGCAGATCCACGCGGCGCACCCCACCGTTGTCCGTGGCGCGCACGGTGAAGTTCTCGGTGGTGCCTGGGTCCACATTGGTTCCGTTGGCCCAGTTTGTAAAGATCACGGCGGGCGTTGTCCCGTCCACCACAGTCACGGTGACGGGCGTGGCCGACCGGCTCTGGCCGCGGCTGTCCGTGGCGCTGGCGTTCAGCACAAGGGTGCTGCCGGGGACCGCCGTGGATGGCACGTTGAACGTGAAGCTCTGGCTGTGAAGTGCGACCGGCGGCGTCACGCTGATCACCGTAGAGGTGATCACCGCGCCGCTGCTGGCGAAGCTGATGGCGGCCACGGCCAGATCATCTTCGGCGGTCACGGTCACTGTCAGCGGCGATCCGCTGCCCACCGTGGCCGGCGCGTTGATGTTGACCAGCGGCGCGCTATCCTCCACCACAGTCAAGGTGACGGTCTCGGCCATGCCCACGTTGCCAGCGGCGTCGCCGGCGCTGGCGATTAGCGTAAGAACGCTGCCCTGGGTGGCGGTCATGGGCACGCTGAAGACGAAGTGGTGCGTGGCCCGCGGCTGCGTCGGGTAGATATCGATCCCCTGCTCGTCCTCGATGACGCCGCCGAAGAGAAGGCGCAACCCGCTCAGGCCCACCTCGTCGCTCGCCGTGACCGTGGCTGTGTAGTTCTTGCCGCGGATGATCTCGTCCGCCACGCCGGGCAGGGTCAACGCGACCGTCGGCGCGATGACGTCGCGCACAGCGACCGTGCGGGTGACGACGGCGGAACTATTGCCGCTGGCGTCCTCGGCGCGGGCGCTGAGGGTGATGATGTCGCTGCCAATCGCCGTGACCGGCACGGTGATGGGCAGGCTAACCGCGCTGGCAAGACCCTCGGCCGTGAAGCTCTGGCTGAGGGTGACGGCCCCGCTTACGTCAAGGGTGATCTGGCTCAAGGCCACATTGTCGGCGGCTTCCAGGCTGACGGTGAAGACCGCGCCGGGATCGACCACTGTCCCCGCCGTCGGCTGGCTGATGGCAACCGTGGGCGCGCTGCGGTCCTCGCCCACGATCAGCGTAATCGGGCTGCTCTGGCTGCTCTGGCCCTGAGTATCTGTGGCCGTGGCTGTGATCGCCAGGCTGCTGCCCAGTTCCACCGTGCCAGGGATCTGCACGGTGAAGGTGACAGTGCGTGAGGTCGCCGCCGGGCTGATGGTGATCGCCTGGCTGCTGCTCAGCGCGCCGTCCGCCGTCAACTGGACCTGGGCCACGCCCACGTCATCGGTTACATTGACAACCACGGCGATGGGTGTATCCGTCGCCACGGTGGCCCCATCCGCCGGCGCGCTGATCTGCGCCGTGGGGAGGGCGTCCGCGATCACTGTGACCGTAGCCGCGGCGCTGGAGCCGATATTATTGGACGCGTCCGTGCCTGTACCAATCAGGGCGATGGTGCTGCCGGCTGTGGCCGTGAAGGGCACGTTGACCACAAAGGTCGCCGCCGCTGTGGAGAGCGTCCCCGGTACGTTGTAGTTGAAGCTCTGGCTCACCGCGCCGCTGGCGGTGAGGCCCAGCTTGCTGATCTGAATGTTGTCGGTCCCTGCCACGCTGACGGTGAAGCTCGTGCCGGCGATGACTTCGCCCGCTGCCGGGGTGATCGTCACCGACGGCGCCACCCCATCGCGGATCTTGAGCGTGCGCACCGTGGGCTGGGAGAGATTGCCCGCCTCATCCTGGGCCTGGGCTGCCAGCGTAATCGTCTCCGTGGGCATGGCCGAGGCCGAGACCGGCACGGCGAAGGTCACGGTGGACGAAGTGGCCGCCGGGCTGAGGGTGCGCGTCTCCTCGAACCCCGCCGCGCCGGTGGCGGTGAGCTTGATCCACGCCACCTTGCCGGCGTCGCTGGCCGAGATGGTGACGCTGACCGTGCTGCCGGCGTCCACCGCGGCGTTGTTGGCCGGGGATTGGAATTGGACATTCGGCGCAACCCCATCGGCCACGGTGAAGACCACCGAGCGGATCGGGCTGGGCTGGTTGGCGTTGTCCACGGCGCTGGTCTCCAGCGTCAACGTGCTGCCGGGCGCGGCGCTGGCCGGCACGATCACCTCGAAGGTGCGTGTGAAGATCTGTGTATTGGCAGGCAGCGTCTGGTTGATGCTGGTCCCCACCACGCCGCGAGCCTGGAAGAGAACGCGGTTGAGGACGAAGTCGTCCGCGTAGCGCGCGGTCATGGTCACCGCGCTGCCGCTGAGGACGTTGCCGCCGGCCTGTGGGTAGAGGATCTCTACCGTGGGGGCGAGGTCGGGCAAGAGATCGAAGACGAGACTCTTGCGCTCGCTCTGGTTGCCAGAGAAGTCGACTGCCTGCGCCGTCACCGTGGTCGTCATGGCCTGGGCCACGTTGACCGGCAGGGTGAAACTGTAGGGCGCAGTGGTGGCAATGAGACGGGATTGGCCGTCCACAAAGAACTCGACCTGGGCGATGTCGTCGCTGCTCTCCAGATCGGGCAGGACGGTGGCTGTTGTGCCCGATTTGACGACTGTGCCGCCCTGAGTCTGCAACGCACGCAACACCGGCGCGATGAGATCCTGGGTGCGGAAGCTGTAGAGGGTCGCCGACGCCTGGCGGTTGCCGAAGAGATCGGTGGCCGGCTCGACTGTCACCTGGTAGATCGTATCGCTTGCCAGCGGATCGCGCGGGGTGAAGACAGCCACCGTATTGTTTTGTAGAAATTCCACCGGCCGCGCCGGCGTCACCGGCGCGCCGTTGGCCGTCACCGAGATGACGCCGCCGCTGAATTTAGACGGGTCCACGATCTCGGACCACTGGACGCGGATGATGCTGTTGACCGGCACACCCAACGCATTGGGCATGGGGCTGCGGGTAATAAAACTCGGCGGCGTGGCGTCGGTGGTGGTGAACGAGGAGACGCTTTCGCCGGTCAGCGAGCGCCCCACACGGTCCTTGACGCCGACGCGCACACGCAGGCTGATCTGGGTGAAATCTTTGTAGGGCGCAGCCGGGGTGAAGGTCGCTACGGTGCGTTCGTCGTTAAGGCTCCACACACCGGATACAGCGCCGGCGGCGGTGCTGACGATCATCGTGGTGGTGTTCACCGTAGCCGCCTGCACTGGCTCAGAGAATTGGACTGTAATGGTCTGCGTCACCGGCACAAAGGTCAGCCCGTTGGCCGGGGAAATGGCAATGACGGCGGGAGGCGCTTCGTCCAAGCGCAGTTCGCCCAGGTCGAGCAGTTCTCCCTGCCCGCTGAGGAGGCCGCTGGCATCGACAAAGCCCGCGCCCAGCGGATCGCTGATGTGGAGCTTGTACGTATCCAGGCGCAGATCGCTGAAGCTGAACCGGCCCTCGTCGTCGGTGGCGGCAAAGCGCTTGACCTTGCCATCGGCGGATTGCAGCTCCACCGCCATCTTGGGCGCGACGGTTTCGCCGTCCTCGCGCAGGACCTGGCCGGCGATGCTCCCCGCCGGTTCCAGGGTGACGGTGACATTGGCGGTGGCGTTGGGCACGGTGAGGGTGTAGACGGTGCTGCCGCCCAACTGCCGGAAGCGCTGATTGGCCGTGATCTCTAACGTCCCCAGCGGAACCCGCTCAAAGCGGAAGCGCCCTTCGCTGTCCGTGGTGACGCTCTGGTTGTAATAGGGGATGGAATCGGTCTTGCGCACCAACGTCACCTCGGTGGCGGAGATGCTGCCCCCGTCGTGCATCTGCACCACGCCGTCCACGGCGCCTGTGCCGATGAACTGGATGTTGATCGTCTCCCGATCCCCGGCAAAGGAGACCTCGCCCGTGGCTTCGGAGAGATCGCCGCTCAGACCGCTGGATGCGCGTACTCGCACCCTGCCCACCGGCACATCGGTGAAGGTATAGACCCCGCTGGCGTCCACGGTGGTCATGCGCTGGCCGCGTTCGGGCAAGAGGAAGAGCGTCACCCCAGCGTCGATGGCCGGACCGCCTACACTGTTGCTGATCACCCCGCTCACAGCGCCGACCGGCTGCACTTGCAAGGTCAGATCCGCCGTGACCGTCTCCCCTTCGCCGCTGAGATTGCCGCTGACGAAGCCGGTGAGGTTGCTCCCCGTCTCTGTGGCGCGCACCGAGAAAGGACCGGCGGGGACGCTGGCAAAGTTGAAGACGCCGCTGGCGTTTGTGGTGCCAAACAGGGAGGCCCCAAACGGACCCTGAATATAGAGGATCACCTGGGCATTGGCAATCGGCGCGTTGTCAGAGGAGCGGCGCACTGTGCCGGTGATGCTGCCCAGCGCCAGTTGCACCATGTCCACAGTGAGGGTGACGTTGGTATCGTTCGTCGTCACTGTGCCGGTGGCGCGGCCGCGGCGGGCGGTGATCGGGTCGAAGGCTTCCAGCGTGAACGCGCCGACAAGCACGCCGTCGAAGCGATAGTAACCGTTGGCGTCGGTGCTGGTGTAGGCCGTCTTGCCGCCAGAGCGCAGGACGATCTGGGCGTTAGGAATGCCGGTGGTGGCCCCTGTGCGCAGGAAGCGCCCCTGGATGGCGGCGGCGTTGTCCACCAGCGTCACCGTCACCGCCACTGTGCCGTCCGCATCTTCGACAACGCTGCGCAGGGTGGCGCTGGCAAAGCCGCGCACACCGGTGGCCGGGTCCACGGCCTGCACGCCAAACTGGCCTTCGTTGATCGAATCCGCGCCGCCGAAGGTGACAATGCCGGCGGTGTCGGTGGTCTTGCTCCAGCGCCGCCCGGTAAACGCCCCCTCGCTCAAGGTCACGTTGGCGCCGTGGATGGGACCGTTGGCCCCCATCACGGTGACGTTGACCGAGCCGGTGCGCAACAGTTGGATGGGCACGTCCACGGTCTGGCCGGCGGCCACGGATCCACTGCTGCGGCCTGTGCGCCCTTCGCCGCCATCTTCGCGCGCGGTGAGGGTGAAGCCACCGGCAGGGACCAGAGGGAAGCGGAAGCGCCCTTCGCCGTCGGTGATCACCGGGATCTCATCCTTGACAGTGCTCACTTTGGCGCGCACGATCACAGGTTGGTTGATGGCGGGGGAGCCGTCGGGCAGATAGACGCGCCCGGTGATCTCGCCGGTGGATTGCAGGGACAGCGTCACCACCGCCGTGGCTCCCGCTGCCGGGATGGTCCCCTTTGTGGAGACCACCTTGGGGCTGAAGGGGTTGGCGGACTCCACCCTGAAATCACCCGTAAAGACATTGGGATAGGTGAAGTTGCCGCTGGAGATATTGCTGTTGACATAGCGGCTGCGCAGGATAAAGCTCCAATCCACCACCACGTTTTCACAGTCGGGCAGATCGATCTTCTGGCCGCCGCCCAGGTCGATGTCGGCCAGACATTCGGGATTTTCCTTGGGGATCAACTGGCCGATCTTGGGCTTGTATTCGCTGAGCGCCACACGCGCGCCCAACGGCGTCACCCCGTCGTCGTCAAAAATAGTGCCCTGCACCGACCCCGTGCCGCGGAAGATCACATTGACCACGCGCGTTTCGTCTTTGAAGACGATCTTGGTGGCGGCCAGATTGCCGTCGGACCAGTCGGGGAAGAAGGCGCTGATGGTGTAATCGCCTTTGGGCATCCCCTCAAAGCGATAGCCGCCCTCGCTGTCGGTGTAACCGATCTCGTTGCGCGGCCCCAGGGCAAAGACCTTCAGATTGGGCACAGGCGTCACCCCGTCGGCGCGGAAGACGCGACCGGCCAGCGTGCCCCGCACAGGGAAGACAAGCTGCACCGACACCTCTTCGCCGGGGCGGGTGATGCGCACACTCTTGCGCTCAATGGCCGTGTTGTCCGCGGAGACCACGCTGACCTCGCGCTGGCCCACGGGCACATCGGTGAGGACAAATTCCCCGTTGGCGTCGGTCTGCACAACCACAAAGCCGCCGTAGATATTGAGGCCGGGCAGCGGGTTGCCGTCGCTGTCGAGGACAACGCCGCGCACGGTTCCTGTGCCGCCGTAGAGGATCAGGTTGGCGGTGACGGTGCTGTTGGCGACCAAAGTCGTGCGCACTCGCGCCTCTTCCAACCGCTCCTGGTCGATGGCGACCACAGTGACAGTGTCCACGGGCAGGTTTTCAATGCGATAAAAGCCGGAGGCGTCGGTGGTGGTGACGCCGCCCTTGCTGCTGTAGACCGGGATGCCGGCGGCGGGCGTCACCCCATCGGCGCGGAAGACCTGGCCTTCCAAGTGGCCGAAGTTCTGGGGAACGTCCACCGAGAGCAGCGTCAGATCGAGGACAACTGTGCTGCCTGGCTGCTCCAAAGACGCGCTGCTGACGGTCTGCGAACGGCTTTCGGCGTGAACGGCGTTGAGGGCAAGGAGGCCCACCGGCACACCAGCCAGGACATAGACGCCCTGCGCGTTGCTGCGCGCCGTATACGAATATTCTTCGCCCAGGCCATAGCCGCTGATGGGTCGGGCGCGCACATACGCGCCGGCCAGGGGCTGGCCGTCCGCGGAAAGGACGCGGCCCGTCAGCGTGCCGCGGCCGCGCAGGATCAGATCCAGTTGCAGATGGTGGCCGTTGAAGCTGGGGCTGGCCCCAAGCTCGCCCCGTTCCCCGCTGTCGGGATCGAAAAATGTCCAGCGCGTGGGCTGCATACGGATAAAGTCGAAACTGTACGCGCCGTTGGCATCGGCGTCTTTGGCCGTCACCGTCACCCAATAGGGTTCGTCCAGCAGATCGTATTCCAACTGCGACATGTAGAGCCGGGCATTGGGCACGGGCGAACCGTCGGCGCGGCGGACGATCCCGCTCACGCGGCCAGCCCCACCGCTGACAATCGGCTGCAACCCCTCTGCTGTCATCTTCTGGGTGCGGATGGGCACGCTGGCGCTGGCTGGCTGCATGACATTGCCCTTGATGTCGGCAATGTCCGAGGTGGTAAGCGAACGATCCACAAAGGGGCCGATGCCGTCGCTCAGGGAGAGGGTGGCGACGCGCCCGCGCGGCTGTAAATAGACGCCGAGGACCCTGTTATCGGCCACGACGAATTTGGTGATCTGGCTGCTCTCCAGGTTGTGCTGCACCGACGCCATGTCCACCTCCTCGCTGAAGAGGACGGCCATGACAACGCCATATTTGCTGAAATGCTGGCGTGGGTTAGGGATGAAGATCGAGGTGGCGCTGATCACTGCTGGCCCGCGGTCAATGACGGCTTCGTTGACCGTGGCCGAGATCGGCGCATCGGGTGTGCCGTCGTTGTCGTTGTCCACGTTCAACCCGAAGGTGTTGCTGCCGCCCACGGTGATCCACAGCGAGGCTTTGCCGCCGGCCGTGATGGCGATATTCTCAAAGGTGACACGGCGCAACCCATCGCCTTCGGGCAGGACCAGGCCCAGATCGAAGACGCCATCCGCCGTGCCCATCACCTCAATTGTATATTGACCGGCTTGCGGCACAGCCAACAATGCCATCTGGCTGGAGTGCGAACCATTCTCCATCAGGTTGAAAAAGTTGCCGTAGGGGATCTCGCGCAGGGCAGGCGCGCCGACGTTAGTCACGCCCAGCCGTTTACCGGTGGCATCGACGAGCGAAAGCAGCACGGGCGCGGGGCCGTTGTCATTGCCGACGATCACAGAAAGATGGCCCGGTCGCGAGGCCACAGCCTCGGCGAAATCGCGCTGAAATTCTAAAATTCCCTGCGCTGCCGCATCCTCACCGAAGAGATCGCCCAGGATGCGCATAAACTCCGCGCCGCGGCGAGACTTGCGCAGCAGTTCGTCAAAGCCGCGGAAGTCGTCCTTCACCTGTTTGATGCGGGCGAAGCCCTGGCTGGTGTATTGGCTGTCGATGCGGGTGAAATTGTTGCCCATGAAATCCAGGGCGATGTCACGGGCGGCGTCGGTCAGCGCTTCGCCCATCTCCACGCGCTGACCCGCCGCAGAGAGATCGGTGGCCCGTTCATAGACCACAGTTCGCCCCATGGGGAGCAGACCTTTGGGCGGGAAAGGGGCGGTGGCGACGGCGTATGCCTGGCCCAACAGCCCAACGCCCACCTGGTATAGATCTGCGGGCAGGTTGCGCGCCTCTTTGGGCAGCGACAATACGTTGGGAGACATGGGGATGCCCAGTTCACCCACCGCCGTGAAAAATTCAAACTTGCCGGGGATGCCGTCCGCGGCAAGCGAATTGGAGGTGACAGTGCCGGTCTTTTGCGAGCGCAACTTGAAGGTGGCCGTGGCCGAATCGCCCGGCTCCACCGTATTGATCTGTACAGTCGAGGCCGATTCCAGAACCGCGCCGCTGATGCTGCGCGGCAACAAGCTCAAAGATAGGAAGTTGGCCGGGGTGTCGGAAATATTCGTCACCGTGACCATAAAATCATATTGCTCGCCGGCGGTCACAGTCTCTGGGTGGTGGATGGTGAGGGCAAAGCGCGGGTTGCGCACTTCTACCATGCCCACAGCGACGCCCTCCACGCGCACAGGGCCACTCGGCAGCCCATGCAACATACCGACAATTTTGAAGTTGAGCTTGTGGACGCCCTCGCGCACGCCTTCCACCAAAAATTCGGCGTCGCCGTTGGTTTGGGGGGCCAGTTCCACAATATCATCGGCTGTGCCCAGTTGACCGTCGGCGCCAGCGCGGGCAATCGGTTGGATCTTGGATTGATCCACCGGCGGGTTGCCTAATCGCGCCATGCGCAGCGGATCATCGCTGCTGCCAGCCACGTTGTCCGCGCCGTTGGGCAGGATGATCTCGGCGGTGAGATCCTTAACCACCAGATTGGCGTATGCCGGCGCAGCGTTGGAGACCTTGACCATGACGCTGAAAAACTGGTTGAGGTAACCAATGTTGCCGGGGATGATCACGACGCCAGGGATGGGCGGTAAATTGAAGCGGGCCGGTTCCTGGTCCTCTGGGATGCTGAGGCCGAAACCGGTAAGCTGAATATTGGGTGTCTTCAAGGCCGTCTGCAAGGCGGGGATGGGCGCGCTCGCCGGTGCGCTGCCAATGGAGACGCTGGGCATGGGCGAGAGCGGCAGACCCGGAATGGCAGCCCCATCGCGTCGGGGCATCAGCACCGGAAATTCGATGTCGATCGTCCCGTTCTCCAGGCCGAAGGCCACGGTGAAGTTGACCACCTGAAAGTTGTTCTGGTCGATGTAGATGCCCTTCTGGTTGATCTCCTCGGCGGTGAGGGGGCGCACTGTCACCTGCGTCTCCAACACCCGTTCGATCACCTCGATGGGCACAATCGCCGGCTCCGCCTGTACGATGACCTCGCCGTTGTGGACAAGGCGGATCTTCTCTAGCGTATAGTTGCCGGCAAGGGCCAGCGGCGGGATCGGAAACGATCCGTTGAGCGGCGCGCTGAGCGGGATGGGCGCGCCGAAGGCCGGTCCGCGCAGCTCGGCCAGGAAGATTGCATCTTCCGGCAGCGCTGGCAGCGTTCCCGTGACGCCGTCCGAACGCACAAGCAGGGGCGTCACGAGGGTCCCCGTGTTCTTGGGGACAACCAGCGTGGCCGGGCTGGGGTTGATGGTCAACCCCACAAAGCGGACTTCACCCTGCGCCACGGGTGGCTGTGTTTCCTGGGCGGCGGCGGGGATCGCCCCGGCCAGCACCGTCCACAGCACACAGAGCAGCAGCACAAAGGTCACTGTTTTGGAATAGAGCGTTCGCGAGTGAGTTGTCATGGTTGGGACCGTCCTTGAAGTACGCTGAAGATGACGGGATGGAAAGGGATCAGGGACTGGGGACTGGGGATCAGGGATTGGGGAGCAGGGACTGGGGATTAGGGGCTGGGGACTGGGACTTGCAACCTGCGAACACAATTTTGCCTTTTGCCCTTTGCCTTTTGCCTTCTCTCCGCCCTTTGCCCTTTGCCTTATCTCTGCCCTTTGCCTTATCTCTGCCTTGTTTCGAGTCTACGCCTGGCGGCGTTTGGCAGGCGTTTAACAGGCGTTTGAAAACAAAAGTAAGGGTACGGGTGAGGGCGGAAGTATGCTCGTCATTGAGCCGACGCTTGCTTCCGCCCTCACCCGTACCCCTACGGGGATGGTTCGACAAAAATCTGGGACGCACTCTCTTCACCAGCCGGTGGACCAGGGAGTGGGCCTCCTGTTATACTGCTGGAGGTTTGAGTAAGGGCGGGTCTCCGCGCCCGTCCACAGCGGGTAGACACAGGGATCTACCCCCATAAGCGCTAAGATAAGGGTCTGCGAAAGTGTCGGGGACTTCACACTGGACGTGACGCCAGGAGTGGATGCCTCGACTTGTTGCGGCGAAAAGTCCCCGGCACTTGCCCCTTTCCCCCTTAAGTTAGCGTCTGTGGGGGTCTACCCCTCCGAATTGAGCAGATACCGATCCAAGAACTAAGACCTGCACGGGAGGGCCACAATGACCATCGACTACGGATCCATCGTCTGGAAGCAATATGGCGCGGCTATCGACATGCTGGAGGATGCCATACGACTTTGCCCCGATCACCTGTGGAGGGCAGCCCTGTGGAAGGATAGTGATGATGCGCGGTTTGGCGAACTCTGGTTTGTGGCCTATCACACGCTTTTCTGGTCGGATCTCTATCTCACAGGGCGCAGTGAAGGCTTTTCGCCGCCGCCCCCCTTCGTTCGGGGACGGCTGCCAGATCAGTCCTACAGCAAGGATCAGATCCTGTCGTACTTGAGTGAATGTCGCAAGAAGTGTCAGGCGACACTCGAGGGGTTGACCGAGGAGAGAGCTCAACAGAAGTGTGTATTTGAATGGATGGAGCCCAGCTTCTTGGAGTTGCAGATCTATGCGATGCGGCATGTTCAGGTGCATGCCGGTCAATTGAGTCTGTTGCTGGGTCAGCATGATGTCACAGGGTTCGATTGGGTAGCCAGTGCCAGAGAAAGTTCTTGAATATGGTGTAACACAAGAGTGCTCAGTGATCAGTGCAATCCACTGATCACTGAGCACTGATAACTCAATGTCATTCAGTTAAGGGATGCAATGCTCGAAACCCTGTGGAGTTAGCACGCCAGGCGGCTGTTCTCCTGTAGACCCGCACGTGGGCGTGCTAACTCCGCACTTAGCTTAATGACATTGAGTGATCACTGATAACGCTCATTCTCCCCGCACTTCATTCCCCATTCTGCGTTCCGCGTTCCGCATTACTCCTGGTACATCATGCGCAGCGCCCCCGATCTCGCTCCGACCTTGAGCGATTCTTTCAGGGTCTCGCCCCAGATCGCCTGCGCCTTGTCCCAGGCCGGATGCCAGGGCAGACCTCTGTCCAGGGCGAAGGACTTGACCTGTTTCAGGCTCATCACCTGCTGTAGGCCACCCCCACTGTAGACCGCCACCGGTCCCGGATTGCCGGGTAGCTTGCCGTACTGCTCCCAGTTGAGCGTGCCGCCGGGACGTTGACCGTTCCAGGCTCGCCACGTGTGTTTGGGCGCAAAGTTCTGGTACATCGTCGGCGCTTTGGGATCGACGCCGGAGAAGGCTGTAAAGTGCGAGCTGTGCATGAACTTGTTCTCTGGCCCCAGCCGCATGTTGAGCGGCTTGACGATCTCATCCATCACCTCTTTGTCGGTGAGGAAGCGGTTGCGCTTCTTGTCGAAGACCCAGGCGATGTCGTTGTCGCTGCGATAGACGCCCTTCACCTTGCCCAGGCCGGGGATGAACTCGTCCGCCTCGGCGATGCCGTAGATGTCGGATTTCGCCTTCAACGTCAGCGGCTTGGGCGTGATCCCCTGCTGCGCCGCCCGCCGTGAACCAGCGCCGGTGAAGGGATCCACGGCGCGGATGCCCATCTCGAAGCGGCTGCCCAGCACCTCTTTGATCGCCCCTTCCTCGGCTTTGTTCGCCAGCGATTGCGGGAAGAAGAAGCGACCCGCCTTCTTGAGCGACTTCACCGCCGGTTCGCGCATGGACTTGAGGACGCCGAAGCCGCCTGTGATCGAGCTGACAATATCAATTGCACGCAGGGCGTCTGTGACCACGCCGCCCACGGTTCCTTCGGCTGCGCCTTCGCCCAGTTTGAGCGGATCGACCAGCCCGGCCAGCAGGTTGGAGGGAACCGACGAGAGCGCGGCCCAGAACGAGCGCATATCCCCCGGATCTTCCTCTACCCAGGCGTCGAGTTCCTGCATACGGCTCTCGTGCCAGCGTTCCACACGGCGGGCAATGTCGCCAGCCGTCCAGCCCAGCGGCCCGTTGTATTCGGGCATGGGCGTCTCGCCAGCCGTGCCCTTGCTTTCGCCGTTGACCCATTTGGCGAGACCTGTCGCCGCCACGCCTGTGGATGTGACCGACGACCAGCCGCCCCGGCTCATGGTGACGGTGTTGCCGCCATCGCTGTACTCGGTGACGACGCCGTTGTTCACCTCTGCCGAGGAGAAGCCAACCAGATCCACATAGCGTAGGGGATTGGCGTAGGCGTAGAGATAGCGGTGCAGGCTGGGCGGCGTCTTCGCCTCGCCCAGGTAGCTATCCTGCGCCAGGAAGCGACCGATCTCGCTGTCGTAGTAGCGAGCGCCGAAGTAGTCCAGCCCGGTCTCGGCGTCGTGATAGTGGCCGGTGTACTGGCGAGCGTTGTTGCTACTTCCCACCTCTGTCAGGACGCGTCCCCAGGCGTCGTAGCGATAGCTTTGGATCAGCGCGCCGCTGGCGTCGGCCAGATTGCTGGTGCTGCCCAGCGCGTCCACCAGATAGAACTGGTTGTCGCGCGTGGCTCCGTTCACAGCGGTGAGCGAGAGCAGGTTGTAGCCGTAGTTGTACTTGTGAACCGTCTGCCCGGCCCCGTCGGTCTCCATCAGCACCGCGGTATCGTCATAGAGATAGCGGGTCTCACCCTCCGCGCCGATCTTCTTGGTGCGCAGACCGTCATCGTTGTAATCGAAGCGGGTGGTTGCGCCGTTCACCTGCGCGGCCACCATGCGGTCGCGGATGTCGTAGACATAGGCCGAGCGCACACCGTTCTGAGTCTTCGCCGTCTGGTTGAGATTGGCGTCGTACTCGTAGGTGATCGTCTGCGCCGGCGCGAGGTTGTCCACAATTTGGGTCAAGGCGTTGACACCGTTGAAAGTGACATTCTCCAGACCGGTCAACCGCTGGTAGCGATAGCTGCGGTTGATCGCCTGCCCACTGAGCGCATCCACGCCGATTTCGGTCAGCCGGTTGCCCACCTTGTCATAGGTGTAGGCCACCGCCCTGCCGTTGCCGTAGTCCACCTGACGCAACTGGTTGCGATAGTTGTAGGCGTAGCTGACGGTCATGGTCTGGCTGCCGGTCAGCGCGGCCTGGAACTCGGTCTGGCTCAGGCGGTTGCCGTTGGCGTCGTAGGTGTAGAGATAGCTGGAATAGGCTTCGATCACCGGGCCGACCCGCTTGTTTTCGATCTTGCGCGCACGGTCGGCGCGGTCGTAGGCGTCGGCCATGCTGCGGTCCTGCACTGTGAAGTTCGGATAGGTCACTGTGCGCAGCAGATTGTCCGGCCACCAGGTGTAGACCGTGACACCGGCTTCGGTGGTGACGGTCTCCAGTCGGTTGCGGCCATCGTAGGTGTAGCTCGTTACCAGCCCGTCGGCATCGCGGACGGCGATGCGGTTGCCCAGGCGGTCATAGTCATACTGGACGGTCTTGCTGCGGCCATCGTGATCGACCCGCGTCCGCGTCTGCACCCGGTCCAGCGGATCGTAGGTGTAGATCGAGCTTTCAGAGATCGCCGCGCCGTTGAGCGTCTTCTGCTCGGCGGTGGTCAGGATGTTGCCGTTGGCGTCGTAGGTGTAGCTCACCGAGAGCATTTGGAAGTCAAGATTGGCCTGGGTTGGGCGTGTGTAGCTCTTGGTGATCATCCGCCCCAGGTGATCGTAGGCGACGATCACCTGCTGCCCCGCCGGATCTTCGGTGAGCGTGCGGTTGTCGTTTCCGTCATATTCATAACGCCAGTGCAATGCTGTGTTTTCATCGCCGCCCGCCGCGCCGTAGAAGAAACTCCCCGCCGGATCGCTGCCGCGCGGCATAGGTGTAGCCTGGGGATGAATCCCCAGGTTACCCGCCACCGTGTGCTGATAGAGATCGGTCTGGCGGTTGAGCGCGTCATATTTGTAAGTGGTCAGGTTGCCGTTGGCGTCCTGCTGGGCGATCTTGTTGCGGTTGCCGTCGTATGCGTAACGGGTGACGCCAGCCTGGACGCCGTCCACGCCGCGCAGGCTCTCGTCCACGGCCAGCAGGGCGACCAGTTCGTCATAGACATAGCGGGTGGCGTATTTCTCGCCCAGCGCCTCGGTGATCTGGATCAGGTTATCGTCGGCGTCATAGGCAAAGCGGATCACATGGCCCTCGCCGTCGGTGGAGATGATCAGCCGGTAGCGGGCGTCGTAGGTGTAGCGTACATCATAGGCGCCGCCGTGGACGCGGCCATCCTTCACCGTGAGGATGTTGCCCACGTTGTCGTAGGTCCATGTGGTGGTCGCTTCGACCGGTGTACCCACCCCCTCAATGTGGCGGATCTTGCGGTTGGCCCCGTCGTAGACCGAACGGGCCTGGTTGCCGTTGGCGTCGGTGTAGAGGACCACATTGCCCACGCCGTCGTATTCGTAGCGCTCCAGGCGGATCTCCGATGCGCCGTAGTGAGCGGCCATGTCGAGGCCGCGGCGACGGGTCTCGATCACCCGGCCCAGCGCATCCTGCTGGGTGATGGTCTCGATGCCGCGGCGGTCGGTCTGTATCGTCTGGCGGTCGGCGTCGAGGTATTGCATGGCGATGGTCCCCTGTGGATCGCCCTCCCCGTCGAACTCCTCGGTCTTGACCAGCCGGTTGAGGCTGTCATAGGTGTAGACGAAGCGGTTGCCCAGCTTGTCGATCTCGCCGCGCTTGTTGACGCCATCGTAAAGGGCGATCATCAGCCCATCAGCGTCGGGGTCGTCGATCTCCACCGGTCGGCCCAACCCGTCGAACCAGGTGACGGTGGCGTTGCGGTTGGCGTCGTAGGTGGTGATCGAGTAGAGGCCGCGGGCGTCCTGGGTGTCGTTGTAGACATTCTCGGACATGATCAGCGCCGCGCCGCCGTTGCTGATGCTTTCGATCACGCTCGCCGTGCGCTCACGGTTGAAGGCGTCATAGCTCCAGCGGAAGTCGATGCCGCGGCCATCAATGCGGCGGCTCCGATTGCCGTCGGCGTCGTAATAGAAACGCTCGGTCACGGCTCCTTCCAGCCCCGACGCGGCCACGTAGGTGGCGCGGATCTTGCGGTTGAGGCCGTCGTACTCGTAGGTGACATCCACATCGCCGTTCTGGGCGTCGCTCATCGTCGCCACGTTGCCGCTGGCGTCGAAGGTGTACGTCGTGGTCAGGTTTAGACCGCCGTCGTCGATCACCGTGCGGTAGATGCGGTCCAGCCCGTCGTGATCGGTGCGGGTCTTGCTGCCCGCCGGGTTGGTGACGATCACCGTGTTGTCGCTATCCAGGTACTCGTAGCGAGTGGTGTAGATCGCCACACCGCCATCCTCGCCGCCGCCGGGCACGGTCTCGGTCTTCACCAGCGGGCGGTTGATGGCGTCGTAGGTGGTCTCCACGGTGAGGCCGGAGGTCAGGTTCTTGCTCTGGGTACGGTTGCCAGCGCGGTCGTAGGCGAAGGTGGAGACCTGCCCAGCCGCGTTGGTTTGCGCCGTCAGCCGGTAGAGCTTGTCATAGGTATAGCGGGTGACGTGGCCGTTGGCGTCGGTCTCGCTCAACTTGTTGCCGGCCAGGTCATAGGTGTAGATCACCTTTGCCTGCTGGAAGGGCAGATCGTCGAACTCGTGGCTGAAGGGCAGACCGCGCTCGATAAGGCGATAGAGTCCATCATAGAAATAGGTGGTAGTGTAACCGCGCAGATCGGTGCTGCTGCGCAGATTGCCCAGCGCATCGTAGCTGTTGCTCGCCAACCGGGTGGGCGTGGGCGCATCCGCTCCCTGCACGCGGGTGGTGAGCCGGGTGTTCAACCCATTGTAGGTATGGGTGCGGGTGACGCCGCGCGCCGTGGTCTCCTCGATCAGGTTGTTGACCCGGTCGTAGCGGTAGCCGGTGATCAGATCAGCCTGGTTGCCGTCGGCATCCGTCACGGCGCGGTCGATGACGCGGATCAGCCGGTCCAACCCGTCGTACTCGTAGTCGGTGGTCTGGCCCAGGCCGCGCAGCGCCTCGCCCTCATTGATCACGCCGGTGACAACCCGCGCAAGCTGGCCGTTGGCCGTGTAGCGGTAGACCGTGGTCTGCGGCGTGCCGCCGTCGCCCATATCGTCCAGGTGCGACTCGCGGATGCGGCGGTCCAAGCCGTCATAGGCATAGGTGACATGATGGCCGAAGCTGTCCCAGCGTTCGAGCAGGCGGCCGCGGGCGTCGTAGCGATTGTGGAAGGTGTTGCCCACAGGGTCGGTGTACTCGGTCACGTTGTCGTAGATGTCGTAGGCCGTGTAGCTGGTGACAAACCCGCGCGGGTCGACGGTGCTGATCAGGCGGCCCGCGCTGTCATAACTGTATTGGATGGTGTTGCCCTCAGCGTCGATCACGGCCAACAGATTGCCCGTCTTGCCCGCGCCCGGCTGGCAGGGCGATCCCGACGGTGGCGCAGAGGGGCTGTCGAAGCAGTACCAGGTGGTGTTGCCCTCGGCGTCGGTCTTGCTGATCATGTGGCTGAAGAGCGGATCGAAGGTGGCGCGGATCACGACCTCGCTCACTCCTGCCCCCTGCCCGTCGAGGACCGGGCGCAGATCGGGATCGCTGATTGTGCTGAAGTCGATGCGCTCCTCAATGCGGTTGCCCTGGGCGTCGTATTGGTAGATGTGTGTGCGGCCCAGCGCGTCGATCATCTTCACGGGCTGCGCAGAACGGCGTCCGTTGCATTCCGGTGCCGAAATATCGGCGGTACACCAGACGGTTTCCGTCACCTTGTAGCTGCTGCCGTCCATGGGTTCCTGGATGCGGATGGCGGCGCCGTAGCTGTCCAGCGTGTAGATCGTAGCACCGATCTCGTCGCGCGGATCTTCCACCTGGCGCTGGCCGTTGCTCAGGTCATAGCGGAAGGTCACGACCACGCCTTCGGGCTTGAGGATCTCCTTGATGTACTCGTACTTCTCGACGATGAACTCCTGCTCACGGCTCGGCTGATCCGTCCAGCCGGGGATGGCGTCGTTCTCGCCGTGGTAGACATATTCAACCACGCTACCGGCCGGGTCGGTGTAGCGGATCAGGTTGTGGCGATCCGGCGCGGCCTCGTTCGGATTGTCCCCATCCTCGACACTGTACGCGTACTGTTCGACACGCGCATCGTTGTAGCCGAAGCCAGCATACGGTGATTTGCGCGTGGCCGAGATCAGGTTGCCGTATTCGTCGTAGGCGTACACGACCTCAATGTTCAACTCGGCGGCGTCGATGCTGCCATCGGGCACCAGTTTGGCCGTGGCCCGTACAATGCGCTGGCGGTGATAGATCCTGGCGTAGTGGAACTCCAGCGTGCGGCCGGCTTCGTCTGTCACCCTGTCCAGGGTGGACGCGTCGTGATCAAGCGTATAATCGAAGGTCAACTGGTTGCCGTTGGGGTCTTCGATAAAGCGCAGGGTGTAGACCTCGCCGGGCAGCTTCGGTTCCAGTTCAAAGTGATAGCGCACGAAGCTCTTGGTGAAGAAGTCGAACTGCGACGGATTCTTCTCCGGGTCCACATCGTCCGGGTCCTCGATCAGGGTCGAGTGGTAGCCGATCTGCGGCATGTAGAAGCGGGCGTCGTTCGCCACCTGGAAATTGGGCGACGAATAGAGCGCTGCCTTTGCTGCGTCGGACTGCGGATTGGAGAAGCTGTTGCCTGTGCCCTCGCCGCCGATCACCACCAGCCGGTTACAGTTGTCACGGATCAGGCGCACGGCCAGATTGTGGTTCCAACCAGCGCCGAAGACGCCGCTGCTATCCGTGCCAGCGCTGCTGTACGAACGGTTCAACTCAATCGAAAGCCCGCGGCCAGGGATGCGCAGATCCTGGGTGGCGTGGGTGAGATGGCCGTCGAAGAGATCGACGCCTTCGACCATGGTGTGGCCGATGGGCAGCGTGGCCGGTTTGAGCAGATCGTAGATGATGGTTCCGGTGACGGTCTTGGAGAGATCCACCGAGCCAGCCACTGTCGGATCGGCCCGCATGTAGACGGCCTCCACCGCCAGCGTGTACTCGCCGAAGCGGGTCATGCTCTCCAGCGGGATGGGCAGCGTGAAGACGCCCGACGCATAGGGAATCGCCGTCACTTCGGTCTCGCCGCTAAAGCTATGTTCCAGGCCGGTGCGCAGATCCGCGCCGTCGACGACAATTACCTCGTCGTCAATCGTGACGGTGACAGTGGCCGGGTGGCTGAGGCTGAAACGGATCTCCCGCTTCTCAGGCTCTGGCTGGCAGGTAACATCGTTGATCACGTCCACGTCGTCGTGGATGAAGATCGGCTCGGCCACGGCCAGGCTGAAGAGGCCCAGCGTCTCTGGTCCTGTGATATCCCAGTTGAGGTAGACAGTGCCGGGCAGCGGTGAACTGTAGATCTGGGCGGGATCGTCGATCTCCCAGTTTGTACTCTCACAGTCGATGCCGTTGAGATACTGCGTGGGATCGCCGCCCGATTGCAGGAAGTAGCCCTGCGGCTGATAGATGTAGAGCAGGCGGTCGTCCAGGCCGTCGTTGTTGCTGTCGATAAAGTTGCGGCCATTGATCTCCCCGCGGATGACGCCGAGCAGGTGGCTCAGATCCACCACGCCCAGGCCGCGCCCCGGCATGTCCACATAGGCCAGCCTGGCCCGTGAGTCCACACAGACGTTGAAGGCCGTGGCCGGCAGGTCGATAATCGAGATCACGCGCTGATCTTCCGACCGTGTGCTGTCGGATGCTGTCAATGGCGCAGGGCGGTTGAGCGCGGTCTGGTGGCTGAGATCCATCACATAGAGCGCGCGGCGTCCGCCGCCGGCCACCACGGCCAGGTCAAAGATCTCGGCAGCGCCCACGTTGCCGTCCCCGTTCACGTCGAAGAACAGGTTTTTGCCGGTCGCCACGCGGAAGGCCCGCGGCAGGTAGATCTCTTGCAGGCTGACCATGTTGGCGTTGAAGATGCGCAGCCGCGGGTTGCCGTTGCTCGGTTCCTCCGCCGCCACCAACGTATTCTTGACCAATCCAATGTCGGTGAAGCTGCCGCGGAAGAGGCCGTCAATCGCCCAGCGATCAACCGCGGGATTGACAACGTCGTAGTTCTTCATGTAGGTGCGCACTGCGGCCACCACATCCACCGCCACCAGGCCCAGAGGGACCACATTGACGTAGGCGATGGCCTGGTCCTCGCGCACACTCTGACCGTTCACGGTGGCCGTCAGCCGGTTGTGCAGCGCGGCGACCTGACGGGCCAGGCCTGGATCCGGCGGCACGCCCACCCGCGGCGGATCGCCGATCCCCGTGGAGAGGAACTTCATCGCTACCAGCGGCCCCACCGCGTTCTCGGCAGCGTAGGGAGGCAGGAAGAGTTCGTCCTGCATACAGTTCTCGAACTCGCCGCCGGGGATGCCGTCCTTGCCGTTGAGGCAGGCGGTCACGTCGTAGACCTCCAGCTTGGAATCGAAGTAATGCAGCCGTCCGCCCGCCACCAGCAGCAGATCGCCGGCGAAACGCTGATCCGCGCCGGCCGCATCCTTGTACGAGAAGGAGATGTCGGGCAGGATGGCCGCGGCGCGCGGGGACTGCATATAGGTCTGGTTCCAGCCGATCACCTTGGGATCGGCTGGGTTGTTCATGTCCACCACCAGAAGCCGCGTCGGGTTGCTGGGCGTGCTGTAGGTCTCGTCCGTGCGTCCGATGCCATTGGTCACAAAGAGAATGTTGCCAAAGGCGGCGATGCCATAGCCCCCCTGGGTACAGTTGCTCGGCGAAATACAGCGCTTGAGCATCTCGCCCAGCGGTGTGTTGTAGAGGCTGCCCAGCGAGCGTGGTTCTGCCCGTGTAAAGCTGATCTCGCCGCTCGCTTGCAGCAGATTAGAGGCAAAGTCGCGGATGCCTGTCAGATCTACGGTGTACTTTTCGCCCAGGCGGAAGGCCACGTTGGGGCGGAAGACGGCCACCCGGTTCTCGTAGAGGACATCCACCACGCCGCCGATGGCGTTCCCAGCGCTGTCCTTGACCTTGAAATTGGCCTTGGCCGAGGGAATGTCAATCGGTTCCGAGAAGCGGACGACCACCTCTTGCTGATCGTCGTAGAGCTGGGTGGGCAGCAGCGCACCCACCACCGTAGGCGGTGTGGTGTCGTCGGTGATGATGGTCGGCGGCGTCAAAATTCGGTTGCGCTCCGGCGGCGCGGTCTCCGTCACCGAGAAGGCGATCTGGTTGGTATGGGTGTCGATGATGTTGATGGTCAACGGCTGGTTGCAGAAGCCCACCACCGTCACCTTGTCGTAGCCGCTGGCGAGATAGACGAAGGGCGTGCCGAACGCGCTCATCATCATGTCCATACCCAGGCTGTAGCTCATGGAGACGTAGCTGACACAATCGGTGTTCAACTCGTCGTCGCTCCCCGGCAAGGGTCGCGTCTGCAAGATGCCATCCGCGCCGGGGGCGAGGACGCGCACCTCCTGGCCGTTGACCATGCGTGTCTGGATAACGTCGTCACTGATGGGGCGCAGGGGCATGGTGTCTAGATAGCCATCCGGGCCGGGGAAGATCAGCTCTGTCGGCTTGAGGAAAGCATAGCTGGCTGAGGCCACCACGCCAGGGAAGGGCGGTGAGGCCGTGCGATAGGTGTTGGTGGCCGGGTCGAACGAAGCGCGGTCGACGAGGGTCCACGCCTGCGCGCCGTTGGGCAGGGTGATGGCCTGCGCCACCAGGATCTGGTCGTCGGCGCTGGCGTCTGCCGGGGCCGGGATGCCCAGATCGATATATTTCTGCGGATCTGCCCCGTCGATCTCCAGCTTCACCCCGCCCACAAAGCCGAGGAAGAAGGTGCTATCGCTCAGGGTCTCGCTGTCGGTAATGTTCTCGGTCACGGGCAGCGGCGCCGGCAGTTGGGCAGCATCGGCGATGGCTTCCACCTTGACCACTGTGCCATCGGGCAGCGAACCGGGATCGATTTGGGCGAAGACGCCGCCCTCACCGGTCACAGTTCCACCCTCAACGCCGATGACCACGCTGCCATCTGCGCCCTGGAAGGGGGGCACAGGGATGCGGGTGATGTTGCCCGCCTCGTCGCGCAGGACCAATTCCAGTTTGTCCGCCTTGCCCGCCGGCACCAGAGCGCGGAAGCTGCCCAGCGCGGGGTCAGGCGTGACGTTGGTGGTTGCACCCCGCGTCTTGTTGAGAATTTGCACCAGCCAGGCCGGGTCCACCGTCCCCTGGCTGCCGGTGACTTCGGAGAGGCCCTCGGCGTTGGGGATGGCGGCGGCGATCACGCCGGAAAGCTGCGGCGGCGTGCGATCCACGGTGGTGAAGCTGCTGACATGGGTCTGCGCCAGCGGGTAGCCAGCCAGATCGACGATGGTATTGGCGACGGTCAAGGTGTAGATCGTCTCGGAAGCCAGCGGCGCGGCTGGCCAGAAGCGCAGCACACGGCCATTGGGCGAGAGTGTAGTCGAACCGTCCACCGCACCGCTGCGTGTGACCAGGCTGACCACCCCGTTGTTCACGCTGTTGGGGTTGACCGGCTCGGAGAAGATGACGCTGACGGTGCTGGTCAAGGGTACGCTGAGGCCACCGTTGATGGGGTTGACCGAGACAATGCGCGGCGGCGTCGGCAACAGCGAGAGATCGAGTGCGATGAGATCGTTCTTGGCGGCCAGCGTGCCCGACTCGCTCAACTCATTCTGGCTGGCGGGATCGACGGCGCGTACCGTCACCGCGCCCACGGGCGCAGCCAGTACATAGCCGCCGTCCGCGCCGCTGAGCGCGATCACCGGGAAACTGTCGGTGGAGACGAGGGCGTTCGCCAGAACCTGACCGTCAGTATTGCGGGCCTGGCCGCTGATGAAGCCCAGGTCCACGGTGGCGCGTACAAAGAGGTAACGTCCTCCCTGGCGGATGCCGGGCAGCAGCAGCGAACCATCGCCCAGCGGATCGATCTGGGCAACCAGATCGCCGTCGTGCAGGGAGGCCAGCGCCACCAGGCTCAACTGGCTGAGGCCGTTGGCCTCGACCCACTCGGCCACCAAAATCTGATCCCCTGCGTTCACGTCGGTCGGCGCGGGGATGGAAAGCGCAGCCGGCGCGTTCAGGGCGGCCCCTTGCAGATCCAGCGAGACCATGCCCAACGGGATCAGCGAATCGGGCAGAGCCATGTTGATCTGGTTGGGACCCAGCGCGCTCACGATCACGGGCAGGTCCGTATTCGCCGCGCCGGCGGGGATGGTGACAGCCGCGCCGCCATTGGCGGTCACTGTACCACCCTGGGGGGTGAGGACAACGCCAAAGCTCTCTTCGTACACAGGCCAATGGGCAGCCAGGGTAATCAGCCCCAACTCCAGATCGTAGGGATCGAACGGTCGCGAGGCTGAGACCGTGAACCCCGCTTGCAGATTGCGGCTGCCCGCCGGGTAGGCGTAGACGATCAGATCCTGGGCGGCAGGGGCTGGATAGAGATGGCCGCCGCTGAGGAAATCGTAAGATTCGTTCAAATTTATGCGCACGACCATACCGCTCTGCAACGGCGTAGCCGCGCTCAATTGCACGGCGACATCGGCGCTGGTATCAAGGCGAGCAAAGAGGACCTGCGCCGAGGGTAGGATGGCCGCGGTTACGTTTTGTGCCGGAGTCACCGGCTGGCCGGCAGGGAGGGGTTCTCCCGTTGCGGGCAGGGCCGGACCGTTAACGGCGTCGGGGAGCAGGAAGGCGACCTGTCCACTGTGAACTACGTCAGCGGAGATCGAAGCGCCATCTTCGCTGATTTCGGCGTTGCCCACAGCGATCCACGCCCCGTTGCTGAAATGGGCAACGATCACGGGGAGATTGGCGGGCAGCGCTGCGGTGAGGGAAATCGTCAGCGTGGCCACCGGATCAAAGGTGAGATCGCTGGGAGCGATCTCCACGGCAGCCACCGGCGACCAGCCCAGGGGCAGCGGTGCTGCCAATGCCTGGCCGCTGATATGGGTGAGGCTGACATCTGTATTGTCGATAAGGGCGAAGGCCGGGATGGTGAGATGGGCCTGACCGCCCGCTGAGGTCAGGATGCCGCCCAGCAACGAAGACACATTTGTGCCCGCAGTCAACGCAGTCAGGCGCACATCCAGTGGGCTGACAATACGCCCACCGATCACCATCACCGAGCGTTCGGCGGCGGTGTAGCCGTCCGCGGAGACCCGCAGCCGGGCCAGGCCCGGATCGCTGATCAGGCGGAAGCGCCCACCCGCGTTGCTGGCGCTGGTCGGCATGGGATCCAGCGGCTGGCTGTCCAGGCTGAGGAACGTGATATTGGCGGCGGGAAGGGGCAGGCCGGTGCTGTCGTCGTAGACTTCGCCGGCGATGACACCTTTCCCCGATGGCGGTTCCGGGTCGGTGTCCGGCGCAGAGCGGACAATCAGCCCGACGGTGGCGATGGCAGAGGTCAGTTCGCCGTCGCTGGCCTGATAGGTGAAGCTGTCCACGCCGCTGAAGCCGGCCCCCGGTTGATAGGTGAACGAGCCATTGACGTTGAGGGTCAAACTGCCGTTGGCGGGGGTTGCTACCAAAACCGCGTGCAGCGCGTCACCGTCGGGGTCGCTATCGTTGGCGAGGACGCCAGTGGCCGGACCGATGGTCAGGACGGTATCTTGAGTGGTGGCGTAGGCGTCGTTATGGGCAACCGGCGCACGGTTTTGCGGTATCGTCGGCGTGCTGGTGGGTGTAATAGTCGGTGTGGTGGTTGCCGTCGCGGTAGAAGTAGGTGTAGCTGTCGCTGTTTCCGTAGCCGTGGGAGATGGTGTCTCCGTAGCTGTCGCTGTGGCTGTAGCTGTCGGTGATGGTGTCTCCGTAGCTGTCGCCGTTTCCGTGGACGTCGGAGACGGTGTCTCCGTGGCCGTTGCCGTCGGCGATGGCGTCTCCGTTTGAGTGGCTGTCTCCGTTGCCGTCGGCGTCGGGGATGGCGTTTCCGTCTCCGTGGCCGTTGGGGATGGCGTCTGCGTTGCCGTAGGCGTGGCCGACGGCGAAACCTCGGTGGAGGTGGCCGTTGGAGAGGGCGTTTCGGTGGCCGTCTCCGTCGGTATGGCGGTTGCCGTGGCCGTGTGGGTACGCGTCGCCGTCGCCGTTGGCGAAGGAGATGCGGAGGCAGTTGGCGACGGCGTGGCCGAGTTCGTCGGCGTAGCCGTGGGCGTGACCGGGTCACAGTTTACTCCGCCCAGGAAGCGCACTGTGATCTGGTTGGTCCCTGGCAGGTTGTAGCTGATCAAACGGATACGCGCAAAACTGGCAACCTGATAGCGCAGGTTGCTGTCATTGCCCGTGGTCTTGTTCCAGACCGGTACGGTGATGTCGATCTGTTTCAACTCATTGAGGGCGGCGCGCACACTGGCGGCATTCGCCACACCGGGCCGCCCGCGCATCAGATCGCCGACGCTGAGAAGCCGATCGGTTGGGTTGCTGGGGTTGACATAGATGTGGCTGTTGCCCGGCGGTGTCAGGCTGGTGATGAGCGCGCCCACCGAGTTGTCACCGTCCCAGGTGATCCAGCCAAAGTTCCCAGCTCCGCTGCCCAGGCTCAGGTTGGCAACGGTCGCATTGGGCGGGAGGCCATCCAGACGGGAAGCGGGCAGCGCCAGGGGATAGAATGCGCAGCCGTCCACCGGACTTTGGGTGGCGATGAGCGTTGCATTCTGGTTGCTGCCAGAGACAATGGGCAGAAAGAGTCGATTCTCCGTGCGCGTATCCGCCTGGGGAGGGCGTCTATCCTGCGCCGAAAGGGTGGGTGTGGGCAGCAGGTTGAGCAAATAAGAGAGACAGAGCAGGATCGATAGGAGTTTGCGAATTTTCGTCTGCATATCGGTTTGCCTTTGTGCGACGCCTGAGGGAGGCTTGCTGATTGCCGAGATCGGGGGGATGCTCGCCCCGATCGTTCTTTCCTGGCCTCAGCTTACGTCGCGCCCCGTTTGCAGACCGTTTGATAAGCGTTTGAATGTCGGCGCACCTGGGATCTCGGCGGAGTTAGAGGGGTTGACTACAACGAAAAGCAGGAGAGCGATCCTTGGAGGGAAGGAAGGCTCTCCTGCTTTTGAGGAGGGAAACAGAGGCAGTTGCTTCTGGCAAAGTGCAAAAATAGGGTAATTATCGGACCAACATTTTCATCTTCATGCCGTTTTGTCGTACAATGGGCGGCGGAGAAAAGATAGGTTCTGCAAGTTCATAGGCATCAACCAGGCTTTCACCCAACAGTTGGAGCGGCTCTTCGAGCAGTTCTTTTGGGATGCCATGTACGACCACGACCATCCGTCGCTTTCCACTGCTGTGGGGTACGGATCCCAAAGCCACGAGATAGCCGCCCCGCCTGTAGATCGCTTCAATAAACTTCAGTGGTAAGACCTGGTCATCGGCGAGATCAAGGGTCAGACGCGTTCCTTCTTTGCCATCCATCATCTCGACAAATGTCTTGAAGATGTCCGTCTCGGTAATCATGCCGATCACGTGATCGTTTTCATCGACAACCGGTAGCCCGCCGATCTTGTTGGCAACCATCAGGCTGGCGGCATGTTCAATCGGCGTTTCAGGCGAGGTGATAATAATCGCGCGTGTCATCACCTGCTGTACTGTCAGTTTGGCGAGCAAGTAGTTCATCTCCCATACAGAGAGCGAACTCGCAGGCGATGGCGAAGCATGGAGCAGATCCCGTTCCGAGACAATACCGGCGAGGCGACCATTCTTGTCCACCACAGGCAGTCGGCGAAATCTATGCTCATGCATAGTTTTCAATGCGATCTGGAAGGGCGTATCAGGGGTTACCGTCACCGCTGGCGAACTCATACAATCTCGTACAAACATAGGAACCTCTCCTCTCCATGGCCGACCTGTTGTTGGAATTCCCACAGGTAACGCATATCTATGACAGCCATGCTACTGATGAGGTCAAACACGTTAATCGCCGGGCACCATTTCAGCGGCGTCTGTCTCCGCTGTCTGATTCGGATCGATGCCTCCACGGACTAATAGGACAGGACAATCTACTGTACGCACTACCTTTTCGGCGATGCTGCCAAAGACCCAGCGGCTCAGCCCAGAACGGCCATGTGTACTCATGACAATCGTATCCACAGATTGAGTCGCTGCCATTGAAGCGATCACCGTGGCCGGGTGGCCTGTTTCAACATGAATACGGACAATTCGTCCATCCTGACGCAGGGGAGCGGCTATCCCTTCCAGGTAAGCTCGGGCCAGGATTTCTTGTTCTTCAAGCGAAGGCAAAGCAGCCACTGTTTCGGCGCTGACAAACTCTTCGCCCCACAATTCAGGCAGTTCGACGGCTTGAACCAACAGAAGTTCGACGTCACCTCTGCTGGTTAGTTCTAACGCAGGCGTCAGGGCCGCTTCAGCCAGACGAGAGCCGTCCAGGGGGACGAGAATACGCTGGGGAGTGCCGCTACTCAAGACTTCTTTGCCAGGCCGCACTAGATAGACGGGTTTTTGCGTTGTACGGATGATCCGGTCCGCAACACTGCCCATGATCCAACGCTGCAACCCAGAACGGCCATGGGTGGTCATGGCGATTAAATCAGCGTCTTGGGCGGAAGCTACTTCACAAATACTTGTAGCAACGTCGCCATCGACAACAGTGGTATAGAGACGGTAGCCCAATTCACGAAGTTCACCAGCTACCCGCTTCAGGTAACTTTCGGCTTCTTGCCGCCATTGGGTCAGATCGAAAATATGGACAGCATCCGGTGCGATATAGCTGTAGTAACGAGTTGTTTCGATGACTCGGACCAACAGTAATTCGACATCATCCGGCGTACCGAATCGAGGAATATGGGCCAACACGCGCTCTGCAAAAGGCGAACCATCTAAAGGAATTGCGATTTTGCGCATCATGGCTACCTCCTACTTCTTTGTTGGAGTCTCAAAACAGTACTTCTTCCCGCTGCCCTTCCTGTGTATATCGCCGATGATAAACACCCGGGGAATTTGGTTTATACTTTAATCCTCACATGATAATAGATTATCATCTGTCTGGTGAGTGGTTTCCCTGGTCAACTGACCGGTTTGTATCTAGAGAAAATAGGAGCAGTGATTGGAAATCATGCAGGAATATTATGATGAAACCCATCTAACCTATTTAGAATCGGCCCCGATTGGCGTTGTGGTGGTCGAGGAGACAGGAGAGATTGCACGGGTTAATGCGCGAGCCGAAGAGATCTTTGGCTACGCGCGACAGGATCTGATTGGTCGTCCGATGGAAGCGCTGCTGCCCCGCCGCTTTCGGCACATCCACCATATGCACCGCAACGATTACTTTGAGACGTCGCGATCGCGTCCAATGGGCGTGGGGCTTGAACTCTCCGGCTTGCGCAAAGACGGCACTGAATTTCCGGTGGAAGTGGGTCTCAGCCATATCCAGATTGGGGGACGTGATCTGGCGTTGGCCTTTGTTTCGGATATCACTGTGCGCGTTCAGGCCGCCGAAGCGCTGCGCCGCCACGCCAGCGAGCTAGAACAGCGTGTTGCCGAGCGGACGCGTGAGATTGAGCGACGCCGCCAGGTTGCGGAAGGTTTGCACGACATTTTAACCATCCTCAATACGGCGCGTCCCCTGGAAGAGATCCTCGACTATATTGTGGAACAGGCGCACCGATTGCTGGCTACCGATGCCGTGGCTATCTATCGCCAGAACGGCAAAGGAGGGCCGCCCCAGGTTGTGGCTGCGCGCCAGTTGGATGAACACCCAGCCATACGTGAGGGGATCGCCATTGGGCAGGGCGCTGTCGGTCGAGCCGTGCATGACGGGAAGCCCATTACAATTGCCGATCCTGCCGAGGAGGAAAGCGGCGGCATGACGCGCGCAGGGCGATATCGTTCGGTGTTGGCGGTTCCGCTCAATGTCAAAGGCGAAGTCTACGGCAGTATCTGTCTCTACTATCGCAGCCCGCGCAGTTTCAGCCTGGAAGAGCGAGAACTGGCGGTAGCTTTCGCCGATCAGGCAGCATTGGCAATTGAAAATGCCCGGCTACGCGAGCAAGTGGAACGCAGCGCGGTCGCTGCTGAACGTAACCGCCTGGCTCGTGACTTGCACGATGCCGTCACCCAGACGCTCTTTTCCACGAGTTTGATCGCCGATGTGCTGCCCCGGCTCTGGCATCGGAATCAGGCCGAGGGGGAACGTCGCCTGGCGGAACTGCGTGAGTTAACGCGGGGAGCGCTGGCCGAGATGCGCGCGCTTCTGCTCGAATTACGCCCTTCCGCGCTGCTCGACGCGAACCTGACCGATCTGCTCCAGCAATTGGCCGAAGCAGTGACGGGGCGGGCGCGCCTGCCCGTCTCTGTCTCAGTGCGCGGCGAAGGCGGGCTGCCATCGGAGACGAAGGTGGCGTTCTACCGGATCGCCCAAGAAGCGCTCAACAACGTTGCGAAACATTCGCAAGCAAAGCACTCTCAGGTTGAACTCTGTTATGATCAAGGGGAGATTAGCCTGCTCATTGAGGATAATGGCCGCGGTTTCGACGTAGCCCAGGCGCCGAAATCGCATCTTGGGTTAGGGATTATGCGCGAACGGGCCGAAGCTGTCAGCGCGCAACTGACCATCGATAGTGAGATTGGCCGGGGAACGCGGGTGCGGGTGGTGTGGAAGCATTAGGGGTATTGGATATTGGGTATTGGATATTGAGTACTGACGCCAATTATCTAATACCCAATACCCAATACCTTCTTCTACACGGCGCTGAATTCGGCTCGCCCTGTTTCGCGGGCGTCGATAATGTGATCGCCGAGACGTTCGCTGATCTCGACCAGTTGCCCTTTGCTGAGACCCTGCACCTTGACCAGCAGGCGACGGGTGCCGGGCTGTTTACCATCATAGGCGCCAACGCTGACTATATGCCCCCCGGCTTCGGCAATTGCGGCTGTCAGTTCGGCCAGCACGCCCATCCGATCCGGCGCTTCCAGGGTCAGACGCAGGCCATTTTTGTTGGTGGCCAGCATCTCTACAAAGGCATTGAAGATGTCAGTTTCTGTGATGACCCCTAATACATAATTGTTTTCATCCACCACAGGCATACCGCCGATTTTGCGCGTGGCCATCACCTCGGCGGCATCTTCGATGGGTGTATCAATAGTGGTGGTAATCACGTTTTGCGTCATAATATTATGTACCTGCAATTGGGAAAGCAGGTAGTGCAGTTCCCAAACCGAAAGAGAGCTGGCAGGGGATGGCGTGGCATAGAGGAGATCACGCTCAGAGACAATACCCAGCAGTTCTCCACTACGATTGACAACGGGCAAACGCCGGAAGCGTTTTTCGCGCATCACCTTCAACGCATCCTGAAAAGGAGTTTCTGGCGCTATCGTCACGGGGGGAGCACTCATCTTATCCTTAACAAGCATTGAAATTTTCTCCTGTATAAAAATTCGGGTTATTGAAAGTATCTAGGATAGGCGGCAGAGATCCAGACAATAGAAGAGCGGGGAGTGAGTCTGTATTTCACTCTACCTGGATCCTAAGGCCGTATCACTATACGAGGGGTGAGTCCGGCAGTTCGACGATTGGTGAGTTGCAAACCTAGTCAACTGGGTGGGCTTTTCAGAACAATAAAGCGTCTGTTACAATCTTACAGGCATTCCGTTTGTCCCTAAGACTGGTTACCAGTAGAATAGAGAGAATGCATTGAACAATGAGAGATGGAAAGGGCTTTACGGCCAAACGAGGAGTATCGGGATGAGTGAGTCGACCCCGATCCGGGTCATGCTGGTTGACGACCATGCTGTAGTACGCAGCGGACTCATTGCGTTTCTAATGGTATACGACGATTTAGAACTGGTTGGGGAAGCAGGCAGCGGCGAGGAAGCGCTCGCCCTTGTCGAAAAGCTTCGCCCAGATGTGATATTAATGGATCTAGTGATGTCGGGCTTGGATGGCGCCGAGACCACCCGGTTGATCCGACAGCGCTATCACGATGTACAGGTGGTGGTACTCACCAGCTTCCCTGAAGAGGATCTGGTAACGAAAGCGCTCAAAGCAGGGGCGATTAGCTATCTGCTCAAAAATGTAGCCGCCGATGAACTGGCCAATGCCATCCGCAAGGCCAATGCCGGGCGTTCGACCCTGGCCCCAGAGGCCGCCCAGGCGCTGATTCATTCCACCACGCAGCCACCCAAGCCCGGCCACGATCTCACCGAGCGGGAACGGGAAGTGCTGGCGTTGATGGCTCAGGGGTTCAACAATGTTGAAATTGCCGAGAACTTGATTGTCAGCCGATCGACTGTCAAATTCCATGTCAGCAATATTTTGTCGAAATTGCACGCCGCCAGCCGCACCGAAGCCGTCGCCATCGCTATGGAAAATGGACTGATCGAACGCTCAGGTTGAGCGATCCCCGTTGACGATTCCCTTACAGCTATACAGAAAGGCCCTCGACTTCGATTCGAGGGCCTTTTTATTTCGCCCCGTCTATTACAGCATTTGTTGTACTGTATCAGGCAGTTCGACCTAGAGAGATCGTAACAAAGGTTGGATGTGTACGGCTCGATCTTGAGATATGATCGAGCCGAAACTATTCCTTGACCGTTACGTATGGTTCAACAGTGACTTTTCGAGAAATGAACATACCCTCTTGCACCTTGCATAAGTCTTTCAACCTGGATTCAGAAGGGAACCCCTATCATGGCTGAACCAATCATCGTCGCAAAGCGCATCCACAAGACGTACCGCACCGGCGAAGTGGAGGTCCACGCTCTGCGCGGTGTGGACCTGGAGATCAGGGCAGGCGAGATGGTCGCCATCATGGGTCCGTCCGGCTGCGGCAAGACGACGCTGATCAACTGCCTCTCCGGGCTGGATCAGATCGATTCCGGCGAGGCGCTGATCGAAGGGACGGCGCTGCACAAGATGAAAGACAAGGTGCGCACCACCTATCGCGCCCAGCGCATGGGCTTTGTCTTTCAGACCTATAACCTGCTGCCGGTGATCAGCGCCGTGGAAAATGTGGAGATGCCCATGCTCGTCAGCGGCGTCCGCCCCAAGGATGCGCGCCGCCGCGCCCTTGACGCGCTGGGCCAGGTGGGCCTGGCCGACCGCGCCCATCACCGCCCGGCAGAGCTTTCGGGCGGGCAGCGCCAACGCGTCACCATCGCCCGCGCCCTTGTCAACAATCCCGCCATCGTCTGGGCCGACGAACCCACCGGCAATCTGGACAGCCAGACCGCCGACGATGTCCTCGCCCTGATGCAGCGCCTTAACCGCGAACAGGGCCAGACCTTTGTCATCGTCACCCACGACGCCAAGATCGGCGAACTCTGCGACCGTGTGGTGCGGATGCGCGACGGCGAGATTGTCGATTCGGGGAATGGTGACTGGGGATTAGTGACTGGGGATAGGGAAGCAGAAGCGCCGCCAGATGCTGAGTCCCCAATCCCCAATCACCAGTCACCAGTCACCATTCCCTAATCTAGGAGCCCAACCATGTTCCCACTCGACTTTCTCCCTCCCTGGCTCAACACATTTGCCTTCGTCATGCTGGTGGCGTTGGGGATCGTGCTGCTCTTTGTGGCGATGCTTTCGCTGCGCAACCCGCTGATCGGCAAGTTGGGGGTGCGCAACATCCCGCGCCGCCCCACACAGACAGCCTTGATCGTGGGTGGCTTGACGCTGAGTACGGTGATCATCATCAGCGCGCTGGCCACCGGCGATACGCTGACCTATTCGATCCAGCGCCATGCCGTCAATGCCTACGGCGAAATTGACGAGATGATCCTGCCGCCGATCTTCACCTATCTGGCCGGGCTAGAAGGCGACGGCGAAAACCCCTTCACTGCCGCAGATGGGACCACCGAAACCGGCGATGACGCCGTCTCCACGCTATTGGCAGGAACCCAATATGAACTCATCTTCAATATTTTGCGTCAGGGGCTGCCGGGCATTTCCAACGAACGCTATCAACAGTTACAGGCCCAGGCTCAGGACGAACCGCTGATCGATGGCGTCGCCCCGGCGATTGCCTTCCCCACCATCATCCGCAACACGCGCAGTGGACAGGGCGTGCCGTTGGGCTTCATCTTTGCCGTGGATAGCGCCTACGACGAACAATTTGGGCTGCACAATGTGGCAGGCGATCCCGTGCAGATGGAAGCGCTCAACCCCGGCGTGGGCAACGTCTTCCAATCCGCCACCGATCTCTTCCGCATGGCCAGCCAGGCCGCCACGAACGCCGGATTTTCGCTCGACCTGAACACAGCCGCCGTTGCCATCGCCGCTGTCGGCGCGCTGGCGTCCGGCAGCTTTAGCGAAGCCGAGGCCAACCTCTTCCTCACGGAACTGCTGGGGCCAGACGCGCCCCAATTGCCGGCGGGCAGCCTCGCCCAGTTGCAAGGTCTAGGACAGGTATTGGGTATTGGAGATTTAGGTATTGGCGATCCTGCCGCCGAAGGCGCCCCCAATACTCAATCTCCAATACCCAATACCCAATCCCCCGATCCCCAGTCCCCAATCCCCTCTCTGCAAGCGCTCAACCTGCCCGACGCCACCGACCTTCTCGGATCGCTCAACCTGAACCTCCTGCGCGGCGAGATGGATCGCGTGCTGGGGATCGTCGGGCTGCAACTGCGCCAGGGGGATGTCTACCTGAGCCGTCTGGGCGCAGAGCAATTGGACGCACGCACCGGCGATCTGCTGGAGATCTTCATCGGCCCCATTCCGCTGCCCTACCGCGTGGCCGGGATCGTGGAAGAAGCCGGGCCGTTGGCCGCGCTCTCCCCTGTGGTGATGATGGAACTGGGCGAGGCGCAGCGCATCCTTTCGCCCATCATGCCCGACCGCGTCAACGCCGTGCTGGTCTCGAATCTGGGTGATGCCTTTGAAGGTATCCAGCATACAAGGGAAGTAAGCGACCGTTTGCGCATCCTGGCCCTGGAGCCGGAAGGCGTCGAGCAGGTGGCGGAGATCCTCAGCCGTCCCCCTGTACTGAGAGTGGTAGAACGCGAGGCCGCAACCGAAAACAACATGATGCCCAGCGAAATCGAGGGGATGATCGTTTCCTTTTTGGGCGATGGCTTTACCAATCTGATAGGCAGCACCATGCCCAACGCCGCCCAACTTGCCAGCCTGCCCGATGTGCTGCGCAGCGATGATCTCGACGCGCTGCGCCCGATCCTCGGCAACATTGGCAACCGCACCTGGCTCATGGCGCTGCCATTGGACGCTGCGACCTCTTCGGAATTGACCGCCGCCGTGAGCCAGATGACGCAGATGGAAGTCATCGATCCGCTCAACAAACAGAGCGTGGTCTCGATTTCCGGCGTGGCGGGGTCACTCTTTAGCACGATCTTCTCGATCTTCGGCATCTTCTCGATTATGGCGGGCGTGCTGCTCATCTTCATGATCTTTGTCATGCTGGCGGCGGAGCGGCGCAGCGAAATGGGCATGGCCCGCGCCATCGGTATGCAGCGTGGACACCTGGTGCAGATGTTTGTGACCGAGGGGATGCTCTACGATCTGGCTGCGGCGCTGGTGGGCGTGGTGCTGGGGCTGGGCGTCAGCTACGCCATGATCGGCTTCCTGGGTGGGATTTTCAACAGCGTGAGCAGCCAGTTCAGCGGGCGCGATCTCTTCTTCCAATTCCACTGGAATGTAAGCACAGCGTCGATTATCATCGCCTACTGCGCCGGCGTGATCTTCACCTTCATCATCGTCGCATTTTCATCGTTCCGAGTGAGCCGCCTCAACATTGTGGCCGCCATCCGCGACCTGCCCGACGCCGATAACGGCGCGCCCCGCAGCCTGGTACAGAAGATCCTGCGCGGCGTGCTTGGTCCTGTGCTGCTGGCCGCGAGCGGTTATATCCTCTGGCGCTACAACGGCCAGGGATTGACGGTGATCCTGATCGGCGCAACGCTGGCGGTGATCGGCGTCGCCTTTGTCCTGAGCTGGCTGATGGTCCTGCGCGGGATGCGCACCGAGACCCGCCGCCGCTATGTCTACACCTTGATCGGCCTGGGCATGGTGATCGCCTGGGGCGTCCCCTGGGCCAGCGTGCTGGGCGAGAGCGCCAGCCTCCTCACCGGCAACCCGGCCTGGCTGCCGCTGGCGTTCGCCCTCAGCGCGCCCATGATCATCCTGGGCAGCATTATGATTGTCATGTTCAACGCCGACACCTGGGTTTGGGCAGTGAATCGGCTGCTCGGCGGCATTGGCTCGCTGACGCCTGTGTTGCGCACGGCCATCGCCTACCCGCTGAGCAATCGCTTCCGCACGGGCATGGCCATGACCCTCTTCGCCATGATCATCACCACCGTGGTCGTCATGAGCATTGTGATCCAGGCGACGCAGACATTGGTGACGCCCAGCGAGGAGAACACCGCAGGCTTCCATATTCAGATGAACACCACCCTGCTCAGTTTCTTTGACCCGGTCACCGATCTGGCAGCGGAGATCCCCGTGCGCGCGCCGGAGACCGTCGAGGATATCGCGCAGGTGGGACGCTATGGTCTGGAATTTGTAGAACTACGCGAGCCGAGCGATCCCTATTGGTTCCGCAAAACCGTCAGCGGGATGAACGCCGGTTTCATCACTCAGATGTCGCAAGTCTATGCGCTGCGTATGCGCGCCGAAGGCTTCGCCGACAACGCCGCCGTCTGGCAGGCCCTGGAAGGACGGGACGATGTAGCCGTGGTCACGTCCAATCTGCTGCGAAGTCACTACACCTTCCAGGAGGACGAGCAGACCACGGTGCAGATCGGCGGCGCAACTATTGAAATCGATGAGGAAATGAACGAAACAGAGGGTCCTCGCAGCAGAGGCGACCGGGCCCGGGGACCCTTCTGGCTGGCAAATGTGGATGAGAACCGCAACATCCTGCCCGCCGACACGGTCATCGAGATCCGCAACGACGCCGGGGAGGTGCGCGCCTTGCAGGTGATCGGCATCCTTGACGTCGGCTCCACGCTGGCAAGCAGCGATATTTTGGTCAACGAAGCGCTCTTCACGGCGCTGGGGATCGAACCGGGCGACGCCAGTTGGTTCGTCGCTGTTAAAGAAGGCGTGGATGTGCGCGAGACTGCACGCGCTCTGGAAGCGGCTTTCCTCAGCAGTGGATTGGACGCCACGGTGATGGCCGATTCCTTTGCTCAGGGGCAGCAGATCACCCGCGGCATCCTGCAACTCTTCCAGGGCTTCATGGCGCTGGGGTTGCTGGTGGGCATTGCCGCCCTGGGTGTGATCAGCAGCCGTACCGTGGTGGAACGTCGCCAACAGGTGGGGATGCTGCGCGCCATCGGCTACCAGCCGGGCATGGTCGCCCTCTCCTTTGTGCTGGAATCGAGCTTTATTGCTCTGGTGGGCATCGGCATCGGCACAGCGGCAGGCGTAATCCTGGGCCGGACCATGCTGGGCGAGTTCTTCGACTTGATCAACCCTGGCGCGTTCGTCCTCCCCTGGTTGGAGATCGGCGGTATCCTGCTGCTCGCCTACGTTTTCTCCCTGCTGACGACGATCCTGCCCGCCATCCAGGCGTCGCGGATCTACCCGGCGGAGGCGCTGCGCTATGAATAATGGGGATTGGGGACTGGGGACTGGGTGACAAGCGTGCCAAATGCGGAAGGATGAATCTTGTCATCTCTTTTCAAAAGCGTCGCACGAGCAGATCCGGACCAGCGGCGGGGATCTTGTAATCGGCTTTGATCTCACGCCAGAATTCATCGTACTCGCGGTGTTTCTGTTCGGTCAGTTCGTATTGGGCGAGTTTGGCGTTGTCTAGATCCGCGCCCAGGCCGGGACCTTGGGGAAGGAGCATCTCACCGTTCTCGATGGCCAGTTTGCCGCCCACGAGTACATCGTCCACATATTCGGGATAGATGGCGTCGCCGGCAATCGTTATCTCCGGGTGGGCCGCCGCCACGTGGAGCTTGGCAACCTGTTGCACGCCCAGTTCCGTGCCGCTGTGCAAGGACGCCGCCAACCCCAAGACATGGGCCACGGTGAAGAAATCGTGCAGCCCGCGGATGCCGTTGGCGCCCTGAATGTCGCCAAGCACCACATCCGCGGCCTGTTCTCGTTCCACCTGGCGCAAGAAGTCGATACGGTATGCGCCGTCCGCAGCAATGGGGACGGCGCTGGATCGGCGCAACGCGGCCAGCCCGCTCGTGTCTACACTGGGGACGCCTGCCTGCGTCGACACGGGCACGCGCGAGGGAACCCACTTGAGCGGCTCTTCCACAAATTCCAGATCGAGCGGTTCTAGAATCTTGAGCATGCGCTTCGCCACCGGCAGGGACCAGCAGCCGTTGGGGTCCACGCGCAGGCGCATCTTGGGGCCGATGGCGGCGCGCACCCGCGCCACGGCTTCGGCTTCATCCAGCGGGTCGTATACGCCCAGCTTCATCTTCACCGTGCGGAAACCATAGCGTTCGATCAACCAGAGGACGTGATCCACGTAGTTGTCGAGCGTGACTTCGTGTGCGCCGCTGCGGTCTTTGCCGCGGAAAAAGAAATAGGCCGCCGTGGGGATCGCCGTCCGTTCCCCTTCGCCCCCTAGCAGTCGATAGACCGGGACGCCAGCCGCCTTGCCCATGAGATCCCAACAGGCCAGTTCCACGGCTATAGACTCGGCAGAATTGCCCAGTTTCTGCATGATCTGCCGATAGTCGAAAGGGCTTTCCCCACGGATGCGCGGGCCAACCGTCCGCTCGAAGAGGCGCAACTGCGCGTCCCGTTCCACGGCGTGGGTCGCGGAGACGCCGGTCTCGCCCACGCCGATCAACCCCACATCCGTATGCACGCGGATAAAGGTCCGCAGTCGCGCCGGGTAGCTCACCCCATAGGCGCTGAAAATCGGGGCGGTGAAGGGGATGGCGACGCTGTAAGCTTCGAGATGGGTGATGAACATAGTAGACACACATTTACCCCAATTGTTTCATGATCTGTTCATCGCCGGCCTATCCCTTCAGACCGGTCATGGTGACGCCCTGGATGAAGTAGCGCTGGCCCAGGGCAAAGATGATCAACATGGGGATGATCATCAGCACCGAGAGCGCCATCATGTAGTGGGTGTCGGGGAGCTGGCCGGCCCCGCCGCGCAGCAGGTAAAGCCCCACCGAGAGCGGACGCAGATCCGGGCGGCCAGCCAGATAGACCAGCGGGGCCAGGAAGTTGTCCCAGGCTTGCTGAAAGGCGAAGATGGTGACGGCGGCCAGGGCTGGTTTGGAGAGCGGCATGACGATCCGCCACCAGATGCCGAACTCGCTACAGCCGTCGATACGCGCGGCGTCGGTCAATTCGTGGGGAATGCCCATGAAAAATTGGCGCAGCAGGAAGATGAAAAATGGATTGCGCGCCAGCAGCGGCGGTACCACCAGCGGTAAAAATGTGTTGATCCAGCCGATCTGGTTGTAGAGGACAAAGAGCGGAATCAGCCGCACAATATAGGGCATCATCAACGTACTGAGCAGCAGCAAGAAGAGCGCCTCCCGCCCTGGAAATTGGAGACGGGCGAAACCGTAGGCCACAAAGGCGCAGGTGATCACCGAGCCGACCACATTGGCGATGACGATCACCAGCGAGTTACGCAGCCATAAGCCCACCGGCGCAACCCGAAAGACCTCGACGTAATTGGACCAGACCACCGGGTCCGGGATCCATTCTGGCGGCCAGATGGCGATCTGCTGCAAGGTCTTCAACGAGGTAGAGACCGTCCACAACAGGGGGACGATCATCACCACCGAGCCGACGAGCAGGATCAGGTGGATCAGCAAGCGGGTAATCAATTGGGCGCGAGGGGCTTGTACGGTCATTGGCTCAACTCAACTATAGTAGACCCAGCGGTTGGACGTGCGATAGACAAAGAGCGTCACCGAGAAGACGACCACAAAAAGCAAGACCGCCAGCGCCGACGCATAGCCCATGCGGAAATAGCTAAAGGCATTGGTATAAATGTGGATCATATAGAGCAGCGTGGCGTTGTTGGGTCCGCCGTGGGTGAGGATAAAGGCATTGGCGAAGGCCTGAAACGCGTTAACCAAATTCAGGACCAGCGTAAAGAAGATAGTCGGCGTCATCAACGGCACTGTAATGCGCATCATGCGCTGCACGGCGTTGGCCCCGTCCACCTCGGCGGCTTCGTACAACTCTTGGGGGATGTTTTGCAGCCCCGCCAAAAAGATGATCATGGTCGCGCCCAATCCCCACAGGCTCATAATGATCAAGGCGGGCATGGCCCAATTGGGATCACTCAGCCAGCGGATGGCGGGCAGCCCCACAAGTTCCAACACATAGTTGAGGATGCCGCGTCGCGTCTCGAAGATGAAGACCCAGACCACCGCCGCCGCCACAATTGGCACCACCGAAGGCAGATAGTAGATCGTGCGATAGGCCCCCATCCCTCGCACCCGTGTGTTCAAGAGCAGGGCCAGGAAGAAGGCCACCACAATGCCAATCGGCACGCTTGCCCCCATGTAATAGAGCGTATTCCAGACCGAACGCCAGAAGAGCGGATCGCGCGTCACCGCCTCGGCGTAGTTGTCCAGCCCGATCCATGTCGCCTGGCTGCCGGTGGCCGTCCAGCGGGTGAAGCTATGATAGAAACCGGAGACGATGGGGATGAGATCAAAGGCCAGGAAGGAGATCAACCAGGGCGCGATGAAGACATAGCCGATCCACCGTCCCCATTTACGGCCGGCGGGGGTGGAGCGGGCCACTGTGGCCCGCTCCGTACGTACCTGTTCTGTCATCCAGTTGTACTCCAATACTCATCGATAATGGCCTGGGCCTGGGTTGCGGCCTGGGCCAGCGCGTCGACTGGGCTGGCGTCGCCGAACATGGCCGACTGTACTCCCTGCGCCACCGCGTCGCGGACGCGGGTATGGACGGGCAGGATGTTCACCGAAACATCGCTTTCCAGCGAGCGCAACACCTTGTCCCAGTGCGGATTTTCGTTGTAATAGAGCGGATCTTCGTTGCAAGCGCGGATGGGTGAAGGTCGCAGTTGCTCTTGCATGAACCAGCAGCCGCCGTCCATATCATAGGCGATCTTCTTGATCCACTGGAAAGCTGCCTCGCGCCGTTCCACGGGGACGGCCTGCGGGATCACATAGCTCCACGCGAACTCCTCGCCCGACAAGCCCTGCGACACAGCTTGGGGGTTGTTGCCGTTGTATGGGCGCAGGCCCATGTCCCAGCCCATATCCGGGCGATAGGTCTGCATGTGGAAGAAGATGGAGACGTTGGGGAAGTTGATCAACTGGGTATCGTTATACCAGGGCTGGGCCGCGGTGGCTTCGCCCGGACCAGCGAAGAAGTCGATCACGTTTTGGATGCCGCCGTTGATCTCATTGGTGAAGTTGACCATCCACTCCAGGGTCTCTACGCCTTCAGCCGAATCGAAGGCCGTCGAGCGCAGATCGTCGCTGTAGATCTGGCCGTTGTTGCAGTAGAGCCAGGCGAAGAAACTGCCCACAAAGCCGCCCAGCGTGGTTCCCGTCACGGTGGCCCCCACCTGCACCAGCCCGCGCGAATCGAGGATGGTGAACTCACGGGCCACATCCTCTAATTGCTGCCAGGTTTCGGGGATCACCGGCTCCATGCCGGCGGCCTCGAACATATCGAGGTTCACCAGTTGCAGGCCAGTGACGCCGCCGCCGGTGGGCATGGGCAAGGAATAGTACTCGCCGCCCGACATCATGTTGCCGATCTCGGCGTCGTAGAAGGCGCTGAGATCCAGCCCATCCCGTTCAATGTACTCGGTAATGGGCACGATCAACCCTTCGTTGGCAAACTGTAGCAGTTCGGCGCGGGTAGCCATGAGGACTTCGGGAGGATTGGAGCTGGCAATCGAGGCAAAGAGATTTTCCGCCCGATTCTCGAAAGGTTGCACCAGATTCTCCACGGTGATGCCCGGATGCTCCTCTTCGAAGCGGGCCGCAATCTGGTTCATCAACTCCTCGCGGGCCGCGCCCCACACATTCCAAAAGCGCACCGTCACCTCCTGGGGCGCTGCGGCGGGCGCGTCCACGGCGGGCGCGCCAGGCGCGGGCGCGACAATCGGGGCGCAGGCAGCCATGGCCATCCCGGCTGCCGACATACCCATCATGCGCAACAGATCGCGCCGACTCAATGAAAGCTGTTTCGTGCTTGGGATCTTACCTGACATACGTCTTCTCCTTGTCGATTCAATAGGCGGTAGAATCAAAACGTCGAGACGGTCCACTACCCCTTTGGAGGGGCCACCGTCTCTCCGGGCACAAACTGACAGGGCAGGATAATCTGCTCGGCCGAGGCAGGCGAATCGTTCAACAGTTGAGCCAGCAAACGCACGGCCTGCGCCCCCATTTCCCGGCGGGGGATGGTAAAGGCCATCACATTCCGAGACAATTTTGAACCACTTAGCGGATCGCCCAACAGCGCCACGGAAAAGTCTTTGGGGATCGACATTCCCAGGTGGGCCGCGGCACTGTACAAATGATCAATGATGCTATCGTGTTCCACCACAAACGCGGTGACGCCCTGCGCCAGGTGCGCTTCCACAAAAGCAGGCGAGATGGCCTCGGTCTGTGTACGGTGAACCCAGGCCGGGTTGACGGTGAGGCCCGCCTGGCGCAATCCCTGCCCATAGCCCAGGAAGCGATCGCGGGCGGATTCGTTGTCCACCGCCATGCCCAAATAGGCGATCCCCCTGTGGCTGTGGGCGCAAAGATGCTCTACAATCCCCGCAGTGGCGGCCACATAATCTGCCCCCACATAGCGGATGGTCGCGCCCTCCACCTGGCGGCGACCGACAAAGACAAAGGGGTAGTCTTCCTCGGTCAACCGCAACAGTTCACCCTTTTCCTCTTCCAATCCCAGCAGAATCGCTCCATCGGCCAATTGCAGCCGATTGGCGCCATTGCGGTAAATTGAGCGCCTGCCGTCGAGTCCGATGACGCTGGTGAAGAGGAGCAAATCGTAGCCAAGCGCGGCGGCTTCTTCTTCGATCCCCACCAAAAAGGGATAATAGAAGTCCTGATTTTGGATCGGAAAGATCGCCTCGTAGGTGAAGACGCCAAGCAGCCAATTCTGTCCACCGGCCAGACTGCGCGCTACGGGGTTCGCCACATAGCCGAGCGTTTCAATGGCGTCAAGAACGCGTTGCCGGGTCTCAGGGCTGATGCGAACATTGCTGTCAATCCGCCCGTTGAGTACAAAGGAAACTGTCGTCGGTGAGACACCCGCCAACCGGGCTACGTCGATCTGCCGGGGACGCTTTCTCATCATAACTCGTTCGCTTCAACCGCAATACTATGGATAAATCAAACCGGGGCAGGCGTGATAATGCGCTTTATCATCCTGGCAATCATTGTATGTGAGGGGGATGGGGTTGTCAAGAAGGAAAAATCGCTCCGGGTCTATTTCAGACTGAAGGCAAGGATGTTCTTCGCCCGTCCGTGACCAGCGGCGGCCGGGTCACCGACCCAACCGGAGCGCCCCGAACTGAAATGCGCTGCGCCGGCCCGTGATCGGCTGTAACGGGAGCGACGCTGCGCAGGACGCAAGTGGGCTAATCGTTGACGCTGCAGCAACGCCCATCCAGGCCCCTACGCAGAAAGAGACGCCTGGCCGCGGGCGCTGCGTTCACGCCGCCGCCCGATAAACCAGATCACCAGGGCAATCAGCAGCGCCAGGGCGATCAACGGGAAGAGCAGCGCCAGGATCGACGCCAGCACCGAGCCCAACAACTCCGCCGAGGAGACGACCACATTCCCCAATCCGCCGGTTGTCATCGACGACGCGCCGCGCAGCAACACCGTCCCCGATTGGATGATCCCGGCGATACCGCCGCCGGCAATCACGGCCAGGCTCCAGCGCAGCCAGGGCGACACATCCCCCACCACCGAGGCGGTGATGATGACGCCCGCTACCACGGCCACCGGCGTAGCTACGCTATCCAGCAAATTGTCCACCCAGGGGATGTAATAGGCCAGGATCTCCAGCAGGGTGGCCGTGCCGAAGGCGATCAACGCCGGGTAGGTGCCGATCCAATCGAAGCCGGGCGCAAGATTTAAGTGGCCGCTCATGGCCGCCACGCTGATAATCGTAAACGGCACGAAGACACGAAAGCCCACCGCAGCCGCCAGACCAAGCCCAACGGCGAGGCTGAGAAGAATGTCCATGAGTACCCTCCTTTGGAAAGAGACCGCAGACCGCTGTAATCGTAGCTGCCGAGGTAGCCGTCGTGGGTTTCAACCCACGGCCACAAATTGGGAGTACGCTAAAGCGCACTGGCCGAGTCGCTACGAATGATCTTGTACGACAGTACGAAGATCCGGCCCAAAAGTTACACCATCGTCTGCGGTCGTCTGGCTGCCGGACAGTTTTTCGTCATGACCGCGGATGAGAGAAAAATGCGAATGGCCGGTGTAGCGATCCGAGGATTCACGCGGCGAAGGGAGCCGTGCAAGCTCCCAATTCCGGTCTTCTCAGATCCGCGGTCATCTTCGCCGTTGTGCGCATCCTTTTGCCATCAAACTGTCCGGCAGCCAGTGATGTCGTCGGTCGTCATTCTGCCAGCGTCACCGCGGCCTTGGAACTGTTGAACACCTGAGACAGGAGCGGTTCGCCCACGAGATCGTATTCCATGGCCCCGTTAATGTGGACCTGCATCATCGAGCCAATCGGCGCGCCGGAGACGCCGGGGACAAGTACAAGACCATCCACTTCGGGGGCGTCGCGGTAGCTGCGTCCCAACAGCAGCGGAGCGCCCGTATCGGCGATTTCGCCTTCTCCCTCCACGAGGATCTCTAGCATCTTGCCTACCTGCGCCTGATTCTTCTTGAGGCTGATGGGCTGCTGCGTTTCCATCAGGCGGGCGTAGCGCTCGGCTTTGATCTCGTCCGCTACCTGATCGGGCAGCTCGAAGGAGGGCGTCGTTGGTTCCGGGCTGAAGGTGAAGGCGCCGACTTTGTCAAATTCAATCGCATTGACAAAATCGAGCAGTCCCTGGAATTCCTCTTCGGTCTCGCCGGGGTAGCCGACAATGAAGGTGGTGCGCAGGGCGATCTGTGGCATGGCGGCGCGCAGTTTGGCGATGTGATCATAGACCATCTCCAGCCGCGAGGGACGGCGCATACGGCGCAGGGTGCGCGGATCGCCATGCTGCAAGGGCATATCAAGATAGGGGACAACCTTCTCTTCGCGGGCCATGACTTCGATCAACTCGTCGCTGACATGGCCGGGGTAGGCGTACATCAATCGCAGCCAGCGCAGATCGCTGCTCGTGCGGTTGCAGAGGGCGCTGAGCAGACGGGGCAGGCTGTTGGGTTCACCGGAATCTCGCCCATAATCGGTGGTGTCCTGCGCCACGATGACAAGTTCCCTGGCCCCGGCGCTGACGAGCGCGTCGGCTTCGTCCACAATCGCATTGAGCGGACGGCTCTTGAGCTTGCCCTTAAAGCTGGGGATGGTGCAGAAGGCGCAGGGCGCGTTGCAGCCGTCGGAGATCTTCAAATAGGCGCTGCCGCCCATCACCGGCGGGCGAGGCACCGCGGCCTCATACGCCACATCGGGATCGCCGAGCAGGCTGTAGCGTTGCAGGGTGCGTTTTTTGCCGCCATTCCCCCCGCGGATCTGCTCAATGAGATCCATCACGTCCATCCAGCGGCGCGTGCCCAGCAACCCGTCTACTTTGGGGACGCGCGCCAGCACTTCGTCACCGTTGCGCTGGGCCAGGCAACCCGCCGCGATCAAGAGTTGGTTGTGCCGCTTGCGCCGGGCGAGATCTTGCAGCACGCCAATCGATTCTTCCTTAGCCGCCTCCAAAAAGCCGCAGGTGTTGACAATCAGCACATCCGCTTTATTCGGATCCTCGGTGGATGCCAGCGCCGCATCGCGCAGCATCATTTCCATGCCGTCGCTGTCCACTTTATTCTTGGGGCAGCCCAGGGTAATCAGGTGGTATTTTGTGGTAGATTTAGACATACTCAAGATTTTTTCTCTCCAGGATAAGTAAATCCAGCTAAGTTTTTAGAAATAAGAAACGGTCATCCGAAAGCAAATTGTT